>NZ_BAAASB010000003.1:0-555846 GCF_039532665.1 Streptomyces amakusaensis | reverse complement strand
TTGAGGGGTTAAGGCTCCCAGTAGACGACTGGGTTGATAGGCCGGATCTGGAAGCACCGTGAGGTGTGGAGGTGACCGGTACTAATAGGCCGAGGGCTTGTCCTCAGTTGCTCGCGTCCACTGTGTTGGTTCTGAAACCACGAACAACCCTGTCTTTGGCCGGTTGGGTTGTGTTTGTTTGTTTCATAGTGTTTCGGTGGTCATAGCGTTAGGGAAACGCCCGGTTACATTTCGAACCCGGAAGCTAAGCCTTTCAGCGCCGATGGTACTGCAGGGGGGACCCTGTGGGAGAGTAGGACGCCGCCGAACAATTTTTAGCCTCAGTCCCCGGACACATTGTGTCCGGGGACTGAGGCATTTTTGCGTTCAAGACCTTTTCTCCTTTCTGGGTAACGGACTCTCGATACGGACCCACGGACCCACGGACCCTGGGTACGGACCGCCGGAGCCGGGACACGGCCCCGGCGTGGTTCTCCTCTCCCTCGTACAGGCCTACAGGTGCACGGACAGCGTCTGTTGTACGGCGGGACACCGCACTGCTCTCTCCCGTCTTCTCTCCCGCTGGGAGGGACCTGAGGGGGTAACGCGAAGGCCCGGTCACCGGGCCCGCTGTCGCGGGTTGGTGACCGGGCCTTGGTAACCCTGGTGGTGAGGCCGGTCAGTTGGCCGGGGCACCGGAGGGGGGCTCGGTGCCGTAGCCGGGGAGGCCGGCGGCGCGGGCGAGTTCGAGGTCGAGCGCTTCGCGCCGGATGCGCTGATCGATGTAGAGGAGAACGGTCACGCCCGCGGAGACGGGGGAGGTGATGGCGGCGGCGATGACCCCGCCGATGCCGGTGATGGTCAGGAACTGCCAGCCGAAATCGGGGGTGCGGCCGGCCATGAGGTCGCCGATGCCGCTGCCGTCCGCGATGAAACCGATCACCGTGAACGGTACGGCGATGACCAGCGTGACGAGGAGCGTGATGACCAGGGTCAGCAGGATGATGCCGAAGATCCGCCACCAGGCGCCCTGAACGAGCTTGGCCGAGCGGCGCAGTGAGGCGATGACGCCCTGACGCTCCAGCATCAGAGCGGGCGATGCGAGGACGAACCGGATGTACAGCCAGATGACGACGGCTATGGCCGCGATCGTTCCGAAAGCGAGGAGAGTCCGGCCGGCCGTGCCGCCCACCAGCATGCCGGGGAGCAGACCGACCACGGTCACGGCCAGGGCGATGGCCGGCATCAGCGCGATGAACCCCAGCAGTTGGGGCAGCCTCGGCCGGGCCTCGCGCCAGGCCTCCGCGAGGGTGACCGGACGGCCCAGTACCGAGCGGCTCATGACGATGGTCAGCAGCGCCGTGGTGAACAGCGTCACGATCATGGTGATGATCATCGTCGGCACCAGCTCCAGAAGGCTGGCCTGGAGGTATTCGACGCTCTGGCGCAGTGCTTCGGCGGAACCCGGCTTGGCGTCGACCCGTACCGGATCGGGCGTCAGGTAAAGGCTCGTCAGGGTGTTGGCGATCTGGGCGATCACGGAGATGGTGACCGTGATGGTGAGCACGGTGCGCCAGTGGCGGCGCAGTGTGGAGACCGCGCCGTCGAAGATCTCGCCCATGCCGAGGGGGCGCAGCGGGATGACGCCCGGCTTGGCGGCCGGGGGGTGCTGCCAGCTGTTGTAGGGCCGACCGCCGCCGCCCCAGCCCGGGTTGGGCTGGGGTGGGGGAGGCCCGTACTGGCCCTGGCCGGACGGCGGGGACCACTGGCTCGGCGGCGGTTGGTTGCTGGACCACTTCGTGGAGGGGCCGGTCGCGTCGGAGGGCTCGGCGGGCCGTGGCACGTCCGCGTTCTGGCCTTCGGAGTGAGCGGATCCGGGCGAAGCCCAGCCCGGAGTGTCGTTCACAGTCGTCCACCTCATGGATTGGTTGGGGATTCGGTTCGGCGAACCGACGAGTGCGCGGGGCCGTCCGTGTGTCAGTTCGGCAGGCCGGCAGCCCATCGTGCCACGCGGGGCCTGCCGGTGGGCGGGCCCCCGTATCTCGTTCGTGCCTTCATTGTGGGTGGCTCAGCGGGCAGACTGAGCGGATGGCTGATCAGTACGCGCACGACGAGGCACGTGACGAGCCGTTCAGGACGCCGGTGATCCGCTGGGAGGAGTCTCCCGGCGGGCCGGTGCTGACCTTGCTCGACCAGACGCGACTGCCCGCCGAGGAGGTCCGGCTGGTCTGTGCGGATGTGCCCGCGCTGGTGCGGGCGATTCAGACGCTGGCCGTGCGGGGTGCGCCGTTGCTGGGCATCGCGGGGGCCTATGGGGTCGCTCTCGCGGCGGCGCGGGGGAGGGACGTGGAGGAGGCGGCGGTGCTGTTGGAGCGCTCGCGCCCCACGGCGGTGAATTTGGCGTACGGGGTGCGGCTGGCGGCCGATGCCTGGCGGGCGGCGGCGGGGAAGGGGGCCGAGCGGGCCGCCGGTGCGGCGCTGACGGCCGCGCGGGAGCTGCACCGGAGGGATGCCGAGGCCAGCTCGGCGATGGCCGGGCACGGACTCGCTCTGCTGGATGAGCTGCTTCCGGGCGGCGGCGGTCACCGGATCCTCACGCACTGCAATACCGGGGCCCTGGTGTCGGGCGGCGAGGGGACGGCGTTCGCGGTGGCGCTCGCCGCGCACCGTGCGGGCAGGCTGCGCGGGCTGTGGGTGGACGAGACGAGGCCGCTGTTGCAGGGGGCCCGGCTGACCGCCTACGAGGCGGCTCGCAACGGTCTGCCGTACACCCTGCTCACCGACAACGCGGCGGGGTCGCTCTTCACGGCGGGGGAGGTGGACGCGGTGCTGATCGGGGCCGACCGGATCGCCGCCGACGGTTCCGTGGCGAACAAGGTGGGCAGCTACCCGCTGGCGGTGCTGGCCAAGTATCACCGGGTGCCGTTCGTCGTGGTCGCGCCCACGACGACGATCGACCCGGGCACCGCGGACGGGGCGTCGATCGTGGTGGAGCAGCGGCCCGGACGCGAGGTGACGGAGCCGCCGGGGGTCGGCGGGGGGCTCGTGGTCGCGCCGCCGGGGACTCGGGCGTACAACCCCGCCTTCGATGTCACACCACCGGAACTGGTGACCGCGATCGTGACCGAGGAGGGGGTCTTGTCCCCGGTCACCGGGGGCGGAATAGCGGCTCTGTGTGCCAGGTCACGCCAGGTCACGATTAGCTAATGGGATGATGTCGATTATGAAGGGACGAGTCCTTGTCGTCGACGACGACACCGCACTGGCCGAGATGCTCGGGATTGTGCTGCGTGGTGAAGGTTTCGAGCCGTCGTTCGTAGCGGACGGTGACAAGGCACTTGCTGCTTTCCGTGAGGCCAAGCCGGATCTGGTGCTGCTGGATCTCATGCTGCCCGGACGGGACGGCATCGAGGTGTGCAGGCTGATCCGCGCCGAGTCCGGGGTGCCGATCGTGATGCTCACGGCCAAGAGCGACACCGTCGATGTGGTGGTCGGGCTGGAGTCCGGCGCCGACGACTACATCGTCAAGCCGTTCAAACCGAAGGAACTGGTCGCCCGTATCAGGGCGCGATTGAGGAGGTCCGAGGAGCCGGCGCCGGAGCAGCTGGCGATCGGGGACCTGGTCATTGACGTGGCTGGGCATTCGGTCAAGCGCGAGGGTCAGTCCATCGCGCTGACCCCGCTGGAGTTCGATCTGCTGGTGGCCCTGGCGCGCAAGCCGTGGCAGGTGTTCACCCGCGAGGTGCTTCTGGAGCAGGTCTGGGGGTACCGCCATGCCGCCGACACCCGGCTGGTGAATGTTCATGTGCAGCGGCTGCGGTCCAAGGTGGAGAAGGATCCGGAGCGTCCGGAGATCGTGGTGACCGTCCGTGGTGTCGGTTACAAGGCCGGGCCGAGCTGATATGCGTCAGGGCAGCGTTGCTCCGGAGCCCGGGGACCCGGGAGTCCGTGGGGGGCGGGCTGCCGGTCCGGGTCGTGGGCCGTCGCGTTTCGGTCGTCCGCCGCGTGGCGGACGACCGGGCGGGTCCGGCGAGGCCGGACGTCTGATGGTCAGGTTCGCCATGCGCTGGATTCGGCGTCCGCTGCTGCCGGCGATCCGGCTGTGGCGGCGGAACATCCAGCTCAGGATTGTGGTGACCACGCTGCTGATGTCACTCGGCGTGGTGGTTCTGCTCGGTTTCGTCGTCATCGGGCAGGTGCGCAACGGTCTGCTCGAGGCGAAGGCGAAAGCCGCGCAGAGTCAGGCGGCCGGCGGGTTCTCGGTGGCCCGGGAGCGGGCCAATGAGCCGGTCGACCCCGGTGGGCAGGACGGCCGGGGCACGGACGACGGACGGACCGCGTCCAGTTCCTGGCGCTCCGATCTGGTGGAACAGCTCGCCAGCGGTGGGCAGGGCGCGTTCAACGTGGTGGCGCTGAGCGCCGAGTCCGAGGGCGCGGGCGCCAGCCGGGGTCCGCGGACCTCCGGCGGTGTCGACATCGCGTCCATTCCCGAGGCGCTGCGGACCTCCGTGGGCCAGGGGACCGGGACGTACGAGACGTACATCCAGATCATGTACAAGAACGACGAGCACGAGCCGGAGCCGGGCCTGGTGGTCGGCACCCGGCTCAATGACGCCGACGGTGAGCCGTACGAGCTGTACTACCTCTTCCCGCTGGCGCAGGAGGAGGAGTCGCTCAACCTGGTCAGGACAACGCTCGCCACGGCGGGGCTGTTCGTGGTCGTGCTGCTGGGCGCGATCGCCTGGCTGGTGGTGCGGCAGATCGTGACGCCGGTGCGGATGGCGGCCGGGATCGCGGAGCGGCTCTCGGCGGGGCGTCTCCAGGAGCGGATGAAGGTCACCGGCGAGGACGACATCGCCCGCCTGGGTGAGGCCTTCAACAAGATGGCCCAGAACCTTCAGCTGAAGATTCAGCAGCTGGAGGAGTTGTCGCGGATGCAGCGGCGGTTCGTCTCGGACGTCTCGCACGAGCTGCGCACCCCGCTGACGACGGTCCGGATGGCGGCCGATGTCATCCATGAGGCCCGTAAGGACTTCGATCCGATCACCGCGCGCTCCGCCGAGCTGCTCGGGGATCAGCTCGACCGTTTTGAGTCGCTGCTCTCCGATCTGCTGGAGATCAGCCGCTTCGACGCGGGAGCCGCCGCGCTGGAGGCCGAGCCGATAGATCTGCGCGAGGTCGTACGCCGGGTGATCGGCGGTGCGGAGCCGCTGGCCGAGCGGAAGGGCAGCCGGGTGCGGGTGGTCGGCGACGAGCAGCCCGTGGTCGCGGAGGCCGATGCCCGCCGGGTCGAGCGCGTTCTGCGGAATCTGGTCGTCAACGCCGTCGAGCACGGTGAGGGACGGGACGTGGTGGTCCGGATGGCGGTCGCGGGCGGTGCTGTCGCGGTGGCCGTGCGGGACTACGGCGTGGGTCTGAAGCCGGGCGAGGCGACGCGGGTGTTCAATCGCTTCTGGCGGGCCGACCCGGCTCGGGCGCGTACCACCGGTGGTACCGGGCTCGGGCTCTCGATCGCCGTCGAGGACGCCAGGCTGCACGGCGGCTGGCTCCAGGCGTGGGGTGAGCCCGGTGGCGGCTCGCAGTTCCGGCTGACGCTGCCGCGTACGGCGGACGAGCCGCTGCGGGGCTCGCCGATACCGCTGGAGCCCGAGGACTCGCGGCAGAACCGGGAGCGCGCCGCGGTCGGCGAGCCGAAGAGCAGTGGGCAGCTGCTGACCTCCGTACCCGCTCAGCAGGTGTCGGCCAGGTCGACGCTGCCCGCGCCGCCGGCGGCGTGCCCGTCGGGTGTGGACCCGGCGGCGCTGCCGGGCAGTGGCGCCCGGGTGGTGGCGCGGGGGGCCGAGCGGGCGGACGGGCCTGCCGTACAGACATCGCCGGACCGGGAGGACAGGACTCGTGGGCGCTGATCTCCGTCGTAGTCGTCGGGACCACCGGGGCGGGCTGCGCCTCGGCGCGCTGCTCGGTGGCAGCGGGCTGCTGCTGGCGGGCTGTGCCTCGATGCCCACCAGCGGTGATGTGCGGGCGGTCAAGGCGTCTCCCCGCGCGGACTCGCAGGTGCGGGTGGAGGCGGTGCCTCCGCGCAAGGGGGCGACGCCCGACGAGGTGGTCACCGGTTTCCTTGAGGCGATGACCAGTGACGACGCCAATTTCGCGACGGCGCGTACCTATCTGACGCCCGAGATGTCGAAGAAGTGGCGGCCGGAGGCCGGTACGACGGTGCTGGCCGCCGCCCCGGATCCGGGGGTGCAGACGCCGGGCGGGCGGGACAATCCGGGCGTGGACTATCCGCTGCTCGGCCAGCAGATCGCCACCGTCGACGCCGAGCACGCGTATCAGGCGATCTCGCCCACCGAGTACCGCAAGACCATTCATCTGTCCCAGCTGAGCGGTGCCGAGGGCAGGGAGTGGCGTATCGACAATCTGCCGCCCGGCCTGGTGCTCGGGGCCTCCGACTTCCAGCGCAACTACCGGGCGGTCAATAAGTACTACTTCGCCGACGGGCGTCCCACGGTCGTGGCCGATCCGATCTTCATACGGCAGCGGACGGATCCCGTCACCCGGATGGACCCGGTGACCCAGTCGGTCAAGGCGCTGCTGGACGGGCCGACGAGCTGGCTGGAACCGGTGGTCGAATCGCCCTTCCCGCCGGGCACGGCGCTGAAGAAGGGCGTCACCTCGCTGACGTTCGACGACCGCAACACCCTGAAGGTGCCGCTCAACGAGAAGGCGTCGGGCATGGAGCGGACCCAGTGCAACAGGATGGCGGCGCAGATCCTCTTCACCCTGAAGGATCTGTCGTCGGCCCGGGTCGACGAGGTGGAGCTGGAGCGTTCGAACGGCACCTCGCTGTGCGCGCTGCCCAGCGGCCAGGAGGAGGGGTACGCGCCGGACCACTCCTCGACCAGGGCCGGCAATCAGTACTTCGTGGACGAGAAGGGCCAGCTGGCCGTGTTGCCGGACGAGGCCGAGGACAAGCCGGAGCATGTGCTCGGGCCCTTCGGCGACGGCCGGCACCGGATGAGCCAGGTCGCGGTGGCCCGGGACGAGAGCACCGCCGCCGCGGTCTCCGAGGACCACCGGCAGCTGCACGTCTCCTCGATCAGCTCCGAGGGCGCGGTGCCCGCCATGGTTCTGCGGAGCCGGGGCGTGGCTCCGCAGAACCGTCTCTCCGCGCCCAGCTGGGACGGGCGCGGCGATCTGTGGATCGCCGACCGGGACCCGGCGCGTACGGCGCTCATGCGCTTCGAGGACGGCGCGGGCCCGGCCACGGAGGTCGGGTTCGCCCAGGGGCTCGGCGGCGCGCGGATCGAGTCGCTGAGGGTGTCGGCCGACGGCACCCGGATCGCGCTGCTCCTGACCGAGAAGGGCAGGACCGCGCTGAAGATCGGACGGGTGGAGCGCGAGGGGCCCAAGGACGACCCGGTGGTGACCATCGCGGAGCTGCGCCCGGCCGCTCCCCAGATGGAGACGGTGACCGCGGTGTCGTGGGCGGGTCCCAGCCGTCTCGTGGTGGTCGGCAAGGAGTCGGGCGGGGTGCAGCAGGTGCGCTACATCCAGACCGACGGCTCCAGCTCGCCCGCCGCCGTGCTCCAGGGGCTCAACAGTGTCAAGGCGGTCGCCGCGTCCGACGACGAGAGTCTTCCGCTGGTGGCCCACTCCGGCGGTGACGGAATCGTGCGGCTGCCCGCCGGGGCGAACTGGCAGACGGTGGTCACCAAGGGGTCCTCGCCCGTCTACCCTGGCTGACCGGTCGCTCGCGACGCCACTCCTGTGGAAAACCCCGGGTCCCGCTGACGGCGGGAGCCCGGGGTTTTCCACAGGAGTGGCGGGGGTTGTGGGCCCTTGGCACAGTGGTGGTCATGCGGGCGTGGTGGCGGGAGATCTCGGGCCTGGTGCTGCCGGTCGTGTGCGCGGGCTGCGGTGTTCCCCCGACACCGCTGTGCGCGGAGTGCGCGGCCGAGTTGCACGGCTTCGCCGCGCGCCGGGTGACACCCGATCCCGAGCCCCCGGGGCTGCCGGGGGTTCACGCGGCGGCGCTGTACGAGGACGCGGTGCGGGCGGTCCTCCTGGCTCACAAGGAGCGGGGTGCGCTGGGGCTGGCCCGGCCCCTGGGAGTGGCGCTCGCCGGGGCCGTGCGGGCGGGCTCGGTCGGCCCGCGGCTCTCCCGGCCCTCGCGGTCCTCGTCGTCCTCGCGGCCTGGGTCGCCGGTGCCGCCCCTGCCGCCCCTGCTGCTCGTGCCCGTGCCGTCGGCCCGGCGGGCGGTCCGGGCGCGGGGGCACGACGCGGCGCGCAGGATCGCCTTCGCCGCCGCGCGCGAGCTGCGGCGCGCGGGGACGCCGGCCCGCGTGCTCCCGGTGCTGAGGCAGCGCCGGGAGGTCGTCGACCAGGCGGGCCTGACGGCCCGGGAGCGGGTGGAGAACCTCGCAGGCGCCCTGGAGGCCGTGGCGGGTGCCGGGCGGCTGCTGGCAGGCGGCAGAACGGTCCTGGTGGACGATCTGATGACGACCGGCGCCTCACTGGCCGAGGCCGCCCGGGCGCTGCGGGCGGCCGGCGGAGGGAAGGTTCCCGGGCTCGCGCGGATGACCGCCGCGGTCGTCGCCGCGCCCTCCCCGCCCCGTGAGATAAATCGGATCCGCGTGAAATAAATCGGAACCGACGGGGAAGGTGCAACGTTGCAGCAAGTAAGAGCAGAAAATGCTCTGAACGGAGGTAGATGCTGGTAGCGGGTGCCGATATCCGCCCGATCGAGCTATGTTCGGTTGTGAGGATCCACGAAAAGGATGCTGTACCTCACCGAATGCACTGCCGTGCTCACGGCCAGGGATTTTGAGGCTTTAAACCTCGAAAGTTGGTGGGGTGGGGATCTTGTCGGCTGGGGAGGAGGAGGTGAAAGTCGCCTAGTCCGAGACCTCGGCACATTCACCGGGGTCTGGTGCAAGAGGGAGACGCTCCGCAGCCCGAGGGCGGGCGGAGCAATCCGGGAACGGAGTTCTGCGTGGACATCGTCGTCAAGGGCCGCAAGACCGAGGTGCCCGAGCGGTTCCGCAAGCACGTGGCCGAGAAGCTGAAGCTGGACAAGATCCAGAAGCTCGACGCCAAGGTGATCAGCCTGGACGTTGAAGTGTCCAAGGAACACAACCCGCGGCAGGCCGACCGTTCCGACCGCGTGGAGATCACACTCCACTCCAGGGGCCCGGTGATCCGGGCGGAGGCCGCGGCCGGCGACCCGTACGCAGCGCTTGACCTCGCCACCGGCAAGCTGGAGGCAAGGCTGCGCAAGCAGCACGACAAGCGCTACACCCGCCGTGGCAATGGCCGGCTCTCGGCGGCCGAGGTGCCCGATGTGGTGCCCGGAATCGCGGAGTTGGACGCCAACGGCCGTACCGCGTCGGAAGAACGGGCCGAGACCATTCCCACCACCAGGATCGGACCGCTCGAAGTACAGGGCGAAGGTCCGCTGGTGGTCCGGGAGAAAGTCCATGCCGCCGCCGCGATGACGCTCGACCAGGCGCTCTATGAAATGGAGCTGGTCGGGCACGACTTCTACCTCTTCGTCGATTCCGAGACGAAGCGGCCCAGTGTCGTCTACCGGCGGCACGCCTACGACTACGGCGTCATCCATTTGGAGACCGACCCGCTGGCCGGCTCCGAGGCGGCGTCCGGCGCCGGAGGGGCGCTCGGCGGCTGATCCCGCCGGCTCTCCCCCGCAGGCAGAAGCGGAGTTGAACGGTGCCCCCGACGCGCCCTGTGCGCCCTCGGGGGCACCACCGTGCGACCCTCGGAGGCATCGTCACGCCCTCCGGGCATGAAAGCATGGAAGCTCAAGGCCAACCCGTGCTCCACGCGCAGGCGTTGGCAACCTGATATGCCTTTTCAGGTCACTGCCTTCAGGGGGAGGAACGATGGCGGACAGCTTCGGGCCGGTGCACCACCACACGGCCGACGCCGCACACCCGGTCGCCGGCGCGGCGACCACGGGCGGCTCCCGTGCCGAGCCCATCCGGGTCCTGGTGGTGGACGACCACGCGCTCTTCCGGCGCGGGCTGGAGATCGTACTCGCGCAGGAGGAGGACATCCAGGTCGTCGGCGAGGCGGGCGACGGCGCGGAGGCGGTGGACAAGGCCGCCGACCTGCTCCCGGACATCGTGCTGATGGATGTGCGGATGCCCCGGCGCGGCGGTATCGAGGCCTGCACCTCCATCAAGGAGGTGGCCCCCAGCGCGAAGATCATCATGCTGACGATCAGCGACGAGGAGGCAGATCTCTACGACGCGATCAAGGCGGGCGCCACCGGCTATCTCCTCAAGGAGATCTCCACCGACGAGGTGGCCACGGCGATTCGCGCGGTCGCCGACGGGCAGTCCCAGATCAGCCCCTCCATGGCCTCCAAGCTCCTCACCGAATTCAAGTCGATGATCCAGCGCACCGACGAGCGCAGACTCGTGCCCGCGCCCAGGCTCACCGACCGGGAGCTGGAGGTGCTCAAGCTGGTGGCCACCGGAATGAACAACCGGGACATCGCCAAAGAGCTGTTCATCTCCGAGAACACGGTGAAGAACCACGTCCGCAACATCCTGGAGAAGCTTCAGCTCCACTCCAGGATGGAGGCCGTGGTCTACGCGATGCGGGAGAAGATCCTGGAGATCCGGTAGCGGCTCCGCCGCCCGGCACCTCCCGCCGGGCGGCTGCCGGGCGGGAGGCCGACCGCCCGGCGCGCGCTCAGCCGAGAGCCGCGACCAGGGGCCCGGCCAGCTCGGGCCGGTCGACGCGCTCCACCCGGACCGTGTCGCAGCCCACCCACTCGGCGGCCTCCCGCAGCGCCCTGGCCATCGGCTCCACCGCCTTCGCGGTGTCCAGCGACACCTGCCTGGCCACCAGCGTCCTCCCCTCGCGCGCCGGGTCGACCCGGCCCAGCAGCCGGCCGCCCGACAGCAGCGGCATCGCGAAGTACCCGTGCACCCGCTTGGGCTTGGGGACGTACGCCTCCAGCCGGTGGGTGAAGCCGAAGATCCGCTCGGTGCGCGCCCGCTCCCAGATCAGCGAGTCGAAGGGGGAGAGCAGCGTCGTGCGGTGGCGGCCCTTCGGAGCGGTCGCCAGCGCCGCCGGGTCCGCCCAGGCCGGCTTGGCCCAGCCCTCGACCGTCACCGGCACCAGACCCGAGTCGGCGACCACCGCGTCGAACTGCTCGCCCTTGAGCCGGTGATAGTCGGCGATGTCGGCCCGGGTGCCCACCCCCAGCGACTGGCCGGCCTGCCGGACCAGCCGGCGCAGACACTCCGCGTCGGTCGGCTCCTCCTCGCGCAGCACGGCCGGGATCGCCCGCTCGGCCAGGTCGTAGACGCGCTTCCAGCCGCGCCGCTCGGTGCACACCACCTCGCCGACCATCAGCGCCCGCTCGACGGCGATCTTGGAGGCGGACCAGTCCCACCACTCGCCGCCGTTCTTCGCGCCGCCCAGCTCGGTCGCCGTCAGCGGGCCCTCGTCGCGCAGCTGCTTGAGGACCGTCTCGTACGCGTCGTCCGGGAGGTCGTGGTGCCACTGGGGGCGGTCGCGGTAGGCGCGGCGGCGGAAGGCGAAGTGCGGCCACTCCTCGACGGGCAGGACGCACGCGGCGTGCGACCAGTACTCAAAGGCGTGGCCCTCGGTCCAGTAGGCGTCCTCGACGGCTCCGCGGCCGACCGCGCCGAGGCGGGCGTACGGGATCAGCTCGTGCGAACGGGCCAGCACCGAGATGGTGTCCAGCTGCACGGCTCCCAGATGCCGCAGCACACCGCGGACCCCGCCCCGCCGGTCGGGCGCGCCCAGGAATCCCTGGGCGCGCAGCGCCACCCGGCGGGCCTCGTCGGCGGAGAGTTCGGCGGCGGGAGGAGGCAGCGTCGTCATGTTCCGCACGATAGACGGCGGCACTGACAGCGCGCCGCCCCTTCCGCCGGTCCCCGGCCGTCGGCGCTCACCGGCGGGCCGAGCCGTCCGGGAGGCCGGCCCCGTCGCGGGCCGGGAGATACGCGTACGGGGAGGTCAGCCCCAGGTCGGAGGGGAGCAGCGAGCCGACCCAGGTGTCGCGGAGGGTGTCCTTGTTCAGCAGGCCCGCGCGCAGTGTCCCCTCGACGGTGAATCCCGCCTTCTCGGCCACGGCGCGCGAGCCGGTGTTCCCGACCTCGGCCCGCCATTCCAGCCGGGTCGCGCCGAGCCGGGTGAGGGTCCAGTGCGCGACCGCGCCCACGGCCTCCGTCATGATCCCGCGCCCCCGGTGGCCGGGGGCCGTCCAGTAGCCGATCTCCCAGGTGCCCGGGTGGGTGCGCAGGGTGACCGCGACCGAGGCCAGCGGCTCGCCGCCGGAGCGGTCCACGGCCGCGAAGGTGCACATCGTCGCCGTCTCCCAGCCGTCCGGGACCATCCGCTCGGTGTACTCGGCGGCGTGCTGTCGCTCGTACGGGGAGGGAACGGTGGTCCAGCGCCGGATGGCCGGGTCCTGACACGCCTGGAAGACCGCTTCCGTGTCGGCGGCGGTGAAGGTGCGCAGGCGGAGGCGCTCGGTGGTGAGCGTGACGGGTTCCATGAACGGATTCTGCTGGGGCCCCGTGACCGGCGCGAGCACTTTTCCCGCCGGGGCGGCACCTTCCGCCCGTCCCGGGCGTTCTCAGAACGGGTGACAGAAGGCCCGGCCGACCGCGGACCTCCCGACCCGGCGGGGTCCTCGCTTACGATGGCCGTTGCGGTGGGGCCCGCCTGCCGTGCCCGCGCCAGTGTCCACCACGACTCAGCCAGGCCCGATTCGGCAAGGAGACCAGCCTCAGTGTCCGTCTTCAACAAGCTCATGCGTGCAGGCGAAGGCAAGATCCTGCGCAAACTGCACCGCATCGCGGACCAGGTCAACTCCATCGAAGAGGATTTCATCAGCCTCTCCGACGCCGAGTTGCGGGCGCTCACGGAAGAGTACAAGGAGCGTTTCGCCGCCGGCGAAAGCCTTGACGATCTTCTTCCGGAGGCGTTCGCCACCGTCCGCGAAGGCGCCAAGCGCGCCCTCGGCCAGCGTCACTACGACGTACAGCTGATGGGCGGCGCGGCGCTGCACCTCGGCTATGTCGCCGAGATGAAGACCGGTGAGGGCAAGACCCTCGTCGGCACACTTCCGACGTATCTCAACGCGCTCTCCGGCAAGGGCGTCCATCTGATCACGGTCAATGACTATCTGGCCGAGCGCGACTCCGAGATGATGGGCCGGGTCCACAAGTTCCTGGGCCTGTCCGTCGGCTGCATCCTGGCGAACATGACGCCCGCGCAGCGCCGCGAGCAGTACGCCTGTGACATCACGTACGGCACGAACAACGAGTTCGGCTTCGACTATCTGCGCGACAACATGGCGTGGTCCCAGGACGAGCTCGTCCAGCGCGGCCACAACTTCGCCGTGGTCGACGAGGTCGACTCGATCCTCGTCGACGAGGCCCGTACGCCGCTGATCATCTCCGGTCCGGCCGACCAGGCCACCAAGTGGTACGGCGACTTCGCCAAGCTGGTGAAGCGGCTGAACAAGGGCGAGGCCGGGAATCACCTCAAGGGCATCGAGGAGACCGGCGACTACGAGGTCGACGAGAAGAAGCGGACCGTGGGCATCCATGAGTCCGGCGTCGCGAAGGTCGAGGACTGGCTCGGCATCGACAACCTGTACGAGTCGGTGAACACCCCGCTCGTGGGTTACCTCAACAACGCCATCAAGGCGAAGGAACTCTTCAAGAACGACAAGGACTACGTCGTCATCGACGGCGAGGTCATGATCGTCGACGAGCACACCGGCCGTATCCTCGCCGGCCGCCGCTACAACGAGGGCATGCACCAGGCGATCGAGGCGAAGGAAGGGGTGGACATCAAGGACGAGAACCAGACCCTCGCCACGATCACCCTCCAGAACTTCTTTCTCCTCTACAACAAGCTGTCCGGGATGACCGGTACGGCGATGACCGAGGCCGCCGAGTTCCACCAGATCTACAAGCTCGGCGTCGTCCCCATCCCGACCAACCGGCCGATGGTCCGCAAGGACCAGTCGGACCTGATCTACCGGACCGAGGTCGCGAAGTTCGCGGCCGTCGTGGACGACATCGCGGAGAAGCACGAGAAGGGTCAGCCGATCCTCGTCGGCACCACCTCGGTCGAGAAGTCCGAGTACCTCTCGCAGCAGCTCAACAAGCGCGGCGTCCAGCACGAGGTGCTCAACGCCAAGCAGCACGACCGTGAGGCGATCATCGTCGCCCAGGCCGGCCGCAAGGGCGCTGTCACGGTCGCCACCAACATGGCCGGCCGAGGCACCGACATCAAGCTCGGCGGAAACCCGGACGACCTCGCCGAGGCGGAGCTGCGCCAGCGCGGCCTGGACCCGGTGGAGAACGTCGAGGAGTGGGCGGCCGCCCTGCCGGCCGCGCTGGAGCGGGCCGAGGGCGCCGTCAAGGCGGAGTTCGAAGAGGTCAAGGACCTCGGCGGCCTCTATGTGCTGGGCACCGAGCGGCACGAGTCGCGCCGTATCGACAACCAGCTGCGCGGCCGTTCCGGCCGTCAGGGCGACCCGGGCGAGTCCCGGTTCTATCTCTCGCTCGGCGACGATCTGATGCGCCTCTTCAAGGCCCAGATGGTCGAGCGCGTGATGGCCATGGCGAACGTCCCCGACGACGTCCCGATCGAGAACAAGATGGTGACGCGCGCGATCGCGTCCGCCCAGTCCCAGGTCGAGCAGCAGAACTTCGAGACGCGTAAGAACGTCCTGAAGTACGACGACGTCCTCAACCGGCAGCGCAAGGTCATCTACGGCGAGCGCCGCCGGGTCCTGGAGGGCGAGGACCTCCAGGAGCAGATCAGCCACTTCATGGACGACACCATCGACGCCTACATCCAGGCGGAGACGGTCGAGGGCTTCGCCGAGGAGTGGGACATGGACCGCCTGTGGGGCGCGTTCAAGCAGCTCTACCCGGTGAAGGCCGACATCGAGGACCTCGAGGAGGCGGCGGGGGACCGGGCCGGCATCACGGCCGAGTTCATCGCCCAGTCCATCAAGGACGACATCCACGAGCAGTACGAGGAGCGCGAGAAGCAGCTCGGCTCGGACATCATGCGCGAGCTGGAGCGGCGTGTGGTGCTCTCCGTCCTCGACCGCAAGTGGCGTGAGCACCTCTACGAGATGGACTATCTCCAGGAGGGCATCGGCCTGCGCGCCATGGCGCAGAAGGACCCGCTGGTGGAGTACCAGCGCGAGGGCTTCGACATGTTCACCGCCATGATGGACGGCATCAAGGAGGAGTCCGTCGGCTATCTGTTCAACCTGGAGGTCCAGGTCGAGCAGCAGGTCGAGGAGGTCCCGGTGGCGGACTCCGCGCAGCGGACCTCGCTGGACAAGAAGGACGCGGTGCCCGCGGCGCGTCCGGAGATCCGGGCCAAGGGCCTGGAGGCTCCCCAGCGTCCGGACCGGCTGCACTTCTCCGCTCCCACCGTGGACGGCGAGGGCGGCGTGATCGAGGGCGACTTCGACGCCGACGGCCAGCCCGCCCGCTCGGAGGCCGACGGTCTGACCCGCGCCGAGCGCCGCAAGGCGCAGAAGACCACGGGTCGCCGCCGCAAGAAGTAGGGTCCCCCCGCCCGGCGGGAGGGACGGGGTGCTGAGCACCCGGCAGCGGGCCGGACGCCATTCAGGCGTCCGGCCCGCTGTTTCGTCTTCCCAGGGGCCGCCGAGGGCCGCGGACGGCCCTCAGCGGGCGGCGGTGACGCGTTCGCCGCCCAGCTCCACGGCGGAGCAGCGCCAGCGCTGGTCCCGGCCCTGTTCGAGGCGGAAGGCCATCGCGCTGACGCGGTCTCCCGAGCCGATGCGGGCGAACGCCTCGATGACACCCGGTCCGGGGTGGTACTCGCCGCAGTGCCGGACGACCGGGGTCACCCGGTCCGCCGGGAGCAGGGGCGCTCCCGGGGCGAGGCGCACCAGCTGCTCGTAGGCGTCGCCGATGGTGTGGCCGAGCATCCAGTGCACCGGGCGCTGGCCGCTGAGCACGGCGAGCAGCCGGTCGGCGAACCAGTAGTGCGGGCGCTGCCGCCGGGCCCGGGCCGTCGCCGACGCCGTGACCCCGGCGGGCCGCCGCCGGTCGTGCCGGCCCGCGGGCCTTGTCCTGTTCATGCGTGTCCCCCCTGTGCACCGGACCCGACCCGAATGAATACCGGTCGGTAACTTGTTGGGTGACCTTCTACGGGGTCAACCGCGCCGCCGCAATGGGCGCGCGGCCCCGGGCCGGCCCGCCGGAAATTCACCCGTCCGAGTGCGCAACCATCGCTCCGCCCCTGGTCGGGGCGGGGAGCGAGAGCGCCCGGCGGGGTCCGGGACGGCTGTGCGAGGGGCGACGGCGGCAGCCCGAAAGAGTTACCCCGCACGTATCCTGAGGGCGTCTTCCGACTACGAAAGCGGCCAGCCATGCGCGTGTACGTCCCCCTGACCCTCTCCGGTCTCGCAGAGGCGCACATGAAGGGCGAACTGGGCCCCGGCCCGGTGACCGCGTACGGCGTCACCCCGGGGCTGCGCGAGTGGTACGCCTCCGACGACATCGAGGAGCTGGAGTACGCGGCGCTCGGCCGGGCCGCCGCCGCCTCCCTGCGCCTGATCGCCGCTGCGCCCGGCGGGCCCGCGCGGCGGGTCGTCGTGGCCGTGGACGTACGGGACCAGGACGTGAGCGGCGCCCCCGACCGGGCCCCGGAGCCCGGCGAGCCGGGCGAGGTGCGGATCGCCGCCGCCGTGCCGCTGGCGAAGGCCGCCGCGGTCCACGCGGACGCGGACGGCGCGGTCGGCGATGTGACCGCCGCGGTCCGGGCGCTGGAGGCGGCCGACCGGGGCGACCGGGACGCCCTGTCCACCGTGGACGGCGCGGAGGACCACGAGCTGCTCTGGTACGGGGTCCAGGAGATCCCGAACCTCGTCGGCCGGGCCTGAGCCCGGTCTGACCCGGGTCCGCTCTGACCCGGGTCCGGGCCGAGCCGCTCGCCGGGCGCGGAGGGCGGGCGAAATGGCGGGCCCATTGTCAGACCGGGCGGGTACGGTTTTGGCATGGGGAATCACAGCGGGGCCCCGGGGAGCCCCGGGACGCATCTGGTCTGGGACTGGAACGGCACGCTGCTCGACGACGCGGTGGCCATCGTCTCCGCGACCAACGCGGCGTTCGCGGAGATCGGCCTCGCGCCGATCACGCTGGAGCGCTACCGGGAGCTGTACCGCATCCCGATACCGCGGTTCTACGAGAGCGTGCTCGGCCGGCCGCCGACGGCCGCCGAGTGGGAGATCACCGACCAGGTCTTCCACCGCCACTACAGCGAGCGGCGGGTGGGCTGCGGGCTGACGGACGGCGCCGAGCGGCTGCTCAAGGAATGGCGGCTGGCCGGCCACAGCCAGTCACTGCTGAGCATGTACGGGCACGAGGAACTGGTCCCGGTCGTGCGGGGCTATGGCATCGAGAGCCACTTCATACGGGTCGAGGGCCGGACCGGGCCCTCCGGGGGCTCCAAGGCGCCGCACATGCGACGGCATCTGGAGGCGCTGACGGAGACCGTCTCCCCGGAGCGCACGGTGGTCATCGGCGACGCGCTGGACGACGCGGTGGCGGCGGCCCACGTGGGCGCGCGGGCGGTGCTCTTCACCGGCGGCTCGCACAGCCGCGCCAGCCTGGAGGCGGCCGGGGTGCCCGTGGTGGACACCCTGGAACACGCGGTGGAGGAAGCGATACGCCTGGTGGCCTGAGCCACCGCGAGTCGCCCCGCCCGCCACCGGCCGTGCCGGTCTCACAGGCACCGGCGGAGACCGGCCCCCGAGGGCTGGGACCCGAGGGCCGGGACCCGCCGTGCGCCCCTTCCCGCCGCCTCCCCGCTCCCGGCTCAGCCCTTGGCGCGCAGCACCTTCAGGAATTCCCGCATCCACGCCGGGTGGTCCGGCCAGGCGCGGGAGGAGACCAGGGTGCCGTCCACCACCGCCTCCGAGTCCTGGAAGCTCGCGCCTGCCGCCTGCATGTCCAGCTCCAGCGCCGGATAGGCGGTGACCCTGCGGCCCGCCAGGCCGCCCGTCGCCGCCGTCAGCAGCGGGCCGTGGCAGATCTGGGCCACCGGCTTGTCGGCGTCGAAGAACGCCTTGGTGATCTTGCGCAGCTCCGGGTCGTTGCGCAGATACTCCGGGGCCCGCCCGCCCGGGACGACCAGCGCCGTGTACTGCCCGGGGTCGACCTCGGAGAAGGCCAGATCGGCCTCCCAGGTGTAACCCGGCTTCTCGGTGTAGGTGTCAAAACCCGGCTCGAAATCGTGCACCACGAACTGGAGTTTCTTGCGCGCGGGAGCCGCGATGTGCACCTCGTACCCCTCCTCCAGCAGCCGCTGGTACGGGTAGAGGACTTCCAGGGACTCGGCCGCGTCGCCGGTGACGATCAAGATCTTCGGTGCCATGAGCTGCTCCCGCTTCTCGGACTGGACCGCTTCGGATGGCCGCAGTGTGCCGTGAGTCATCCCGAAGGGCCCATCGCACCCCTTATGAGGCATGTGAAACCGGACACACGAGGCCGCGGGGAAACGAGGTTCGCGGTGGCGCGGAACCACCGCCACCACCCCGTTCCACCCCCGCCAACCTGCACTGCGAGGGACTGCCCGCCGAGAGGGTCTGTGTCGCTGTCCGAAGCGTCAAACTTCCCATCCCGCTTTTGTACACATAAGGCTCATGACGGTTCAGGGGGCTGGGGGGATAGCCTGGAGCAGTGATCAGCGCGATACGCCCTGGGGGCAGCGAAGCCCCCGGCCTGCGCCCGGAACGCCACAGCGCCCGGGCGATCGGTGATCCGTCTCTGCCGGCCCCGTCGTTCCTCTCTCTCGAACGCGGCCCGGACAACTCTCATCGCGGCACGACGCCGACCAGGACCGGACACCCCGTGTCGTGGCGTCGCGCCGCACTTTCCCCCTACGTCACGCAACGGCGCGCGACAGGAGTCAGAGGACATGCAGACCAAGCTGGACGAAGCCAAGGCCGAGCTGCTCGCACGGGCCGCCCGGGTAGCTGAGAACAGTCCTGGTGGGGGACGCCTCCCCGCCGGGTCCGAGCGTGGGCAGCGTCCGGACCGGGACACCCTGCTCGGTTACCTCCAGCGCTACTACCTGCACACAGCCCCCGAAGACCTCGCCGACCGCGACCCGGTCGACGTCTACGGGGCGGCGTTCTCCCACTATCGGCTGGCCGAGAATCGCCCCCAGGGCACGGCCAATGTGCGGGTTCACACCCCGACCGTCGAAGAGAACGGCTGGATGTGCAGCCACTCCGTGGTCGAGGTCGTCACCGACGACATGCCCTTCCTCGTCGACTCGGTCACCAATGAGCTCTCCCGGCAGGGCCGCGGCATCCATGTCGTGATCCACCCGCAGGTCACCGTCCGCCGCGATGTGACCGGCAAGCTCATCGAGGTCCTCCACACCGACCGGCACAGCCGGAGTGCCAAGGGCGCCAAGGCCCTCCCGCACGACGCCCTGGTCGAGTCCTGGATCCATGTCGAGATCGACCGCGAGACCGACCGCGCCGATCTCAAGCAGATCACCTCCGACCTGCTGCGCGTCCTGTCCGACGTGCGCGAGGCCGTCGAGGACTGGGAGAAGATGCGCGAGGCCGCGCTGCGCATCGCCGACGAGCTGCCGAAGGAGCCGGTCGCCGACGATCTCCTCGACCAGGACGTGGAGGAGGCCCGCGAGCTGCTGCGCTGGCTCGCCGCCGACCACTTCACCTTCCTCGGCTACCGGGAGTATCAGCTCACCGAGACCGACGCGCTGGCCGCCGTCCCCGGCACCGGCCTGGGCATCCTCCGCTCCGACCCGCCCCACAGCGAGGACGAGGACCACCCCGTCAGCCCCTCCTTCAGCCGGCTGCCCGCCGACGCCCGCGCCAAGGCCCGTGAGCACAAGCTGCTCGTCCTCACCAAGGCCAACAGCCGGGCCACCGTGCACCGGCCCAGCTATCTCGACTACGTCGGGGTCAAGAAGTTCGACGCCGACGGCAATGTGGTCGGCGAGCGCCGCTTCCTCGGCCTCTTCTCGTCCGCCGCGTACACCGAGTCCGTCCGCCGGGTCCCGGTCGTACGGCGGAAGGTCGCCGAAGTCCTCGACGGCGCGGGCTTCTCGCCCAACAGCCACGACGGCCGCGACCTGCTCCAGATCCTGGAGACCTACCCGCGCGACGAGCTGTTCCAGACCCCCGTCGACCAGCTGCGCGCCATCGTCACCAGCGTCCTCTACCTCCAGGAACGCCGCCGGCTCCGGCTCTATCTGCGCCAGGACGAGTACGGCCGCTACTACTCCGCCCTCGTCTATCTGCCGCGCGACCGCTACACCACCGGGGTGCGGCTGCGGCTGATCGACATCCTCAAGGAGGAGCTGGGCGGCACCAGCGTCGACTTCACCGCGTGGAACACGGAATCGATTCTCTCCCGTATCCACTTCGTCGTCCGGGTCCCCCCGGGCACCGAGCTGCCGCACCTCACCGACGCCGACACCGAGCGGATCGAGGGCCGGCTCGTGGAGGCCGCCCGCTCCTGGGCCGACGGCTTCGCCGACGCGCTCACCGCCGAACTGGGCGAGGAGCACGCCGCCGAACTGCTGCGGCTCTACGGCAGCGCCTTCCCCGAGGGATACAAGGCCGACCACTCGCCCCGCTCGGCCGTCGCCGACCTGGTCCACCTCGAAGCGCTCACCAGCTCCGGCCGCAACTTCGCGCTCTCCCTCTACGAGCCGGTCGGCGCGGGCCCCGGCGAGCGCCGCTTCAAGATCTACCGCACCGGCGAGCAGGTCTCGCTCTCCGCCGTGCTGCCGGTCCTCCAGCGGCTCGGCTGCGAGGTCGTCGACGAGCGCCCCTACGAGCTGCGCTGCTCCGACCGGTCCATCGCCTGGATCTACGACTTCGGTCTGCGGATGCCGCCCACCTCGGGCAACGGCGACTACCTCGGCGACGACGCCCGCGAGCGGTTCCAGGACGCCTTCGCCGCCGTCTGGACCGGCGAGGCCGAGAACGACGGCTTCAACTCCCTGGTGCTGGGCGCGGGCCTCACCTGGCGGCAGTCCATGGTGCTGCGCGCCTACGCCAAGTACCTGCGCCAGGCCGGCTCCACCTTCAGCCAGGACTACATGGAGGACACCCTCCGTACCAATGTCCACACCACCCGGCTGCTGATCTCCCTCTTCGAGGCCCGGATGTCCCCCGAGCGCCAGCGCGCGGGCACCGAGCTGACCGACGGCCTCCTCGAAGAACTCGACGGCGCGCTCGACCAGGTCGCCAGCCTGGACGAGGACCGCATCCTGCGCTCCTTCCTCACCGTCATCAAGGCCACCCTGCGGACGAACTTCTTCCAGAGCGCAGGCGATGGAAGCGACAGGAAGGGCCAAAGTGCCAGCGGCTCCGCGCAGCACCACAGCTATGTGTCGATGAAGTTCGACCCGCAGGCCATCCCCGATCTGCCCGCGCCCCGCCCGGCGTACGAGATCTGGGTCTACTCCCCGCGCGTCGAGGGTGTGCATCTGCGCTTCGGCAAGGTCGCGCGCGGCGGTCTGCGCTGGTCCGACCGGCGGGAGGACTTCCGGACGGAGATCCTCGGCCTGGTCAAGGCGCAGATGGTCAAGAACACCGTGATCGTGCCGGTCGGCGCGAAGGGCGGCTTCGTCGCCAAGCAGCTCCCGGACCCCTCCCTGGACCGGGACGCCTGGCTCGCCGAGGGCGTCGCCAGCTACAAGACCTTCATCTCGGCCCTGCTCGACATCACCGACAACATGGTCGCCGGCGAGGTCGTGCCGCCCTCCGGCGTCGTGCGCCACGACGGCGACGACACCTATCTCGTCGTCGCCGCCGACAAGGGCACCGCGTCCTTCTCCGACATCGCCAACGAGGTCGCGGTCGCCTACGACTTCTGGCTCGGCGACGCCTTCGCCTCCGGCGGCTCCGCCGGATACGACCACAAGGGCATGGGCATCACCGCCCGCGGCGCGTGGGAGTCCGTCAAGCGGCACTTCCGCGAGCTGGGCCACGACACCCAGACCGAGGACTTCACCGTCGTCGGCGTCGGAGACATGTCCGGGGACGTATTCGGCAACGGCATGCTGCTCAGCGAGCACATCAGGCTGGTCGCGGCCTTCGACCACCGCCACATCTTCATCGACCCCAGCCCGGACGCGGCCACCTCCTACGCCGAGCGCCGCCGCCTCTTCGAGCTGCCGCGCTCCAGCTGGGCCGATTACGACAAGTCGCTGCTCTCGGCGGGCGGCGGCATCCATCCCCGTACCGCCAAGTCCATCCCCGTCAACGCGCAGATCCGCAAGGCGCTGGGGATCGAGGCCGGTGTCTCCAAGCTGACGCCCGCCGAGCTGATGAAGGCGATCCTCCAGGCCCCCGTGGACCTGCTGTGGAACGGCGGCATCGGCACCTATGTCAAGGCCACCGCCGAGTCCAACGCCGATGTCGGCGACAAGGCCAACGACCCGATCCGGGTCAACGGCGACGAGCTGCGGGTGAAGGTCGTCGGCGAGGGCGGCAACCTCGGACTGACCCAGCTGGGCCGGATCGAGTTCAGCCGCACCGGCGGGCCCGAGGGCACCGGCGGCCGGATCAACACCGACGCCATCGACAACAGCGCCGGTGTCGACACCTCCGACCACGAGGTGAACATCAAGATCCTGCTCAACGGCCTGGTCACGGACGGCGATCTGACCGTCAAGCAGCGCAACCAGCTGCTCGCCAGGATGACCGACGAGGTCGGCGCGCTGGTCCTGCGCAACAACTACGCGCAGAACGTCGCCCTCACCAACGCCGTCGCCCAGTCGCCCTCCCTCCTCCACGCCCACCAGCGCTTCATGCGCCGGCTCGGCCGGGACGGCAAGCTGGACAGGTCGCTGGAGTTCCTCCCCAACGACCGGCAGATCCGTGAGCTGCTGAACAACAACAAGGGAATGAGCCAGCCCGAGCTGGCCGTCCTCCTCGCTTACACCAAGATCACGGTGGCGGAGGAGCTGATCGGCACAAGCCTGCCGGACGACCCGTATCTGCGCCGGCTGCTTCACGCGTACTTCCCCAAGCCGCTGCGCGAGAAGTACACCGAAGCCGTCGACGGCCATGCGCTGCGCCGCGAGATCATCACCACCGTGCTGGTCAACGACACGGTGAACACCGGTGGCTCCACCTTCCTGCACCGGCTCCGGGAGGAGACGGGCGCGTCGATCGAGGAGGTCGTGCGCGCGCAGACCGCCGCCCGCGAGATCTTCGGTCTCAGCGCGGTGTGGGACGCCGTGGAGGCCCTGGACAACAAGGTCGCGGCCGATGTCCAGACCCGGATCCGGCTGCACTCGCGCCGGCTCGTCGAGCGCGGCACGCGCTGGCTGCTGGGCAACCGGCCGCAGCCCTTGCAGCTCGCCGAGACGGTCGAATTCTTCGCCGCCCGGGTGGAGCAGGTCTGGGGCGAGCTGCCCAAGATGCTGCGCGGCGCGGACCTGGAGTGGTACCAGGGGATCCTGGACGAGCTGACCGGCGCGGGCGTGCCGGAGGGACTGGCGCTGCGGGTGGCCGGCTTCTCCTCCGCCTTCCCGACGCTGGACATCGTCGCCATCGCCGACCGTACGAAGAAGGACCCGCTGGCGGTCGCCGAGGTCTACTACGACCTCGCCGACCGGCTGCGGATCACCCAGCTGATGGACCGCATCATCGAGCTGCCGAGGGCCGACCGCTGGCAGTCGATGGCCCGTGCCTCCATCCGCGAGGATCTGTACGCGGCGCACGCGATGCTCACCGCGGACGTCCTCTCCGTCGGCGACGGAGCCTCCTCGCCCGAGGAGCGCTTCAAGACCTGGGAGGAGAAGAACGTCTCGATCCTGGGCCGCGCGCGGGCGACCCTGGAGGAGATCCAGGGCTCCGACACCTTCGATCTGGCGAATCTGTCCGTGGCGATGCGGACGATGCGCCAGCTGCTGCGGACCCACAGCTAGCCGGTACGAACGCCCGGAGCGCCCGTCACCCTTCCGAGGGGGCGGGCGCTCCCGCGTACCCGGACCGTTTACGGTGACCCGGGCCGATTCCGCGTACCCGGCTGTAACGATCGGCCCCGCCGCACCACTTCTCCATGACAGACGAAACCCGGAGGGGACGGAGGTGCGGGCGGTGACCGAGGAAGCGGACCGCTTCACCGCGATGTACGACGCCTGCCGCGGGCGGGTGTGGGCCTACGCGGTGAGCAGGGCCGGCCGGCAGATCGCGGACGAGGTGGTGAGCGAGACCTTCGCCGTCGCCTGGCGGCGCTGGGCCGATGTGCCGCGGACACCACTGCCGTGGCTGCTGGGCGTGGCCCGCAACATCCTGCGCGACACGGTGCGCGCCGAGGTCAGACGCGAGTCGTTCGCGGCGGAGCTGGGGGAGTGGACCGAACGGTCCGCCCCCGGCGGCGGCGCGGACGATGTCGCCGACGAGGTGGCGGACCGGAACGCCCTGCTCGGCGCCCTGGCCACGCTGCCCGAGGACGACCGCGAGGTGCTGATCCTCGCGGCCTGGCACGGGCTCACCCCCGCCGAGGCGGCGAGCGTCGTCGGCTGTTCGTCGGCCGCGATGCGCGTACGGCTGCACCGGGCCCGCAAGCGGCTGACCAGGGCCGTCGACCTGGCCGAACCGGCTGCCAGGGCCGCCGTCCCCCAGGGGCGCACCCGGGCCCGCCGGGTCCAGCTCGTAGGAGAGGAAGCGTGAAGGTGAACCGGACGGAACGTGATGTGATGCGGCGGCTGGCCGCCGCCCGCCCCGCACGGCTGGACCCGGCGGTCCCGGCCGACCCCGGGGTCAGGGCCGAGGAGCTGGCCCTGGCGATGAGCGGCCCGCCGGGGGCGTCGGGGGTGTCGCCCCGGGCCGTCGCCGTCCGCCGGGTGAGCCCCCGGTGGGGCATCGGCCTGGTGTCGGCAGCGGCAGCGGCGGCTGCGGCCGTGGTCGCCACGCTGATGGGCCCGGCCGGGGACGGCGGCCCCGGCCCGGGGACCTCCCGGGAGGCCGCGCCCGCCTCGGGACGGGACTTCCTGCTCGCCGCCGCCGTACGCCAGGAGGCCGACGGCGGCGGCACTGACGCCACGGGCGCGTTCTGGTACCAGCGGCAGCGCCACGGCTCGCTGCACCGGGTCGAGGGAGGCGACGGCAAAAGCGGCGGGGGCGGCGGCTACACCGTCGACCGGCGGAGCGACTCCGAGTACTGGCTGGCCCGGGACGCCGACCGGCGCTGGTCCCGCTCCACCGCCGCCGGCACCCGCCCCGCCACCGCCGACGACGAGCGCGCCTGGCGTCGGGCCGGCTCGCCCCGCGCCTGGGACGTGGCCGGCTCCTTCGAGAAGCTGACCCGGGACGACACCGCCCTCATCACCCAGGACGCCCCCGGCGGTGCCACGGACACCATGCCGATGGGCGACCTGGAGATCGCGGAGCTGCGCGCCCTGCCGACGGACGACAAGGCCCTGCGCGAGCGTCTGCACGAACTCGTGGACGCCGAGTACAACGCGCCGCCCGACACCCTGCGGCGGCTGGTGGCGGCCAAGGCGCTGGAGATCGCGGTCGGCATGCCCGCCACCCCCGGGCTGCGTGCCGCCGCCTACCGGCTGCTCGCCGCCGAGCCCGGAGTGCGCTCGCTGGGCGGGACCGAGGACCGCTCGGGCCGGCGGGGCGACGGGGTGGCGATCCCCGATCAGGAGGCCGGCACGGAGCAGCGGATCGTCCTCGACAGGAGGACCGGGGCCCCGCTCGGCACTCTCACCGCGGCCACCCGGGACGGGCACGGCCGGGTGAAGGGCGAGATCATCGAGTACACGACCATGGTCGGGCAGAGCTGGACGGACACCCCTCCGCCGTTCGACCGGGACGACCAGCGGGAGATGCACATCCCGTACGACCCCCGGAAGAAGCCGGAGCCCGAGCCGGAGCCTGTTCGCACCGCCCGGGACTGAACGCTCACACGGTCGCCGCCCACAGCCGCCGGCAGGCGAGGACGGCGGCCGTGACCAGCAGCCCGTTGCGGAGCACCATCAGCAGACAGCCGAGCGCGGTGCCCTCCACGACATGGTCGTACAGCAGCGGGAAGGCGAGCGAGCTGAGCGCCGCCGCGGGGATCATCAGCAGCGCCACCTGCCGCTGGCAGGTGTGCCGGGAGGTCAGACAGACCGCCGCCAGGCCGAGCAGCCAGATCAGATACTGCGGGCTGAGCACCCGGCTGGTGACGGTGAAGAGCAGGACGGCGGCGAACGCGGCGTCGTAGGCGGTGGCCGGGGTCCAGCGGCGGGCCCGGATCCGCCACAGCAGCAGCCAGCACATCGCGCCGAGGCTCAGCGCCAGCGAGAGCCGGGCCACCGCCGGGACGTACGGCCCGGTGAACTCGAACGCGCCGTACTGGAACGCCACCTTCCCCGGCCATCCCCACTCTCCGGCCAGCAGCAGCGCGGTCCCGCCCAGCGACTCGATCTGCACCCCGCGCGCGCCCTGTTGCCGCAGAAAGTCCAGGGGGTCGCTGAAGCCGGTCATCAGTACGGTCATCAGCACGGCGGCGGAGGCGGCGGCGCAGGCCCAGACGGTACGGGTGGTGCGCCCCTTGGGCGTGCCGAGGAGGGTCAGCAGCGGCCACACCTTGAGCAGCGCGCCGATCCCGGCGAGGGCCCCGCTGAGATGCGGTCGCCCGTGCAGCGCGAGGAGGGCGAGTACGGCGAAGGCGGTGACGGGCACGTCGTAGCGGGCGAGCGGCAGATTCAGCAGCAGCGGCAGTCCGCAGATCCAGAGCCAGGCTCCCTGGAGACCGGCCCCCTGGAGTCCGGAGCCCCGGAGTCCGGAGCCCCGGAGTCCGGAGCGGGCCAGGGCGAGGGTGACGACCGCGTCGGCGAGCAGGACCACGGCGACGAACGCCTGGAAGTAGGTCAGCCAGGGCAGTGCGGCGGGGGAGAGGAAGACGACCGCCGCGCCGGGCGGGTACTGCCAGGTGACGTCGTTCAGCGGGAACGCGCCGTGGACGAGCTGCTCGTACCAGCTCCGGTAGAGCCGGTGCACCTCGCCCGCGACGCCCGAGTCGCCGAGGTGGTCGACGAGCAGCAGGACGAGCATGCCGACGCGGGTGGCCGCCCAGACGGCGGCCAGCGCGAGGGCATGGCGGGGCCTGTTCCCCGTCCCGTACTCGATGGCGAGGGGGGCAGGTTGCAGGGAGGCGAACCGAAGGGGCGTCATCGGCCGGTACTTTAGTGCGCTTTGGTGTGTTTTCTAGCCATTCCTGGCCGCGCGGCAGCCCGCTACTTCACCGCGCCCGCCATCACCCCCGACACGAACTGCTTCTGGAACGCGAAGAACACCGCCAGCGGAATGACCAGCGACAGAAACGCCCCCGGCGCGAGGACGTCGATGTTGTTGCCGAACTGCCGCACCTGCCGTTGCAGCGCCACCGTGATCGGCGCGCTCTCCGAATCGGCGAAGATCAGCGCCACCAGCATGTCGTTCCACACCCAGAGGAACTGGAAGATCCCCAGCGAGGCGATGGCCGGCGCGCCCAGCGGCATCACCACCCGCGCGAACAGCCGCAGCTCGCCCGCCCCGTCCAGCCGCGCGGCCTCCAGCAGCTCCCGGGGGATCTCCGCGAAGAAGTTCCGCAGCAGGAAGATCGCGAACGGCAGACCGAACGCCACATGGAAGAGGATCACCCCGAGCGTCGTCTCGAAGAGCCCGACCCGGCCGAAGAGCTCGGACACCGGCACCAGCGCCACCTGCACCGGGACCACCAGCAGGGCGACCACCGCCATGAACCACCAGTCGCGGCCCGGGAACTCCATCCAGGCGAAGGCGTACCCCGCCAGCGATCCGATCACCACCACCAGCACCGTCGCCGGAACGGTGATCATGACGCTGGAGACCAGCGAGCCGGTGATCGCGTCGTTCTCCAGCAGCCGCGCGTAATTCTCCGTCGTCAGCTGCGCGGGCGCGGTGAACACCTTCCACCAGCCGCTCTCCGCGATGTCGGCGGGCCCGCGCAGCGAGGAGAGCAGCAGTCCGAAGGTGGGCATCAGCCAGAACAGACCCACCAGCACCAGGAACACTTGGGTGGCGCCGCCGCCCGCCCGGGCCGCGAGCCGGGCCGGAAGGGAGCGTTTCGCCTTCACCGCGCCACCGCCCCCCGTCGTGCTCGTCGGCGTTGTCGGGGCCATCGGGGTCATCGGCGGCTCTCCCTTCGCATACGGCGGATGTTGAAGAACATCACCGGGATGACCAGCAACAGCAGCAGCACCGCGATCGCGCTGCCCACCCCCAGATGCGCGTCCGAGCCGAACGAGGACCGGTACAGCTGGAGCGCCAGCACATTGGCGTCGTCCTGGGCCGAGCCCGGCGCGATGATGTACACCAGGTCGAAGATCTTCAGAACGTTGATCATCAGCGTGACCAGCACCACCGCCAGGACCGGGGCCAGCAGCGGCACCGTCACCCGGCGGAAGACCTGCCACTCGTTCGCGCCGTCGATCCGCGCGGCCTCCAGCAGCTCGCGCGGCACGCTCGCGAGCCCCGCCGCGATCAGCACCATGGCGAACCCCGCCCACATCCAGACATAGCTGCCGATGATCGCCGGGGTCACCAGCGACGGCCCGAGCCAGCTGACGCCGCTGTACTGCTCCCGGAAGTTCTCGGCGGGCAGCCGCAGCAGCGCGCCGTCCGCCGAGGCCGGCAGCGAGAAACCGCCGTCCGCCCCGGCCCGGGCGGTGGCGACCACCTCGCCGTCCCGCACCGCCTCCACCGTGATGCCCTTGAGCCCCAGCTCCCGGGCGTCCACCACATTGGGCCGGCCGCCGCCGCCCCGGGTGAAGTCCAGCCAGGCCGTACCGGTGATCCGGCCCTCCGCCGCCGCGCCCTCCGCCGCCGCGCCCTTCTCCGCCGCGCCCGCCGCCGGGTCCCGGGCCGGGCGCGCGCCGGACGGCATCCGCGCCGGGGCGACGCCCACCAGCGGCAGCAGCGCCGGTTCGGCCGCGCTCACCGGCTTCTCGGTGAGGTACGAACCCCCGCCGCCGGGTTTCAGCGGATGCACCGGCAGCGGACGCGCCCCGGGGAATCCCCCCGACTCGGCGAAGCTGTCGTGCACACCGACCCAGACCGCGTTCGCCACGCCCCGGTCCGGATCCTGCTCGTACACCAGCCGGAAGATGATTCCGGCGGCGAGCATCGAGACGGCCATCGGCATGAAGACGATCAGCTTGAACGCGGTGCCCCAGCGGACCCGTTCGGTCAGCACGGCGAAGATCAGCCCCAGCACCGTCGCCACGGCCGGCGCGACCGCCACCCACACCGCGTTGTTCTTCACCGCGACGAGGATGCTGTCGTCGGTGAAGATCCGCGCGTAGTTGTCGAAGCCCGCGAAACCGCCGCCGGACTCGTCGAAGAAGGACCGGTGGACCGAGTACCCGATCGGGTAGACCACGAGCGCGCCCAGCAGCACCAGCGCCGGCAGCAGAAAACCGGCCGCGAGGGCTTTACGGGTGCCTGTCACGCTCTTGCGCCGTGGAGCGGCGGGGGCGGCGGGATCCGCCGGATCCGCCGGTCCGCGCGCTGTCGTCGCGGTGGACACCCCTCAGTCCTTGTACGCCTTGGCGGCGTCCGACTCCAGCTTCCGCTGGATTCCCGCCACATCCTCCGGGTCCTTCAGAAAGTCCTGGAGCCGCTTCCAGAAACCCTCGCCGGGCGTCCCGCCGAACGACTGCGGCATCTGGTCCGACATGTCGAAGCGGAAATCGTCGCCCGCCGCGATCAGTGCCTTGGCGATGGAACGCTGCACCTCATTCGGGTACACGGCCAGGTCCAGCGATGTGTTCGGGGAGACGAAACCGCCCTCGGCCGCCTGGATCCCCGCCGCGTCCGGCGAGGCGAGGAAGGTCAGCAGCGCCTGCGCGCCCTTGCTGTCCTTGAGCGCCACGGCGGCGTCGCCGCCCGTCACCACCGGCGGTTTCGCGCCGACCGCCGGGAACGGGAACACCTTGGCGTCCTTGCCGATCTCCGCGTCGGTCTGCGCGATGTTGACGCCCACGAAGTCGCCCTCGAAGACCATCGCGGCCTTGGGCTGGTCCCCGCCGGTGAACGTCTGGGTGACCGAAGCCGGGAACTCGGTCTGGAGCGCGCCGTCCGCCCCGCCCGCGATCAGCGCCTCCTCGCCGAAGAGCCGCCCGAGGGTGGTCAGCGCCTCCCGCACCGAGGGATCCGTCCACTTGATTTCGTGCTCGGCGAGCCGGTCGTACTTCTCCGGACCCGACTGGGAGAGATAGATGTTCTCGAACCAGTCGGTGAGCGTCCAGCCGTCCGCGCCCGCGACCGACACGGGGGTGACGCCCGAGGCGGAGATCGTCTCGGCGGTGGTCAGAAACTCCTGCCAGGTCTTCGGCTCCCGCGCGCCCGCGTTCTCGAAGACGGCGCTGTTGTACCAGATGAGCGATTTATTGGCGGCCTTGTAGTAGACGCCGTACTGCTTCCCGTCGACCTGGCCGATCGCCTGCCAGCCCGGAGAGTAGTTTTCGGCCAGCTCCACCTGGGCCGCCGGTCCGACCGGCTTGGCCCACTTCCGTTCCACCGTCTGCCGGACGGCCCCGGGCTGCGGAAGCATCGCCACATCCGGCGGGCTGCCACCCGCGATCTTCGTCCCGAGGAAGTTGACGATCGGGTCCTGCGCGGGCACGAAGGTGACCTCGGCCCCGGTCCGCCGTTCGAACTCATCGAGAACCTTGACGAAGTTCTCCTGCTCAGGCCCGCTCCACACCGCTGTGACCTGGATCTTCTCGCCGTCCAGCCGGGGGAGTTCCACCCCGGGCGGACTCGGCGTCCCGCTCTTGCCCCCACTGCCGCCCTCCTCGCCGCCGCCCCCGTCGCCGCACGCGGCGAGGGTGAGTGCGGCGACGGCGGCGAATACCGCTGCGGCCCTGCCCGTGCGAAGAGTTGTGCGCATTTCTGCCCCGTCTCTCGCGTGCGCTGTCCCGTTGCCCGACAGGTGTATGCCCCGGCTCCGGGGGCCCGCAATACCGCCCGGGCGACCCGAGAGCCTTTCGTGATCCCTCCGTGAGGTGATCTCGCCCACGCGCCCGCCGAGCCTGGCCGGTTCACCCCTTGCCAACCGGAGCGCCCGAGGACCGCCCCGGGGAGGGTCAGGGGTGTACGGGGGAGAGCGGCGGCACCGGGGCCGCGTCCACCAGATGCGCCGCCCGCTCCAGCGCGCTCGCCAGCAGCGCCAGGTCCGTCGGCCCGTTGCCCAGCTCGCGCACCGGACGGCTGGTGGGCGGATCGCCCATCCGCTCCCACTCCAGCGGCACCACGGTCGGCCGCAGCGTCGCCGTGCGCGGAATGCGGCCCGTCACCCGGCCGCCCTGGAAGGGCGTCACCCGGCCGTCCGGGAGAATCAGCCTGCCACGCCCCGGAACGGGATCCTCCGGCCGGGCCGAAGCGGGCGGCGCGTCCAGCACCACCCGCAGCCGCGCGCCGCGCGCGGGCTCCGTGTCCGCGGTGCGCTCCGGACGGGCCGAGGTCGCCACCAGATGCACCCCGAGGCGCGCGCCGTCCCGCGCCACGGCCTCCAGCGCCCGCACCACCGAACCGGCGGCCGGCCGCCCCGTACTCCCGAGGGCCGGTGCCACCAGCGCGTCGAAGTCGTCCACCAGCACCACCAGCCGGGGCAGCGGCCGATCGGCGAGGGCCGGGACGCGGTTGCGCGCGCCGGGACGCAGCCGGAGCGTGCGGCTCGGCGGGGATTCGAGATCGCCCCGCGCCGTGCCCTCGTGCTGCCCTGCGGAGGCGGAGGCGGTCGCGGAGGCCTGGGTCGGGGCCGGGGCGGAGACCGAGGGGGCGGGGGAGCGCGCGGGAGGGCCGGGGGAGTGGGCGGGCGGGCGCTGGCCCACCAGCCGCTCCGCGACCTGCCGCCGGGTCTGGCTCTCGGCGAACTCCACCCCGCCCAGCAGCTCGGCGCGCCGCTTCAGCTCCGCGCCCAGCGCCTGCGCGAAGGCCCGCATCCGCAGCGGGTCGCTCGCCACCAGATGCTCGGCGACATGCGGCAGCTCCGTACAGACCGCGAGCCCCTCGCCGCGCCCGCCGCCCGCTCCGTCGACGAGCAGCAGCCCGACCCGGTCGGGCCGGCCGGCGGCGGCCAGCGAGGCGGCGACCGAGCGCAGCAGCTCGGTGCGGCCACTGCCGGGCGGGCCCTCGATCAGCAGATGGGGGCCGTCCTCGGTGAGATCGAGGGCGACCGGGCCGTCCGGGCCCGCGCCCAGCACCACGGCCCCGTCGGAGGTGCCCGAGGCCCAGCGCGCCATCAGCGAGGCGGGGGTGGCCCGGGCCAGGCCCAGCTCGTCCAGCAGCCGGGCCGACCGGGGCAGCGCCGTCGCGGCGCTCGGTCCGGGGCCCGTGCCCTCGGTGCGCAGCGGGGCGAGCGCCCGTGCGAACCGCTCGGCCCAGGCCGCCGAGACCGCGTCCACGGCGGCCGGGACGCCCTGGCCGGCGGGCAGCCCCCCGGCCGTGCGCAGCAGCCGCAGCGCGGTGGCGACATCGCCGCTGAGTATGGCGACCGCGCCGCACTCGCGGAAGGCGAGCGAGGCCTCGCAGGCCGTCTCGTAGGTGGCGGCTATCGGGGAGAGCGGCGAGGCGGCGGGGGTCTCCGCCAGCACGATCAGATGGATTCCGGCGGCCGGCCCCACGCCCGCCAGCCGGGCCGTGGTCTCGCGCAGCGCGGCCGAGCCGGGGTCTCCGTCGACGACGACGACCGTACGGGGGCCCTCGTGGCCGGCCGCCGCCCGTGCCACCGTGTCGCGGTCGGCGCTGGGCCAGCCGGGGCCGAGCGGGCCCTCGTCCAGCCGCCGGACCAGCTCGGCGGTCCGCGCGGCGGCCTGCTCCTTGTCGTACGCCAGCAGCAGCCGGCAGTCCTGGCCGTGCGCGGGGCGCAGATGCGGCAGCCAGCCGAGCCAGGACCACTCGGCCCTGCGCTCCTCCAGGCTCCGCGCCCGGTCCGCGCTGATCAGCACGATCTCCAGATCGGCGGGCGCGTGCAGCGCGGCGAGCTGGGCCACGGCGGAGCGGGCGGTCCCGGCCAGCCGCTCCCGGGGCCCGGCGAGCCCGAGCGATCCGGCCTCCCGCAGACCGGCGGTGACCGGTACGGACGAGAGCCCGTCGCGGTCGGCGGTGCCCAGCCGCAGCACCAGCGACTCGGGGTGCGCGGGCCCGCGCTCCCACAGCCGGGGCCCGGGGCCGAGCGCGGTGAGGAGTACGGCGGCGGGGTCGGGCCAGATGTCGGAGACGGGCGCGGCGGGGACCGGGGGCTCCGGCTCCGGACGCACCGGCTCCACGGGCTCCTCCCGGCCCCCGGCGAGCCTTCGGGCCCAGGCCCCTATGCCCCGCTTGCGCGGCGGCTCGGGGAGCGGGACGGGCGGGACGGCCAGGGCCGCGTGGGTGCCGCCCGCGCCGCCCGTCCCGCTCCCCGAGCCGTCCGGCTCCTCGTCCGCCGACCCCGCCGACCCCGCCGAGCCCGCCGAGCGGACCGGGGCGTACTGCGCGGGCACCCGGGAGGTCAGCCCCCGGGCGGGCCGCGGACCGGCCGCCCCGCCCGTGGACAGGGGCGCGCGGACGTCGGGGGACTCCCCGGTGCTCGCCACACCCTCGGGGCCTTCGGCCGGCCCGCCCGATGCGTCCTCGGATTCCGCGCCCGCGTCCGCGCCCGTGTCCGTTTCCGTGCCGACGGCGGCGGGCACCGGCACGCGCAGATGTCCCTCGCCGTCGGGGACCGTCACCAGCGGCGGGACCCGCCCGCCGGGCGTCAGCCGCAGCGTCGACTCCCCCAGCCGCAGCAGCGCGCCCGGGGGCAGCCGCACCGGGCCGGGGCCCACCGGTCTGCCGTCCAGCGAGGTGCCGTTGGTGGAGCCCAGGTCCGCGACGGTGACCCGGCCGTCGTCCCCTATCGTCACCTCGCAGTGCAGCCGAGAGACATCGGGATCGGCCAGCGGGACATCGGCCTCGGCCGAGCGGCCGACGGTGATCCGGCCGCCGTGCAGCAGATGCACCCCGCCCGCGTCCGGCCCGGCGACGACATGGAGCTGCGCGGAGGTGTCCGTGCCGGGCGGCTCGGCCTCGCCGGGGAAGTGGAGCGAGAGCACCGCCCCGTCGACCAGCGGCGGCTCGCCCAGCACCCGGCGCTGGGCGTCGAGGCGCTCGTCGCCCGCGTAGACCACGACGGGGCCGTGGGCGTCCGGCCCGGCGACGGCCGTCGCCAGGGCCGATGCCACGGCGGCCAGCGCCGTGCCGGCGGGCGCGGTGACCAGGACGTCGCACGCGCGCGCGCCCGAGCGCCCGCGCGAGCCGGAGCCCGCTCGGATCCCGGAAGCCGCGCCGGACCCGGACGCGCTTCCCGCCGCGGACTGCCCGCCGCGCGGCGCGGATACGGTCAGCCGGATCTGCATCGCCGTCAGCAATCCCTTCTGCACGGGGCGCCCGGCGGGGGACCGCCTCGAACCGCCCCCACCCGGCAGGTCGTCACGGGCCACAGGGCTCCCGCCCCCACGGCTCCGTGCTGAGGGCATCCTCGCACCTGCCACTGACAACACGCCCGGGTACCGCCAATAAGTGATCTTGATTGGTCCGCTCCGGACGGAAAAGTGCCTGGTTGGGTTCTCCCCGCCGCCGGTGTGATGTGTACGGCACCCCCGCTCCGGCAACCTTCTCCCCCGTGCGGGCGTCTTCCTCCCGTGGCGTCCGGGCCGCCGCGCACCGCCGCGAGGGCCCGGAGCGTGCCGGACGAAGATCGTCCGGACGGCTCACCGGGTGCGGCCTGTGGACAAACCGCCGGTGTCGCACCCGGCGGCACTAAAGTGGTCCGGAAACCCGGGCGGAGTCACCGCGGGCCCGGAGCACGCAAGGACCACGCAAGGACCACGATCAGCAGGGAGCGCATGACGTGCGGCCTGTAGGCAGCAAGTACCTCCTGGAGCAGCCGCTCGGACGCGGTGCCACGGGCACCGTCTGGCGTGCCCGTCAGCGCGAGACGGCGGGCGCCGAGGCGGCCGTGCCGGGCCAGCCGGGCGAGACCGTCGCGATCAAGGTCCTCAAGGAGGAGCTGGCGAACGACCCGGACATCGTGATGCGCTTTCTGCGCGAGCGCTCCGTCCTGCTCCGGCTCACCCACCCCAATATCGTCAGGACCCGTGACCTGGTCGTCGAGGGAGACCTCCTCGCCCTGGTGATGGATCTGATCGACGGCCCCGACCTGCACCGCCACCTCCGGGAGAACGGGCCGTTCACCCCGGTCGCCGCCGCCCTGCTGACCGCCCAGGTCGCGGACGCGCTCGCCTCCAGCCACGCCGACGGCGTGGTCCACCGCGACCTCAAGCCGGCGAACGTCCTGCTGAAGACCGACCCCGACGGCCAGATGCACCCGATGCTGACCGACTTCGGCATCGCGCGCCTCGCGGACTCCCCGGGCCTCACCCGCGCCCATGAGTTCGTCGGCACCCCGTCCTATGTCGCCCCCGAGTCCGCCGAGGGCCGCCCGCAGACCTCCGCCGTCGACATCTACGGCGCGGGCATCCTGCTGTACGAGCTGGTCACCGGCCGTCCCCCGTTCGCCGGGGGCACCGCCCTCGAGGTGCTCCACCGGCATCTCACCGAGGAGCCCCGCCGCCCCACCACCGTCCCCGAGCCGCTGTGGACGGTCATCGAGCGGTGTCTGAGCAAGGAGCCGGGCGAGCGGCCCGGGGCCGAGAGCCTCGCCCGCGCGCTGCGCACGGTCGCGGCCGGGGTCGGCGTCCACTCCACGCCCGCCCAGGCCGACGCGGCCTTCGGGGTCGCCGCCCTGCTCACGCCGGACCCGTCCCCCGCGCCCGTCCCGCCCACCCCGGGCGCCGCCGACCCCACCCAGGTGCTGCCGGGCAACGCGGGCTCGTTCGACCCGAACGCGGCGACCAGCATGATGCGGCAGACCGGCGGCCCGGCCGGCGCGGCCGACCCGACCAGCGTCCTGCCGCACACGGGAGCCGCCGGGGCCGCGGGAGCCGCGGACCCCACGAGCGTGCTGCCGCACACCGGAGCGGGAGCGGGCGCCGCCGACCCGACCGCCGTGATGCCGCCCGTGCCGCCGCGCCCGGACGGCTCGCCGCAGCCCGGGCCGGGGGACCCGCACCCCTGGCAGTCCCAGCTCCAGGCCGCCCGCGACCGCAATGAGCAGACCCAGGTCCAGTACCTCGACCCGAGCCAGGACCCGCTGCGACGACGCCCCCAGCGCCAGCCCCAGCAGCCGCCCCAGCAGCAGTACGCGCCTCCGCAGCATCAGCAGCAGTCCTACCAGCAGCCTCACCAGCCGCAGCCCTACCAGCAGCAACCGCCGCCCCAGCAGCCTCAGCAGCCGCCCCAGCAGCGCCCCCAGCCCCGTCGGCAGCGCCCGCAGCTCCAGCCCCAGCAGCCGCAACAGCAGCAGTACGCGCCCCAGCCGTACGCGCCGCCGCAGCAGCCGCAGGCACCTCAGCAGCCCCAGCAGCCCCAGCGGCGGGAGCCCAGGCCGCCGCGTCAGCGGAGCGCCAACCCGACCCGCATCCCGGGTCTGGGCTGCCTCAAGGGCTGTCTGGTCTCCCTGCTCATGCTCGTCGTCGCCGGCTGGCTGGTCTGGGAGCTGACCCCGCTCCAGGACTGGGTCGCCCAGGGCAAGGGGTACTGGCACGCGATCGGCGACGGCATCTCGGCGGTCTCCGACTGGATCTCCGAAATCGGCGCGTCGAGCGGTGGCGGCGGGCAGTAGCCGCCGGGCCGGGCCGGTCGAGGGACCGGACCCGGCCACCGAAGAGACATGTCGACTTCTGCGGGTTGATTTCGCCCGGAGAAGTGAAGGTTGGTGCCATCCGGGGCACACACGCTCCGGATCCCCGCGTACGTTAGGGACGACGCCAGCCGCTGAGGGAGCAGTCTTGGCACGGAATATCGGCAGCCGGTACACAGCCCACCAGATCCTCGGGCGCGGCAGCGCGGGCACGGTCTGGGCGGGTGAGGGCCCCGACGGGCCCGTCGCCGTCAAGCTGTTGCGCGAGGACCTCGCCTCCGACCAGGAGCTGGTCGGACGCTTCGTCCAGGAGCGCACCGCCCTGCTCGGGCTCGACCACCCCCATATCGTCGGCGTCCGCGACCTCGTCGTCGACGGCAACGACCTCGCCCTCGTCATGGACCTGATCCGGGGCACCGATCTGCGCACCCGTCTCGACCGGGAGCGCCGCCTCGCCCCCGAGGCCGCCGTCGCGATCGTCGCGGACGTCGCCGACGGCCTCGCCGTCGCCCACAAGGCCGGAGTCGTCCACCGGGACGTCAAGCCGGAGAACATCCTGCTCGACATGGAGGGCCCCCTCGGCCCGGCCGGCTCCCACCCCGCGCTGCTGACCGACTTCGGCGTCGCCAAGCTCATCGACACCCCGCGCCGCACCAAGTCCAGCCGCATCATCGGCACCCCGGACTATCTCGCCCCCGAGATAGTGGAAGGCCTGCCGCCGCGCGCCGCCGTCGACATCTACGCCCTCGCGACCGTCCTCTACGAGCTGCTCGCCGGCTTCACCCCCTTCGGCGGCGGCCACCCCGGCGCGGTCCTGCGCCGCCATGTCACCGAGACCGTCGTCCCGCTCCCGGGCATCCCCGACGAGCTGTGGCAGCTGATCGTCCAGTGCCTCGCCAAGGCCCCCGCCTCCCGGCTCCGCGCCTCCGAGCTGGGCGTACGCCTCCGCGATCTGCTGCCGATGCTGGCCGGCATGCCCCCGCTGGACGTCGACGAGCCCGGCACCGAACCCCAGCCGGAGCCCTACCGGGAGCCCGCCCCCGAACCGGCGGCCGAGGCGCGCCGCCGGGGCGCGGTCCCGCTCGTCCCCGGCGCGGCCCCCGCCGACTCCAACCGCGACACCCACACCTCCATGCGGGTCCCCGCCCCCGACGAGCTGGCGGGCGGCGCCCACGGCACCGCACGCGCGCCCCGCGCCCCCGGCCAGCCCCGCCCCGGCTCGGCCCGCAACAAGACCGGCGGCAGAACGTCCGGCGCCTCCGGCCCGCGCCCCGGCGGGGTCTCCCGGGCCGTGCGCAAGCGCCGGATCACCCTCGGCGTCGCGGGCCTGGCCCTCGCCGCGGCCCTCGGCGTGGGCGGCTGGCTGGCCGTCGGCGACGGCGAGAACACCCCTCCGGCCAGGGATTCCCGCCACTCCACCCCCACCGGCCCCTAGCCCGCAGAAGGCCCCCGAAGGCCCCGGCAAAGCCCCCGAGGGGCCCCGGGGAGCGCTCCTCCCGGGGCCCGTATGACAGGGACCCGCCGGGAACGTTCCCCGGAGCCGTTACGCTGGACCCGTGGCAGTCGTCGATGTATCCGAAGAGCTGAAGTCCCTCTCCTCGACCATGGGGTCGATCGAGGCCGTCCTGGACCTCGACAGGATGAGGGCAGACATCGCCGTGCTCGAGGAGCAGGCCGCGGCCCCGTCCCTCTGGGACGACCCCGAGGCGGCGCAGAAGATCACCAGCAAGCTCTCCCACCTCCAGGCCGAGCTGCGCAAGACCGAGGCGCTCCGCGGTCGCATCGACGATCTCTCCGTCCTCTTCGAGCTGGCCGAGGCCGAGGACGACGCGGACACGCTCGCCGAGGCCGAGTCCGAGCTGACCGACGTCCGCAAGGCCCTGGACGAGATGGAGGTCCGCACCCTCCTCTCCGGCGAGTACGACGAGCGCGAGGCCCTCGTCAACATCCGCGCCGAGGCCGGCGGCGTGGACGCCTCCGACTTCGCCGAGCGCCTCCAGCGCATGTACATCCGCTGGGCCGAGCGCCACGGCCACACCACCGAGATCTACGAGACCTCCTACGCGGAGGAGGCCGGCATCAAGTCGACCACCTTCGTCGTCAAGGCCCCGTACGCCTACGGCACGCTCTCCGTCGAGCAGGGCACCCACCGCCTCGTGCGCATCTCGCCCTTCGACAACCAGGGCCGCCGCCAGACCTCCTTCGCGGGCGTCGAGGTGCTCCCCGTGGTCGAGCAGAGCGACCATGTCGAGATCGACGAGGCCGAGCTGCGCGTGGACGTCTACCGTGCCTCCGGCCCCGGCGGCCAGGGCGTCAACACCACCGACTCCGCGGTCCGGATCACCCACGTCCCCACCGGCATCGTCGTCTCCTGCCAGAACGAGCGCTCCCAGATCCAGAACAAGGCGAGCGCGATGAACGTCCTCCAGGCGAAGCTGCTGGAGCGCCGCCGCCAGGAGGAGCGCGCCAAGATGGACGCCCTCAAGGGCGACGGCGGCAACTCCTGGGGCAACCAGATGCGTTCCTACGTTCTGCACCCGTACCAGATGGTCAAGGACCTGCGCACGGAGTTCGAAGTGGGCAACCCGCAGGCGGTGCTGGACGGCGAGATCGACGGCTTCCTGGAGGCCGGGATCCGCTGGCGCAAGCGCCAGGAGAAGTAACACCGATTCTTCGCACGAAAGGCGCCGGACTCCTCAGGGGTCCGGCGCCTTTCGCGTAAGAGTCTCTCGCCGCTCCCCGATGAATTCATTCGGACGAGTGAAATCCCCGAATCAACTCTCTTTGTCGACAAGGTAACTCGGCTCTCTCCGCCCTCTCCTCCTTCTTATGTCACAGTTGCATCCCCGCACGCCGGGCAAGCGTCTCTATTGCGGACATCGCACGCACAACTGCCTTGACGTGTCTGGGGAAACTGGGAAGGGTTGCGCGCGGCATGCGTGTTTCCGGGGCCGATGTGAACCGAGGGGAAAGCGAACTCCCCGGCGGATCACCGCCCCGGACCCTGCTCGATTGAACGATTAGCTACTGGGGGTAGCAGCTAGATGACGAAGAAGATGCGGCTCCGTGTGGCGCGAATCGCCGCCGGTGCGGTGATCGTCGCCGGAGCGTCCCTGACCGCCGCGGGCGCGGCCTCGGCCGTCAGCTCCGACTTCAATGTGGGTGCCGACGCCGGTCTCGGCGTCGGCTCGGACGACGATCCCGGCGACACCACCGGCGGCAACACCACCGGCGACCCGGGCACCGTCGGCGGCATCGGCGGCACCGACCCGGGCACCACCGGTAACACCACCGGTGACCCGGGCACGACCGGTAACACCACCGGCGATCCGGGCACGACCGGTAACACGACCGGTGACCCGGGCACGACCACTACGGGTGACCCGGGTACCACGACGACGGGCACCACCGGTACGACGGGCACGACCGGCACCACGGGCACGACCGGTACGACGGGCACGACCGGCACCACGGGTACGACGGGCACCACCGGGACCACGGGTACGACGGGCACGACCGGCACCACGGGTACGACCGGTACGACGGGTACCACGGGCACGACCGGCACCACGGGTACGACCGGTACGACGGGTACCACGGGCACGACCGGCACCACGGGTACGACGGGCACCACGGGTAGTACCGGCGGCGACACCGGCAGCACGAGCGGTACCGGCGGCAGCACGAGCGGTACCGGCGGCGACACGGGCGGCACTGGTGGCAGCACGGGCGGCAACGGCGGCGACACCGGCGGTACGGGCGGTACGGGCGGTACGGGCGGAAACGGTGGCGACACCGGCAGCACGGGCGGCGAGACCGTCGACGGTGAAGCGGGCGACACCGGCGGTACGGGCGGCAACGGCGGTGGCGACACCGGCTCCGACTGCACCGTCAACGCCGACGGCGTCGAGTGCGCCGACAACACCGACACCAACAACGCCGGCTCGCAGCCGGTCGAGCAGGGTGCGGCCAAGGAGGAGCTCGCCGAGACCGGCGCGCTGGAGACCACCTACCTGCTCATCGGCGCCGCGACCATGATCGCCGGTGGCATCGGCTTCCGTATGCTGCCGCGCCTCATCGGCGGCAACCGCGCCGCCGCCTGATCCAGGCACGGCACGGGTCGACGCGTACCCCCGCGCTCCCGTCACCCACGGTGTCAAAGCCGTGACGTACGGGAGTCGGTGAAGAGCACGGAAAAGGGCCCGGGGTGTGGCACAGCACCCCGGGCCCTTCCGTGTCGATGTCCTACGCGGTGCGCGCGGCCAGCACCGCCAGCACGCCCACCAGCAGGGCCAGCAGCATCAGCAGCGCCGGGTTCAGACCGCCGAACGGGCCGCCCTGCTCCTGTTCGAGCCGTGCGCGGTTCGCCCGGCAGACCGGACAGCGGCCCTCGGTGACCGGGGCCGCGCAGTTGGCGCATACCAATCTGTCATAGGTCATGCGCTCTCCTCCTCCCGCGCGCCGGAGCCGCAGACGCGGACCGTAAGCACAGTTCTCTCCCCACAACGTCCAGGGAAACGCGACTGTTCCCCTACCACTGTGCCAGCTCCCGCGCTTTTCGGCGCGCCCCGCCCTGCGGCCCTCTTGACTGGAGGGACAAAGCGCACAACCCCGGCCGCGGACTGCGCCCGCGAGTCCGCTTCGCGTAGTGTCACGCACACCTACTCCCGGCCGACCATGGTGCACCCGTGATCCGATTCGACAACGTGTCCAAGAGCTATCCGAAGCAGAACCGCCCAGCCCTGCGCGATGTCTCTCTCGATATCGAAAAGGGAGAGTTCGTCTTCCTCGTCGGCTCCTCCGGTTCCGGCAAGTCGACCTTCCTCCGGCTGATCCTCCGCGAGGAGCGCGCCAGCACCGGTCTGGTGCATGTCCTCGGCAAGGACCTGGCCAGGCTCTCCAACTGGAAGGTGCCCCACATGCGCCGCCAGCTGGGCACCGTCTTCCAGGACTTCAGACTGCTGCCGAACAAGACGGTCGCCGAGAACGTCGCGTTCGCGCAGGAGGTCATCGGCAAGCCCCGCGGCGAGATCCGCAAGGCCGTGCCGCAGGTCCTCGACCTCGTCGGACTCGGCGGCAAGGAGGACCGGATGCCGGGCGAGCTGTCCGGCGGTGAGCAGCAGCGTGTCGCCATCGCGCGCGCGTTCGTCAACCGGCCCATGCTGCTGATCGCCGACGAGCCCACCGGCAACCTCGACCCGCAGACCTCCGTCGGCATCATGAAACTCCTGGACCGGATCAACCGGACCGGTACGACCGTGGTGATGGCGACCCACGACCAGAACATCGTCGACCAGATGCGCAAGCGCGTGATCGAGCTGGAGAAGGGCCGTCTCGTGCGCGACCAGGCGCGCGGTGTCTACGGCTACCAGCACTGAGCCAGAAAAGCGCAAGGAAAGGCTGAACGCACGCGATGCGCGCCCAGTTCGTACTGTCGGAGATCGGCGTAGGTCTCCGCCGCAATCTCACCATGACCTTCGCCGTCATCGTCTCCGTGGCTCTCTCGCTCGCGCTCTTCGGCGGTGCGCTGCTGATGAGCCAGCAGGTCAATACGATGAAGGATTTCTGGTACGACAAGGTCAACGTCTCGATCTTCCTCTGCAACAAGAACGACGCGACGACCAATCGCTCGTCCTGCGGCAAGGGCGCGGTCACCGATCAGCAGAAGCAGCAGATCCAGGCCGACCTCAAGAAGATGTCCATTGTCGAGACCGTCCATTACGAGACCGCCGAGCAGGCGTACAAGCTCTACAAGGAGCAGTACGGCGACACGGCGATCGCGGCGACGATCACACCGGACCAGATGCAGGAGTCGTACCGGGTCAAGCTCAAGGACCCGGAGAAGTACCAGGTCGTCGCGAGCGCCTTCGCGGACCGGGAGGGCGTCCACCAGGTGCGCGATCAGCGCGACATCCTGGAGAACCTCTTCTCCCTGATGAACGCGATGAGAGTGGCCGCGCTCGTCGTCATGGCGCTGATGCTGGTGATCGCGATGATGCTGATCGTCAACACCGTGCGCGTTTCGGCGTTCAGCCGCAGGCGTGAGACCGGGATCATGCGTCTGGTCGGCTCCTCCAGCTTCTACATCCAGATGCCGTTCATCATGGAAGCGGCCTTCGCCGGACTTCTCGGCGGCGCGGTCGCCTGCGGATTCCTGCTGCTGGGCCGGTACTTCCTGATCGACAACGGCCTGGCCCTCGCGGACAAGGTGCAACTGATCGAATTCATCGGCTGGGACGCGGTCTTCACCAAGCTCCCGCTGGTGCTCGCGATCGGTCTGCTGATGCCCGCGATCGCCGCCTCCCTCGCGCTGCGCAAGTACCTCAAGGTGTGACACGCGCACTCCGGCGCCGTGCGGCAACAGCCGTACGGCGCCTTTCGCTTCGCCTAGACTCATCGCCATGCCGGGCCCGGATCATCACCGCCGGCCCCGCCGCACCAGCCGCGGGGCGGTCCTGACGTTGGTTTTCGCGACCGTTCTCGCCTCCGCCGCGGCCACCGGATCACTGCCGCGCGAGCAGGGTCCCGAGCCCGCGCCGCGCGCCGGGGACCAGGCCCCCGACACCGTCGACCAGGACCTTCTCGCCCGCGCCGCCGCCGAGGCCCTCGCGGACGGGAAGTCCGGCACCGAGGCGGCCGAGGAGGTCGTCAGCCGCAGCGGCGACCGCTGGGGCGCGGTGTACGACAAGGGCGAGTACGAGACATTCCGCCAGGCCCTCGACGGCGAGTACACGGGCGTCGGCCTGGTGGCCCGCCGCGACGGGGACGGCCTGGTCGAGATCGCCGGGGTGCGGGCCGGCGGCCCGGCGGGCCGGGCCGGCATCCGGGCTGGCGACCGGCTGCGCACCATCGACGGCGAGCGGGTCGACCGGCGGCCCGTCACCGAGGTCGTGGGCCTGCTGCGCGGCCGGGACCGTACGCATGTGGCCCTGGGCCTGGAGCGCGCCGGCCGGTCCTGGACCCAGTCCCTGACCCGTACGAAGCTGAGCACCGAGTCCGTCACCGTCCGGCGGCTCGACGGCGGCGCGGTGCTGATCAGGGTCGCGGCCTTCACCCGGGGCACCGGCGGCCTGGTCCGGGAGGCCGTCCGGCGGGCCCCCGAGGGCGCGGGAGTCCTGCTGGACCTGCGCGGCAACAGCGGCGGTCTGCTCCATGAGGCCGTCGACGCCGCCTCCGTCTTCCTCGACGGCGGCCTGATCGCCACCTATGACGTACGGGGGAAGCAGCGCGCGCTGTACGCGGAGCCCGGCGGCGACACCGCCAGACCCGTGGTCGCGCTGGTCGACGGCGGCACGATGAGCGCGGCCGAGCTGGTCACCGGGGCGCTGAAGGATCGTGGCCGGGCGGTGACCGTCGGCGCCCGCACCTTCGGCAAGGGCTCGGTGCAGATGCCGAGCCGGCTGCCCGACGGCTCGGTGGCCGAGCTGACCGTCGGCCACTACCGGACCCCGGCCGGCCACGACGTCGACGGCGAGGGCATCACCCCCGACGTACCGGCCGCCGAGGGGGCCGAGAAGCGGGCCGTGGCCGTGCTCGACGGCCTCGGCGCGGCCTCCTGAATCCTGGGCGTAAATCTGTTGCGCCGTAGTGCGAAAATGAACGCACTATGGCTAAGGAAAAGGACCCAGGGCGCAAGCTGATCGCGCAGAACAAGAAGGCGCGGCACGACTACCACATCATCGACACCTACGAGTGCGGTCTCGTGCTGACCGGTACCGAGGTCAAGTCGCTGCGGCAGGGGCGGGCCTCCCTGGCGGACGGCTTCGTCCAGATCGACGGTCACGAGGCCTGGCTGCACAACGTCCATGTGCCCGAGTACACCCAGGGCACCTGGACCAACCACGCCGCCCGGCGCAAGCGCAAGCTGCTGATGCACCGGGCCGAGATCGACAAGCTGGAGTCCAAGTCCCAGGAGACGGGTCACACGATCGTGCCCCTGGCGCTCTACTTCCGGGGCGGCCGGGCCAAGGTCGAGATCGCCCTGGCGCGGGGCAAGAAGGAGTACGACAAGCGCCAGACCATGCGGGAGCGCCAGGACCGGCGCGAGGCCGACCGCGCCATGTCGGCGGTCCGCCGCCGTCAGCGGAGTGCGTGACCGGATCAATAAGCTGGCATCCGGCCGGGTCGGTCACGTACGATGGCACTGCCCCCCACCACAGGGGCGCATTTTGAAAAATAAACATGGGGATGATCGGTTTCGACAGCGGATGTCGAAGCAGGGGAAGCGAGTCGAGGAAGCGGCAATGATCTCGTTAACCATATGTCGCAAACAATAATCGCCAATTCTAAGCGCGATAACTCCGAAGCCTTCGCTCTCGCTGCCTAATAAGCAGTAGAACGAACCTTCACTCATGGAGCGTCAGCCCGGGGACTGTTCCCGACCCGGCTCCTGGCGTCAACTAGGGAACTAAACCTCTAGACCCGGTCACGGGGACCAGAGGGAAACCAAACAGTGACTGAGCCCGTCGGAGACTTGTCCGTGTGATCTTCGGGGCTGAGAAAATCGCAGCGGACTGCACTCGGAGAAGCCCTGTTTCCGCACCGTTGGACGCGGGTTCGATTCCCGCCATCTCCACTTCATCCCATGTGGGCAAAGGCCCGGCTGCCATCGCAGCCGGGCCTTTGTCATGCCCGTACGATCCCGCGCCCCCGCCGGATGCCCCGGGCGATCGCCCCGGCGAAGGCGCGCACCCCCGGGGCCGAGAGCAGCCGGGTGCAAGGACCGGGCGTCCGGCCCGAGCGGTGCCGGCCGGCCAGGGACGCCTCGTACTGGCTGCCCGATCCCGCGCCGGAGTGAGCGCTGTGGGCCATGCGGGGGCCTGGCAGCCGTACGAACGCAAGCTGCGGGCCAAGGCGTTCATATAACGGATAGCCGGGCGCGCGTCCGCCGTCCGGCCCGTATCGCGGAACGGGAGAACAGCCTCATGGTCCCAGGCACGACACGAGCGGGAACGGTGCTCGGCGCGGTCCTGCTGTCCCTTCTCACGGCCCCGGCGCACGCCGCGCACGCCCCCTCGCCCGTACCGGAGCGCGCGGCGGCCCTGCCCGCAGCGGCTCCCGACCCGGTCGCGCTGAGGGCGGCGCTGCGCTCGGCGCTGGCGAACGGCGCGCCGGGGGCGCTGGCGAGGGTCGACGACAATGGCAGGGCACACCGGCTGGCCGAGGGCCTCGCGGACCGGGGGACCAAGCGGGCGATCACCGCCGAGGACCGGTTCCGGATCGGCAGCGTCACCAAGACCTTCACCACTGTGGTGCTGCTCCAGCTGGTGGACGAGGGGGTCCTCAAGCTGGACGACCCGGTCGTCAAGCATCTGCCGGGGGCGCTCCCCGACAAGCGGATCACCGTGCGGCATCTGCTCGGCAACCGCAGCGGGCTGTACGACTACACCAACACCCTCTTCGCCCGTACCGTCTCCGGCTTCGAGGCCGTGCGGAACAAGGTCTTCACCCACCGGCAGCTGCTCGACCTCTCCCTGGCGAAGGCCGCGACGGGCTCGCCGGGCGGGGCCTACGCGTACTCCAACACCAACTTCGTGGTCGCGGGCATGCTGATCGAGAAGCTCACCGGCACCTCCACCGGCACGGCCTACCGGGAGAGGATCATCACCCCGCTGAAGCTCGCCGACACCTTCTACGTCCACCCCGACACCGCCCTCCCCGGGAAGCACTCCAGGGGCTATCTCACCTCCGACGGCTCGGGGACCTCCCTGGTGGACGCCACCCGTCAGACGGCGTCCTGGGCGCAGAGCGCGGGCGCGATCATCTCCAGCGCCCGCGATCTGAACACCTTCTTCTCCGCGCTGCTGCGCGGCGAGCTGACCTCCGCCGCCCGGCTGACCCAGATGCGGCGCTGGACCGCGGTCAACAGCACCCAGGGGTACGGGCTGGGGCTGCGCCGCCGCGATCTGTCCTGCGGGGTCTCGGTCTACGGGCACACCGGGGCCGTGCAGGGGTACTACACCTACTCCTTCACCTCCGGGGACGGGAAGCGCTCCGTCACCTCCTTCGCCAACGCGTCCAACAACGCCGCCGTGCTGAACACCCTGCCGCGCACGCTGGAGGCCGCCTTCTGCGGCACACAGGCCACCGCGCGCACCGCCGCCCCCGCCGAGCGCGAGGACATCGCGCCGGACGTCGTACGCCGCTGACCGTCCCCGGCCGTCACCCGGCGAAACGGTCCGATCCCGGCAGAAGGAGGGGTTCCGGCCGCCCGCCGGGACGGGCACTCTGGAGGGAGACCCGCGGCGGGGCGCGGGCCCGCCCAGGGCCGGCCCCCCCCGGTGTCCCCGAGCCAGTGACCTTGAGGCGGTGACAGGCGCATGACGGCAGCTGCGACCGGTACGGCTCCCCACGACTGGCGGTTCGACTCCGGCCGCCTCTGTCTGGACCTGATGGCCACCGGCGAATCGGCGGGCGGGGAACCGCTGGCGGGGGCCGGCCGGCTGGCCCGCTGGCTGCTCGGCACGGGGCTGCTGCCCGCCGGCACCCCGGTGGGCGCGGTGGCCGGTCCCTGGGTCGAGCGCTTCGTACAGCTGCGGAGCTGGACCGACCAGCTGGTACGGGCGGAGCTCGACGGCCGCTCGGCGGAGTCCGCGCTGGAGCGGATCAACGCGGTCGCGGCCGGCCCGCCCCCGGCGATCCGGGCGGTACGGGACACCGACGGCGCTCTGGTGCGCACGCTCGGCACCCCGCCGGAGTGCGGCGCGCTGCTGGCGGCGGTGGCCCGGGACGCGGTGGAGCTGCTGACCGACCCGGCGGCCCGGTCGGGGCTGCGGCAGTGCGCGGGGGAGGGGTGCCGGCGGGTGTATCTGGACACCTCGCGCGGCCACCGGCGGCGCTGGTGCTCCAGCGAGGTCTGCGGCAATCGCGAGCGCGTCGCCCGCCATCGCCGCCGCGCCGCGGTGGCCCGGACCTAGGACGACATCGGCCCATCGGGCACCCCTGATCCCGCTCGCCCCATTCGCACCACCCACACCGCCCGCACCCACCTCGTACCGGTCAACTCCCGTACCCGGTACGGATGTTTTCGGCCAGGCTTTGAATGCCTCCCCGCCCTTCTCCGTAGGAGAGAGGGACAAGGAGTCAGCCGAGAACCGCCGACACCAAGGTCTCGACCGGGAGGTTGCAGGTGCGCAAAGATGCGGCCGTGGCCGATGACCGTCCGCACAGGACCCGCCATCGCAGCGAGAACGCGCGCCGTGACTCCCCGGTCCCCGAAGAGGAACTCATGCGCGCGCTGTATCGCGAACACGCGGGGCCTCTGTTCGCCCATGTACTGCGACTCGTCGCCGGGGACCGACAGAGGGCCGAGGACGTGGTGCAGGAGACGCTCATCCGTGCCTGGAAGAACGCCGGTCAGCTCAACCGGGCGACCGGATCGGTCCGCCCCTGGCTGGTGACGGTCGCACGCCGCATCGTCATCGACGGTCACCGCAGCCGGCAGGCCCGGCCGCAGGAGGTCGATCCGTCGCCGCTGGAGGTCCTGCCCGCGGAGGACGAGATCGACAAGGCGCTGTGGCTGATGACGCTCTCGGACGCGCTCGATGATTTGACACCCGCGCATCGGGAAGTTCTTCTCGAAACGTATTTCAAGGGGCGCACGGTCAATGAGGCAGCCGAGACGCTCGGCATACCCAGCGGCACGGTGCGCTCCCGGGTGTTCTACGCGCTCCGGTCCATGAAACTCGCGCTGGAGGAGAGGGGGGTCACGGCATGACCATGCCGGATCGGGAATCCGTGCACGACGCGGTCGGCGCGTATGTGCTCGGTGTTCTCGACGACGCGGAAGCGTCGGCGTTCGAGGCGCATCTCACGGAGTGCGAGACCTGTTCGGCCGGCGTCGAGGAACTCTCCGGGCTGGAGCCGATGCTCGCGGCCCTGGCCGGGGCACCACCGCCGGATTGCACGGACCGGACGGATCAGGTGGATCGTACGGACCGGACGGACCGCGTGGGCCGGACGGATGTGACGCCCCCGCGATTCATGCCCCTGGAGCCCGCGCCGCCGGGCCCCAGGGTGCTGAACGGACTGCTCGGCGAGGTGGCGGCCCGCCGCGCCGCCGCCCGCAGGCGCGGCAGACTTCTGGTGGCGGTCGCGGCCGTCCTCATCATCGGCGGTCCCGCCGTCGCCGTCGTGGCCGTCGCCCGGGGGGAGGGCGCACCGGACCGGCCCGCGGGCCGTCACCCCACCCCGGCCGAGCACGCCTTCTTCCACGACATCGAACGGAAGTCCGAGGCGACCGACTCCGCGACCCGTGTCAACGCCTCCGTCGGCATCGAGCGCAAGGACTGGGGCACCCATGCCGTCCTCCGGCTGAAGAACATCAAGGGCCCGCTCAAGTGCCTGCTGGTCGCCGTCTCCAAGTCCGGCGAGGAGGAGGTCATCACCTCCTGGGCCGTCCCCGGCGGCGGCTACGGCCTGCCCGACGGCCCGGACGAGACCTCCCGCAGACCGCTGTACATCCACGGCGGGGCGGCCATGGACCATGCCGAGATCGACCGCTTCGAGGTGCGTACGTTCGACGGCAGGAAGCTCGTGGAGGTCGACGCCTGACAGATTCGCCCCCTTCGCGTACGGTTGGCGGCTGCCCAGTGCACGTCAGAAGGGGGCCTCGGTGGCCGCGCAGGAAGCCGCTGTCGACGCTGTCGATCAGTCCGCGGGGGACGCAGTCCAGGAGGACTCCGCCCGCGGATCCGCCCCGGAGGACTCCGTCCGGGACCGCGAGATCGCCGTTGAGCAGGAACATCTCGACCGGGTCTACCGCCGGTTGGAGGAGAAGATCGACGAGGCGGAGTTCCTGATGAAGGACGCCGCCAAACTCGGCCAGGTCGGCACTCCCGGGGCGCTCGCCGAGCGGGACGCGCAGGTCTTCCGCGCCGGCGTCCACCTCAGCCGCCTCAACAACGAGTTCGAGGACTTCCTCTTCGGCCGCATCGACCTGCTGCTGGGCAAGGACGGCGAGCGCGGCCCGGACGGCGCGTTCACCTCGGTGGAGCCCGCCGACGACGCGGTGCGCCCCGACAGCACCGCCGACATCGCCGAGACCCTCCACATCGGCCGGATCGGCGTCCTCGACACCGACTACGCGCCCCTGGTGATCGACTGGCGGGCCCCCGCGGCGGCCCCCTTCTACCGGTCCACCCCGGTCGCGCCCGGCCGGGTGGTCCGCCGCCGGGTCATCCGCTCCAAGGGCCGCCGGGTCCTCGGGGTCGAGGACGACCTGATGCGCCCCGAGCTGACCGCCCGCCTGGACGGCTCCGTACTCCCGGTCATCGGCGACGGCGCGCTGATGGCCGCCCTCGGGCAGGCCCGCAGCCACACCATGCGCGACATCGTCGCCTCCATCCAGGCCGAACAGGACATGGTCATCCGGGCCCCCGCCGCCTCCGTGACCTATGTGGAGGGCGGCCCGGGCACCGGGAAGACCGCCGTCGCGCTGCACCGGGCCGCGTACCTGCTCTACCAGGACCGCCGGCGGTACGCGGGCGGCATCCTGATCGTCTCGCCGACCCCGCTGCTCGTCGCCTACACCGAGGGCGTGCTGCCCTCGCTGGGCGAGGAGGGGCAGGTCGCCATCCGCGCGGTGGGCCATCTGGTCGACGGCGCGGAGGCCACCGCGTACGACGAGCCGGCCGTGGCGCGGATCAAGGGCTCGGCCCGGATGCTGAAGGTCCTCCGCAACGCCTCCCGGGGCGCGCTGGAGCGTCCCGGCCCCACGGTGACCGTGCTGGACGGACAGCTCGCCCTCGGCGACGAGGAGACCCCGGGCACGCCCGAGCGGCTCCGCGTGGTCGCCTTCGGCCGCCGGCTGGAGCTGGAGGCCGACGATCTGCGCCGTATCCGCAACAACGTCCTCGGCGGCACCGCCCCGGTCAATCTGCTGCGCCCGCGCGCCCGCAGGCTGCTGCTGGACGCGCTGTGGTCGCGCTCGGGGGCGGCCGGCCGCCACACCGACCAGGAACTCGCCGCCGAGCTGCGGTCCTCCTTCGACGAGGACGTCACCGGCGAGGACAGCTTCCGGCTCTTCCTGGACGAGTGGTGGCCCGAGCTGACCCCGCGCGGGGTGCTCGCCGCCATGGCCGACGAGCGGCGGCTCGGCCGCTGGGCGCGCCGGATCCTCAACCCGGGCGAGATCCGGCGGCTGGCACGCTCGCTCCGGCGGGCCGGCGAGGACGGCAGGGGTCCCCTCTCGGTGCACGACGTGGCTCTCCTGGACGAGCTCCAGACGCTGCTGGGGGCCCCGGCGCGGCCGAAGAAGAAGCGCGAGCTGGACCCGCTGGACCAGCTCACCGGTCTTGAGGAGCTGATGCCCCAGCGCGAGGAGACCCAGCGCGAGCGGGCCGAGCGGCTGGCGGCGGAGCGCACCGAGTACGCGCACGTCATCGTCGACGAGGCGCAGGACCTCACCCCGATGCAGTGGCGCATGGTCGGCCGCCGGGGGCGGCACGCCACCTGGACGATCGTCGGCGACCCGGCGCAGTCCTCCTGGCCCGAGCCGCAGGAGGCGGCCGAGATCCGCGACGAGGCGCTCGGCACCCGTCCGCGCCGCCGCTTCCAGCTCACCGTCAACTACCGCAACCCGGCGGAGATCGCCGAGCTGGCGGCCCGGGTGCTGGCGCTGGCGATGCCCGGGATGGAGTCCCCGGCGGCGGTCCGCTCGACGGGGATCGTGCCCCGGTTCGCCGCCGTGGGCGACGCGGAACTCGCCGATGTGGTGCGCGAGGAGGCGCGCCGGCTGCTGGAGCGGGTGGACGGCACGGTCGGCGTGGTCGTCGCCATGCACCGCCGCGAGGAGGCCGCGCGCTGGCTGGCCGGTCTGGGCGAGCGGGTGGTGGCGCTCGGCTCGCTGGAGGCGAAGGGACTGGAGTACGACGCGACCGTCGTGGTCAGCCCGGCGGAGATCGCCGACAACTCCGCGGTCGGACTCCGTGTGCTGTATGTCGCACTGACCCGGGCGACCCAGGAGCTGACGGTGATCTCGGGCGGCCGTGACGAGCCGGACGCGGAGGGCGTGCCCCGGCTGCTGCGCCCGGACGCGGCCGAGCCGCCGCGCGAGCAGGAGGCGGGCGGCCAGCCGCCCCGCCAGGCGCGCGGCAGACGCTCCGGCGGGCGGCGGCGCGAGCGGTCCCCTTCCGGGGACCGGAACCCGCAGACCCGTTCGGAGCAGGCACGGGAGTGACGAGGAGTCAACCCGCGCGGGGGGAATCACTTACCGGGGTGGTTTGTTAGCCTGGTTGTGGCACCGGCTCGATCCAAGCCCCCGGGCCCAACCTTCGTCGCTTCGAGCGACCACTTGCCGCGAGGCGAGCATGGCGGGTCGGTGCCACTCACTCTTCGTTCAGCAGGTCCATGCCACCGGCTCCCCGGCGGCATGGACCTGCTGCCGTTGGGCCGCCCGGGGTCCCCATGGGCCGTTCGAGGGCTGTTCGCGGGGTCCCGCCGGGGAGATTTCTCCCGTATCACGGAATTCGCTTTCCGAAAACAAAACGACCACTATTACCGGCTACCGGCTGGTAGGTGCGACCATCGGTAAAGCGTCCGCCCGGGGTGCCCCCGCAGCGGGCGCATAGCAATGAAGCTAGGGAAAGCAGAGGAACCCGGTCATGGCAACGGCGCCCAGCGTCTCGTATTCGATGACGGTCCGGCTGGAGGTGCCCGCGAGCGGAACCGCGGTCTCCCAGCTCACCACGGCCGTGGAGTCCTCCGGCGGCTCTGTGACCGGTCTGGACGTGACCGCTTCCGGCCACGAGAAGCTCCGGATCGATGTGACCATCGCGGCCACCTCCACCGCGCACGCCGAGGAGATCGTCGAAGAGCTCCGCGGCATCGAGGGCGTCGTCCTCGGCAAGGTCTCCGACCGTACGTTCCTGATGCACCTCGGCGGCAAGATCGAGATGGCGTCCAAGCACCCCATCCGCAACCGTGACGACCTCTCGATGATCTACACCCCGGGTGTGGCGCGGGTCTGCATGGCCATCGCCGAGAACCCCGAGGACGCCCGCCGTCTCACCATCAAGCGGAACTCGGTCGCCGTGGTCACCGACGGCTCCGCCGTCCTCGGCCTCGGCAACATCGGCCCGATGGCCTCCCTGCCGGTGATGGAGGGCAAGGCCGCCCTGTTCAAGCGGTTCGCCGGCATCGACGCCTGGCCGATCTGCCTGGACACCCAGGACACCGACGAGATCGTCGCGATCGTCAAGGCCATCGCGCCCGGCTTCGCCGGAATCAACCTGGAGGACATCTCCGCGCCCCGCTGCTTCGAGATCGAGGCCCGGCTGCGCGAGGCCCTGGACATCCCGGTCTTCCACGACGACCAGCACGGCACCGCCATCGTGGTCCTCGCCGCGCTCACCAACGCGCTCCGCGTCGTCAACAAGGCGGTCGGCGACGTACGGGTCGTCATGTCCGGCGCCGGCGCGGCCGGCACGGCCATCCTCAAGCTGCTGCTCGCCGCGGGTGTGAAGCACGCGGTGGTCGCCGACATCCACGGTGTGGTGCACGCGGGCCGCGAGGACCTCGTCGACGCCGCCACCGAGTCCCCGCTGCGCTGGATCGCGGACAACACCAACCCCGAGGGTGTCACCGGCACCCTGAAGCAGGCCGTGGTCGGCGCGGACGTCTTCATCGGCGTCTCCGCCCCCAACCTGCTGGGCGCGGAGGACGTCGCCGCGATGGCGGACGGCGCGATCGTCTTCGCGCTCGCGAACCCGGACCCCGAGGTGGACCCGGCGATCGCCCGCCAGACCGCCGCGGTCGTCGCCACCGGACGCTCCGACTTCCCGAACCAGATCAACAATGTACTGGTCTTCCCGGGTGTCTTCCGCGGTCTGCTGGACGCCCAGTCCCGCACCGTCAACACGGAGATGATGCTCGCCGCCGCGACCGCGCTGGCCGATGTCGTCACCGAGGACGAGCTGAACCCGAACTACATCATCCCCTCGGTCTTCAACGACAAGGTCGCCGGAGCCGTGGCCGGAGCCGTCCGCACGGCGGCCAGGGCGGCAGCCGCCCCCGTCGCCCAGGACCAGTAGGCCGGGAAGCCGGAGGGCCGGCCCGGACACCCGGGGACCGGCCCTTTCGCGCGCGACCTGTCCGATCATGCCCCGACCGGTCCCGGGGACGGCCCCGGAGCGCGCCCCCAGGCCGCTCCCAGGCGGCCTCGGAGCCCCTCCGGGCGGCCGGGGCACGGGCGGGGCCTGTACGGACCGTGAGCGCCGCCCCAGGACGATCAAGGGGGATCCCCCCGGTCGCCGAGGGCTCCGCGGCCACTTACAGTTCTCCCGACGGCCCCTCTTGGGCGGTGCGCCCATGGCCTGACCTCCGGCGCGTCGTGGGATGCCGGGCCCCGGCAGCCGATCTAGGGTGGCGGACCATGGCCCCGGCGGCTCCACGGAGTCCCCGCCTGGTGAACGGAGCGTCACCACGATGTGGTAGTGGCGCTTTTCGTGTGACTCAGGAGGGTGCCGGATTGGCGTTCCCGCCGTTGGTGGGGGCAGGATGCGTAACCGGGCGAGAGGGTCTGATGCAGACCCTGGTCCGGGGACTGTCAGAGGGCCCTGGCAGCATCGGCTTCGATCTCACGCCTCACAGGCAAGTAGAAACACGGGAGTAAGAACATGAACCGCAGTGAGCTGGTGGCCGCGCTGGCCGACCGCGCCGAGGTGACCCGCAAGGACGCCGACGCCGTGCTGGCCGCCCTCGCCGAGACTGTCGGCGAGATTGTCGCCAAGGGCGACGAGAAGGTCACCATCCCCGGCTTCCTGACCTTCGAGCGCACCCACCGTGCCGCTCGTACCGCGCGTAACCCGCAGACCGGCGACCCGATCCAGATTCCGGCCGGTTACAGCGTGAAGGTTTCGGCGGGCTCGAAGCTGAAGGAAGCGGCCAAGGGCAAGTAAGGCCCCTGGGCCTTCACTGTTCGACCGCTGAAACATCACAAGGGCGGCCACCTTGCCAAGGTGGCCGCCCTTGCTGTGTCCCCGGGGCCCCGCAGGGCCCCGGGGACGGTGTCAGCGGCCCGGGAGCTCCACCTTCGCCCCGAGCTTCACCAGCTTGTCCATGAAGTTCTCGTACCCCCGGTTGATCAGGTCGATCCCGTGCACCCGGGAGGTGCCCTGGGCGGCCAGCGCCGCGATCAGATACGAGAAACCGCCCCGCAGGTCGGGGATGACCAGATCCGCGCCCTGGAGCTTCGTCGGACCCGACACCACCGCCGAGTGGAGGAAGTTCCGCTGGCCGAAGCGGCAGTCCGAGCCGCCCAGGCACTCGCGGTACAGCTGGATGTGCGCACCCATCTGGTTGAGCGCGGAGGTGAATCCGAGCCGGGACTCGTAGACCGTCTCGTGGACGATGGAGAGGCCCGTCGCCTGGGTGAGCGCCACCACCAGCGGCTGCTGCCAGTCGGTCTGGAAACCGGGGTGCACGTCCGTCTCCAGGGCGATCGCGTTCAGCGTGCCGCCCGGGTGCCAGAAGCGGATGCCCTCGTCGTCTATCTCGAACGCCCCGCCGACCCGGCGGTAGGTGTTCAGGAAGGTCATCATCGAGCGCTGCTGGGCGCCCCGCACATAGATGTCGCCCTCGGTCGCCAGCGCCGCCGACGCCCAGGAGGCCGCCTCCAGACGGTCCGGCAGCGCCCGGTGGGTGTAGCCGCCGAGCCGGTCGACGCCGGTGATCCGGATCGTCCGGTCGGTGTCCACCGAGATGATCGCGCCCATTTTCTGGAGTACGCAGATCAGATCCTCGATCTCCGGCTCCACGGCGGCGTTCGACAGCTCGGTGACGCCCTCCGCCAGCACCGCCGTCAGCAGCACCTGCTCGGTGGAGCCGACCGAGGGGTACGGCAGCCGGATCTTGCAGCCGCGCAGCCGCTGCGGGGCCTCCAGATACTGACCGCCCTCGCGCTTCTCGATCGTCGCGCCGAACTTCCGCAGCACGTCGAAGTGGAAGTCGATCGGCCGGCCGCCGATGTCACAGCCGCCGAGACCGGGGATGAAGGCGTGGCCCAGCCGGTGCAGCAGCGGACCGCAGAACAGGATCGGGATGCGCGAGGAACCCGCGTGGGCGTCGATGTCGGCCACATTGGCGCTCTCGACGTGCGTCGGGTCCAGCACCAGCTCGCCCGGCTCGTCACCCGGGCGGACGGTCACGCCGTGCAGCTGGAGCAGTCCGCGCACCACCCGCACATCGCGGATGTCGGGCACATTGCGCATTCTGCTCGGCTCGCTGCCGAGAAGGGCGGCGACCATGGCCTTCGGCACCAGGTTCTTGGCGCCTCGGACGCGGATCTCGCCCTCCAGCGGGGTCCCGCCGTGGACAAGCAGTACATCGTCTGTGCCGGTCATGAATCTCGCGTTCCGGAGGGTGTCCCCTCCAGTGGAGCGAGGGGAGGTCGGGCAGAGGGTCAGAGAAAAGGGTAAGGGGCGGGACTCCCGCCGCCGTAAGGGCCGGGAGCCTCCACGACGTCATGAGTTCGCTACAGCACGCTGGGTTCCCCCGCGCGTGCGGAGTGTCACCTTCCGGATGGTTCCGGGGTGCCGCCACGGCCCATTCTGGGGGGTGGGGCCGAGCGGTCGGGCGGTCGGGCCCCGCGCGGGGCGAAGATGCGGGATCATGTCTCGCATGACCGAGGTGTCCTCGCTCACAGGGCGGCTGCTCGTCGCCACACCCGCCCTCGCGGACCCGAATTTCGACCGCGCCGTCGTCCTGCTGCTCGACCACGACGACGAGGGCTCCCTCGGCGTGGTCCTCAACCGGCCCACCCCCGTGGGAGTGGGCGACATCCTGGAACCCTGGGCCCCGCTCGCGGGCGAGCCCGGAGTCGTCTTCCAGGGCGGCCCCGTCTCCCTCGACTCCGCGCTCGGCGTCGCCGTGATCCCCGGCGACGAGGGCCCGGCCGGCTGGCGCCGGGTGTACGGGGCGATCGGCCTGGTCGACCTGGAAGCCCCGCCCGAACTCCTCGGCGCGGCCCTCGGCTCGCTGCGCATCTTCGCCGGATACGCGGGCTGGGGCCCCGGCCAGCTGGAGAACGAGCTGGACGACGGCGCGTGGTACGTCGTCGAGTCCGAACCCGGCGACGTCTCCTCGCCCCGCCCCGAGTCCCTCTGGCGGGCCGTGCTGCGCCGCCAGCGCAGTGAACTGGCCATGTTCGCCACCTACCCCGACGACCCCTCGATGAACTGACCGCCGAGCCCCGTCCCCGCAGCTGTGCCCGTGCCCGTCCCCGGGACCACCAGACCCGTCTCGTACGCCACGATCACCAGCTGCGCCCGGTCCCGCGCGCCGAACTTCCCCAGCAGATGACTCACATGCGTCTTCACCGTGGAGACGCCGACATACAGCCGCCGTGCGATCTCCGCGTTGTTCAGCCCCCGGGCCACCAGCTCCAGCACCTCGCGCTCCCGGCCGGTCACCGAGTCCAGACCCGCCGCGTCCGGACGGGCCGGACCCGGCCGCCGCGCGAACTCGGAGATCAGCCGCCGGGTCACCGCCGGAGCGATCAGCGCGTCCCCCGCCGCCACCACCCGCACCGCCGCCAGCAGCTCCGACGGCGGGGTGTCCTTGAGCAGAAAGCCGCTCGCGCCCGCGCGCAGCGCCCCGTACACATGGTCGTCCAGGTCGAACATGGTCAGCATCAGCACCCGGGTCCGCGCCGTCTCCGGGAACGAGCAGATCAGCCGGGTCGCCTCGATGCCGTCCAGCACCGGCATCCGCACATCCATCAGCACCACGTCCGGCCGGGCCCGGCGGGCCAGCCGCACCGCCTCGGAGCCGTCCGCCGCCTCGCCCACCGGCGTCAGCCCCTCCGTGGCCTCCACCAGCAGCCGCAGACTTCCCCGCAGCAGCGCCTGATCATCGGCCACCAGTACCCGGATCACCGGTCGTCCCCTCCTCCTCGCACCCGGCCGGGGCGTACGGAAGCACCGCCCGGACCTCGAAACCGCCGCCCGGCACCGGGCCGGCCGTGAACGTGCCGCCGTACAGCGCCACCCGCTCCCGCATGCCGACCATGCCGTGCCCCGGCGGCCCGTACGAGAGTCCCGGCCGGCCGTCGTCCCGCACCGTCAGCCGCACCTCGCCGTCCTCGGCGCGCACCGCCACCCGGCCCACCGCGCCCGGACCCGCGTGCCGCAGCACATTGGTCAGCGCCTCCTGGACGATCCGGTACGCCGCGAGCCCCACCCCCTCCGGCAGCCCGTCGAGGCCGGCGGTCTCCAGCTCCGCCCCGGCGCGCCGCGCCAGCTCCGCCAGTTCCCGGGGGCCCGGGGCGGGGGAGTGCGAGGCCGGCAGCCGCTCCCCGCCCTGCGAACGCAGCACCCCCAGCATCTGCCGCAGCTCCAGCAGCCCGCTGCGGCCCGTCGCCTCGATGTCCCGCAGCGCCCCGGCCGCCTCCTCCGGGCGGCTCCGTACGACATGGTTGGCCACCCCCGCCCGCACCACGATCAGCCCCATCGAGTGGGTCACCACATCGTGCAGCTCCCGGGCGATCCGCAGCCGCTCCTCGGTGACCGCGCGCTGCGCGAGCTGCTCGGCCGCGCGCAGCGCGAAGGCCCGGCGCTCCCGGGCGGCCCGGCCCAGCTCCCAGGCAGCCATCAGGGCGACACACCCCAGGACGATCAGGCCGGGCCCGCCGGACCACCAGTACCGTGCGTCCCGCCCGGCCGGCGCGACCAGCCCCGCGCAGAGCAGCACCGCGATCGCGGGCCCCGGCGGCCACCGCTGCCACCAGCGCCGTCCCACCGGGCCGACGGCGACCGCGTGGAGCGCGAAGGCCGCCGGAAGGAACGGGTCCCGCACCGCGTCCAGCACCACGGCGACCCAGGTCACCGCCAGCACCCAGCAGAAGACCGGTCCGGGCCACAGCCGCCGGAGCGCGCACGGCAGCACGGCCGCCGCCGTCAGCAGCGCGAGCGGCGCACCGGAGAGCGGTGCGGACTCCCCGGGCACCGTGGGCGCGGTGGGCGAGCCCACCAGAGTGAGCAGGAGGGCGTACACCGCGACCGCGACCGCGTCCCGCCCCACCAGCCGTATCGCGTCGGACATCCCCCGACCGTAGAGCCGCCGGGGTGCCGCCCGCCTCCGTCCCCGGGAGGAGAAGCGCCGCTCCGCCCCCGGGCCGATGCGCGCCCGGGGCCCGGACGGGAAGTGTCGGCGGGGTGATTGACGTAACCGAACTGACGAAACGACAGGGGCGCGCGACCGTCGTCGACGCGCTGAGCTTCACCGCCGCACCCGGGCGGGTGACCGGCTTCCTCGGGCCCAACGGCGCGGGGAAGTCCAGCACGCTGCGGATGATGGTCGGCCTGGACCGGCCCGACGGGGGCACGGTCCGCTACGACGGGGTGCCCTACGAGCGCCTGCGCCGTCCGCTCCACGAGGTCGGGGCGCTGCTGGAGACGGACTCCGTCCATCCGGGGCGCAGCGGCCGGTCCCATCTGCGGGCGCTCGCCCGGACCCATCGGATCGGCGACCGCCGGGTGGCGGAGGTGATCGAGCTGACCGGGCTCGCGGGGGCGGAGCGGCGGCGGGCCGGGACGTACTCGCTGGGGATGCGGCAGCGGCTGGGGATCGCGGCGGCGCTGCTCGGCGACCCGGCGGTGCTGCTGCTGGACGAGCCGGTCAACGGGCTGGACCCGGAGGGGGTGGTGTGGATCCGCTCGCTGATGCGCCGGTGGGCGGGGGACGGCCGTACCGTGCTGGTCTCCTCGCACCTGATGGCCGAGGCCGCGCTCACCGTCGACGATGTGGTGGTGATCGCCCGGGGGCGGCTGCTCGCGGCGGGCGCGATGGAGGAGATCGTGTCCGCGCACGCCTCTCCCGGCGGCTCTCTGGAGGAGGCGTTCATCCGGCTGACCGGGGGTACGGCCGATCACTCGGCCGAGGCCGGGGCCGATGCCGCAGCCGGGGCCTGGGCCGGCCGCTCGGAGCGGGGGAGTGCCCGATGACACCGCGGACCACGCCCATGCCCATGCCCGCACCCACGCCCGGAGACCGGGGGCGGTACGGCGGGCTCGCGGCCGACTTCGCCGCCGCCTTCTCCGCCGAGTGGCTCAAACTGCGCACCCTGCGCTCCACCTGGTGGATCCTTCTCACCTTCTTCGCCGTCGGCGCGTCCTTCGCGGTGCTCTACGGCGCGGCGGCCGGCGGGCGCGTCGAGGAGCATCTGGGCGACCCCGCCTTCGACCCGGTCTTCCTCGGGTTCGGCGGCCAGCTGATCGCCCAGCTCGCGATGGTCTGTCTGGGGGTGCTCGCCGTGGGCGGCGAGTACTCCTCCGGCACGATCCGGTCCTCGCTGACCGCCGTGCCCCGCCGGGGTCTGTTCTGGGCCGCGAAGTCGGCGGTGCTGGGGGCCGTGGCGCTCGCGGCGGCGCTGCCCACCGCGTTCATCGGCTTCTGGCTGGCCCAGACGTCGATGGGGCCCGAGCTGAACGTCTCGCTCGGGGATCCGGGCGCGCTGCGCGCCACGCTGGGGGTGGCGGTCCATCTGACGGTGATCTGTCTGATCTCCGCGGGGGTGACGGCGGTGCTGCGCGGCACGGTGCTCTCGCTCGGCGTCCTGGTGCCGCTGATCTTCCTTCTGCCCCAGCTGATCGGCCCGGTGCCGGGGGTGGTGGGGCGCGTCGCCTGGTACCTGCCCCAGCTCGCGGGCTCCCAGCTGATGCGGAGCTTCCCGGACGAGCGGGTGGACTTCGGTCCCGGGGGCGCGCTGGCGGTGATGCTGGTGTGGGCGGCGGTGGCCTTCGCGGGCGGTCTGGCGGCGCTGCGGCGGCGCGACGCGTGAGCGCCGGCCCCGGGCGGGCCCGGGGAGTGCGACCCGGGTGCGGTCCAGGGGCCGGTGACCCGGGTACCCTTGGAGTTCATGAGCACTCTTGAGCCCGAGCGCGGGTCTGGGACGGGAACCCTCGTAGAGCCGACGCCGCAGGTGTCGCACGGCGACGGCGATCACGAGCGCTTCGCCCATTACGTCCAGAAGGACAAGATCATGGCGAGCGCCCTCGACGGCACTCCCGTGGTCGCCCTGTGCGGAAAGGTCTGGGTGCCGGGGCGTGACCCCAAGAAGTACCCGGTCTGTCCGATGTGCAAGGAAATCTACGAGTCCATGGGCCCGGGCGGGGACAAGGGCAAGGGCGGCAAGGACAAGTAGCCGCCGCGGCGAAGACATGAACGAACGGCCCCGGGGGCACGCGAACACGCGTGCCCCCGGGGCCGTTTCCGTGTCCGTCCGCTCACCGGCCGTTTCCCTTTCGGGCCGCCGGGGCCACAGCCGTTGCACAGGATGCGTCTGCCGGTCACAGAGTGGTTGAGACCTCTTGTCCCCAGGTTTGTCCCGCTCTAGCCTCCTCGTGTTGTGCAGCACGAAACGTACGTTGCAGATGCTGCAACGAATACCGTAGGGGACCGCTCATGAAGCTCAGCTCCCGCATCGCCGCTCCGACCGCGGCCCTGGTGCTCGCGGGACTCACCGCGACCGCCTGTGCCCCCCAGACCTCCGACAACAGCTCCTCGAAGGACGAGAAGTCCGGGACCCTGCGCGTCTGGCTCTTCCAGGAAGTCAACAACGACCCGAAGAAGAAGGTCGTGGACGAGGCCGTCGCGGCCTTCACCAAGGAGAACAAGGACGCCAAGGTCGAGGTGGAGTACATCCCCGTCGAGACCCGCGCCCAGCGCATCAAGGCCGCCTTCAACGACCCGAAGAGCGCCCCCGACGTGGTCGAGTACGGCAACACCGACACCGCCGGCTATGTCAAGGACGGCGGACTCGCGGACATCAGCGAGGAGTTCAAGGCCTGGGACGAGGCCAAGAGCAGCGACCCCACCGCGACCCAGTCGGTCACCGTCAACGACAAGATCTACGGTGCGCCTCTCTTCGTCGGCGTCCGCGCGCTGTACTACCGCACCGACGTCTTCAAGGAGCTGGGCCTGAAGCTGCCCAAGACCCAGGACGAGCTGATCGCCACCGCGAAGAAGATCCGCGAGAAGAAGCCGGACCTCTACGGCATGGCGGTCGGCGGCGCGTACACCTACGGTGCTATGCCGTTCATCTGGGCCAACGGCGGCGAGCTGGCCGAGGGCAGCGCGGGCTCCTACAAGTCGGCCATCAACAGCGAGGCCTCCCAGAAGGGCATCAAGGCCTACACCTCGCTCTTCGGCGACGACAACTGTCCTGCCGCCAAGTGCGCCGCCATGACCGGCAACGCGGTCGTCACCGCCTTCGCCTCCGGCAAGGCCGCCATGGCCATGGGCGGCGACTTCAGCCACCAGGCCGTCGAGGCGGGCACGGTGAAGGGCAAGTACGCCGTCGTGCCGCTGCCCGGCATGAAGGAGGGCGAGATCGCCCCGGCCTTCGCGGGCGGAAACAACATCGGCGTCCTGAAGAGCACCTCGCACCGGACCCTCGCGGTGGAGCTGACGAAGAAGCTCGCCGGCAAGGAGTCCCAGCGCAAGTTCTTCGACGCCATGGGCTTCCTGCCGACGTACACCGACGTCCGTGACGAGGTCGCGAAGAAGAAGCCCTTCGTCGAGCCCTTCGTCAAGACGCTCGGCGCGGGCACCAAGTTCGTCCCCGCCTCCGCCGGCTGGGGCCAGGTGGACGCCTCCCTCGTCCTGCCGACGATGTTCCAGGAAGTCATCAGCGGCAAGAAGGACGTCGCCAAGGCCTCCGCCGACGCCGCCAAGAAGATGGACACGGCGTTCACCGACGCCGGCTGACCGACATGACCCACCAAGCGACAGCCGCCGGCCCGGCCGCGGTCTCCCCCAAGACCGCGCCGGCCCCGGCCGCGAAGCCCCCCAGAAAACGATCCGGCCGCAAGGGCGGGCGCTGGACGCCCTGGCTCTATCTGCTGCCCGCGCTCGTCGTCCTCGCCGCGCTGCTGGTCTACCCGATCTACCAGCTCGGCCTGATCTCCTTCCTCGAATACACCCAGGCACAGGTCAGCGGCGGCGAGCCGACCACCTTCAAGGGCCTCGGGAACTACCGGGAACTCTTCGCCGACAGCCAGTTCTGGCAGGTCCTGTTCGCCACGGTCCTGTTCGCCGCGGCCTGTGTGATCAGCACGCTCATCGTCGGCTGTGTGCTGGCCGTGCTGCTGACCCGCATCAGGGCGGTGCCCCGTCTCGCCCTGATGATGGCCGCGCTCGGCGCGTGGGCGACCCCGGCCATCACCGGCTCCACCGTCTGGGTCTTCCTCTTCGACCCCGACTACGGACCGGTGAACCGCCTCCTGGGCCTCGGTGACTTCTCCTGGACCTACGAGCGCTACAGCGCCTTCGCCCTCGTCCTCTTCGAGGTCGTCTGGTGCTCGTTCCCGTTCGTGATGGTGACCGTGTACGCGGGCATCAAGGCCATCCCCACCGAAGTCCTGGAGGCTGCCTCGCTGGACGGCGCCTCCCAGTGGAAGATCTGGCGCTCCATCACCGCGCCCATGCTCCGCCCCATCCTGGTCGTCGTCACCATTCAGTCGATCATCTGGGACTTCAAGGTCTTCACCCAGATCTATGTGATGACCAACGGCGGAGGCATCGCCGGCCAGAACCTCGTCCTCAATGTGTACGCGTACCAGAAAGCCTTCGCGTCCTCGCAGTACAGCCTGGGCTCGGCGATCGGCATCGTCATGCTGCTGATTCTGCTGACCGTCACCCTCGTCTATCTGCGCCTTCTGCGACGCCAGGGAGAAGAACTGTGAGCCGTACGAGCATGTTCCGCGTCCGCCGTCCCTGGCGGCTGCTCGCCGAGGCGTCCGCGCTCGTCGTCGCGGTGGTCGTCGCCTTCCCGCTGTACTGGATGGTGCTCTCCGCCTTCAAACCGGCGGGCGAGATCCAGTCGACCGACGCGCTGCCCTGGACGCTCAACCCGTCGCTCGACTCCTTCCGCCGCGTGTTCGAGCAGCAGGATTTCGGACGTTATTTTCTCAACAGCCTCTTCGTCGCCAGCGCCGTCGTGGTGGCGTCGGCGCTGATAGCCTTCCTGGCCGCGACGGCGGTCACCCGCTTCCGGTTCAAGTTCCGCACCACCCTGCTCATCATGTTCCTGGTGGCGCAGATGGTGCCGATCGAGGCGCTCACCATCCCGCTGTTCTTCCTCATGCGGGACGCCGGCCAGCTCAATACCCTCTGGTCGCTGATCCTGCCCCATATCGCTTTCTCCCTCCCGTTCGCCATCTGGATGCTGCGGGGATTCGTGAAGGCGGTGCCCGAGGCGCTGGAGGAAGCGGCCTACATCGACGGCGCGAGCCGCACCCGCTTCCTGTGGCAGATCCTCTTCCCGCTGGTCTTCCCGGGCCTTGTGGCGACCAGCGTCTTCTCCTTCATCTCGACCTGGAACGACTTCCTCTTCGCCAAGTCCTTCATCATCAGCGACACCTCGCAGTCGACCCTGCCGATGGCGCTGCTGGTCTTCTTCAAACCGGATGAGAACGACTGGGGCGGCATCATGGCGGGCTCGACCATCATGACCGTGCCGGTGCTCATCTTCTTCGTGTTCGTACAGCGACGGCTGGTCTCCGGACTGGGCGGCGCCGTAAAGGACTGAGCAACCCTCAAGGATGGATGTCATGACCGCTGAAGAGAACCCTCCCGATCTGATCCCGGCCCCCCGAGCCGTCGAGAACGGCGCCGGCGGCTTCGCCCCCGACGCCCGCACCACCCTCTACGCGGGCGCCGGCACCGCCACCACCGAGCGCTGGCTGCGCTCGGTGGTCGGGCCGGCCCTCGGGCTGCCACTGCCGCCCGGGGAGACCGAGAACGCCGAGAACTCCCTCACCCTCCTCGTCGACGAGAACCTGGAGCCCGAGGCGTACCGGCTGGAGGTCGTGGGGGGCCGGGGCATCGAGATCCGCGGCGGCTCCGGCGCGGGCGTCTTCTGGGGCGCGCAGACCCTGCGCCAGCTCCTCGGCACCGCCTCCTTCCGCCGGGTCCCGATCGGCTCCGGCGCGGTCCGTGCCGTCCCCGCCCAGACCATCGAGGACGGTCCCCGCTTCTCCTGGCGCGGAATGATGCTCGACGTCTCACGTCACTTCACCCACAAGACCGACGTGATGCGCTACCTCGATCTGCTGGCCGCCCACAAACTCAACGTCTTCCACTTCCATCTCACCGACGACCAGGGCTGGCGCATCGAGATCAAGCGCTATCCCCGGCTCACCGAGGTCGGATCCTGGCGCTCCCGCACCAAATGGGGCCACCGATTCTCCGAACTGTGGGACGAGAAGCCCTACGGCGGTTACTACACCCAGGACGACATCCGCGAAATCGTCGCCTACGCCGCCGAGCGGCATATCACCGTCGTGCCCGAGATCGATGTGCCCGGACACTCGCAGGCCGCCATCGCCGCATATCCGGAACTGGGCAACACCGACGTCATCGACACCGCCTCGCTTTCACCCTGGGAGACCTGGGGGATCAATCCCAACGTACTCTCCCCCACCGACAACACCCTGCGCTTCTACGAGGGCGTCCTGGAGGAAGTCCTCGAACTCTTCCCCGCCCGGACCTCGCCCTTCATCCACATCGGCGGCGACGAATGCCCCAAGGACCAGTGGAAGCAGTCCCCGACGGCCCAGGCCCGGATCGCCGAACTCGGCGTCGGTGACGAGGACGGACTCCAGTCCTGGATCATCCGCCACTTCGACACCTGGCTCACCGCCCGGGGCCGCCGGCTCATCGGCTGGGACGAGATCCTCGAAGGCGGCCTCGCGCCCGGCGCGGCCGTCTCCTCCTGGCGCGGCTACGCGGGCGGCATCCAGGCGGCCGAAGCCGGCCACGACGTCGTGATGTGCCCCGAGCAGCAGGTCTATCTGGACTTCCGCCAGGACGGCGGCCCCGACGAGCCGATGCCCATCGGGTACATCCGCACCCTGGAGGACGTCTACCGGTTTGAACCGGTGCCGCCCGGCCTCAGCCCCGAGGCCGAGGCGCACATCATCGGCACCCAGGCCAATGTCTGGACCGAGGTCCTGCAGGAGCGCTCCCGCATCGACTACCAGGTCTTTCCCCGCCTCGCCGCCTTCGCCGAGGTCGCCTGGTCCCGGCTGCCCGCCTCCCCGGAACGGGATTACGCCGACTTCGAACGCCGAATGGCCACCCACTACCGCCGCCTTGACGCCCTCGGCGTCGACTATCGGCCACCCGGGGGCCCGTTGCCGTGGCAGAAGCGCCCCGGGGTGACCGGCTTCCCGCGTGAGGGAGCGCCCCCGAACGTGTGAGTCCGCGCCCAAGCCGGCCGTCCCCCGCCCCGGACTCTGGCACCGTGGGACGGCCATGAGGAACAAGCCGCGCAACACCGTTGAAGACCGGCAATCCGTATGTGCCACCGAAGACATGACAAAAGCGGACGCCATAGCGGTTAGGGCGCATCCTTCGTGGATGCGCCCTTCGTGGACCCTCTCGCCGGTCGGCCCGGAACATGTGCCAGAGTTGCCATCCCCAGCCTGTGAGCACGTACGGTACGGCAACACAGGCGGGATGGCCGGACACCGGGAAGGGGCAGCTGGGTGACCACGCACGCACCGCAGACGACGCGGTCGGTGACGCTGCCGACGTCGCTCGACGAGGCAGTGGCGGCACTGACCGCCATGCCCGCCGCCGTGCCGGTGGCCGGCGGAACGGACCTCATGGCGGCGGTCAACAAGGGGCAGCTGCGCCCCGCGGGACTCGTCGGGCTGGGCAGGATCAGCGAGATCCGGGGCTGGCGCTACCAGGACGGGCACGCCCTCCTCGGCGCGGGACTCACCCACGCCCGGATGGGCCGCCCCGACTTCGCCGCGCTCATCCCCGCGCTCGCCGCCTCGGCGCGCGCGGCCGGCCCGCCGCAGATCCGCAACGCGGGCACGCTCGGGGGCAATATCGCCACCGCCGCCGCGACCGGCGACAGCCTGCCCGTGCTCGCCGCCCTGGAGGCCGAGCTGATCATCGCGGGCCCCGGCGGGGCCCGCCGTGAGCTGCCCGTCTCCCATCTGCTCGCCGGCCGCGAGATGCTCGGCCCCGCCGAACTCATCGGCCATGTGCGGGTACCGCTGCTGCACGCGCCCCAGGTCTTCCTGAAGGCCACCGGCCGCACCGGCCCCGGCCGCGCCACCGCGTCCGTCGCCGTCGTGCTGGACCCCGTGCGCCGCGGAGTGCGCTGCGCGGTGGGGGCGATCGCGCCGATGCCGCTGCGGCCGATGGAGGCCGAGCGCTGGATCGCCTCGCTCATCGACTGGGACGGCGAACGAGGGCTCTCCGTCGAGGCGCTGACCGCCTTCGGGGAGTACGTCGCCGCCGCCTGCATCCCGGATCCGCCACCGGCTCCGGAGGGCTCGGAGGCGGCCGTACACCCGCCGGCCGTACTGCATCTGCGGCGGACCGTCGCCGCACTGGCCCGACGGGCACTGGGGAGGGCGCTGTCATGAGCAACGAGGAGAACCCGCAGGGGCGTCGGCGGGACCAGCGGCACGGGCACCAGCACGGGCCTCAGCAGGGGTACCCGGCCGAGCACGGCGGCTGGCAGCCGACGCCGCAGGGCGACTACGACTACGAGGCCACGGCCTTCGTGCACATCCCGCCGGAGGACATGCCCGGAGCCTCGCCGCTGGAGGCCCCGGGGCACGGCTATGTGCCCCCGATGATCCTTCCGCTGACCCCCGCCGCCGACCCCCAGGTGCCGGAGGTCTGGCAGAACCCGCAGCCCTCGCAGGCCCCGCAGGCCGCTCAGCACCAGCAGGCTCCGCAGGCCCAGCAGCACGGACAGCCGGAGCACGGCTGGCCCGAGCCCGTGCCGGGCCCGGAGCAGCCGCCGGCCGACCCGCACGCGACCAGCGAGTGGAGCTTCACCCAGGCCGCCCCGCAGGCCCCCCAGGCCCCCCAGGCTCCGGAGGCCCAGCAGGCCCCGCAGCAGTCCGGGCCGCCCGCCGCCGACGTCACCGGCCAGTGGACGATCCCGGTCGCCCGCGGCGATCTTCCCGAGGAGACGGGGGAGTTCACCGCCTCCATGCTCCAGGCCCAGTGGAACGCCGCCCCCGCGACCCTGCCCGGCGGGGCCACCGCCCCCTGGGCCGCCGAGCCCCCGGCCACCCTCCCGGGCGGCGCGCCCGCCCCCTGGGCCGCCGAGCAGCCGGCGGCTCCCGAGGCGCGGGCCGCCGAGGCCCCCGCCCCGGCCACCCACGCGCCCGCGCCCCACACCCCCGGGGCCGACGCGCCCCGGCCCCCCCAGGAGCCGGTGACGGCGACCCACGCGCCGACGCCGCACGAGCCGGTGACCCCCGAGCCCGAGGCCCAGCACGTCGAGCCCCAGCCCGAGCCCGAGCCGCAACCGGAACCGGAACCGGAACCGGACGCCGCCGCTCCTGCGGACCCGGACCCGGACCCGGCCCCGGAACCCGACCCGGAACCGGCCCCCGAGGCGGAGCCCGAGCCCGAGGCCGAACCCGCTGCCCCCGGCCCGCTGTCGGCCGCCGCCCAGGAACACCCGCCCACCTCCTACGTCCTGCGCGTCAACGGCGTGGACCGCCCCGTCACCGAGGCGTGGATCGGCGAGTCCCTGCTCTACGTCCTGCGCGAGCGCCTCGGCCTCGCCGGGGCCAAGGACGGCTGCTCGCAGGGCGAGTGCGGCGCGTGCAACGTCCAGGTGGACGGCCGCCTCGTCGCCTCCTGCCTGGTCCCCGCCGCCACCACCGCCGGCTCCGAGGTCCGTACCGTCGAGGGCCTCGCCACCGACGGCGAACCCTCCGACGTGCAGCGCGCCCTGGCCGCCTGCGGAGCCGTCCAGTGCGGCTTCTGCATCCCCGGCATGGCGATGACCGTCCACGACCTCCTGGAGGGCAACCACCGCCCCAGCGAGCTGGAGACCCGGCAGGCCCTCTGCGGCAACCTCTGCCGCTGCTCCGGCTACCGGGGCGTGCTCGACGCCGTACGGGACGTGGTCGCGGGCCGCGAGGCGAGCGCCGCCGCCGCGGCCGAGGCGGCCGATGCCCCCCAGCCGCCGGATGCCCGCATTCCGCACCAGGCGCCCCCCGGCGCCGGTAGTGTGCAGCCCCACCCGCACGACGGAGGCATGGCGTGACCAACGACGCCGACGCGACGCCCCGGACGGTCCCCTTCCCCCGGCCGGAGCAGCCCGCCCACGGCCTCGGGACCTCCCTCCCCCCGGCCGACGCCCGAGCCAAGACCGAGGGCACCTTCCCGTACGCCTCCGACCTCTGGGCCGAGGGACTGCTCTGGGCGGCGATCCTCCGCTCCCCGCACCCCCACGCCAGGATCACCGCCATCGACACCTCGGCGGCCCTGGAGATGCCCGGCGTCCGCGCGGTCGTCACCCACCAGGACATCCCCGGGGACGTCTCGTACGGCAGGCGCATCGCCGACCGTCCCGTCTTCGCCTCCGACCTCGTCCGCCACCACGGCGAGGCCATCGCCGCCGTCGCCGCCGACCACCCCGACACCGCCCGGCTCGCCGCCGCCGCCATCGCGGTCGAGTACGAGGTGCTGGAGCCGGTCACCGACCCGGAGCAGGCCTTCGCCGCCGAACCGCTGCACCCCGACGGCAATCTGATCCGGCACATCCCGCTGCGCTACGGCGACCCCGACGCCGCCGGCGAGATCGTCGTCGAGGGCCTCTACCGCATCGGACGCCAGGACCCCGCGCCCATCGGCGCGGAGGCCGGTCTCGCCGTGCCCCGGCCGGACGGCGGGGTCGAGCTGTACGTCGCCTCCACCGACCCGCACACCGACCGCGATCTCGCCGCCGACTGCTTCGGCCTGGCGCCCGACCGGGTCAAGATCGTGGTCACCGGAGTCCCCGGCGCGACCGGCGACCGCGAGGACCCCGGCTTCCAGCTGCCGCTGGGGCTGCTGGCGCTCAAGACGGGCTGCCCGGTCAAGCTGACCGCCACCCGCGAGGAGTCCTTCCTCGGCCACGCCCACCGCCACCCCACCCTGCTCCGCTACCGCCACCACGCCGACTCCGACGGCCGGCTGGTGAAGGTCGAGGCGCAACTCCTCCTCGACGCCGGGGCCTACGCCGACTCCTCGTCCGAGTCGCTCGCCGCCGCCGTCGCCTTCGCCTGCGGCCCCTACGTCGTCCCGCACGCCTTCATCGAGGGCTGGGCCGTGCGCACCAACAACCCCCCGTCGGGCCATGTGCGCGGCGAGGGCGCGATGCAGGTGTGCGCCGCCTACGAGGCCCAGATGGACAAACTCTCCGTCAAGCTCGGCCTCGACCCCACCGAGCTGCGGCTGCGCAATGTGCTCGCGACCGGGGACATCCTGCCCACCGGTCAGACCGTCACCTGCCCGGCCCCGGTGGCCGAACTGCTCCAGGCCGTACGGGACTTCCCGCTGCCCCCGCTGCCCAAGGACTCGCCCGAGGACGACTGGCTGCTCCCCGGCGGCCCCGAGGGCGCGGGGGAGCCCGGCGCGGTCCGCCGCGGCGTCGGCTACGCGCTGGGCATGGTCCACATGCTCGGGGCCGAGGGCACCGACGAGGTCTCCACCGCCACCGTCAAGATCCACGACGGCATCGCCACGGTCATCTGCGCCGCCGTCGACACCGGCCAGGGCTTCACCACCCTCGCCCGCCAGATCGTCCAGGAGACCCTCGGCGTCGACGAGGTCCATGTCGCCGCCGTCGACACCGACCAGCCCCCGGCGGGCCCGGCGGCCCACGGCCGGCACACCTGGGTCTCCGGCGGCGCGGTCGAGCGCGCCGCCAAGATGGTCCGTACGCAGCTGCTCCAGCCGCTGGCCCACCAGTTCGGGATGTCCACCGAGCTGCTCCAGATCGCCGACGGCAAGATCACCTCGTACGACGGGGTGCTCTCCACCACCGTGATGGAGGCGATGGAGGGCAAGGAGCTGTGGGCCACCGCCCAGTGCCGCCCCCACCCCACCGAACCGCTGGACGAGGCCGGGCAGGGCGACGCCTTCGTCGGCATGGCCTTCTGCGCCGTGCGCGCCGTCGTCGACGTCGACATCGAGCTGGGCTCGATCCGGGTGGTCGAGATGGCGGTCGCGCAGGACGTCGGCCGGGTGCTCAACCCGGCGCAGCTCGCCAGCCGTATCGAGGCGGGCATCACCCTCGGCGTCGGCACCGCCCTCACGGAGAACCTGCGCACCACGCGCGGTGTGATCCGCCACCCCGACCTCACCGGCTACGCCCTGCCGACGGCCCTGGACGTGCCCGACATCCGCATCGTGAAGCTGGTCGAGGAACGCGACGTGGTCGCCCCCTTCGGCGCGAAGGCGGCGAGCGCGGTCCCCGTGGTCACCTCCCCGGCCGCCGTCGCCGCCGCCGTCCGCGCGGCCACCGGCCGTCCCGTCAACCGTCTCCCCATCCGCCCCCAGGCGGCGGTTGCCCATCCCTAGCCTGGGTCCATGACCGAACAGCTCTCCTCGTCCGTCGTCCTCATCACCGGGATCATGGCCTCCGGCAAGTCGACCGTCGCCCAGGCCCTCGCCGAGCGGCTGCCGAGGGCCGCCCACATCCGGGGCGACGCCTTCCGGCGGATGACGGTCTCCGGCCGCGTCGAGATGGGCTCACCCGACGAGCACGAGGCCCTCGCCCAGCTCCGGCTGCGCCACCGCCTCGCCGCCGGGGCCGCTGACTCCTACGCCGAGGCCGGCTTCACCGCCGTGGTCCAGGACATCGTCATCGGCGACGACCTCGCCGCCTATCCCGCGCTCGTCCGCACCCGCCCCCTCCACCTCGTCGTCCTCGCCCCCACCCCCGCCGCCGTCGCCGCCCGCGAAGCCGCCCGCCCCAAGACCGGCTACGGCCCCGACTGGACCGTCACCGCCCTCGACACCCTCCTCCGCGAACACACCCCCCGCCTCGGCCTCTGGCTCGACACCAGCGACCAGACCCCCCAGGAGACGGTGGACACCCTCCTCTCACGCCTCCCGGAGGCCCGGGTCTGAGCGGGGCGCCCCGGATACGCAAAAGGCCGGTCCGGCACCGTTTCACTTCGGTGCCGGACCGGCCTTTCATGGAGGCCGTGGCGGGAATCGAACCCACGTAACTCGCTTTGCAGGCGAGTCCCTGAACCACTCGGGCACACGGCCGTGTGCTTGAACTGATCAAACCGTAGGCCGCCCCGCGGGCCCCGCTCAAGGGATCAAGGCACCCCGCAATACGACTGCCACACGCCGTTCACAGGCCTAGGACCAAGGGACCAGCCCCGGACCCACCCGGGGACAGGGTTCATATTCGGTCATGCCCCTTACGCTTGGCCCATGACCGCCCTGGAACCCCGTGACGCCGAGGTCACGCCGCCCATAGCCGAAACCCCTGATCAGCACCCGCGGGGCGGGATTCTCGGGCGGGAGTACCGGGCGCTGAGCATCGGGATCATCGCCGTCGTGCTGCTGATCGCCTTCGAGGCGACCGCCGTGGGCACGGCGATGCCCGTGGCGGCGCGGGAGCTGGACGGGATCGGGCTGTACGCGTTCGCCTTCTCCTCCTACTTCACGACCAGCCTCTTCGCGATGGTGCTCTCCGGGCAGTGGGCCGACCGGGACGGACCGCTCCGGCCGCTCGCCACCGGCATCTCGGCGTTCGCGGTCGGGCTGCTGCTCTCCGGCACGGCGGGCACCATGTGGCTGTTCATCCTCGGCCGGGCCGTGCAGGGCCTCGGCGGCGGACTGGTGATCGTCGCGCTGTACGTGGTCATCAGCCGGGCCTACCCGGAGAAGCTGCGGCCCGCCATCCTGGCCGCGTTCGCCGCGAGCTGGGTGATCCCCTCGGTCGTCGGCCCGCTCGCCTCCGGCACCGTCACCGAGCAGCTCGGCTGGCGCTGGGTCTTCATGGGCATACCCGCCCTCGTCGTCTTCCCCCTCGCCCTCGCCCTCCCCGCGATCCGCCGGATGACCACCGGCCCCGCCGACCCGACCGCGCCCCGGCCGGCCTTCGACGCCCGGCGGATCCGGCTCGCGCTGGGCATCTCCCTCGGCGTCGCCCTCATCCAGTACGCGGCCCAGGACCTCACCTGGCTCTCCCTCCTCCCGCTCGCCCTCGGCACGGCCCTGATGGTCCCCGCCGTCCTCGGACTGCTCCCCAGGGGCACCTACCGCGCCGCGCGCGGCCTGCCCTCCGTCGTCCTCCTCCGGGGCATCGCCGCCGGATCCTTCATCGCCGCCGAATCCTTCATCCCGCTGATGCTGGTCACCCAGCGCGACCTCTCCCCGACCATGGCGGGCCTCTCCCTCGCCGTCGGCGGCGGAACCTGGGCGCTCGGATCCTTCCTCCAGTCCAGGCCCCGCATGGAACCCCACCGCGAGAAGCTCACGACCATCGGCATGGTCCTCGTCGCCGCCGCCATAGCCGCCGCGCCCAGCGTGCTGATCCACTCCGTGCCCGTCTGGGTCCTCGGCCTCGCCTGGGGCATCGGCTGCTTCGGCATGGGCATGGTGATCGCCTCCACCAGCGTCCTGCTCCTCAAGCTCTCCGCCCCCGAGGAAGCCGGCGCTAACTCCGCCTCCCTCCAGATCTCCGACGGCCTCTCCAACGTCATGCTCCTCGCCGCCGGCGGCGCCGCCTTCGCCGCCCTCGGCGGCGGCACGGTCGCCGGCCACACCGCCACCGCCGTCGGCGAGTCCCAGCCCGCCGCCTTCGCCGTCGTCTTCCTCCCCATGGCCCTCGTCGCCCTGGCCGGCGCCTGGGTCGCCACCCGGCTGCGCGTACGGGACGCCTGAGCGGCACCCCCGTGACCCCTCGTAGGGAGCGCGAAAACCGCCCGCTGTGAGGCGGGTCTCAACCCCGGCGCAACCGTCTCGTCCGGCCAGGGCCGAGGTTCCGGCACCGGTAGGGTGGCCCGGTTGTCATACCTGTCGTGACTGGACCAGCGCCGAACCGGAGACCGTGACTACTACCGCCTCCCACTCCCACCACCTCTCCCCCGCCTTCCCCGGCCGTGCCCCCTGGGGCACCGCCGGCAAGCTGCGAGCATGGCAGCAGGGGGCCATGGAGAGATACCTCCAGGAACAGCCCCGGGACTTCCTCGCCGTAGCCACCCCCGGGGCGGGAAAGACCACCTTCGCGCTGACCCTCGCCTCCTGGCTGCTGCACCACCATGTCGTCCAGCAGGTGACCGTCGTCGCGCCGACCGAGCATCTGAAGAAGCAGTGGGCCGCCGCCGCCGCCCGTATCGGGATCAAGCTCGACCCCGACTACAGCGCGGGGCCGCTCAGTCGTGAGTACCACGGCGTCGCCATCACCTACGCGGGCGTCGGCGTCCGCCCCATGCTCCACCGCAACCGCTGCGAGCAGCGGAAGACCCTCGTCATCCTGGACGAGATCCACCACGCCGGTGACTCCAAGTCCTGGGGCGAGGCCTGCCTCGAAGCCTTCGACCCGGCCACCCGGCGGCTCGCGCTCACCGGCACGCCCTTCCGCTCGGACACCAACCCCATCCCCTTCGTCACCTACGAAGAGGGCAACGACGGCATCCGCAAATCCTCCGCCGACTACACATACGGCTACGGAAACGCCCTCGGCGACGGCGTCGTCCGGCCCGTGATCTTCCTGAGCTACAGCGGCAACATGCGCTGGCGCACCAAGGCCGGCGACGAGGTCGCCGCCCGGCTCGGCGAGCCCATGACCAAGGACGCCGTCTCCCAGGCCTGGCGCACCGCGCTCGACCCGCGCGGCGACTGGATGCCCAATGTGCTGCGCGCCGCCGACCGGCGGCTGAGCGAGGTCCGCAAGGCGATCCCCGACGCCGGCGGGCTCGTGATCGCCGCGGACCAGGACTCCGCGCGGTCCTACGCCAAGCTCATCCGGGAGATCACCGGAACCAAGGCCACCGTCGTCCTCTCCGACGACACCGGCGCGTCCAAGCGGATCGATGAATTCAGCGAGAGCGAAGACCGCTGGATGGTCGCCGTCCGCATGGTGTCCGAGGGCGTCGACGTCCCCCGCCTCGCGGTCGGCGTCTACGCCACCACCATCTCGACCCCCCTCTTCTTCGCCCAGGCCGTGGGCCGCTTCGTACGATCGCGCAGACGCGGCGAGACCGCCTCCGTCTTCCTCCCCACCATCCCCTCGCTGCTCGGCTTCGCCAACGAGATGGAGGTCGAGCGCGACCATGTGCTCGACCGGCCCAAGAAGGACGGCGAGGAGGAAGACCCCTACGCCGAGTCCGAGAAGGAGATGGACGAGGCCAACAAGGAGCAGGACGAGGACACCGGGGAGCAGGACAGCCTGCCCTTCGAGGCCCTGGAGTCCGACGCCGTCTTCGACCGGGTCATGTACAACGGGGCCGAGTTCGGGATGCAGGCCCACCCCGGGAGCGAGGAGGAGCAGGACTACCTCGGCATCCCCGGGCTCCTCGAACCCGACCAGGTGCAGATGCTGCTCCAGAAGCGGCAGGCCCGGCAGATCGCCCACAGCCGCAAGAAGCCCGACGACGAGGCCGACCTCCTCGAACTGCCCGCCGAGCGGCGGCCCGTCGTCTCCCACAAGGAACTCCTCGAACTGCGCAAGCAGTTGAACACCATGGTCGCCGCCTACGTCCACCAGAGCGGCAAACCCCACGGCGTCGTCCACACCGAGCTGCGGCGGGTGTGCGGCGGGCCGCCGAGCGCGGAGGCCACCGCCGGGCAGATCCGGGAGCGGATCAAGAAGGTCCAGGAATGGGCCACTCGGATGCGCTGAGGCCGAAAGCCGATGGAATCCGGGCCGTATCGCCGTGCGACGCCCGGATTCTGGACGAGGTCTTCCGCTGAGCGGACCGGCTCGCTACTGTCCCGGGCAACACAAGCGCCCCGTGGCAGCGCCGCCGCGGAGCCCAGTCGGTGTGCCTTGGCCTGCCGGCGGGCCTCTGGGGGCGCGACGCCGTCGTCATCGGCGTCGCGCCACACCGCCATGGGATCCGCCGTCACACACTCCGAAGGAGAGGGCGTCGTGACCGCGGAGACTTCCCAGACGCTCGACCGAGGACTGCGCGTCCTCAAACTGCTCGCCGACACCGATCACGGTCTGACCGTAACCGAGTTGTCCACTCGGCTCGGTGTCAACCGGACCGTCGTCTACCGGCTGCTCGCCACGCTCGAGCAGCACGCACTCGTCCGCCGCGACCTCGGCGGGCGGGCCCGCGTGGGGCTCGGCGTGCTGCGGCTCAGCCGGCAGGTGCACCCGCTGGTGCGGGAGGCCGCGATGCCCGCGCTGCGGGCGCTCGCCGAGGACATAGGGGCCACCGCGCACCTCACCCTCGTGGACGGCGCCGAAGCGCTCGCCGTCGCCGTCGTCGAACCCACCTGGACCGACTACCACGTGGCCTACCGGGCCGGGTTCCGGCACCCGCTGGACCGGGGAGCCGCCGGGCGGGCGATCCTCGCCGCGCGCCAGGGGAACCCGGACGAGCCCGGGTACACCCTGACCCACGGGGAGTTGGAGGCGGGGGCGTGCGGGGCCGCCGCGCCGTTGGTGGGGGTGACGGGGATAGAGGGCAGCGTCGGTGTGGTGATGCTCGCCGAGTCCGTCCCGGAGCGGGTCGGCCCCCGGGTCATGGACGCCGCCCGAGAGGTCGCGGACGCTCTTCGCTGAAGCCGGGGGCGGTGCGGCCGGGGTGGTGCGGGTCCGGTGGTCGGGTCACGGGTCCGCTCCGGGCCCGGGTCCGGGACTGCTTTCCTCACCGCGCTCCGCGCGAGCTGCGCCGCTTTACGTCCCGGCCCCGGTCCCTGCGCGGCCCCTTCGCGTGCACGCCCCGCGCCGCGTCTCAGCGGCGGGTGAAGTGGGTGACCGTGACGTCGTTGTCGAACGAGGCGCGGTCGGCGACCCCGAAGAGAGTGGGGTCGAACGCGCCGCTGAAGGCCGGGATGCCGGAGCCGGCGACCACCGGGTAGCTCTTGATGATCAGTTCGTCGATCTCGGGCAGCAGCGCCCCGGCGAGGATCCCGCCGCCGCAGAGCCAGATGTCCAGCCCTTCCTCCCGCTTGAGTTCCCGCACCAGGGCCAGCGGGTCGTTCGGGACGACCGTCACCGCCGGGTCGGTGTCGGGCGCGAGTGTGCTGGACACGACGTACTGCCGCAGATGCGCGTACGGACTGGTGAAGCCCGCCGCCACGCCCGGACCGTAGGTCCCCAGCCCCATCAGCACCGTGTCGAAGCGCCGGTTGGGCGCGTCCGCCAGGCCTTCGGCCGCCCGCGCGAAGTGGGGGACGGTCTCGGGGTAGCGGGCGTTGATCCACGAGGAGTAGGCGGCGGCCTGCTCCTCGTCGCCGAGAGGGTAGAAGTCGTACTCCCCGCCGGGTCCCGCGATGTACCCGTCGAGGGAGACGGCGACGTAGTAGACGAGCTTGCGCAATGCGGTACCTCTTTCGGAGTACTGTGAGTGAAGTGGTTTGAATGTAGTACTACGAGTGGAGTGGTGTCAACGGTCCTTCCCGCAGCTCCGGGTCGAGCGTGCTCAGCTCCTCGCCGGTCACGACCAGGTCGTCCCGGAGGTCGAGGACGCGGATGTCGCCCCCGGGGAACCGCAGGGCGAGGCCGACGGCGCAGTCGAATTCGCCGTCCTGGTGACGGATCGCCCGGACGGAGAGGATTCGCCGGCCGAGGAACCGGTGCACGGGGAAGCCCGGGAGGTCCCTCTCGACCGTGGTGTGGCCGTACTCGCCCATGTCGTACGGGCCGTGCGGCTCGTCGACGTCCAGGAGGATCCGGTCGTTCGTTCCGTGGAACCGCACCGGGCCGAGGCCGTCCAGGTGCAGCCACAGATGTAGAAGGGAGGGCTCGGACTCCGGGTGGTGGTGCCAGGACGTCGTCACCGCCCGTAGCCGTCTGCCGGTCAGGCCGGCCGCGTCGATCATCCGTCGATGCTTTCACGGGCCCGGCGCGGCACCGATAGATTGGCGCTGTGCTCTCCCGCCTCACGCGCACCCGCGCCATCGCCCTCAGCGCCGTCCCCGTCGCCGCCCTGCTCGCCGTCGCCGCGTTCGCGCCGCTGCCGTATGTGATCGCGCAGCCCGGGGCCACCGTGAACGTCCTCGGTGAGCACCAGGGCAGCCCGGTCATCTCCATCACGGGCGCGCCCGTGCGGGAGACGGAGGGGGAGCTGCGGATGACGACCATCGTCGCCACCGGGCCCGACGCGGATGTGGACCTCGGGGACGTGGCCGACGGGTGGTTCCGTACCGACCGCTCGGTGCTGCCCCGGGACACCGTTTATCCGGCGGGGAAGTCGGACGAGGAGGTCGCCGAGCGGAATCTCGCGGACATGGCGGACTCCCAGCACGAGGCGACGCTGGCGGCGCTCTCCTATCTCGGGCGGGACCCGAAGAAGGTGAAGGTCACCCTCCGTCTCGCCGATGTCGGCGGGCCCAGCGCGGGGCTGCTCTTCTCCCTCGGGATCATCGACAAGCTCGACGGCGACGGCTCCGGCGGCGATCTAACCGGCGGCCGGGACATCGCGGGCACGGGCACGATCGACGCCGACGGCGACGTCGGCCCCGTCGCCGGGGTGGCGCTCAAGACCCAGGCGGCCAAGAGGGACGGCGCGGAGGTCTTCCTCGTGCCCAGGAGCGAGTGCGAGGCGGCGAAGGCGGGGGAGGCCGAGGGGCTCAGGCTGGTGCCCGTCACCGATCTGAAGGGGGCGGCGGAGTCGCTGCGGGCCCTGGAGCGGGGCGGGAAGGTCCCCTCCTGCTGACGCCCTACGGGGGAGGCCCGGCCGCCTGCTCCACCAGCGGGATGATCCGCAGCCGTACGGGGTTCTCCATCACGATCGCCGTCGACGCCCGCATGATCCCCTCGAACCCCACCACCCGGTCGATCACCCGCTGAAGATCGGCGTTGGAGCGGGCCACCAGCCGGCAGAGCATGTCCCCGTGCCCGGTGGTGGTGTGCAGCTCCAGCACCTCGGGGACGGTCGCCAGATGGGCCCGCACATCCGCGCCCTGCCCCTGCTTGATCTCCAGCGTCGCGAACGCGGTCACCGGGTAGCCGAGCGCCGCCGGATCGACGTCGGGGCCGAAACCCCTGATGACGCCGTGCGCCCGCAGCCGGTCCAGCCGCGCCTGCACGGTGCCGCGCGCGACCCCCAGCCTGCGGGAGGCCTCCAGCACCCCGATCCTCGGCTCACGTGCCAGCAGCACGATCAGCCGCCCGTCCAGATGATCGATCGCCATGGAGCCCTCCAGGTGGTCATCATGTACAGAAAGCATCACCGTTCCCGGGCTGCTCTAGTCATATTGCCCAGCCAAAACGCGAACTATTGCGCACCTTGTGGATCGGGTGGAGCCTGCGACTATGACTGAGACCATTGATCATCACCTGACCACCGCGCGCGAGGCAGACCCCTTCCCGGTGAAGGGAATGGACGCGGTCGTCTTCGCCGTCGGCAATGCCAAGCAGGCGGCGCACTACTACTCCACGGCCTTCGGCATGAAGCTGGTCGCCTACTCCGGACCGGAGAACGGCAGCCGGGAGACCGCCAGTTACGTCCTGGAGAGCGGATCCGCCCGCTTCGTGCTCACCTCGGTCGTCAAACAGTCCAGCGAGTGGGGAGCCTTCCTCGCCGGGCATGTCGCCGAACACGGCGACGGCGTGGTCGACCTGGCCATCGAGGTCCCCGACGCCCGGGCCGCGTACGCCTACGCCGTCGAGCACGGCGCACGCGGACTCGCCGAGCCGTACGAGCTGAAGGACGAGCACGGCACGGTGGTGCTCGCGGCCATCGCCACCTACGGCGAGACCCGGCACACCCTGGTCGACCGCTCCGGCTACGACGGCCCCTACCTCCCCGGCTTCGTCGCCGCCGAGCCGATCGTCGAGCCCCCGGCGAAGAGGACCTTCCAGGCCATCGACCACTGCGTCGGCAATGTCGAACTCGGCCGGATGAACGACTGGGTCGCCTTCTACAACAGGGTCATGGGCTTCACCAACATGAAGGAGTTCGTCGGCGACGACATCGCCACCGAGTACTCCGCCCTGATGTCCAAGGTCGTCGCCGACGGCACCCTCAAGGTCAAGTTCCCGATCAACGAGCCCGCCGTCGCGAAGAAGAAGTCCCAGATCGACGAGTATCTGGAGTTCTACGGCGGCGCGGGCGTCCAGCACATCGCCCTGGCGACCAACGACATCGTCTCGACCGTGCGCGCCATGCGCGCCGCCGGCGTGCGGTTCCTGGACACCCCCGACTCGTACTACGACACCCTCGGCGAGTGGGCGGGCAGGACCCGGGTGCCCGTCGAGACCCTGCGCGAGCTGAAGATCCTCGTCGACCGCGACGAGGACGGCTATCTGCTCCAGATCTTCACCAAGCCGGTCCAGGACCGGCCGACCGTCTTCTTCGAGATGATCGAGCGGCACGGCTCGATGGGCTTCGGCAAGGGCAACTTCAAGGCCCTCTTCGAGGCGATCGAGCGCGAGCAGGAGAAGCGCGGCAACCTCTGAGCGGGCCGCCTCCGGGCACCGGCCGGGCGGGGCCGCGACGCCCCGCCCGGCCCGGCGGGGCGCGCGCTGCCTACGATCGGCAGCAATGTGCGCACTAGTGATGATCGCCGAGGACGACGAGAAGCAGGCCGAACTGGTCCGCCGCTATCTCGAACGGGAGGGCCACAGCGTCACCCTCGTACGGGACGGCCGGGCCGCCGTCGAAGCGGTCCGCCGCAGACCGCCCGATCTGCTCGTCCTCGATGTGATGATGCCGAAGGTCGACGGCCTCGACGTGCTGCGCATCCTGCGGGCCGAGGAGTACGGACTCCCGGTGCTGATGCTCACCGCCCGCTCCACCGAGGACGATCTGCTGCTCGGACTCGACCTCGGGGCCGACGACTACATGACCAAGCCCTACAGCCCCCGCGAGCTGATGGCCCGCGTCCGCACCCTGCTGCGCCGCACCCGGACGGCCCCTGACGGGGCGAGCGCCCCGCCCGCCGAACCCGTGTTCACCGTCGGCCCCCTCGTCGTGGACCCGCACCGGCACGAGGTCACCGTCGGCGGCGCGCGGATCGACTGCACCCCCGGCGAGTTCCGCATCCTGGCGGCCATGGCGGCCGAACCGGGCCGGGTCTTCACCCGTAAACGGCTCCTGGAGGAACTCCACGGCTTCGCCCGCTACATAGGCGACCGGACCGTGGACGTCCACATCATGAATCTGCGCAAGAAGATCGAACCCGCGCCCCGCAGACCCGTCCTGCTGCTCACCGTCTTCGGCGTCGGCTACAAGATGGCCGCCCCGGAGCGGAAGACCGACCGTGCGCGGGCCTGAGCGCCGGCGGGCGGACCGGGAGGCCAGGTCCGCCCGGAACTCCCCGGCCACCCGTGAGCACCGGCAGCGCAGACTGCCGCTCCGCAAGAGCCTGCTGGGCCGTCTCCTCGCCGTCTCCGCCCTGGTGGCGGCCTGCTCGGTGGCGGCCACCGCCTGGCTCGCCGTCCAGACCACCTCCGGGGCCATCAAGCGCGAACAGGGCCAGAACCTCACCGACAGCGCCCGCGTCTACGACACCCTGCGCGGCCACGCGGCGACCAACGCCCAGTGGGACGGCGTCGAGAGCACCGTACGAGAGCTGGCCCGCACCTACGACCGCCGGATCGCGCTGACCACCCGGGACCGGCGGATCATCGCCGACTCCGCCGCCGGAGGCGGGAGCACGCCGCCCGCCCTGCCCGCCCAGCCGTCCGCCGTGGTCGACCCGCTCAGCTCCGACAGCGCACTGGTCGCCGACGCCCAGCAGCCGGGCGGCCGGGCGGCGGACCGGATCGACCCGCGCGCCGTCGGCCCGTTCCGGCTGCCCCGGGGGGAACGCGGGCAACTGCGGACGGCTGCGGAGCGGGTCACCGAGTGCCTGAGCAAGTTCGGGCTCTCCTCGGACATCGTCGACACCCCCAGCGGCCGCCCCCGGATCCAGATCGTCGGCCACACCGGCGACCGGGCCGCCGCGGGCATCCGCTGCGGCGAGGACGAACTCGCCGCCCCCACCAAGACCGAGGCCCGCGCGCTCACCGCGCTCAACCGGCTCTCCGACGCCTGCCTCGAACGGAAGGGACGGCCCGGCGTACGGCTCCGCCTCGACCTGTCCTGGAAGGAGGGGCCGGCGGTGGACGACGGCCACGCCGGGGTGGACGACCGCTACGCCGGGGCGGACCTCGGCGCGCCGGCCGTGTGGCAGAGTCCCGGCCCCGTCAAGACCCGCACCGCCAGGCCGATGCCCCTCGCCGACAGCGCCGCCGACCGCGACATCGCGGGCTGCGTCGGCACAGCCCGCGCCGAACAGCTCGGCTCCCACGTCTCCTCGCCCGCGCTGCTGTTCATCGGCGACCCCGACGGGGCGACCGTCCCCGGCCTCGACCTCTCCCCGACGAACACCGCGCGGATCGTCGGCGTCGCCGCCCTCGTCCTCGCGCTGACCGTCGGCGCGACCCTCCTCGCCGCCACCCGGCTGGTCAAACCGCTGCGCGCGCTCACCGGAGCCGCCCAGCGGATGAAGGACGGCGAGAGCACCGAGCCGGTCCCGGTCACCGCCGACAACGAGGTCGGGCGACTGGCCGCCGCCTTCAACGACATGGCCGAGCACCGCGCCCGGCTGGAGGCCCAGCGGCGGGCCATGGTCAGCGATGTCGCCCACGAGCTGCGCACCCCCCTGAGCAACATCCGGGGCTGGCTGGAGGGCGCGCAGGACGGCGTCGCCGAGCCCGACGAGGCCTTCGTCTCCTCGCTCCTGGAGGAGGCCGTACAGCTCCAGCACATCATCGACGACCTCCAGGACCTCGCGGAGGCCGACGCGGGAGCCCTGCGGCTGCACCCCGAGCCGCTCCGGACCGCCGAACTCCTCGCCCAGGTCGCCGCCGCCCACCAGGGCCGCGCCGACACCGCCGGCGTCGCCCTCCGGGTCGCCCCGCCCGGCTCCGCCCCCGTACCCCTCCTGCACGCCGACCCGGTCCGGCTGCGCCAGGCCGTGGGCAATCTCGTCTCCAACGCGGTACGCCACACCCCGCCCGGCGGATCGGTCACCCTGCGGGCGTACGCGGACGGGGAGCGGCTGCTCGCGCTGGAGGTCGCCGACACCGGGCAGGGCATCGCCGCCGCCGACCTCCCGCATGTCTTCGACCGGTTCTGGCGCGCGGAGAAGTCCCGCAACCGGCGCACCGGAGGCAGCGGGCTCGGCCTCGCCATCGTCCGCAAGCTGATGGAGGCGCACGGCGGCTCGGTGGGGGTGACGAGCCGGGAGGGCGAGGGGACGGTCTTCACCCTCCGGCTGCCGCTGGAGCCCGTCCGGCAGCCCTGATACTCCGACCACAGCGCTCTGACAGGTTCTTCATATCTTCACGCCAGCCTGGCGGTCATGCCGGGGCGCGATCGCGACGCGGCTTCGGCAGCACCCCACAGACCGAGCTGTAAGCCGGAATGGAGCCATTTGTGAAGACCTACCGTCTCTCCCCGCGCGCCCTGGTCGTCGCCGTCGCGGCGGTCGGCGCGATGATCGCCCCGGCGGGCGCGGCGTTCGCGGACTCGACGCCGACGGCCACCCCCTCCGCCGGGGTCGAGGACACCCGCAAGAAGAAGGCCGCGGCGGCCGAGGAGCGGTGGGCGAAGGCCTCCGCCGCCGACAAGGAGGCCCTGCGGAAGAAGGGCGCCGCCGCGGGCACCGTCTGGGCCCCCGAGGTCCGCACCCCGCGCGGCGGGGTCGCCGCGGGCGAGCAGCCCAAGGTGAGTTCGGGCGGCACCAAGTCCACCGCCCGGCCGAGCGCCAAGCCCGCCGACCGCCGGACCCCCACCGTCGCCCCGGGCGCCGGTGTCACCGAGCGCGAGCAGCCCAAGGTGAACCTGGGCGACGCCAAGTCCACCGCCCGGCCCGCCGTCGTCACCCCGCGCGGCGGCGTCGCCGCCGGTGAGCGCCCCGCCGAGAGCGGCGGCACGACCGGCCTGCTCACCGGCTCGGCCGTCGCCTTCGCGCTCGTCGCCGGTGCCGGCGTCCTCGTCGTCCGCCGCCGCGCCTCCGCCAACTGACCGCGGGCCGAGACGACCTGTCCCCCCTTCAGCGGCGGCCCCGGCGAACCCTCCGCCGGGGCCGCCGCCCGTCGCCGCCCGTCGCCGACCGGACCTGGAGCCCCTGATGCCCCCGACGAAGCCCCGTACCCGCCCGGCCCCGGCCCTGGTACTCGCCGCACTCGCCCTCGCCGCCCTCACCGGCTGCGGCGGGGACACCGGCGGGACCACGGACCGCGCCCCGGTCACGGCCGCCGCCCCGACCGCGCCCGCCGACCCGCCGGAGCCCTCCGAGCCCTCCGAGCCGTCCGAACCCTCCGTACCGGAGAAGGCCGACCGGGTCGCGGCCCCCGTCGAGGTGGCCATCCCCTCCATCGGCGTGAAGAGTTCGCTGATGACCCTCGGCCTCAACAAGGACGGCACGGTCGAGGTCCCGCCGCCCGAGAAGGGCATGACGGCCGGCTGGTACACCGGCGCGCCCGTCCCCGGCGAACCCGGCGCGTCCGTGATCATCGGTCACAACGACACCAAGTTCGGCAAAGCCGTCTTCCACGATCTGAAGAAGATCGACAAGGGCGCGGAGATCGCCGTCCGCAACGACGCCGGATCCACCGCGCGCTTCAAGGTCACCCACACCGAGACCGTCCGCAAGAAGGCCTTCCCGACCCAGCGGGTGTACGGCCCGGTCAACGGCCGCGAGCTGCGCCTCATCACCTGCGACGGAGGCTTCGACGCGGACGGCCACCCGGTGGACAACCTGATCGTCTACGCCACCCGCACCTGACCTAACGGACCGTCCCCCCGGTCCCGGTGCCGGCCGTGGTCCCGGTCCGCTGCCGTACGCCGCCGCCGACCGCGCCGGGCCTGATCAGCCCCTCCCGGCCCGTGATCTTCTTCGGACCGCCCGCCGGCGGCTCGCCCAGCGCCGACAGGGCCGCGCGGGCCGCCGGGGCCAGCAGCGGAGAGAAGTACGGATTGATCCGCAGCGCCTGCCCGATGTCCCGGCGCGCCGGACCGTACAGCCCGAGCGCGCGCTCGATCTCCCCCCGGTGGTACGAGAACAAGGGGCTGCGCGGCCCCTCCTTGGTCGCCCTCTTCGCGTACGGCAGCGCCTCCCGCGCCCGCCCCGCCCGGAACAGCGCCCAGCCCAGCGCGTCCGCCGCCTCGAAGCTGTGCCGGCCCCGCTCCCACTCGGCCGTCAGCCGGCGCACCGCCTCGTCGGGATCCCCGTGGTCGGCCTCGTACCGCCCCAGCACCAGCTCCTGGTTCACCCCGGCGGCCCCGGCCCGGCGGGCCGACTCCAGCACCTCCCCGTACCGCGCCGCCGCCTCGGCCCCGAGCCCCAGCGACTCGCACAGCTCGCCCGCCTCCAGGGCGTACTCCGGCAGCGGATGCCGGTCCAGCACCGCCCGGTAGTCGCGCAGCGCCTCATCGGTGCGGCCCAGCGCCGCCAGCGCCCTGGCCCGCGCCGCCAGCGCGTGATGGTGTCCCGCGTCGAGCCGCAGCGCCAGGCCGTAACTCTCGATCGCCTCCCGGGGCTCGCCCCGCTCCCACGCGAACTCGCCGAGCCGGTACAGCGCCGCCGCCCGCTCGGCGCTCCCCTCGGCGGCGGCGACCGCGTCGTGGGCGTTGGCCGCCGCGTCCTCGCGCCAGCCCTTGTCGCGGTAGACCCGGGCGGCGACGCCCCGCGCCTGCGGCCCGTCGTACAGCGAGGTCAGCTTCTCCAGCGACGCGGCGACCGCCTTGTAGTCCCCGAGCCCGCTGTACGCCTCGATCAGCGCCTGGTGCACCGTCCACCGCCGGGGCCGCAGCTTCCGCGCCTGGAGGGCGTGGTCGCGGGCGGCGGTGAAGTCCTGGCGCGCCCCGGCCAGCACCGACAGCCCCAGGAGGGCCTCGGCGTTGCCCTCGGCGGCCGGACGCAGCTCCAGCGAGCGCCGGAGCGCGCTCTGGGCCCGGGGGAGCGCGGCCCAGTCCGCGAAGCGCGCCCCGCGCTCCGCGTACGCCGTCCCCAGCACCGCCCACGACTCCTCGTCGTCCGGACGGCCCTTCAGCCACCGCTCCCGCTCGGCGATCAGCGCGTTCAGCTCCGGCAGGGAGGCCGGGGCACCGGCGACGGCCGCCGCCCGGGCGCGCGCGGCGGGACCGGGCGCGGGGCGCGGCCCCTCGCGCTCCTGGGGGGCGATCGCGACCAGCCCGGCGATCAGCGTCGCGGCGACCAGTGTCCCGACGGCGGCGTTCTTCATCCGTTCACTGCCCATGACGCTCACTGTGCGTCAGCGGGCAGTCCATATGATGAACGCGCTCCGTTCGGGGCGGCGGAAGGCCGGCGGGTTCACACCGATGGCCCCGGGTGCGAGGCTGGGATCATGGACGATCTCCTCGAACGGCTCCGTGCGGACCTGCCCGCCGAAGCCCTGATCACCGACCCCGATGTGATGGCCTCCTACGCACGGGACATGGCCGGCTTCTGCGAGGCGGGCGTCCCGGCGGCCGTCGTGCTCCCGCGCACGGTCGAACAGGTCCAGCGGGTGATGCGGACCGCCACGGCGCTGCGCGTGCCCGTCGTCCCCCAGGGCGCCCGTACGGGACTGTCCGGCGCGGCCAACGCCACCGACGGCTGTGTGGTGCTCTCGCTGATCCGGATGGATCGCATCCTGGAGATCAGCGCGGTCGACCGGATCGCCGTGGTCGAGCCCGGCGTGATCAACGCCGATCTCGCCCGCGCGGTCGGCGAGCACGGACTCACCTACCCGCCGGACCCCTCCAGCTGGGAGACCTGCACCATCGGCGGGAACATCGGCACGGCCTCCGGCGGGCTCTGCTGTGTCAAGTACGGGGTCACCGCCGAGTACGTCCTCGGCCTCGACGTCGTCCTCGCCGACGGACGGCTCCTCACCACCGGCCGCCGCACCGCCAAGGGCGTCGCCGGATACGACCTGACCAGACTCTTCGTCGGATCCGAGGGCAGCCTCGGCATCGTGGTCAAGGCGGTCCTGGCGCTGCGCCCCAAGCCGCCCGCCCGGCTGGTGCTCGGCGCGGAGTTCCCCTCCGCCGCCTCCGCCTGCGAGGCGATCTGCTCGATCATGGAGCGCGGGCACACCCCCTCACTGCTGGAACTGATGGACCGCACCACGGTCCGCGCCGTCAACGCGATGACCGGCATGGGCCTGCCGGAGACGACCGAGGCCCTGCTGCTCGCCGCGTTCGACACCGCCGACCCCGCCGCCGATCTGGCCGCCGTCGGCGAACTGTGCCGCGCGGCGGGAGCCACCGAGGTGGTCCCGGCGGACACCGCCGCCGAGTCCGAACTCCTCCTCCAGGCCCGCCGCACCGCACTGCCCGCACTGGAACGGCTCAAGCCCGCCACGATGATCGACGACGTGTGCGTACCCCGCTCCCGGCTCGGCGAGATGATCGAGGGCACCGCCGCCATCGCCGCCGAGCACGGTCTGACCATCGGCGTCTGCGCCCACGCGGGCGACGGCAACACCCACCCGGTCGTCTGCTTCGACCACCACGACCCGGACGAGTCCCGCCGGGCCCGCGCGTCCTTCGACGCGATCATGGCCCTGGGGCTGGAACTGGGCGGCACGATCACCGGCGAACACGGCGTCGGGCTGCTCAAGAAGGAGTGGCTCGCCAGGGAGCTGGGGCCGGTCGGCGTGGAGCTCCAGCGGGGCGTCAAGCGGACCTTCGACCCGCTCGGCATCCTCAACCCCGGCAAACTCTTCTGAGCGTCGAACCCGGCCGCCCAGGCCCTCACCCCGGCTACGCCTCGCCGTCCGACGGCTCGTCGGAGGGCCCCGGGGTCTCCTCCCCGGGGGCGCGGTGCCCCCCGGCCCACAGCTGGTTCGTCCGCCTCGGCGACAGCAGCTCCGCCAGCCGCCCGTCCAGATCGAGCCGCCCGCCCTCCGCGCCCGGCGGCACGATCCTCAGCGTCCGCTCCAGCCATGCCGACACCACCCCCGCCGACACCTCCAGCAGCGCGTCCCCGTCCGGCGAACTGAGCGCCATCAGCACCACACTCCGCCCCGACACCTTCGTCGGCCAGATCCGCACATCCCCGTGCCCACACGGCCGGAACACCCCCTCCACCAGCAACTCACGTGCGAACGTCCAGGTCACCGGGTGCTCCGACCCGATGTGAAAGGTGATGTGCACGGCATACGGATCGGCCGTCCGATACGTCAGCCGCGCGGGCACCGGGACGCTGCGCTCCGGCGACAGCACCAGATTCAGCTCCAGTTCGCGTTCGATCACGGTGTGCATAAGAGGCTCCCTCGCCCGCTGGGTACAGGGCCCCGATCAGGCCCTCGCGAGGTGAGAGCGGGGTCGCGCCCGCCGATGACGCGACTTTCGGCAAGAACTTTCTGTGATCTTGGGGTTACCCGACAGTGCTCGCGGTCGCCGCGGTTCCGGCCGGCCGTTCCGATCGGCCGAGTGGGCCGGCCCCACCGCCCCGGAACGCCTACCGGAACGGAACCTCCCCGGATAGTGGTCGTTACAGCTGGACGGGCCCAGGTGCCCACGAGCGTCTGATAGATGTGGAGCCTTGATCGAGGCTCTTGAGGAGATACGGGACCACGGTGATGAGCGCCCCAACCCCGGCCGGCGGGGACGACAGTCCTCAGCCCGGCTACTACCCGGATCCTTCCATCCCCGGATATGTCCGCTACTGGAACGGCGCCGCCTGGGTGCCCGGTACGAGCAGGCCCGCGCCCAAGACGGGTGAGGTCATGCCGCCGGCGCCGGGCCGGGCCGCCCGGCCGGAGGCGACCCGGGCGGAGTCGGCCGCCGCGGAGCGGCTGGAGGAGACCGGGCCGGTCTTTCTCGACGAGGACCCCTCCGACGAGCCCGGACTGCCGGAACCGGCCACCGCCTGGCAGGCGGACACCTCGCGGCAGACCGGCTTCGGCGGCGAGCGGGACCACCGGGTCTCCTGGGGCGGCGGCCAGGACCCGCGCGCCCAGGGGCCCTCCGGTCCCGTGCGCGCGCCCGACGCGGCGGCGGCGCATGTGCCCGCTCCCCAGGGGCCGGTGTCGGCCCCCGGGGCCGCCGACGTCCGGGGACAGGTCCCGGAGAGCCGCGCCCCCGGGCGGGCCGCCGACCCCCGGCTGCCCGCGCAGGGCGGCGACCCGACCGGCGGGCCGCCGGCCGACCGGACCGTCACCATCCGGCCGGTCCGCTCCCGTCCGGAGCCGGACCCGCGTCCCGAGCCGCGTCCCGAGCCGCACCCCGGCGAGCAGCGGCCCCCGGCCGAGGGCACCATGACCATCCGCCCCAGGACCGCGTCCCCGGCCCCGGCCCCCGCTCCGGCCCCGGCCGCACCGCCGGTCCGGCCGCAGCCCCCCGTACAACAACAGCAGTACGCCCAGCCGCAGCCGCAGCCGCAGCCGCAGCAGCCCCAGCCCCCGGCGGCCGTCGCCGAGGGGCCGGGCGGCGGCGGGGCCGACTCCTGGGCCCAGCAGGTGCACCGGCTCGCGCGGGCCGACGAGGGGGAGCGGCAGCAGCCCGTCGTCCCCTGGAAGCCCCCGGTCGCCGATCCGTTCCTCCAGCTGGCCCAGGCGCAGGCCGCCGCCCGGCCCGCCGCGCTCGGCAGGCGGTTCGCCGCCCGGCTGATCGACACCGTCGTCCTCGGCGCGCTCACCGCGGCCGTCGCCGTGCCCGTGGCGCTGAAGTCCCTCGACCATGTGGACGGCAAGATCGAGGCGGCCAGACAGTCCGGCCGCACCGTCACCGTCTGGCTGCTCGACGGCACCACCGCCGTCCACCTCGGCATCGTCCTCGGCGCACTGCTGATCCTCGGCGCGCTCTGCGAGGCCCTGCCGGTCGCCCGCTGGGGCCGCACCCTCGGCAAGCGGCTCTGCGGGCTCAAGGTGGTCGACATCGAGTCGCACGAACCCCCGTCGTTCGGGGCGGCGCTGCGCCGCTGGCTGGTGTACGGGGTGCTCGGCCTCGCCGTCGTCGGGGTGCTCAATGTGCTCTGGGGGCTCTTCGACCGGCCCTGGCGGCAGTGCTGGCACGACAAGGCGGCGCACACCTTCGTCACCGACGGCTGACGGCCCGCCGCACGGCCCGGTTCCCCCGAACGGCACACGAGCTTTTGCGGGGGGACCGGGCTCGGGGTGCACTGCCCTCATGAGCAACGACCAGCCGCCGCCGCCCCCCGGCCCGGGCGGTCCCGAGGACGACCCCTTCTTCAAGAAGCCGCAGGACCCCGACCCGCCCGGCTCCCCGTACGGCGGGGGCCAGGGCGGCCAGGGCGGTCCGTACGGCGGCGGGATGCCCCCGTACGACCCCAACGCCTACGGCGGCGGCCCCTACGGCGGCGGCCCCGATCCGCTGGCCGGGATGCCCCCGCTCGCCGACTTCGGCAAGCGGCTCGCCGCCCGGATCGTCGACGCGCTGATCATCTTCATCCCGCTCTTCCTGCTCTCCCTGATCTTCGGGGGCTGGAACGTCGGCGACAGCGGGGACAGCTGGGACGACATCGCCAACGATGTGAACACCGGACGGCAGTGGGCGTGGTCGCTGATCTCCCTGGTGGCCTACATCGCCTACGACACCCTCATGGTGAAGAAGGACGGCCAGACCATCGGCAAGCGGCTGTTCAAGCTCCGCGTCGCGCTGCTCAACGACGGCGGCACCCCGGACACCCGCTCCGCGCTGCTGCGCGCCACGGTGCTCTGGGCCCCCGCTCTCATCTGCTGTTTCTGTGTCTGGTGGCTGGTCATCATCATCACGATCATCGCCGACAAGCCCTATCGCCAGGGGCTGCACGACAAGGCGGGCAAGACCGTGGTGGTGACCGTTCCGGCCTGACGTGGGGCTCTTGCCCTCCGGCGTCCCCCGAAACCGTGAGGTGACTCCCGCCTCACTCGCGGCCTCGGAGCATTAGGGGGCGCACCGTGCCATACGGACCGCCGACTGGCCTGTTCCCTCTGCCCTCTGTCCGGTTCTCGCGTATTTGCCGTCCCTTCGAGGGCTGTCCGGATACCGGAACTCCACTTCTGCATAGTGCAGTTGGAATGTCCTAGTCAAGGGTTGTCTTTTCTTCTCCGGCTGCGGTCGAATGCGGTCACTTGTGACGCGCGCGTCCCTCGGCCGGGCAGCCCCACTCAGGTCTGCGGCGAGGGCGCGGGGGAGGACACCGGAACACGTGACCACCAAGAGACGGACGACCCGAGCGACGGCCGTGTTCGTCGCGCTCGCCGCGACCACGGCGGCGGCAGCGGCGTTCAGCACCGCCCAGGCGGGGGATCAGGGATCCTCGGTACCGGCGGCCAACGGCATCGAGCGCCACGACCCGGCGCCGGGGAAGGACCATGTCGACCACGACCTCGACGGTCCCTTCAGCAAGCAGCAGGCACAGCAGCGCGAGTCGGCGCTGGAGAAGGTCATATCCGGGGACGCGACCGTGCAGCGGCGCGACGGATCCAATGTGGTCAAGCTCGACAAGGGCAAGTACGTCGAGCTGGGCCGGGAGAAGACCGACAAGATCTTCACGATCCTGCTGGAGTTCGGCGACAAGGTCGACGACACCACCACGCACGACCCCGACGGGCCGGAGGGCCCCCTTCCGCCGGTGAAGAAGTACGGCGGCACCCCGGGCCCCGCCCACAACCAGATCGCCAAGCCGGACCGCGCGGTCAACAACTCCACGGACTGGCGGGCGGACTACAACCGCAAGCACTTCGAGGACCTCTACTTCGGCACCGGCAAGGACGCGAACGGCGTCGCCAAGCAGTCGGTGAAGACGTACTTCGAGCAGGCCTCCTCCGGCCGTTACTCGGTCGACGGCACCGTCTCCGACTGGGTGAAGGTCGACTACAACGAGGCCCGCTACGGCTCGAACTACTGCGGCGGCAGCAACTGCGAGAACGCCTGGGACGCGGTCCGTGACGGCGTCAACGCCTGGGTCCGGGACCAGAAGGCCCAGGGCCGCACCGACGCGCAGATCAAGGCGGCGCTCGCCGAGTACGACCTGTGGGACCGCTACGACTTCGACAACGACGGCAACTTCAACGAGTCCGACGGCTACATCGACCACTTCCAGTTCGTCCACGCGGGCGAGGACGAGTCGGCGGGCGGCGGCGCGCAGGGCAAGGACGCCCTGTGGGCGCACCGCTGGTACGCGTACGGCACCGACGCGGGCAGGACCGGCCCGGGGCTGAACAAGGCCGGCGGCACCCAGATCGGCGACACCGGCGTCTGGGTCGGCGACTACACCGTGCAGCCCGAGAACGGCGGACTCGGCGTCTTCGCCCATGAGTACGGCCACGACCTGGGCCTGCCCGATCTGTACGACTACTCCGGCCGGGGCGGCGAGAACTCCACCGGCTTCTGGAGCCTGATGTCCTCGGGCTCGTGGCTGGGCACCGGCAAGGGCGCGATCGGCGACCTGCCCGGCGACATGACCTCCTGGGACAAGCTCCAGCTGGGCTGGCTCAACTACACCAAGGCGCGGGCCGCGACGGACTCGACCCACACCCTCGGTGTCTCGGCGTACAACACCAAGCGCCCCCAGGCGCTCATCGTCGACCTCCCGAAGAAGCCCGGCACCACCCCTGTCGTGAAGCCCGCCGAGGGCTCCAAGCAGTGGTGGAGCGACATGGGCGACGACCTGCGGAACAGCCTCACCCGTACGGTCGACCTGACGGGGAAGTCCAGCGCCGCGCTGGAGCTGTGGGGCTGGTGGCAGGCCGAGCGGGGTTACGACCACGTCTACACCGAGGTGTCGACGGACGGCGGGGCCAACTGGACCGCGCTGGACGGCACGGCCGACGGCAAGCCGATCACCCGTGACGCCAGCGGCACCCCGGCGCTGACCGGCCGCTCCGGCGCGTACAAGCAGCTGGTCTACGGGCTGGACGCGTACGCGGGCAAGAAGATCGACCTCCGGTTCCAGTACCGCACGGACGGCGCGACGGCCGAGAAGGGGTTCGCGGCCGACGCGATCACCGTCAGGGCCGACGGCGCGCCGCTCTTCACCGACAACGCCGAGGGCGACGACGCGGGCTGGACCGTGAAGGGCTTCTCACGCATCGGCGACTCCTTCACCAAGGACTACGAGCAGTACTACATCGCCGAGAACCGCCAGTACACCGGCTATGACAAGACGCTGGAGCTCGGCCCGTACAACTTCGGGTTCACCGCCCCGAAGCACCAGTGGGTGGAGCACTACAAGAACCAGAACGGTCTGCTGATCTGGCTCTGGGACACCTTCCAGCGGGACAACAACGTCAGCCTCCACCCGGGGGCCGGCCAGATCCTGCCGATCGACGCCAACCCGTCGCCGCTGAAGTGGGCGGACGGCACCATCATGCGCAACCGCATCCAGTCCTTCGACGCGACCTTCAGCACCCGGCCGTACGACGCGGTGACCCTGCACCGGGCGGGCGTGCCGACGACGATCAAGTCGCGGCCGGGCAACAGCGTCTTCGACGACCGCAAGGGCGTCTACTGGACCGCCGAGAACCCGACGGCCAGCGTCAAGGTCGCTGACACCAACACCAAGATCTCGATCGTCAAGGAGCCGAAGAACGGCAAGACGATCACGGTCAAGGTGGGTCCCTCGACCAAGTAATTGGCATAACAGCAGGTCAAAGCATGATCGGCCGTCGCCCTCTAGCGGGCGGCGGCCGATCGTGTTTAGGTGCGGGGACTGGACCGTTATTGACAGACCATCTCGACGGGGGAGTGGACCGAAATGCCCGGTGGAGGATTCAGCAAGCTGCCGAACGGCAGTGTGGTGGTCGCGCTCAGCCTGCCCAGCCCGCTGGGCGACGGCCGGCCGGCCCGATTCCTGGTGCACGCGGCGAACCGTGCGCGAGCCCTGACCAGGCTGCGCAATCTGGGGCTGCGGGCGGTCTATCTCCGGGGGAACACGGAGCCGCCCACCCCGGACGAGATCACCGCGGTGCTGCACCATCCGGACGGGCTGCTGTGGCGGACGCTGCCGCAGACCGCCTCCGAGCTGTGGCACCCCTTCCGCACGCTGCTGCGAGAACGCTCCGCGTTACGGGAGTGACCCAGGGTATTCAGCCGGCACCAGGGGCTCCGGGGCTCCGGCGCGTCAGCCGACGGGCTTCCCCGTCAGCGTCACGCCCGCCTCCCGCAGCTCCTCCAGCACCCGTTCGGTGCGCTCCTTCGACACGCCCGCCGTCAGATCGAGCAGCACCTGGGTGGTGAACCCCTCGCGCACCGCGTCCAGTGCCGTCGCGCGCACACAGTGGTCCGTGGCGATCCCGACCACGTCGACCTCGGTCACCTGGTGCGCGCGCAGCCAGTCGGCGAGCTTGGCGCCGTTCTCGTCCGAGCCCTCGAAGCCGCTGTAGGCCGCCTCGTACGCGCCCTTGTCGAAGACCGCGTCGATCGCGCCCGAGGCGACCGCGGGCGCGAAGTTCGGATGGAAGCCCACGCCCTCCGTGCCCGCCACGCAGTGGCGCGGCCAGCTGGTCTCGAAGTCGGGGGTGTCGGAGAAGTGGCCGCCCGGGTCGATGTGGTGATCACGGGTGGCGACGACATGGCGGTATCCGGCGGGAACCGACTGGCCGATCAGCTCGGTGACGCCGGCCGCGACCTCGGCGCCCCCCGTCACCGCGAGGCTGCCGCCCTCGCAGAAGTCGTTCTGAACGTCGACGACGATCAAGGCCCGGTGCATGGCGGCTGTCCTTCGGGGTCGGGGGCGGGGTCCGGTACGGGGTCCGGTTCGCGCGGTGGCTGGAGACGCGGGAGGCGCCGGTGGGGCCTCCGTGCCTCAGTAATACCGCACGGGAGGCTTTTCATGAGCATGGCAGCGGAGAGCGGGCGCGTCACAGGGGGAAGCCTTGCCGCGCCCGCCCGTCTCACACGTACTCGGTCGGCAGGACCGGCTCCCCCCGGGAGAGCTGAACGGCCGACATCGGCAGCGCCGCCCGCGCGGCGATGTGCCGCTCGCGCGCCGTGTCGAGCGACTCCCGCGCCACCACCTTGCCGTCCCTGACCAGCTCCACCAGCAGCTGCCGCGCCACCAGCTCCGCCGGCACCGGCCCGGTGCCCACGACCTCCGCCTCCGCGACCGACTCCCCGTCGAGACGCCGCGCGGCCCACTTGCGGCCGCCGAGGGAGTACTTCGCGCCGAGGGACTTCTTCGCCACCGGCTCCAGCGGGGCCCCCGCCTCCGCCGAGCGGGCGCGGGCGACCAGCTTGTACACCATCGAGCAGGTGGGGTGCCCGCTGCCGGTGACCAGCTGGGTGCCGACCCCGTACGCGTCCACCGGGGCGGCGGCCAGCGAGGCGATGGCGTACTCGTCCAGGTCGGAGGTGACGACGATCCTGGTCTCCCGCGCCCCCAGCTCGTCCAGCTGCTGGCGCACCCGGTGCGCGACCAGCAGCAGATCGCCGGAGTCGATCCGTACCGCCCCCAGACCCGGTCCGGCGATCTCCACGGCGGTACGGACGGCCTCGGCCACGTCGTAGGTGTCGACCAGCAGGGTGGTGCCGCGCCCGAGCGAGTCGACCTGCGCGCGGAAGGCGTCCCGCTCGCTGTCGTGCAGCAGGGTGAAGGCGTGCGCGCTGGTGCCCACCGTCGGGATCCCGTAGCGGAAGCCCGCCGCGAGATCGGAGGTGGAGTCGAAGCCGCCGACATAGGCCGCCCGGGCGGAGGCCACCGCGGACAGCTCGTGGGTGCGCCGCGCGCCCATCTCGATCAGCCGCCGGCCGCCGGCCGCCGAGGACATCCGGGAGGCCGCGGCGGCGATCGCCGAGTCGTGGTTGAGGATCGACAGGATCACCGTCTCCAGCAGCACGCACTCGGCGAAGGAGCCCTCGACCCGCAGCAGCGGGGAGCCGGGGAAGTAGACCTCGCCCTCCGGATAGCCCCAGATGTCGCCGCTGAAGCGGTAGGAGGAGAGCCACTGGAGGGTGGGTTCGTCCACGATGCCGCGCTCGCGCAGAAAGCCGATCACGTCCGCGTCGAAGCGGAAGTTCTCCACGGCGTCCAGCACCCGGCCGGTGCCCGCGACGACGCCGTACCGCCGCCCCTCGGGGAGTCTGCGGGTGAAGACCTCGAAGACCGAGCGGCGGCCGGCGGTGCCCGCCCGCAGGGCCGCCTGGACCATCGTGAACTCGTACTGGTCGGTGAAGAGGGCGGTCGAAGGGACGTCCACCGGCAGTCCCAGATCAGCGGTGTTCACGGCACTCAGCCTCGCGCTTTCGTCTCGGTCGCCCTTCGAGCACGGGCGATCCAGCCATGGCCCGGATGCTATCCCACATCTCGTCAAAGTGACGAGATGTGGGTGGCCGTTTATGCGCCGAGCCCCCCTGAGTGGCAGCATGGACCAGGTGAGTGTTGCTCCCACAGAGATCGAACGTCCTGAGTCGGCGGAGGAGACCTTCGCCGTTCCCGAGCCCGACGTGCCGTGGGTGACGCTCGTCCACAACGATCCGGTGAATCTGATGAGCTATGTGACCTACGTCTTCCAGGCGTACTTCGGTTACTCCAAGGACAAGGCGCGCAAACTGATGCTCGACGTCCATCAGAAGGGACGCGCCGTCGTCTCCAGCGGCAGTCGCGAGGAGATGGAGCGCGACGTCCAGGCGATGCACGGATACGGACTGTGGGCGACCCTCTCCCAGGACCGCAACTGATGCCGGGACACTTCGAGCCGATCCCCGGCGGCGGCGCGGCCATCGCGCTGGACGAGGTCGAGATCTCGATCCTGCGCTCGCTCGCCGTCCAGCTCCTTGAGCTGATCGGACCCGGCGAGACGCCGGTCGAGGGCGAGGACCCCCTCGCCGCCCTCTTCGCCGAGGGCCCGAGCGAGCCGCCCGCCGATCCCGCGCTGGCCCGGCTCTTCCCCGACGCCTACATCGACCCCGCCGCCGACAAGCCCGACGACGAGCTCCAGGAGGCCTCCTCCGAATTCCGCCGCTTCACCGAGAACGATCTGCGCACCCACAAGCGCGACGACGCGATGGCGGTGGTCCGCGCCCTCGACGCGCTCACCGTGGACGCCGAGGGCGGCGCGGTGCTCAAGCTGACCGCGCCCGACTCCGTGCCCTGGCTGCGCTCGCTGAACGACCTCAGGCTGACCATCGGCACCCGTCTGGAGGTCACCGACGAGGACGAGGGCGCGGGGCTCTACCGGCTGCCGGACTCCGATCCGCGCAAGCCGATGGTGATGGCCTACCTCTGGCTCGGGGTGCTCCAGGAGACCCTCGTCGAAACCCTGATGCCCTGACCCGGCTTCTTCACGGCCCCTTCACGCCCCCTTCACGGCCCCCGGCGGCCCGCTCCGCCGGGGGCCTCCGCGCGGCCCCGCGCCACCCCGTACCGACCCCTCGGTGAACGCTCAGCGGACGCTCAAATCCGGATAACGATCGCGTCACCGCACCCGAACGCTTTGTCGTGTCGGGGGACATATGTCCGTCTCTGGCGGTGGTCTGCGTCACACTCTTCCTGAGTGATCTCCATGTCGACCGTGATAAATCTTCACGACCGCCAGGGGCGCCACCCATGCCCCTGGGGGCGCTTGAGCCGGCGGATCGCCGGTAGCACTCCATCCGTATCCGGGGGGATCAGGACCTGATCCGCGTCCGCACGCCCATGGCGGCGGGAGCGGATCCGCATGGAGAAAGGGCGCACCAACATGACCTCAGTGCAGGTCGGCAAAGATGACGGGCACGACGGCAAGGGTGTCACGGGGCTCACCGACACCGCCGACGCCACCGCGGCCCGGGCCGCCGGCGGACCGGGCGCGGACCAGGGCTACCACCGCAGCCTGGGCGCCCGCCAGATACAGATGATCGCGATCGGCGGAGCGATCGGCACCGGTCTCTTCCTCGGCGCGGGCAAGGGCATCTCCAAGGCCGGACCCAGCCTCATCCTGGCCTACGCCATCGCCGGCGTGGTCATCTTCTTCATCATGCGCGCCCTCGGCGAACTGCTGATGTACCGCCCTGTCGCGGGCTCGTTCTCCGAGTACGCACGCGAGTTCATCAGCCCCTTCGCGGGCTACGCCACCGGCTGGACCTACTGGCTCTTCTGGGTCGTCACCGGAATGACCGAGGTCACCGCGGCGGCCAGCTATATGACGTACTGGTTCGACGTCCCCCAGTGGATCTCCGCACTGGTCTTCACGATCATCCTCTACGGCGCGAACCTGATCTCCGTGAAGCTCTTCGGCGAGCTGGAGTTCTGGTTCTCCATGGTCAAGGTCACCGCCATCATCGGCATGATCCTGATCTGCCTCGGCATCCTCACCCTCGGCTTCTCCGACGCGGGCGACACCGCCTCCGTCTCCCTCCTCTGGGACGACGGCGGCTTCTTCCCCAAGGGCATCGGCGGCACGCTGATGACCCTCCAGATCGTGATGTTCGCCTTCCTCGCGGTCGAGCTGGTCGGCGTCACCGCGGGCGAGTCCAAGGACCCCGAGAAGACCCTCCCCAAGGCCATCAACACCGTGCCGTGGCGCATCGCCGTCTTCTACATCGGCGCGCTGATCATGATCCTGTCGGTGGTCTCCTGGACCAACTTCAAGCCCGGCGTCTCCCCCTTCGTCGCCGCCTTCGACGAGATGGGCCTCCAGACCGGCGCGGCCATCGTGAACTTCGTCGTCCTCACCGCCGCCCTCTCCTCCTGCAACTCCGGCATGTACTCCACCGGCCGGATGCTGCGCGACCTCGCGCTCAACAGCCAGGGCCCGAAGTTCTTCACCCGGCTCACCAAGAACGGCACCCCGCTGATCGGCACCACCTTCTCCGCGGGCCTGATGATGATCGGCGTCTGGATCAACTACCAGTGGCCCGGCGAGGCCTTCAACAAGATCGTCTCCTTCGCCACCATCTCCGGCATGTGGGCCTGGATCATGATCCTGGTCAGCCAGATCCGCTACCGCGCCAAGGCCGACCGCGGCGAACTCCCGCAGTCCACCTTCAAGGCCCCCGGCGCGCCTTACACCAGCTGGTTCGCGCTCGCCTTCATCGGCATGGTCATCGTGCTCATGGGCATCGACAAGGACGCCAGGATCTCCCTCTACGTCGCCCCGTTCTGGGCGCTGATCCTCGGCGTGTCCTATCTGGTCCTCAAGCGCCGCAACCCCCAGGGCGCGGCCTTCGTCAAGCGCTGACCGCCGCCCCGCGGGCGGACGCGTGAACGGGCGGGCCCGTACCGGACACCGGTACGGGCCCGCCCGTTTCCCGGTCTGTTTATCCTGATCGCCATGCTGACCCTGACCCAGGCTCTCTTCGACCAGATCGTGGCGCACGCCCGCGCCGACCACCCCGACGAGGCATGCGGCGTGGTCGCCGGCCCCGAGTCCAGCGGCCGCCCCGAGCGTTTCGTCCCCATGCTGAACGCCGCCCGCTCGCCCACGTTCTACGAGTTCGACTCCGCGGATCTGCTCAAGCTCTACCGTGAGATGGACGACAACGACGAAGTGCCGGTGATCATCTACCACTCGCACACCGCCACCGAGGCATACCCCTCGCGAACGGACATCTCCTACGCGAACGAACCCGGTGCGCACTACGTACTGGTCTCCACCGCCGACACCGACGCCGCCGGACCCTTCCAGTTCCGGTCCTTCCGCATCGTGGACGGCGAGATCACCGAAGAAGACATCAAGGTCGTGGATGCATACTGAGCCCTGACCGAGTCTCGACTCGGCATGTCTGAAAAGGGGCGGCAGGACCCAGGAAGCCGGTGCGAATCCGGCGCGGTCCCGCCACTGTGACCAAGCCCCCCGGCTTGGCAGCCAGGAACTGACCTGCCGCCCTTCTCCCAACACCAAGGGGACGTGGAAATCCCCGGAGGAGGCCGTACCCCGTCATGTCCGCACACCGCTCCACCCGCGCGCTCATAGCCGCCGCCCTGCTCCTCCCGCTCGCCGCCTGCGCCGCCGACACGGAGAAGAAGCCCGCCGACACCAAGGCCGCCCCGGCCGGCGGAGCCTTCCCCTACACCGTCGACAACTGCGGTGTGAAGACGACGTACCAGAAGGCCCCCGAACGGGCCGTCACCATGAACCAGCACGTCACCGAGATCATGCTCGAACTCGGCCTGGAGAAGTCCCTCGCCGGCACCGCCTACCTCGACGACCAGGTACTGCCGCGCCACCGCGAGGCGTACGACGCCATCCCCGTCCTCGCCAAGGAGTACCCCTCCAAGGAGAAGCTCCTCGCGGCCGACCCCGACTTCGTCTACGGCGGATACGCCAGCGCCTTCGACGCCAAGGACGGCCGCACCCGCGACGAGCTGAAGAAGTCCGGCATCGACTCCCGCCTCAACATCGAGTACTGCGCCAAGGGCAGGACCACCCTCGACGAGGTCTACCGTGAGATCGACGAGATCGGCCGCACCTTCGGCGCCGGCGACCGCGCCCAGAAGTGGATCACCGAGGCGCGCGCCACCGTCAAGAAGACCGAGGAGCGGTTCAAGGGCCGCGAGCCCCGGCCCGTCTTCGTCTACGACAGCGGCGACAAGACCGCCCAGACCGTCGGCGGCACCGGCATCGGCAACGAACTGATCACCCGGGCCGGCGGCCGCAATGTCTTCGCGGGCATCGGCAAGGCCTTCGGCGACGCCACCTGGGAGCAGGTCGTCGCCGGCAAGCCGGAGATCATCGTCATCCTCGACTACGGCGCCACCACCGTCGAACAGAAGAAGAAGCGCCTGCTGGACGACCCGGTGCTGCGCGACGTCCCCGCCGTCAAGAACAAGAAGTTCGCGGTGCTCCCGCTCTCCGACGCGGTGCTCGGGGTACGCGCCCCCGCAGCCATCACCAAGCTGGCCTCGCAGTTCTCCGAGTGACGCCACAGCCGTGAACCTTGTGACGAAGCCCGCCCCCGAGCCCGGCCCGAAGCCGGCCCCCGGCCCGGAGTCAGTCCGCGAGTCCGCCCGCCAAACCGGAGCCCGCCCCTCCACCGCAGCCGCCTCCCGGCTGCGGTACGGGGCCGTCCTCACCGCCCTCGCGGCGGCCCTGGCCGTCGCGGTGGTCGCGGGCCTCAGCCTCGGCTCCGTACGCATCCCCCCGGGACAGGTCCTCGACGCCCTCCTCCCCGGCGCGGCGCCCAGCCCGTTCCGCACCATCGTCATGGACGTACGACTGCCCCGCGTCCTGCTCGGCGCCCTCGTCGGCGCGGGGCTCGCCGTCTGCGGCACCGTCCTCCAGGCCCTGGTGCGCAACCGGCTCGCCGACCCCTTCCTCCTCGGGATCTCCTCCGGAGCCTCCACCGGAGCCGTCGTCGTCCTCACCCTCGGCATCGGCACCACCACCGCCGTCGCCATGCCCATCGGCGCGTTCGCCGGAGCGCTCGCCGCGACCGTCCTCGTCTACGGACTGGCCCGCCGCGGCGGCTCCATGACCGGCACCCGGCTCGTCCTCGCGGGGGTGACCGTCTCCTACATCCTCACCGCCCTCACCACCCTCGTCCTCGTCTCCTCCGCCCGCCCCGAACACTTCCGCGAAGCGCTCTACTGGTCGCTCGGCGGCCTCGGCAGCGCCCGCTGGGACGCCCTCTGGATCCCCGGCCTCGTCCTCGCCGCCGCCCTGCCCCTGCTCCTCGCCCTCGCCCGCCCCCTCGACCTGCTGCTCGTCGGAGAAGAAGGGGCCACCGTCCTCGGACTCGACGTCTCCCGCTTCCGGGCCGCCGTCTTCATCCTCGTCTCCCTGGTCACCGCCGTCCTGGTCTCCGCCAGCGGCGCCGTCGGCTTCATCGGACTGATGGTCCCGCACGCCGCCCGGCTCCTCGTCGGCGCGACCCACCGCGCCCTCCTGCCGGTCTCCGCCCTCGGCGGCGCCCTCGCCCTCGTCGTCGCCGACCTCGCCGCCCGCACCGTCGCCTCACCGCAGGACATCCCCGTCGGAGTGCTCACCGCCCTCATCGGCGGCCCGCTCTTCCTCTGGCTGATGCGCTCCCGCAGCGCGCAAGGAGCCGTCCTGTGACCGCCTCCCTCACCCTCACCGGAATCACCTACGAGACCGACGGCCGCACCCTCCTGCACGACGTCGCCCTCGACGCCCGCCCCGGCGAGACCGTCGGCCTCGTCGGCCCCAACGGCAGCGGCAAGACCACCCTGCTGCGCTGCGTCTACGGCACACTCCGCCCCAGCGCCGGCAGCATCCGCCTCGACGGCGACGAACTCACCGCGCTCGGCCCCAAGGCCCGCGCCCGGCGCGTGGCCAGCGTCCCCCAGGACAGCCCCGGCGAATTCGAACTGACCGTCCGCGAGATCGTCGCCATGGGCCGCGCCCCGCACAAACGCTTCTGGGAACAGGACACCGCCGACGACGCCTCCGCCGTCGGCGACGCCCTCGGCCGGCTCCACATCACCGACCTCGCCGACCGCCCCTTCCCCTCCCTCTCCGGCGGCGAACGCCAGCGCGCCCTCGTCGCCCGGGCCCTGGTCCAACGGCCCGCGCTGCTCGTCCTCGACGAGCCCACCAACCACCTCGACATCCACTACCAGCTGGAGATCCTCGGCCTCATCCGCACCCTCGGCACCACCAGCCTGCTGGCCCTGCACGACCTCAACCTCGCCGCCCACTACTGCGACCGGATCCATGTCCTCCAAGCCGGACGGCTCGTCGCATCCGGCACGCCCCACGAGGTCCTGACCCCCGAACTGCTCGCCGAGGTCTACCGGGTCAAGGCCGAGATCGCGGTCCATCCGGCCACCGGATCCCCCACGATCACCTATCTCCCTCCCGCATAGTGAACGGTTTCCGTCCGGCATCCGAGATCACATTCCGGATCCCGGACCGGGAATCGATACGATGACCGCATGGTTCTCCACGACATGAGCGACAAGGCGCGAGGCGGCTCAGTGCTGCTCGTCGCGCGGCTCCATGTCGACCTGTGCCGCGTCGCCGGCGCGATGTGTCCCTGAGCACCGAAAGCCCCACCGCTTTCCGGCCACCGAGCCTCTCGACCGCCGTTCCCCAGCTCTTCCGCTCTCGCCCTACCGTTCTGACGACTGGAGCCCCACGCCATGGCCATCGACGTCCGCATCCCGACCATCCTGCGCACCTACACCGACGGCGCGAAGTCCGTCCCCGGCAGCGGCGACACCCTCGCCGACCTCTTCACCGACCTGGAGACCCGCCACAGCGGCATCCAGGTCCGCATCGTGGAAGAGGGCCAGCTCCGCCGCTTCATCAACGTCTACCTCAACGACGAGGACGTCCGCTTCCTGGACGGCATCACCACCAAGCTCTCCGACGGCGACGTCGTCACCATCCTCCCGGCGGTCGCCGGCGGCATGTACTGATGCGTTACGACTCCCCGCTCGCCGCGGTCGGCAACACCCCGCTGGTCCGCCTCCCCCGGCTCTCCCCCTCGGACGACGTCCGCATCTGGGCCAAGCTGGAGGACCGCAACCCGACCGGCTCCATCAAGGACCGCCCCGCCCTCCACATGGTGGAACAGGCGGAGAAGGACGGCCGCCTCACCCCCGGCTGCACCATCCTGGAGCCGACTTCCGGCAACACCGGCATCTCGCTGGCGATGGCGGCCAAGCTCAAGGGCTACAACATCGTCTGCGTGATGCCGGAGAACACCAGCGAGGAGCGCAGGCAGCTGCTGGCCATGTGGGGCGCGGAGATCATCCCCTCCCCGGCGGCCGGCGGCTCCAACACCGCCGTACGCGTCGCCAAGGAACTCGCCGCCGAGAACCCCTCCTGGGTGATGCTCTACCAGTACGGCAACCCCGACAACGCGGGCGCGCACTACACCACCACCGGCCCGGAGATCCTCACCGACCTCCCCTCCATCACCCACTTCGTCGCCGGCCTCGGCACCACCGGCACCCTGATGGGCGTGGGCCGCTACCTCCGCGAACACGTCCCCGGCGTCCGCATCGTCGCCGCCGAGCCCCGCTACGACGACCTCGTGTACGGGCTCCGCAACCTCGACGAGGGCTTCGTCCCCGAGCTCTACGACGCCTCCGTCCTCACCACCCGCTTCTCCGTCGGCTCCGCCGACGCGGTCGCCCGCACCCGGGAGCTCCTCCAACAGGAGGGGATCTTCGCCGGGGTCTCCACCGGGGCCGCGCTGCACGCCGCGATCGGGGTCGGCCGCAAGGCGCTGGCGGCGGGGGAGTCCGCCGACATCGTCTTCGTCGTCGCCGACGGCGGCTGGAAGTACCTCTCCACCGGTGTCTACACCGCCCCCACCACCGAAGCCGCCATCGCCCTCCTCCAGGGCCAGCTCTGGGCCTGACCCTTCGGGGCCCTGGCCCTGGCCCTGCCCCCGGGCCCAGGGAGCTTCGCGTCGGGCAGCCTGATTGACGCCCCTGCCCCAGTGAGGGCCCCTGGGGCACGGGGTCCGTCCTCAAACTCCCCCAGAGCTTCGCCTGGGAGGGACCCCAGCGGGGCTTGATTTTGAGGCTCTTGCCCAGCGCGGCGGGGATGGCTCTGACGTGGAGGGGACGCGCAGGGATCGGGGCCGGGACGTAAAGCGGCGCAGCTCGCGCGGAGCGCGGTGAGGAAAGCAGTCCCGGACCCGAGCCCGGAGCGGACCCGTACCCCAGGCACCGGACCCGAGCCCGTACCCCAGGCACCGGCCCCCGGCCACGGACCCCAGGCACCGGCCCGCACCGCCCCCGGGCCCCGCCGCGGGCGCACCCCCTTCGCGCGCCCTCCGAATCGGTGACAGCGCAGGTGAGTTCGCCCACAACGCCCCACCCCGGAGGAGCGGCACCTCGTTTTGCGCTTTACGCTCAACGGACCGCACGCCCAGACCCACCCCCAGCCCTCCTCCCCGTCCACGGAGGTCCAAGCTTCATGAAGCTCACCGTCGTCGGCTGCTCGGGGTCGTTCCCGTCCGCGGAATCGGCCTGTTCGAGCTACCTCGTAGAGGCCGACGGCTTCCGGCTGCTCCTCGACATGGGCAATGGCGCCCTCGGCGAGCTGCAGCGTCACATCGGTCTCTACGACCTCGATGCCATTTTCCTCAGCCACCTCCACGCCGATCACTGCATCGACATGTGCGGGTACTTCGTCGCCCGCTACTACCGCCACGACGGCGGCCGATGCGACGCGATCCCGGTCTACGGCCCCGAGGGCACCGAGCAGCGCCTCACCACCGCGTACGCGGACACCCCGTCCCCCTCCTCGATGAGCGAGGTCTTCGACTTCCACACCCTGAAGCCGGGCAGCTTCGAGATCGGCCCGTTCTCGGTCCGTACGGAGCGGGTGGCCCACCCGGTGGAGGCGTACGGCATCCGGCTGGAGCACGGCGGCCGGACGCTGACGTACTCGGGGGACACGGGGGTCTGCGAGGCGCTGCACGAGCTGGCGGACGGCGCGGATCTCTTTCTCTGCGAGGCGTCCTTCACCCACGGGAAGGAGACCGTCCCGGGTCTTCACCTCAATGGCCGAGAGGCGGGCGCGCACGCCGAGCGCGCGGGGGCGGGGCGGCTGCTGCTGACGCATGTGCCGCCGTGGACGGACGGGCAGCGCAATCTGGCGGACGCCCGGGCGGTCTACGGCGGCCCGGCCGAGCTGGCGGCCACCGGAGTGACGTACACGGTCTGAACGCCTGAACGCCTGAACGCCTGAACGCCTGAACGCCTGAACGCCTGAACGGCCCCGGTCCTGAACCAGGACCGGGGCCGTTCAGGCGCGGGTGTCTACTTCCCCTCGGCCTTGAGCAGCTCGGCCAACTCCTCGTCGGACTCGCGCCCGGGCGTCGGCAGATTGAATTTGGTGATCGCGAACCGGAACACCACGTAGTACACGGCCGCGAAGCACAGCCCCACGAGCGCCAGCCCCCACGGGTTGGACGCGATCCCGAGGTTCAGCACGAAGTCCACCGCTCCGGCGGAGAAGCCGAAGCCGTCCTTCATGCCGAGGGCCCAGGTCAGCGCCAGCGACACCCCGGTGAGCACCGCGTGGACGGCGTAGAGCACCGGCGCGATGAACATGAAGGTGAACTCGATGGGCTCGGTCACGCCGGTGACGAAGGAGGTCAGGGCGAGCGAGAGCATCATGCCGCCGACGATCTTGCGGCGCTCGGGCCGGGCGCAGTGCACGATCGCGAGACAGGCGGCCGGCAGCGCGAACATCATGATCGGGAAGAAGCCGGTCATGAACTGTCCGGCGGTCGGGTCGCCGGCGAGGAAGCGGGCGATGTCGCCGCTCTTGCCCTCGTACGAACCGGCCTGGAGCCAGGGGAAGGAGTTCAGCAGGTGGTGCATGCCGACCGGGATCAGCGCGCGGTTGGCCATGCCGAAGATTCCCGCGCCGACCGCGCCGGAGCCGACGAGCCACTCGCCGAAGTTGTGCAGACCGGTGCCGAGGACGGGCCAGATGAAGCCAAAGGCTATGCCGATGAAGAGACCGGCGAAGGCGGAGAGGATCGGGACGAGCCGGCGGCCGCCGAAGAAGCCGGCCCAGTCGGGCAGCTTGGTGCGGTAGAAGCGCTGGTAGAGCAGGGCGACCACGAGGCCCATGACCACACCGCCGAGGACCTTGGCGTCCACGGGGGCGTCCTGCATCACTATCTTGCCGTCGACGACCTTGCCGACCTGCGCCAGGTTCTTGTCGGTGAAGGTGGCGAGGACGTTCTTGAAGACCAGGTATCCGGTGACGGCGGCGAGCGCGGTCGAGCCGTCCGACTTCTTCGCGAAGCCGATCGCGATGCCGACGGCGAAGAGCAGCGGCATGTTGTCGAGCAGCGCGTTGCCGCCCGCGTGCATGTATCCGGCGAACTTGGTGACGAAGGCCGGGAAGGACTCCCGTCCGAGCATGTCGTCATTGCCGAGCCGGACGAGGAGCGCGGCGGCGGGCAGCACCGCCACCGGCAGCATCAGGCTGCGGCCGATGCGCTGCATGACAGCCATCACGCCCGCGCCCTTCTTCTTCTCGGCCGCGGGGGCGGCGCCAGCCGTGGTCATCACAATCCTCCAGGGGGCCAAGGCGCCGCCGGGGGAGAAAAGCAGAAGAGGCGGCGTCTCAGGGGGACGCGGCACGCCGCCGCGTGGTCTAAACCACTGAGTGGTGTAGACCTTTGTAGCACGTGAAACTTAGATAAGGAACCTGCGAATAGCGGCCGATTAGACAACGATCCTGTGGAATTGAACGGCACTCGACCTGCGTGCTTTCACCGCGGGAAGCGGAGCCGCGCACAACGGAAGGGGCCCACCGGTCCCTCGCGCGGATCCGGTGAACCCCTTCGGCCTTTCAAAGCCCTTGGGCAGGGCCCTATTTGACGTTGTCCCGCTCGATCTCCTTCTCGATCTCCTCGGGCTCCCGCCCGGGCACCGGAAGATCGAATTTGGTGATCGCGAACCGGAAGATCGCGTAATACACGACCGCGAAGCCGAGCCCGATCGGAATGATCAGCCAGGGCTTGGTGGCGAGACTCCAATTGATCACATAGTCGATCAGTCCGGCCGAGAAGCTGAATCCGTCCTTGACCCCCAGTGCCCAGCTCACCGCCATCGACACACCGGTGAGCACCGCGTGGACCGCGTAGAGCGCCGGGGCCACGAAGAGGAAGGAGTACTCGATCGGCTCGGTGATGCCCGTCACAAAGGAGGTCAGGCCGACCGACAGCATCAGCCCGCCGATCTCCTTGCGGCGATGCGGATGCGCGCAGTGGGTGATCGCGAGACAGGCGGCGGGCAGCGCGAACATCATGATCGGGAAGAAGCCGGTGGTGAACTGCCCGGCGTTCGGGTCCCCGGCCAGGAACATCGAGATGTCGCCGTGCACCACCGTGCCGTCCGGCTTGGTGTAACTGCCCAGCTGGAACCAGATCGGCACATTGAGGAACTGATGCAACCCGATCACCAGCAGCGCCCGGTTGGTGACGCCGAAGATGCCCGAACCCCACGCGCCCAGGCTGACCAGCCAGTCGCTGAAACTCTCCAGGGCGGAGCCGATCGGCGGCCAGATCCACAGACACAGCGCGGCGAAGGCGATCGCGACGAACGCCATGATGATCGGCACCAGCCGCCGCCCGTTGAAGAATCCCAGCCAGTCGACCAGCTTGGTGCGGTGGTAGCGCTGCCAGAAGTACGCCGCCAGCAGACCCATCACGATGCCGCCGAAGACCCCGGGGTTCTGATACGTGAAGGGAACGACCGAGCCGTCCGTCCCCTGGCAGCCCGTGACCACCACCTGGCCGCCGACCTCGCAGTCCTTGGGGAACTGGAGCAGCACGTTGTAGTAGACGAGGAAGCCGGTGACCGCCGCCAGCGCGGTCGAGCCGTCGGCCTTCTTCGCCATGCCGATCGCCACACCGACGCAGAACAGCAGCGGCAGTCCGATGTTCGCGTCGAGCAGCGCACCGCCCGCGCCGGCCATGACCTTGGCGACATCGTTCCAGCCCAGGCCGTCCTGGCCGAAGACATCGGGCTGCCCCAGCCGGTTGAGGATGCCCGCGGCGGGCAGTACGGCAATGGGGAGCTGAAGGCTTCGCCCCATCTTCTGCAAGCCCTGGAACAGTTTGTTCCATGCGGACGGCTGTGCCGCGACGGCACTCCCTGAACTCATCGGCGTCCTCCCGGACTGACCAGGTTTGGCGGGCGTCCCAAACTGGTGTAGACCAGTTGCCATGCATCGCCGGGCCCCGACCGCGGCCGAGGCGGGAACGCCGGTGATCGTCATCATTCGGTAGATGACGGTTACCCGCCCGTGAAGATGGGCCAACCGTGCGTTACCGTGACAAAAGCGGACCGCTGGTGGGCCGACGAGCGCCGAGCGCCCGATGCGGGCGCCGCTTGAAACGCAGGGAGAGAACCATGGCCAGCAAGGCAGAGAAGATCGTCGCCGGGCTCGGCGGAGTCGACAACATCGAGGAGATCGAGGGCTGCATCACCCGACTCCGCACCGAAGTCTCCAACCCGGACCTCGTCGACGAAGCCGCGCTCAAGGCCGCGGGCGCACACGGAGTCGTCAAGATGGGCACCGCGATCCAGGTCGTCATCGGCACCGACGCCGACCCCATCGCCGCCGAGATCGAAGACATGATGTGACGACCGGCCACCCCGGCCACCCCGGCCGCGAAGACCACGCAGGTCCCACGGGCCGCGCGGACTGACCGCGCCGCCCGCAGGCCGGCCCGCGACAGCCGCCCGGCGAGGGCCCGGCTCCATGGAGCCGGGCCCTTCCGCGCAGCCGATAGGCTCAACGCCATGTCTCGAATCGACGGCCGCACCCCCGAACAGCTCCGCCCCGTCACCATCCAGCGCGGATGGAGCAAGCACGCCGAGGGCTCCGTCCTCATCTCCTTCGGCGACACCAAAGTCTTCTGCACCGCCTCCGTCACCGAAGGCGTGCCGCGCTGGCGCAAGGGCAGCGGCGAAGGATGGGTCACCGCCGAGTACTCGATGCTCCCCCGCGCCACCAACAGCCGCGGCGACCGCGAATCCGTACGCGGCAAGATCGGCGGCCGCACCCACGAGATCAGCCGCCTCATCGGCCGCTCACTCCGCGCCGTGATCGACTACAAGGCCCTCGGCGAGAACACCATCGTCCTCGACTGCGACGTCCTCCAGGCCGACGGCGGCACCCGCACCGCCGCCATCACCGGCGCCTACGTCGCCCTCGCCGACGCCGTCACCTGGGCCCAGAACCGCAAGCTCGTACGCGCCGGCCGACAGCCCCTCACCGGCACCGTCGCCGCCGTCTCCGTCGGCATCGTCGACGGCGCCCCCCTCCTCGACCTCTGCTACGAGGAAGACGTCCGCGCCGACACCGACATGAACGTCGTCTGCACCGGCGACGGCCGCTTCGTCGAGGTCCAGGGCACCGCCGAGGCCGAGCCCTTCGACCGCGCCGAACTCAACGCCCTCCTCGACCTCGCCGCCGGCGGCTGCGCCGATCTGACCGCCATCCAGCGCGACGCCCTCGCCCGCACCGAGGCCGCCGCCGGATAACCGGCGCCCGCCGGCACCGCCGACGAGCAGGAAAGACCACCCGGGTAAAGCCGGGTCAGGTAAAGAAGCAACCAAAACCGCCCCCAGGGGCGTCGTCAGTGGCATGTGCGCACGGGCCGAACCGTGCGCACGTCCACATCCGGGAGGGACCAGTTCCATGGCCGCGCGCCGCCGTTTCGCTCTTACGCTCGCCACCGCCGCTCTGATCGTGCCGATCACCGTCGGCTGCAGCGCCATCGACAAGGCCCTCGACTGCGTCGACACCGCCAAGGCCGTTACCACCAGCGTCGGCCAGCTCACCGAGGCCGTCGGCAGCGCCGCCGAGGACCCCACCAAGGCGCGTGAGGCCCTCGACTCCATCGACAAGGAGCTCAAGGAGCTCGGCGACAAGACGGACAACGCCGATGTGAAGAAGGCGGGCGACGACCTCGGCGCCGCCGTCGACAACGTCCGCAAGTCCATCGAGGGCGGCGACGTCACCCCCGACATCACCCCGGTGACCGACGCCGCCGCCGAGATGACCAAGGTCTGCAGCCCCTGACACCACCCGAATCCGGGCCCCGGACAGCGCCTGATCCGCGGGCCCGGATAATCGGGGCATGACCCGTATCGTCCTCGCCACCCGCAACGCCGGGAAGATCACCGAACTCAGGGCCATCCTCGCCGCGGCGGACCTCCCGTACGACCTCGTCGGCACGGACGCCTACCCCGAGATCCCCGACGTCAAGGAAACCGGCGTCACCTTCGCCGAGAACGCCCTGCTCAAGGCACACGCCCTCGCCCGGGCCACCGGACTCCCCGCCATCGCCGACGACTCCGGCCTCTGCGTCGACGTCCTCGGCGGCGCCCCCGGCATCTTCTCCGCCCGCTGGGCCGGCACCCACGGCGACGACGCCGCCAACCTCGCCCTCCTCCTCGCCCAGCTCTCCGACATCGCCCCCGAACACCGCGCCGCCCACTTCTTCTGCGCCGCCGCCCTCGCCCTCCCCGACGGCACCGAACGCGTCGTCGAAGGCCGCATGCCCGGCACTCTCCGCCCCACCCCCGCCGGCACCAACGGCTTCGGCTACGACCCCATCCTCCAGCCCGACGGCCACACCCGCACCGCCGCGGAACTGACCCCGGACGAGAAGAACGCGATCAGCCACCGCGGGAAGGCGTTCAGGGAGCTGGTGCCGGTGATCCGGGAGCTGCTGGGCTGAGCCGCACGCACGTGGGTATGCCGAAGGGCACCCCTGCGGGGTGCCCTTGAGGCGGTGCGGCCGATGGGATTCGAACCCACATGGACGAAACGCCCAGAGGCACCTAAAACCTCCGCTTATACCATTCAGCAACGGCCGCCAGCCGCTTGCCATCGTAGCGGCAAGCGGCTGGTGTGGCGTTGTGGATGCCGCTGTTATGTGCGGCGGCTGCCTCCCCGGCACCAGGTGCTGGTTATGGCGTGGCAGTTGGGGCAGAGCAGTCTGAGGTTCTCGGGGCGGTTGTCCGTCCAGTCGCCGTTGACGTGATCGACTTCAAGGGTCATGGGTTTCCCGTGCCAGGCGGGCCCCGTGCCGCACCCGGCGCACTGCTCGGGTGTGCCGATCTCACGCAGCGCCCGGCGCAGCACCACAGCCTGGACGCGGTTCGGCATTTCGCGTTTCACCAGGACGTCCGCCGCTGGCCGGGCTTGCTTCCGGCCGGGCTTGCCCCGCTGGTGCGCCTGGCCCAGAAAGTGTGAGGTGTCGATGGCATCCTCGGTGATCCACTGTCTCAGCAGTGCACGGCTGCGACCGCTGTCCGCCAGGGGCAGTCGCCGCAGGACAGCTGCGAGAGAGATCGATTCGGCCACGGCCTGCCGCAGCTCGGTGGGCGAAGGGCGAGGGCGTCTGCCGCTCGGCGCGAAATGGGAGACATTGATGCCGTAGTGGGTGAATCGCCGACGAAGGTATCGGCTGAGCTGTCCGTACGGTGTCGTCCCGAGGAAGGCGATGACCTCGTCCATGCTCCGGCAGCTCTGGGCAGCCTCGCTCAGCAGTTCGCGTGTGTACCTACGAACTTGGCTCATGGCTGCTCGCCCGTGTCGATTTCGGCCCGGCGCGGTGTCCTGGCCTTATTGCGCCCACGGTAAGTGTCCGTTGTCGAATGGCAGTTGGGGCAGAGAATCCTCAGATTCTCCTGCCGATTGTCACGCCAGTCTCCGTCGATGTGGTCGATTTCCAGGGGGAGCGGACTTCCCTGCCAGATGGGTTCGATTCCGCAGAGCGCGCACTGGTCACTGGCCCCGAGGTCGAGCAGTGCCCTCTTGAGCAGTTGGCTCGGCCTGCGCCGGGGGTGGTCCGAGAGGTCCCGCACCAGGATTTCCTCCGCCGAGAGTCGACGCCGGTTGTCCTTCGTTCGCTCCGAGCGAGGTGAGGGGGTGAAGTGTGAGGTGTCGATCCCGTACGCCTTGATCCGGCGGCTGATGTGGGTGTGGTGCCCGCCAACCACCTCGACCCCCAGTCGACGCAGCACCTCGCACACATTCGCCGACTCCGCCACCACCGGTTCGAGGATCTCCCTCGTCCAGCGGGTCCCCTCGCGTTCAAAGTGGCCGGTGGGTATCCCCAGCCTTCTCATCCGCTCGGCTATGTACCGCCGGGCCCCGCTCTTGGGGTCCGCCCCGAGGGCTGTCACCGCCTCGGAGAGTGTTCGAGATGATGCGGCTGCCTCGGTCAGCCGTTCCCGGGTGTACGGGCTTGGGCTCACGATCGTTTCTCCGTCCCGGTCGCGCGTTCGCGACCCGAACGGACCAACGATCCGCCATCCGGACGGTTACGTCCGAAATGCGGAACGGCCCGTCCCGCTTCAAGGGCGGGACGGGCCGTTCGGATCAATCGGGCCGGGTCAGATGGCCAGGTCCTTGATGATCTTGGCGACGTGACCGGTGGCCTTGACGTTGTAGAAGGCGCGCTCGACCTTGCCGTGCTCGTCGACGACGATGGTGGAGCGGATCACTCCGGTGACGGTCTTGCCGTAGAGCTTCTTCTCGCCGAAGGCGCCGTACGCGGCCAGGACCTCCTTGGAGGGGTCGCCGACCAGGGTCACCTTGAGGCTCTCCTGCTCGCGGAACTTGGCGAGCTTCTCGGGCTTGTCGGGGGAGACGCCGATGACGTCGTACCCGGCGTCGGCGAGGAGCTGGAGGTTGTCGGTGAAGTCGCAGGCCTGCTTGGTGCAGCCGGGGGTGAGGGCGGCGGGGTAGAAGTAGACGATGACCTTCCGGCCCTGGTGGGAGGCGAGGGACACCTCTTTGCCGTCCGCGTCGGGCAGGGTGAACGCGGGGGCGGTGTCGCCGGGCTGGAGTCGCTCGCTCATGGTTCTCCTCGTGGGGGCCGGGGCCGGTTCGCGCCGGCGCAAGTCAAGCCGTGCGGGTGTACCCCGCCGAGCGTAATAGGGGTGCCGTGGGGTGCGTGCGCGGTCGAGCTGACAGACTGGCGGTGAGGAAGTACCGGATCACGACCACGGAGGCGGCGCGGTGTCGGACGCGAGGACCCCTGCGCAGATCGAGGCGGACATTGTCCGCCGGCGCGAGCAGCTTGCCGAGACGCTCGATGAGATCGGGGTGCGGGTGCACCCTTCGACCGTCATCGGCGACGCGAAGGCGAAGGTCGCGGGGACGGTGGACCGCACGGCGGGCCGGGCCTGCGCGGCGGTGAATCGTACGGTGACGGGTGTCCGCTCCCGGTTTGTCTCGGAGGACGGGGTGCCCCGTCTGGAGCGGGTGATCCCGGTGGCTCTGCTGGTGGTGGGGCTGGTGGGCCTGCTCGCCTCCTCCTCCCGCAAGAACAAGGCCTGAGCACTGGTTGCCCCCGCGCGCCGACGGAACGCCCGAAGGCGGGTAAGTTCGAGTCGTGAGCGCCAACAGCCATGAGCAGAGCACCCAGCACGACAAGCTTCCGATCCGGATGCTGCATGACCGTGTGCTGGTGCGGACCGACATTCCCGAGGGCGAGCGGCGTTCCAGCGGCGGCATCGTGATCCCGGCGACGGCGGCGGTGGGCCGGCGGCTCGCCTGGGCCGAGGTCGTGGCCGTGGGGCAGAGCGTGCGGAGCGTGGAGCCGGGGGACCGGGTGCTGTACGACCCCGAGGACCGGGCCGAGGTCGAGGTGCGGGGGGTGGCGTACGTCCTGATGCGGGAGCGCGATCTGCACGCGGTGGCGGCCGACCGTTTCCAGGGCTCCGAGGACTCCACGGGCCTCTATCTCTGAGGGCCGGGTGACCGGGTGGTGACCGGCCTGACCCTCACGGTCCGGTGGCCTGCGGCGTGACCGGCGCGCCCAGTGGCCCGGCGGGGCCCTCCGGCCCGGCGCCGACCCCGCCGACCCCGCCGACTCCGCCGCCGACCCCGCCCACGCTCCCGGCCCCCGCGCCGACCCCGATGCCGCCGATCCCGCCGTCGGGCAGGCCGCCGATCGAGAGGTCGCCGCCCGGTTCCGTACCGAATCCGCCGTCCCCGTCCGCCCCGCTGTCGTCGCCCGCCGTGGCCGCCTGGTCGTCCACCGGCCGGGGGCTGCCCACGGTGGTCGGGCCGGGCGGCGGGGCGGTGGGCGGCGGGCTCGGGGCGGGGCTCGGTCGGCCGGGCCAGGGTGGTGAGGCGGCCCCGGTCGGGCTCGGCGGCGGGGAGGTCCGGGGCTCGTCGCGGGCGTTCGGCCCGAGCCACAGCCGGAACTCCACGATCTCTTCGCCCTCCAGCGCCATGCCGGTGAACTGCCCCCAGATCCGTGCGGGCGCGCCGCCGCCGTTGACCCTGGGCAGCCCGAGCGCCCCGTAGAGCGGTTTCTGCGCGCCGGTGTCCGGGTCCTGCCCCATGACGGCGACCACGGTCGCCAGCTCGGGGGTGTAGCCGGCGAACCAGGCCGCCCGGTCCTCCTCGGCCGTGCCCGTCTTGCCCGCCGCGGGCCGGCCTGCCGACAGCGCGGCCGTACCGGTGCCGCCGTCCACGACGCTCTGGAGGACGGCGGTGGTGGTGTCGGCGGCCTCCCGGTCGATGACCTGTTTGCTTCTCCGTCCGGGCAGGGGCACCGCCTGGCCGTCCTTGGTGATCTTGGCGACGATCGTGTACGTGCCGTGTCTGCCGTGGTTGGCGAGGGTCGCGTACGCCTCCGCCATGTCCAGGACGCTCGCGGTGGCGGGGCCCAGCGCGATGGAGGGCGAGGGGGTGAGGTCGGGGGTGCTCGCGGGGAGGCCGAGGGCGATCGCGGTCCGTTTGACCCGGTCGGGTCCCACGTCCATCGCCATCTGGGCGTACACCGAGTTCACGGACTTGTCGGTGGCCTCGGTGACGGTGATCGGGCCGTAGGAGCGGCCGTCCTCGTTCTCGGGGGAGTAGGGCCGTCCGCTCCAGCCCTGGACGGTGCGCCGGTCGGTGCCGTCGTAGATCGTGTCGGGGGTGATCAGTCTGCCGTCCTGGGTGCGGGAGCGGTTCTCGAACGCGGCGGCGAGGACGAAGGGCTTGAAGGTGGAGCCGACCTGGTAGTCGCGGCGGGTGGCGTTGTTGACGTACTGCCGGGTGTAGTCGACGCCGCCGTACATGGCGAGGATCCGGCCGGTGGCCGGGTCGATGGAGGCTCCGCCGACCCGGACGTTGCGGTCGGCCTTGCGGTCCGGGTCGAGCCGGGAGGTGACCTGGTCCTCCACGGCGCGGACGAAGGCGTTCTGCTTGGCGCGCTCCAGGGTGGTGGTGATCCGGTAGCCGCCCGCCGCGAGGGTGTTCTCGTCGAGGATGCGGTGGCCGGTCAGATAGTCCTCGACGGCCTGGACCACATAGCCGCGCTGGCCGGAGAGCCCGCCGGCGGGTCTGGCGCGCAGCGGTTCGGGGAAGGTGAGGACGGCTCGTTCGGCGGGGTCCAGCCATTTCTCCTTGACCATGCCGTCGAGGGTGTAGTTCCAGCGGGCGACGGCGGCTCCCCGGTTCTCGGGGTGGAGGCTGGTGTCGAAGGCGCTGGGGGCGTTGAGCAGGGAGGCGAGGTAGGCGCCCTCGGCGGTGTCGATGTCCTCGATGTCCTTGCCGTAGTAGGCCTGGGCGGCGGCCTGGACTCCGTAGGCGTTGCGGCCGAAGTAGCTGGTGTTGAGGTAGCCCTGGAGGATCTCGCTCTTGCTCTGTTCGCGGCTGAGTTTGACCGAGATGAAGAATTCCTTCCATTTCCGCGAGAGGGTCTGTTCCTGGCCCAGGTAGTAGTTCTTGACGTACTGCTGGGTGATGGTGGAGCCGGACTGTTTGCCCTTGCCGGTGAGGGTGTTCCAGGCGGCGCGGACCATGGCCTGGGGGTCGACCGCCCGTTCGGAGTAGAAGTCCCGGTCCTCGGCGGCGAGTACGGCGCGCTGGACGGTGAGGGGTACGTCCGCCAGGGGGACGTTCTCGCGGTTGACCTCGCCGTCGCGGGCGATCTGGGAGCCGTCCTCGTAGAGGTAGACATTGGACTGGGCGGTGGCGGTGGCGTTGGCGGGCGGGATGTGGACGAGGGCGTATCCGGCGGCGAATCCGCCGATCAGCAGCAGTGCGAGGAAGAGCAGCGCGCCGAGTGCGGTCCGCCAGGTGGGGACGAGCCGTCGCCATCCGGTGCGGCGGGGCCGCCGGCGTCCGGACCCCGGCCCGGACCTCGACCCGGACCCGCGTCCGGGCTCCGGCTCCGGTGCGGTCGCGGGGGCGGTCGCGTCCCTGGTCGGCCGGCCCGGTTGCTGTGACGGCTCCTCACTCATGCGCCCATAGTGCACTTTTACCGGGAATATCCCCTGTATCCTCCCTGCTTTCCCGCATAAATACTTCGCGGGCTTCCACCCGGCCGCACTAGGGTCTGTCCCTTTGGCATCGGCGGGCGGGAGGGCGGACGGGTGCGGCTGTACGGCGTGGTGGCGGCCGGGGGATTCCGGCGCTTCGCGACCTACCGGGTGGCGACGGCGGCGGGGATCTTCACCAACACCGTCTTCGGTTTCATCATGGCGTACACCTATATCGCCCTCTGGGACGAGCGTCCCCGGCTCGGCGGCTACGACGTGTCCGAGGCGCTCACCTATGTCTGGCTCGGCCAGGCGCTGCTGATGGCGTGCGCCATGATGGGCGGCGGCTTCGAGGACGAGCTGGTCGAGCGGGTCCGTACCGGCGACATCGCCGTCGACCTCTACCGGCCCGTCGACCTTCAGCTCTACTGGCTGGCGGGCGATCTGGGCCGGGCGGCCTTCCATCTGCTGGGCCGGGGGGTGGCCCCGATGGCCTTCGGGGCGCTCGCCTTCGAGCTGGCGCTGCCGGGGTCCGTGCTGACCTGGGCGGCGTTCCTGGTGTCGGTGGCGCTCGGGGTGCTGGTGAGCTTCGCGATCCGCTTCGTGGTGGCGCTGTCGGCGTTCTGGCTGCTGGACGGCGCGGGGGTGATGCAGATCAGCTGGCTGGCGGGGCTGTTCTTCTCGGGGATGATGCTGCCGCTCAATATCTTCCCCGGGGCGCTGGGCGAGGTGGCCCGCGCGCTGCCCTGGTCGGCGCTGCTCCAGGTGCCGGCGGATGTGCTGCTGGGCAAGAGCACCGGGTGGGGGCTGGCGGGGGCGTTCGCCTTCCAGGCGGGGTGGGCGGTGGCGCTGCTCACGGCGGGGCGGCTGCTCCAGAGCGCGGCGACGCGCAGGGTGGTGGTCCAGGGTGGCTGAGCCTCTGTCCGACCAGCTGGAAGAGGGCCCGGAGTCCGCCGTACGGGCCCTGCGGAACGGGCTGCGCGTCTACGGCCTGATCGTCGCGATGTGGGTCCGCTCCACGATGACGTACCGCGCGTCCTTCCTGATGACGACCCTCGCCGGTTTCACGGTGACCGCTCTCGACTTCATCGCGATCCTGCTGATGTTCTCGCACGTGGACGCGCTGGGCGGCTACAGCCTCGGCGAGATCGCCTTTCTCTACGGCGCGGTCGGCACCGCCTTCGGACTGACCGATCTCACCATGGGCTCGGTGGACCGGCTCGGCCGCCGGGTGCGCGACGGCACGCTGGACGCCCTGCTCGTGCGCCCCGCCCCGGTGCTGGCCCAGTTCGCGGCCGACCGGTTCGCGCTGCGCCGGCTGGGCCGGATCACCCAGGGCCTGCTGGTTCTGACGTACGGACTGATCACGGTGGATGTCGACTGGACCCCGCTCAAGGCGCTGATGGTGCCGATGATGGTGCTCAGCGGCTCGGCGATCTTCGCGGCGGTGTTCGTGGCGGGGGCCGCCTTCCAGTTCTGGGCGCAGGACGCGGCGGAGGTCCAGTCGTCCTTCACCTACGGCGGCAGCACGCTGTTGCAGTACCCGCCGACGGTCTTCGCCGAGGATCTGGTGCGCGGGGTCACCTTCATCGTGCCGCTGGCCTTCGTCAACTGGCTGCCCGCGCTGTATGTGCTGGGGCGGCCCTATCCGCTCGACCTGCCGCAGCAGCTCGCCTTCGCGCCGCCCCTGGTCGCCGCCGTCTGCTGCTGGGCGGCGGCACTGGCCTGGCGGGCGGGGCTTCGTTCCTACCGGAGTACGGGAAGTTGAGTACCGACATGGCTGACATGGCCGACATGATCGAAGTGGACGGCGTGGAGAAGGTCTTCACCGTGCGCCGCCGGGCCGGCCTGCTGCGCCGGGAGAAGCGCGAGGTGCGCGCGGTGGACGGGATCAGCTTCCGGGTGGCGCGCGGCGAGATGGTCGGCTACATCGGGCCCAACGGCGCGGGGAAGTCCACCACCATCAAGATGCTCACCGGAATCCTCACCCCCAGCGGCGGCCGGGTGCGGGTCGCGGGCATCGACCCGGCGCGCGAGCGCACCCGGCTGGCGCGCCGGATCGGGGTGGTGTTCGGGCAGCGCACCACGCTCTGGTGGGATCTGCCGCTGAAGGACTCGTACCGGCTCGCCCACCGGATGTACCGGATCCCGGACCGCCGCTTCCGGGAGAACCTCGACCGGTGCGTCGAGCTGCTCGATCTGGCGGAGCTGCTGGACGTTCCCGTACGCCAGCTCTCCCTCGGCCAGCGGATGCGCGGCGACATCGCGGCGGCGCTGCTGCACGATCCGGAGGTGCTCTATCTGGATGAGCCGACGATCGGGCTGGATGTGATCTCGAAGGCGAAGGTACGGGGGTTTCTGCGGCGGCTGAACACGGAGAGCGGGACGACGGTGCTGCTCACCACGCACGATCTGACCGATATCGAGCAGCTCTGCGGCCGGGTGATGGTCATCGACCACGGGCGGCTGATGTACGAGGGTTCGCTGGACGGGCTCCACGCGGCGGGCGGGAGTGAGCGGACGCTGGTGGTGGACCTGGAGCGCGAGCTGCCGCCGATGGTGACGGAGCTGGCCCGTACGGTACGGGTCGAGGGGCCGCGCCAGTGGCTGGCCTTCCCGGCCTCGCAGTCGGCCGCGCCGCTGGTGGCCGCGCTGGCGGAGCGGTATCCGGTCGCGGATCTGTCGGTGCGGGAGCCGGAGATCGAGACGGTGATCGCGAAGATGTACGCGGAACGGCCCGCCCCGGACCCGGAACCTGACCCCGACCCCGACCCGGTACCGGTGTCCGGCGGCTGAGGATCCCGTGGATCCCCTGTGGATCCCCGTACGGCCCGGTCGCGCGGTGGTCCCCCCAGCCCCGCCGTACCCGCCCGGGAACTCCACGTGCACGCTGGGAGTACCTGAGGCAGGGACAATGCGCACGGGGTGCGCGCGGACAGGTGGAGTGGATGAATCGCACAGCAGGGAAAGAACCGGGCGAGGGCGGCGGCGGGGGACGCCGGACGGGGCTCCCCTCTTTCGCGTACACCGAGGCGGACGCCGAGAAGCAGCGCGGCGTCCGGCGGATGAAACTGTTCGCGACCGGGCTGCTGGTCTTCGTCGCGGTGGTCTTCGCCCTCGCGACCTGGGCCAAGAGCGCCGGAGCGGGCCCCTGGGCCGGCTATGTGGCGGCGGCGGCCGAGGCGGGCATGGTCGGCGCGCTCGCCGACTGGTTCGCGGTGACCGCGCTCTTCCGGCACCCGCTGGGCGTTCCGATCCCGCACACCGCGATCATCCCGAACAAGAAGGACCAGCTCGGGGCCTCCCTCGGCTCCTTCGTCGGGGAGAACTTCCTCTCCGAGGACGTGGTCCGCGCCCGGCTGCGCTCGGTCGGCGTCGGCCGTCGGCTGGGCGACTGGCTCTCCGAGCCCGACCACGCCGACCGGGTCACGTCCGAGCTGTCCACCGCGCTGCGCGGCGCGCTCACCGTGCTGCGGGACTCCGACGTCCAGGCGGTGGTGGGCGAGGCGATCACCCGGCGCGCGAACAGCGCCGAGATCGCGCCGACGGTCGGCAAGACGCTGGAGAAGGTCGTCGGCGACGGGGCGCACCGCCGTGCCGTGGATCTGATCGCCGCCCGCGCCCATGACTGGCTGGTCGCCCACGAGGCTCTGGTGATGGACACGGTCGAGGGCGGCGCGCCCGGCTGGACGCCGCGGTTCGTCGACCGGAAGGTGGGGGACCGGGTCTACCGGGAGCTGCTGCGTTACGTCACCGAGATGCGGGACGCGCCGGAGCATCCGGCGCGCGGGGCGATCGACCGGTTCCTGCGCGACTTCGCCTCCGACCTTCAGTCGGACACCGAGACCCGGGCGAGGGTGGAACGGCTGAAATCGGATCTCGTCTCCCGTACGGAGGTGCAGGATGTGATCGCCTCGGCGTGGTCCTCCGTACGCACCATGATCATTTCGGCGGCCGAGGACGACCGGAGCGAGCTGCGGCTGCGGGCCCGTGCCTCGCTGCTCTCGCTGGGCGCGCGGCTGGCCACCGATGAGCGGCTCCAGTCCAAGGTGGACGGCTGGGTCGAGGACGCGGCGGTCTATGTGGTGACCACCTACCGGGGTGAGATCACCTCGCTGATCTCCGAGACGGTGGCGAGCTGGGACGCCGAGCACACCTCGCGGAAGATCGAGGCGCACATCGGCCGCGATCTCCAGTTCATCCGGATCAACGGCACGGTCGTCGGCGCGCTGGCGGGGCTGCTGATCTATACGGTGGCGCACGGGCTGGGCGGCTGACCGGCCTCGGCCGACCCGCTGTCGCGGGTCGGCCGCCGGTGATCGCCGTCGGCGTCCGGCGTCGGCGTCAGCGGAAGAGCTGGCCGCGTACGGCTCCGTCGGGGAACTCCGGGGTGTGGATGTTGGAGTAGTAGTTCCCGGGGGCCTCGCGGACCCGCTTGACGGCGTCGCGCGACTGGCCGGTCAGCTCGCCGGAGACCGCGAAGACGCCGTCGGGGACGGGCCGGTCGAAGAAGTTGAAGACGACCTCGCCGTTCTTGCCGAACTCGCCCCGGTGGATGTGGCCGAGGGACGGGCTCTGGACATTGAGCCAGGCCAGCGAGTAGTCGACGGTGGTGCCGCGGGGCCTGAGGAAGGTGACCGCGTGCCCGTCGGGGTCGCCGACCTTGGACGTGTCGCTCTTCGGGACCTCCTGCTCGCCGTCGGAGAACGCGCGCAGCGGGCCGCCGCGGATGACGCCGAGCGGGTTGACGGGGCCCTTCACCGGCTTGAGCTGCCCCCGGACCGCGCCGCCGGGGAATTCGGCGCTGTGCAGATTGACGTAGAACCCGGCGGGGTCGGTACGGATCCGCTCGGCCAGCCCCGCGTCGGTCACCGTGGTGCGCCCGGCCGCCGCGTCCACGCTGTCGGGCATGGCGCTGCCGAAGAGGGAGACCTTGAGCGCGCCGTTCTCGCCGGCCGCGCCCTGGTGGATGTGGCCGAGGCTGGGCACCAGGCCCTTCCAGCGCAGCGCGAAGGTGACGCGGTCGCCCTTCACGGTGATCAGCGCGGTCGCGCTGCCGTCGGGGTCGTCGACGGCGGGCCCGCCGGGTACGGGCACCTCCTGGTCCCCGGAGAGCCTGGCGGTGTACGCGGCGGCGGGGCCGGCCGGGGCGGGGGTGCTGACGGCGTGGTGGTCCTGGGCCCCCACCCGGCCGTTCCCGATGCCGCCGGTCCCGTGTATGCCGTGGTTCCCATGGCTGCCGCCGTCGTGCGCGGCGGCGGGGGCCACGCCCGCCGCTCCGAGGAGTACGGCGCTCGCCGCCACGGAAAGGAATCGCTTCTGCATGGTTCCGGGTCCTCTCATGAGGCCGGCCCGTTCGAGCCGGTCGTGGGGACGCACGTGCCGACGGGGCCGTACGGTTCACCCGGGAATTTTCCCCGACTTCGCTGAACCACAGGCGATTTGGAGTCGTTCTCCCTGGCAACCGCATCGCCCAGCCGACCGGGGGGACACCCGTGCCCAGAAGCCGATTCACCGCGTTCGCCGCCGCCCTGCTCGCCCTCGCCCCGGCGACCCTGCTGGCCCTCACCTCCTGCACCAGCCGGGACGACCCCCCCGAGACCACCCCGTCCACGGCGACCGCCCCGGCCCCCGCCCCGGACCTGGCCGCCTCCGTCAAGGTCGCCGACTCACCGTTCGGCAGGATCCTCGTCGACGGCGCCGGCCGCACGCTCTACGGATTCACCAAGGACAAGGCCAAGGGCAAGGACAAGGCAGGCGACAGCGCCTGCGACGCCGACTGCGTCGCCGTCTGGCCCGCCCTCACCGCCACCCGGGGCCTCGAACCCGGCCCCGGCGTCCGGCCCGCCCTCCTGACGGACACCAAGCTCGCCGAAGGAGCCGAACAGGCCGTCTACGGCGACTGGCCCCTCTACTACTACGTCGGCGACGCCACCGCCGGCGAGGTGAACGGCCAGGGCCTGGACGGCGTCTGGTTCGCCGTCGCGCCGGACGGGAAGCTCGTCCGCGAACCTGCCTGAAGTCCCCGCGTTCGCCCTGGTTAGGCTGGGGCATGGCCGCACAGACATACCTCTCCGAGCTGTTCTCCCTGGAAGGCCGCGTCGCCCTGGTGACCGGCGGCAGCTCCGGCATCGGCCGCGCCATCGCCGAGGCCCTCGCCCGCGCGGGCGCGAGCGTCGTGGTCCTCGCCCGCGGCGAGGCGGCCCTCGACTTCACCGTCACCGAACTCACCGCCGCCGGCTGCCGCGCCGCCCGCGTCACCGCCGACCTCTCCGTCCGCGCCTCGGTGCGCACCGCCGCCGAGGAAGCCGCCCAGATCTTCGGCGAGCCCGACATCCTCGTCAACTCCGCCGGCATCAACCTCCGGCCGCCGATGAGCGAGCTGAGCGACGACGTCTGGGACACCACCATGGCGGTGAACCTCGACGCCCCCTTCCTCCTCGGCCGGCGCTTCGGCCCCGCCATGGCCGCCCGCGGCTACGGCCGGATCATCCACATTACCTCCCAGCAGGCCCACCGCGCCTTCGTCCACAGCGGCGCCTACGGCGTCTCCAAGGGCGCCCTCGAATCCCTCGCCCGCTCCCAGGCCGAGGCCTGGTCCCCCCACGGCGTCACCGCCAACACCCTCGTCCCCGGCTTCGTCCCCACCCCCCTCAACGCCCACCTCTCCGCCAACCCCACCCAAGTCGCCGCCCTCGCCGCCCGCACCCTCACCGGCCGCAACGGCCTCCCCCAGGACTTCGCCTCCGCCGCCGTCTTCCTCGCTTCCCCCGCCTCCGCCTACGTCACCGGCCAATCCCTCTTCGTCGACGGCGGCTTCTCGGTCCACTGACCGATCGACAGCGCTCCACCCGGGTGGGCCTCCGTTCCGCCGCCACGGCCCGGAAGCCCCCCGGCGGGTGCCTACACGCTCTCTTCCTCGCCCTCGACCGTCTCGTCGTAGCGACGCGTCGCCACGTCGCAGCGCCCGCTCTCCGACTCGATGCGGTAAGTCGTGCCTCCGGCCGTGTGGTTGACGGAGAACGACGTCCAGCTGTTCTCCGGAACCGAGAAGCTGTACTCGACCATCTTCTTCGGGGTCACGCGCAAAAATCCCTTCTGCGATCTTCGGGCAGGCCTGGTGGCCGCCTGCGAGTGCATGGGTAAATGCCCATATTTATCCCGTATTGCCCATCTGGTGCTTCGGTGCTGCGGAGCGCGCTCTCCCTCTCGTTCGCGCCCGAACGTTGCAAATCCCGCTCACGCCTCCTCCTGTGGTGCGGAGTTGAGGGGGTTCGCCCCAGATGGTGAATGATCGTACACCTGTCCACTCGGATCATGTCGAGAGTTGATCTCTCCCTTCTGTGGGGGCTGAAGAGGTCGACATGGGGCATATGAGAGTTATGCCCATCCCTCGATATAGCAACTCTTCATCCTGGTGGCCTTGATGAAGTGAAAGCCGTACGATCGGCTGAGCCACAGGGGCGAGAGGGGTGTGTGGGACTGATGCAGGACTTCGCGGTCTGGTTGGTGGAGATGTTGCGCCGGCGAGACATGTCGCAGAAGGAGTTGGCCGCTCTGGTGGGGGTCACACCCGCCGCGGTGAACGCCTGGGCGCACAACAGGACCGTCCCGCGCCGCGAGAAGATCGAGGCCATAGCCAAGGCCCTCGAAGTCACCGTCGCCGACGCCGTGATTCGCCGGCCGCCGGAAGCCACCGCGTCCGAGGTGGAGTGGATCTTTCAGAAGGCCCCGGAGGACGGCAGTCGGAACGGGGGCAACGCGGCGGCGTACGCGTTCGCGGCCAACCTTGAGGTGCTCGCCCGCGAGGCCACCCAGAACAGCCTCGACGAGCGCTTCAAGACCGATCAACCCGTCCACTCGCGCTTCGTGCTGCACGAGCTGACAGGCAGTCGTCTGAAGGACTTCCTGAAGGCCCTGCGATGGGGAGAACTGGAGCCGCACCTCCGGGTCGCGGCGGACCCCCGGCAGAAGGCCGGACGGGTCCTGGCGGACGGCCTGAATCAGCTGGAGCGGACCGGACGCCTCGTGCTGCTCCGCGTCGACGACTACAACGCGAGCGGTCTCACGGGCCCGGAGTACGCCGACGGCCGATTCGCCCGGGTCGTCCGGCGAACGCTGGACAGCGGGAAGGTCGGAACGCAGGGAGGCTCGTACGGCCTCGGGAAGGCGGCGCTCTGGGCGGCGAGCCGCTTCGGCCTGGTGCTGGTGAACAGCTCCCTGTCCGAGAGCCAGGACGGCCGGCACGAGCGCAGGGTGACCGGCAGGCTCGAACTCCCCTGGCACGCACTGGCCGATGAGGAGTACGCGGGACCCGCCTGGTTCGGTGTCAAGGACCCGGACCGCAAGGACTCCGCCCGGTCCTGGTGGGCCGACAGCGCCACGGCGGAATCACTCCATCTGGAGAGAGGCGACTCGGCCCCCGGAACCTCGTTCCTCGTCGTGGGCGCCTACGACGGTTCGGGTGACACCGAGGAGCTGGAGGAGATGTACGAACAGCTCACGTCGGGGGTCGCCCACAACTTCTGGGCCTCCATGGTCGGTTCGGAGGAGTCGGGGCCTCTGCTTCGGGCGTCCGTCACGGCACTGCGCAACGGTCGGATCGTCAGGCCCGAGCGCCCCATCGATCCGCATGAGCACGAGCCGGCGAGATCCCGTGCGGTGAAGGCGTTCCTCGACGGCCGGACCGGGACCGAACTGACCGCACGTGACGATGTGCTGCGGGCGACGGTCTCTCTCGAGCTCCCCGCCCGCAAGGGGGCCGCCCCCGGCGCTCCGACGAGGACCCACGAGGCGGTGCTTCTCGTCACCCCGACGACCGACGACGACCCGACGCCGGACCGCATCACCTTCATGAGGGCCACCCGGATGGTGGTCAGGAGCAAGAGGGTCGGCGACCTTCCCCTGGGGCACCGCCGATTCCAGGCGGTCCTGCTCGCCGGGACGGCGACCGGGAGTGAGGGGCCGGACGCGGAGGAGGCCGAGCAGTTCCTGCGTACGGCCGAACCCCCGGACCACAACGACTGGACCGGTACCGAGGATCTGACCGCCACCTATGTCCGCGGAGCGCGTCAGCGCATTCTCGACTTCAAGAAGGCCGCCGAGCACGCCGTTCGCGATCTGCTGCGGAGCGACGACGAGGAGACGGACGCCGACGAGGGGCCACAGGTCCTGAAGGATCTGCTGAAGCTCGACGCACCCCCCAGGGCGCGCACCCAGGGATTCCCCACGGTGCACGCGGTGGAGGGCGAGGTCGCGGAGAACGGTGCCTGGCGTGTCAGGGTGACGGTGAAGCTGCCCGAGCGGGAAGAGCCGTGGCTCCTTTCCCCCGTTGCGCGATTCGTCGTGCGGTCCGGCACGAACCTGCCCGTCCGATGGGCGGGGACACTGGTCCCGGAACGGGACTGCGAGTTGACGAAGCGCGGGAATCTGCGCTTCAGGGAAGGCGCGAGGCGGGCTGTGTTCAGGGGAGTTACGGACGTGTCGAGCCATCCGGTCGCGGCCGAGATGTCCTGCGTCGAGGTGGACGTGCCGAGGGCCAAGGAGATCGTGGAGTGAAGACCGCCTTTCCCTACCCGATCCTTGTCGGTGACGTCGGACTCACCGTGGAGAAAGTATGGGTGGACAACATTCCGCTCAGCCTCAATTCCATCTCCGACGGCGAGCGGGTGATCGCGCTCCACGCGGTCAAGCGCGAGTGGGACGAGATTCGCATCAAGATATCGGTGTCCGTGGACGCCGACGAGTTGGATTCCGGGCTCTGGTCCTCTCCCGTGTGTGTGGCATCGGTGCGGAACCGGCGGACGAACATACGCCTGTCCTTCCCTCTCCGTCCCGACGGCGAGGGCCGTTGGGACGGAGAGGTGGAACTCCGCCGGGGCGAACACGTGGGGCGCTGTGAGATCGACGCGTGGATCGTGGCCGAGGTGAAGGGTGTCGAGGGTCGCCTGATCGGCAGGGCGGAGAATCCGTGGAGCGCGGACTTCGAGGCCAAGCAGCCGACACGGCAGCGCAGTGTCAAAATGGTGTGGAAGAATTTCCCGGAGCATTCCTTCCTCCACGACTTCCGTGACGATCCCTGGGTTCTTCACGCGGAGGCCGACGAGCCGGTTCTCTATCTCAACTCGGCCGTGGAGGGTTTTCGCGCGCTGCTCGACAACGCATCAGGGGCGGAACAGAAGCTCGCTCGCGAGATCTTGGCGAGCCAGATCGCCTCCGAGGCCTGGACCGCGATGTTCAACACCGCCCTGTACGCGTCCGCGACGGACGGCGATCGGCCGGAGTGGCCCGGGGGATGGCAGGAAGAGGTGCTGCGTCGGATGCTTCCGGACTTCTTCCCCACCAGTTCACCGGACGAGGCGCTTGCCGAACTGGTGGGTCGCCGTGCCAACGGCGAGGGCGGTGCCGATCTGCACGCGCGACTGATGCATGCGGCGACCGTGAGTTCCAAGAAACAGAGAACCGTGGCGAACAGTGTGCGTGCCCTGGCACGTCTCGCCGAGCCCAAGGGGGACGCGTGAGTTCGCGATCACGTTCGAGAACGCCGGACAGGATCGGCCGGTTGGCGGACTCCGCCGCCGCCCGTGCCCTGACTCCCCGGGTTCTGAAGGGGTACGAGAACCTCTCCTTCGCACTCTTCGAGGAAACGGTCGACGAACCCCTCGACGACGGCGTTCGCTGGGCCGTCGCGCCCCTGCGCGAGTTGTTCGACGAGGCGATGCGCCGATTCCCCGAGACGCCCACGGCCGGCGACGCCTGGCTGGCCCCCAGGCTCCACCGCACTCTTCGCCTCACCAGGGCCGAGGCTGCCGACACGGGCATCTGGAACTTCCTCGGCCTGTGCGTGGCACCGGACGTCGTTCGGTGGCGCTGGGGCCGGGGGGAGAGCGGACGGGAAGTGGGGCAGGCCGCCCGGTTCTCCGGTCGGTGGGACGTCCAGTGCTTCTCCCGGCTGTGGTGGGCCGCCGAACTCTTCCGGGACGGCAGGAACTACGCTCCGGCGGAACTCGCCTGCGGGAATCAGGACATCCTGAACACGGTCATGCGACTGGAGATGATCCAACACCGCCCCGCCGCTCAGGCGTTCTTGAGGCTGCACGGAAAAACGGCCCGCACCGGCCGTGACGTCAATGCCGCCGCATCCGTGGCGAACGCCGCCGGCGCGACACTGGTCTACGAGGCCCTGGCCCCCGACGAGCTGTCGGACGCCGAGGCGCTGCGGGAGTGGATTCTCGACGCCGAGGACGCGCCGACCGTCCAGTACGACACCCTGCCCCAGGGGCCGAACGACGGCAGCGTTCCCCACGCCTCGGCCGAGACTTTGACCGCCTGGTTCGAGGAACTCTTCAAGAACGCGCCGGTTCGCGGCAAGACCCGTGAGGCCGGGGACGCCCCTGCGGGCGAGGGGACCGGTTAGCGGCTCAGCTTCTCGTGGATGGCCTGGGCGAGCACACGGCCCAGGCCGACCGGGACCGCGTTGCCGATCTGGCGGGCAATCTCGATCTTGCTGCCGTACCAGAGGAAGTCGGAGGGGAATCCCTGGATCAACGCCGCTTCGAGGTGGGTGATGGGACGGTCCTCGACGGGGTGGAGGTAGCGGCCCTTCTCCGGCTTGTAGAACTCCGTGCGAATGGTCACAGAAGGTCGATCCTCATGCATGCGGCCCATGACGTCGCCGGAGCCCTTCTTGTGCCTGTCCCAGCTCGGAGTGGAAAGATAAGTTTCCTTTCCATTGACGGTCGCCCATTTGCCTTCGAGATCCTTGCGGTTCCCTCCCTTTCCGATCGCCTTGTATCGGGCGATGGAAAGGGGTACGGGTGTTCGTCCGATGTGGAGTTCTGTCGTTTTGTACGGCCCCGGGAGAGTGGTTCCCAGGGGCTTTCCCTCTCGCGTCGGCAATTCCTTTCGGGGGGCCTTCCTGGGGGTGTTCGCAAAGACTGTTTCACCCACGGAGACCCAAGGAAGGGGCTGGTCGGCGGTGCGCTCGCACCCGTCGAGGGTCGCCTGCCGAGCAGATGTTTTGTGGGCGGGCTTTTTGCGGGCGTGCGTGGGGTCGGGGTGGCGCAGGGGCTCACCCTGATCCCTGCGCGTCGCGATCACGATCGCCCGTCGTCTGGCCTGGGGCACCCCGTAGTCCGCCGCGTTGAGGATCTTGTGGTGCACCACGTAGTCGGAGAGCGCTCCGCCTTCCTTCGTTGCCTCGATCAGGCTGTCGAACTCCTCCGAGCGCAGGAAGCGATCCACGTTCTCCAGAATGAAGAACTTGGGCTTGATCGTGGTGACCACCCGCATGTACTCGCGCCAGAGAGTGTTTCGGGGATCTTCGCTCTTCGGGGGCTTCTTCTCCAGATTGTCCCTGTTCAGGGCCGAGAAACCCTGACACGGGGGACCGCCCACCACGACGTCCACCCGGTCCGCGTACGGCTTCGCGTCCCACGTGGCGATGTCCACATTGGCGATGTGCGAGGTGCCGAAGTTCGCCGCGTAGGTGGCTGCCGCCGCCTCGTCGAACTCCACGGCGGCCACCGACTCGAAGGGCGAGGAGCCCGGGCCCTGAGGTTCGTACGAGCGAAAGCCGGCCGAAAATCCGCCGGCACCCGAGAACAGGTCCACCACTTTGATCTTGGTCTCGTCGCGCGCTGAGTCCGTCGCGGTGTCACTGGTGGGGGTCGCCATGGGGAGTGAGTCTACTGCCGGCTGATCGATCAAAACGGGTCGACCTTGCTTGTCGGGCTCCCCGCCACCGCAGTGGCTGATTCCTGATCACGCCCTGCGCGACGAGTGACGCAGCGCGTCCATGATCCGTCCGCCGAGCGCGGCTGCGACCGGTGGAGGTGTGGCCTGGCTGATCTGCCGGTACGCGGACGTCTTCCTGCCGGAGATCTTCCAGTCGTCGGGAAACCCCTGGAGCAGCGCCACCTGATCCACGGTGATCCTGGGCAGTCCGAACCGGGGCTCGACCCCGAAGTTCCGCCGGAAGTCGGCGTCCGGCACAGCGTCGCCGATGCTGCCTCCGTAGACGCCGTGGCGGGCCCAGATGGCCTTCGCTCTGCTCGCCCCGAGATCCGCGCCTCCTCGACCGGTGGCTCCGCCCATGATCAGAGGCGCGGGCTCCGACGCCCCGGCTGCCCAGTCATCCGCCTCCGGCCAGCCGTTCGAGGCCATCGAGGCGTGCAGTGTCTCCCCCAGGGTGGGGCAGGCATCTCCGGACGGCTCGGGCCATGCGAAACAGGCCATGTCATCGGGGTGCATCGCCACGATGAATCCGTGCGGTCGGCGTTGAGGCACTCCGAAATCGGTGGAGTGCAGCACGGACGACTCCATGGCGTATCCGAGATCCTCGACGGCCTCGTGCACCGCGTTCCGTTCGGCATTGAACTTCGCCGATTGCAGAAAGCCGGGAATGTTCTCCAGCACCAGGACTCGGGGGCGGACGTAGGAAGCCATGTCGAGCGCGGCTCTCAATGCGTCACGGGTGTCACCGCCGGCGAGTTGCTTCCCGGCGATCGAGTAGGGGGAACGAGGCAGGCCGCAGCTCAGGACGTCGGCGTGGTCCAGGGGAGCGTGATTCGCGGGCTCGATCGTGTTGATGTCCTCGTGGACCGTGTACCAACCGGGTCGGTTGAGGGTGAGGGTCGCGCAGGTGTCGGCGTCGATGTCGACCGCGCCGACGATGTCGAATCCGGAGCGTTCGAGCCCCAGTGCCTGGCCACCGACGCCCGCGCACAGCTCGATCGCGGTGAAACGTCGTTCCCCCACCCGTGCCTCCTCGCGGTGACCGCCCGAAGCCCCATGGTAAGCGCGTGCACTCTGCGCACGGCCACTCCGGGCGGGTTCCGCGATCTCACTTCACCGGGCCGTGTCCCCGGAGTCGATGGTGGTGAAGCGCAGCACCTTGCCGTCGCTGCTGCGGGCCGACGCGGGAGCGACGAAGGTGAACGCCATGACGACCTGGCCGGGCTCGACGGTGCCGGTCGCCTCGATCCCCGCCCTGTGCGCCGGCTCCACCACGGGATAGAGGCACACCACACCGCGCCGCTCCGCCACGAGTCCCTCGACCGTGTCGTTGCCGCCGTGGGACAGGGCGCCGGCGATGCGAAGGGCCGCCGGTCGGTGCTTGGGCTCGCTGATGGCACCGAACGCGTCCCCTCTGCGGCGTCGCCGGCCGAACCAGGAGAAGGCGCGGGACGACGCGCCGACGGAGCACCGGTTGTTCTTGGAGATGTGCTGCGGGGCGATCACCGTCCAGTCGTCGACCTGCGACAGGCGGGTGATCTCCTTGAGGTAGGCGAGATGGGGGCCGAAACGCCCGGGAGCGTCCCACTTCAGTGCTTGGACCAGGTCGAGGAACTCCTCGGCGTCGAGCCGTCCGGCCAGCGCGTTGAAACGGTGGTGGGTGTCGCCGTCGCCGAAGTTGTAGGAGAAGGCGTCGGGCGAGTCGGGCAGTGACTCCAGGACCGGAGTCCACAGCGCCGTGTTGTGCCGCAGTGCCGCCACCCCCGACGGGTAGGCCGTCGGTTCCTCCCACTTCCCCGGGGAGTGGATCTCCACCAGCCTGGTGTTGTACATCTTGTTCGCGCTCGCGGGCTTCAGCCAGGACAGATGCTGCGAGACCAGTGGCGGCACCCGCTCGGGCGTGACCTGGGGCTCGCCGTCGATCAGTACCGAGTACTGCTCCAGCTGGCCGCGGAAGCTCTCCTCGTCGCGGCAGATCGCCTCGAACGCTTCGTAGAGGTCGATGTCCTTGGTGCCCATGGTCTCGTCACGGCCCAGGTAGAGCCGGACCAGGTCCCGGTACCCCTTGCGGAAGCCGAACCAGCGGCCCATCTGCATCAGGGTGGACGCGTTGTTCGTCCGGCGACGGTAGTAGGTGACGGTCAGGCCTTCGACGGTGAAGCCCCGGGCGAGTTTCTGTCCGCCGATGAGGATCTTCCACAGGGGGCGCTTGTCGAAGTCGGCCTCCCCGTTCTCGATGTCCTTGTCGCCGTTGACGACGATGATCGGTTGATCGTCGCCCCCGATGCGGATCGCGGCCGCACCGATGTACGGGGAGAGGTCGTCGTACGAGGCGGGGGTGGGGAAACCGTCGGAGCGAACCCGGGAGACCGGCGCGACGTCGTTGTCGAACAGCTCGCGGAGGCGGGCGTGGCCCGAGGCCCCCGTGTAGCCGGCGGACCACCACATCTTGTGCACGCGCCCCCTGAGTTCGCGGTGGTCGGCGGTGCGCACGGACTCGTGGATGAGCATGGTGTGGTGCTGGAAGTGGCGGTCGCCCAGACCGTTGTCCTCGCGGTAGAGCTTCATGGCGGCGGTGAGGACGAACATGTCCATCGCGCTCTGCAACGCCGTGTCGTCCTCTTCGGAGTCCAGGAGGATGTCGCGGACATGGGCCTTCTCGTTGGAGTTCGCGAAGGTCCTCTCCTCCCGGGGGATCGGGGAATCCAGATCGTGGAAGTTCTGGACCCCCATGTATCCCTCCGGGCGCGGGAGGGAGACGATGAAGTCCTTGGGGAAAATGTCCTCGGTGTCGCTCGGGTCGATGAATACATTGGCGAACGGAGTCGCTGTGTATCCGACGTACTGCGCACGAGGAAGGATCTTGAGGAGTTCCGAGATCTTTTTGTTGATGGCGGTGCGTTCCGAATCCGGCCTGTTCGGATTCGAGGTGTTGACCGATGCCTCGTCGGATTCGTCGTCGATGATCAGGACCGGGATCTCCGTGAGCGGAGTCTTGATCTTGCCGAGGTCCTTGACCAGCTTGGTGAGGACCTGGCTGTTCTTCTTGACCACCATGAGTCGAGCCTGGGAACGGTGCAGATTCCTGGGGTCGTGAAGCGGGAGCGCGGGTTCCTGCTTGTCGAACTCCAGGGCGATGATCCCCTGAAGGAGGCTCTTGTAGTCGTTGTCCCGTGTGGTCATCCGGACGATGTCGAAGCCTCCGAGCGCGGAGGGAAGCCCGCCGTGGGACAGGAACCTGCCCTGGGGCCAGGCCGGGTCGTCCGCGTAGTCGGACTCGTACTCGGAAGCGCCGCGCAGAATGTTCTCGCGTCCCACCAGCTCCATGTCCAGTCGCCGCTGGGTCTGCGCGCGCAGCAGATTCAGGGTCCCCCCGAGCACGATGACCAGGCGGTAGCCGGCGTCCACGGCCTTGGCGATGACACCGGTGAAGTTCGCCGTCTTTCCGGACTGGACATAACCGACGACCAGTCCCTTGGACTGGTAGGCGGTCTCGGAGGTCGGGTCGGCGAGGCGTTCCACCACCCGGTCCGAGGCCGAGTCGAGGCTCGCGATCGCGGTCTCCGGCCATTTCTTCTGCTCCGACAGCAGCCGGCGGTACGCGGGCCAGTACCAGCTTCGACCCTGCTGGGACTGAGGGGTGTACCAGGGAGTGAAGGTTTCACTGATCACGACGGGTCCGGACGCCCGCGGTACCGGTACCAACAGGTCGAGAAGCCGCTGGGTGTCGTCCGACAGGCCGAGAAGGGCCAGGGTCGTGGCACGACGCTCGTCCGTGCGGGATTCCGAATCCGTCCACGGAGGGTTCTCCAGGTAGTCCCACTGGGTGAGCTGCTTGCGCCACAGTTCCACCAGTTGATCCGTGGGATGGGCGGCGGCGAGTGTCTCGCGGAAGTCCTCCTCCGTGGCGAGGGAATCCGCCTCGGGACCCTCGTCCTCGGCCTGGTAGGAGAGCGCGCGCAACAGGTTCTTGGGGCGGCTGTCCATGCCCGCGAGTGCCGAGGTGTGCAGGGTGATTCGGAGTGTTTCGGTTTTTTTCATCGATGATTCCTCGGCCTTACGGAACGGTGATGTCGACCAGGGCGGCGGGTGGTTCGCCCGCCGTTCTCGCAGCGCTGATGTCGAGGGTGTAGGTGACATTTCGAATTCGGTCGCGAAATTGCCTCGGGACCGACTCGGTGTGCAGACGGGGCAGTGACTCGTCGACGAGGAGGGACACGGGGGCGGTGCGCAGGCGCCAGCGTTCGTCGTCCGGGGCGTCGGAGACCCAACCTGCCGCGTCGAGCAGCCTGTCGAGTCGATCCGTCATGGCCGGGGCCTCCTCGCCCACCGCCCGGCGGACGGAGTGGACACAGTCGGAGAGCGTGCGGCCGCCCTTCCCGCCGCGAGTGAGTTGCAGCGAGACCATCCACAGGGGGCGGCCCGGCGTGGGGGTGAGCTGGCCGAGCCCGTGAACGGTGTGGCATCGCTGCTCGGACGACGTGGTCTTCACCTCCACGTCCATGTCGGGCAGCCCGAAGTCGTGCTCCTCCCCCTCCGGCCCCTTCCAGGACTCGACCGCGGTGTGCCAACCGTCCGCACGGGCGATCGACGCGAGGGCCGAGAGTTCGCCGATCAGTCCGATGCGCTTCTCGGGGCTCGCCCCGCGTGGGCGGTCGAGCAGAGCGCTCCAGGCTCGTACCGTCTCCCCGAAGGCCTGGTCGAGGGTGCGCTCGTGCGTCACGATGCGGTCGGCGACGGCATTCAGGAGGTCATGGAAATCTCGGACGAGGGCCGCCTGTGTCGTTCGAATGCGAGCCATGCGCATACCCCTCTCCGCGATCTGATCGATGCGGATGGACGGCAGCGGCGAGAGCGGTGGGCGATGGCGTCGGTCCAGTTCGACGTAGAGGGCGATTCCACTGTCGCCGTCCCCCACGACATAGGAGACCTCGGGGTGGGCGGAGGGGGCGGACAGGCGGTAGGTCGTCGCCTGATTCTCTCCGAGGTAGTGCTCGACGGACTGCCACGGGACATGCGGTCCGTCAGTCATCGTCCGCCACTCTGTCCAGCTCGGCCCGGGCCGCGGAGACGAGGATCGACTGCCACAGCTGAAGGTTGTCCTTCTCCCGGCTGCCGCTGTACTCCTTCTCGAAGACCTGGTGAAGAAGGACGTACATCAGGGATTTGACCAGGGGGGCGTCGTTGACGCTGCCGCGGCGGCCGCCGAGAATCGCCGTGCGGTAGTGCTTGTTCAGAAGTACCGTACGGTTCTCGCGGTCGATCTCGAAGAAGAGTTCGTTGTCGAGCTTCTGCCATTGGAAGGCGATCGGCTCTTCCCCGGGGATCAGGGGCAATTCTTCCTCGATCGTCTCACGCACTGCGGGAGCGAGTCCCCTGCCGGGCGGGAGGACCGGTTTGCGGGTGGTGCCGGAGCGCTTGCGGGCCTCGCGATACACGGCTTCGGCGGTCCGCAGGTAGTCGAGGAAGGTGTCACCGCCCGGGGCCGTGGCCCTCTCCAGCGCGGAAGAGTACTCGGGTGATGTCTCCACCCCCGACTTCTTGACCGTGAGACGGAAGACGTCGCCGGTGGTGTCGGGGAGATCGACGGCGATTCTCGCGAGGGAGAGGTGCTGCTCCGGTTGCCGGAAATTGTTCCAGCCCCCGGCCTGCACCAGCCGATTGTGACGGTAGAAGTAGAAACCCTGCCGATCCATCACCGTGCCCACGGCCCTGTACTCGTCCAAGTTGGACTTGGGGGTCCAGATGTGGGCGTCGAGCGCGATGCCCCCGACCGACGGAATCGTGGCCGTGAATCTGCGGGGATGATCGGGGTGCCCCGGAACCGGATATCCGAACGGGTCGAGCGGTTCGACGCCGAAATTCATGTAGATCGTGCCGGTGCGCACTTCCTCGACCGCGATGGTGATGTTGAAATCGTCGCGAGCCAGGAATCGGTGCAGATGAAGACCGAGGTGCAGACCCAGTTTGTTGATCGTGCGATGGAGGTATCGATCGGTCTGCCCGCCGCCCCCGTGCTTGGGGAAGTCCTTGACGCCGTCCCAACGGACCACGGTGCCCTGCCACTCGATCGGGCGCCCGTTGTCGTAGCGGTCGATCAGGGTCTGGGCGTAGTCGGGATCCACGATGTCGCACTGGAAGCCCGCGACGGCCCTCTCCATCTGCCAGCGCCGCCCGGCGGTTCGAGTGCGTTTCGTGGTGCTGACGACGGTGACGGCCGATGCCTGGCTCAGGGAGGCGGACTTGAGGCCGGTGCCGAACATGCCCAGGGCGTCGGACGCGTAGTCACGCCGCCCGCCGACGGTCATCGCCACGTCCAGGGCCTCCTCGTCCATGCCCTTTCCGTCGTCCACGACCAGAAGGCTGACGAGTTGGTCCCCGTCCCGGAGGAAATGGATGACCACGTCCTTCGCCCCCGCGTCGACGGAATTGTCGACGAGATCGGCGATCGCGACTTCGAATCCGTACCCCTGGCTGCTCAGAGCCTCCATGTAGCGCGCATCCGGCGGGAGGTGCTTGCTGCCGGCGACGGGTACGTCGAACTGCCAGTCCTGGGTCATTGTCGCGCCTTGGTCGTCCCGAGTAATTTCACGATCAACAATGACCATATCGGTCGGGTCGGACGGCGGGGCGGTGGTTTTGAACATCGGATCGGGCGGGTGGCTCACGAGGATCGAGGTCCGGCATCACGGGTGCCCGCCTCCTCCCGTGCTCGTCGCACCGCACGGGCGACGGCCTTGGGACTCTCGTGCTCCCAGAAGCGCAGGACGGTCCACCCCTGCGCCCTGAGATGTTCCGTGGTCTCGCGGTCGCGTGCCATGTTCTTGTCGAGCTTCTCGCGCCACCACTCGGCGTTCGCCTTGGGGCGAGTCGCGTGCTGAGGGCATCCGTGCCAGAAACAGCCGTCCATGAAGACCGCCACTTTGGCCGGTCCGAAGACGATGTCGATCGTGCGTCTGCGCATGCCCGGTACGGGCACGTTGACGCGGTAACGGAGGCCTGCCGCGTGGAGGAGCTTGCGCACCGCGATCTCGGGTGCCGTGTCGCGCGAGACCTGGCGACTCATGCGGGCGGACACGGCTGCGGAGGAGGGAACGGCATCGGGCATTCGGGCATTGTGCCGGCGGTGACCTCCCCCGCTCACCCCAGCGGCTCGCCCCCGTGGCACTCCCGGTACACCTTCCCCACCCCGCACCAGCAAGCCGCCGTCCTCGCCGGGGGCCAGGGGAGGGCGCGGCCGCGGGCGGCGAGGGTGGTGGTGAATTGGGGGAGGAGGTCGGAGTCGGCGGGGGAGGACTGTTCGGCGGCGGCGAAGGCTTCGTAGGCGGGGACGGTGGAGGTGACGATGCCGAGGTTGGCGGTGCCGGTGGAGGCGAGGTCGCGGAGGGAGGACTCGATGTGGGTGAGGTGGGCCGCGTGGGTGGGGTACTCGGAGGCGAGCCCGGGGTAGGCGGCGAGGAGTTCGGTCAGCTCGGGCTCGGGCCAGTGGAGGACCGCCACGGGGAAGGGGCGGGAGAGGGCGGAGCGGTAGGAGCCGAGTTCGGAGCGGAGGCGGGCGATTTCGGCGCGGAGCTCGGCGGGGTTGTCGGAGCCGAGGGCCCAGAGGCGTTTGGGGTCGTGGAGCTCGTCGAGGGAGATGGCGGCCCGCGCGGTGTGGCCGCGGTCGGCGAGGGTGTCCCAGGCGTCGTGGGGGAGGCCGAGGAGCCGGCGGACCCGGTGGCGGCCGGTGAGGAGGGACTGGATCTCGTAGGGGATCTCGTCGTCGCCGGGGGGCAGGAGGAGGGTGATCGCCGAGGTGAAGCAGGAGTGGGAGGCTTCCAGCTCGTCGTGGGACTCCAGGGTCTCGGCGACGATCTCCCAGGGGGCCGGGTCGGCGGGGGCCGCCGCGCGGATGCCGGCGATCAGGGCGCGGGCCTCCGCCTCGTGGCCGTACTCCCAGAGGTTCGCCGCCTGGAGGGCCTTCACCAGCAGGGGGCGCTCGGGGCCGTCGGCGGTGAGGCGGTCGTAGAGGGCGGAGGCGCGTTCGCGGGCGCCCGCCAGTTCGAGGTGGGCCGCGGCCTGGAGGAGCAGGGGCTCGGAGTCCTCCGGGTAGCGCGCCGCGGTACGCAGCAGGCGCTCGGCTTCGGCGATGTGGTCGGCAGGCGTGTCGGGGCGCATGGTGGACACGGTACTGCGGTCGGCGCGACGACCGAGAGGCCGCTGCGGCACCCCTTTGAGGGAGCGGAGGGGAACGGGAAAGCGATCCTGTATAACGGTTGTACTGGACAGTGAGGGAGGGGACATGGAGTGGAGGGCGCGTTCGCGCACGCTCCGGCCCGCCGTCCTCGCGCTGCTCCTGCTCGTCGAGATCCTGATCCTCGACGGCGGCGGACTCTCCGCCGCCCTCACGCTCGCCGCGACCGTCACCGCCACGGCCGCCGCCGGGACCGCGCTCGTCGTCTGCGCCGTCATCAGCGCCCGATGCGCCCCCGCCGTACCGCGTACCCGGATCCGCACGGCCATCCGCGACCGTGAGAAACGCACCGCCTTCCTGCCCCAGCGCGATCCCGACGCCAGAGGCCGCACCCGCCCCCGAGCGCCGGGGCGAGCCCTCCTGACGGCCGCGTAGGGGACCCTTCAACAGCTTTCAGCGGTCCTTCACACGGAACCGTCATGCCGCCATGTCTTCGCATCCCGGCACGACGAGACCCCTCGGAGGGCTCACCCATGTCCGTTTTCGCCAGTCTGGTCGAGCGGCTCGCAGAACTGCTCCAGCCGCTCTTCCTCACCTCGGCCACCGCCGCCGCGATCGTGCTGTTCACCGCGTTCGTACGGCTCGCGGTCCACCCCCTCTCCCGCGCCGCCGCCCGCGGACAGAAGGCCAACGCCCGGCTCGCGCCGCAGGTGGCGGCCGTGCGCAAGAAGCACCGGAACAACCCCGAGCGCCAGCAGCGGGCGCTCATGGAGCTGTACGCCAAGGAGAAGGCGTCGCCGCTCTCCGGCTGTCTGCCGAGCCTGCTCCAGCTGCCGGCGTTCTTCCTGCTGTACCACCTGTTCTCCAGCACGAGCATCGGCGGCGAGCCGAACGCGCTGCTCGATCACCGGCTCTTCGCCGCCCCGCTCGGCGAGCGCTGGACCGACGCCCTCGCGGACGGCGGGGTCCTCGGCGGCGCGGGAGCGGTCTACCTCGGCCTCTTCGTACTCGTCGCCGCCGTCGCCACCTTCAACTACCGCCGTACCAAGCGCCAGCTCGCCGCCGCCCCGGCCGAGGCGGGCACCCCGCCCGGCATGGCCGCGATGACCCGGATGATGCCGCTGCTCTCCTTCGCGACCCTGATCACGGTGGCGGTCGTGCCGCTCGCCGCCGCGCTCTACATCGTCACCAGCACCACCTGGTCGGCGGTCGAGCGGGCCGTCCTCTACCGGGACATGCCGGCCGCCGGGGCGCTGACGAATCCTCTGTGACCCAGAGGACGCAGAAGACCCAGAGGGCGCAGAAGACTCAGAAGACTCAGAGGGAGACCACGACACCCGAATCCGCCGACCGCCGCGCCGCCTCCAGCACCTCCAGCGCGTCCGCCGCCTCCTCGGCGGTGACCGGCGGGGGAGTGCCTTCGCGAAGGGCCCGGACGATCGCCGCGTAGTACGCCGGATAGTCGCCCGGGACGGTCTCCACCGGGCGGCCCCCGCCGGTCAGCGTGGACTCCCCGGCCCCGATCCGGCCCCGGGCGGACTCGCACTCCACGCCCCAGCCGGCGCTGTCCGCCGAGGGCCGCTCGCCCGCGCGCAGGGCGGCCTCCTGGGGGTCGAGGCCGTACTTCACGAACCCCGCCGAGCTGCCGAGCACCCGGAACCTCGGGCCGAGCTGCGCGGCCGTCGCGCTGAGATGGAGATGGGAGCGGACGCCGTTGGCGTGCGTCAGCGCGATGAAGGTGTCGTCGTCGGTCTCGGCCCCGGGCCGGCGGGTGTCGGCCTCCGCGTAGACCCTGACAGCCGGGCCGAAGAGGGTCAGCGCCTGGTCGACGACATGGCTGCCCAGGTCGTACAGGAGTCCGCCGATCTCCTCGGGGTCGCCGGACTCGCGCCAGCCGCCCTTGGGCTGTGGCCGCCACCGCTCGAAGCGGGATTCAAACCGCTGTACGTCGCCGAGTTCGCCGTCCGCGATGACCCGGGCCAGGGTGAGGAAGTCATTGTCCCAGCGGCGGTTCTGGAAGACCGAGAGCAGCAGACCGCGCCGCTCGGCGAGCGCCCCGAGGGAGCGCGCCTCGGCGGCGGTGGCGGCGAGCGGTTTGTCCACGACGACCGCGAGGCCCGCGTCCAGGGCGGCGGCGGCGAGGGGGACATGGGTCTTGTTGGGGGAGGCGATCACCACCAGGTCGAGTCCGTCCGCGCGGGCGAACAGCTCCTCGGGGGTGGTGGCCGGCCGTACGCCGGGGTGCTCGGCCAGGGCCCGCTCGCGGCGGCCCGGGTCCCGGGTGACCACGGTGTCCAGGGCCAGGCCCGGGGTGGCGGCGATCAGCGGGGCATGGAAGACGGAGCCCGCGAGTCCGTAGCCGATGAGTCCGACGCGGAAGGCGGCGCCGGTACCAGTACCAGTCATGGGGTCACTTAAACACGCGACCCCGGCGGCCGGGACCCGCCTGCGGGCCCCGGACCGGCGGTGTCTCCGCCGGATCCCCTCGCGGTACGCGGCGAGCCCGTCCCCCGGCCCGTACCCCAGCCCCGTCCCCCGGCCAGTACCCCAGCCCTGTACCCCGGCCCGTCCCCCGCACCCGCCGCGTGTGCACGGCGGCCGTCATCAGGCGGCCCGGACGGCACCCCGGGCCGGAGTCTGGGCGAGCGGGGTGAGGGACGCGTACTCCAGCGGGGCGGAGGGGTCGACGGACACCTCCAGCGGCGCGGGTTCCGCGCCCGCCCGGACCAGCAGATCGCCGACGGCGGCGATCATCGCCCCGTTGTCCGTGCAGAGCCCGCGCGGCGGCACCCGCAGGGTGATCCCGGCCGCCGCGCAGCGCCGCTCGGCCAGCGAGCGCACCCGTGAGTTCGCGGCCACCCCGCCGACCACGACCAGCGTCCCCACGCCGAACTCCCGGCAGGCCGCGACGGCCTTGCGGGTCAGCACATCGGCGACCGCCTCCTGGAGCGAGGCCGCGCCGTCGGCCACCGGCACCTCCTCGCCCCGGAGCCGGTGCCCCTCGGCCCAGCGGGCGGCGGCCGTCTTCACCCCGGAGAACGAGAAGGCGTACGGGTCGTCCCCGGGCCCGGTCAGCGCCCGGGGGAAGCGCACGGCGCGCGGATCGCCGTCGCGGGCGGCCCGGTCGACGGCGGGCCCGCCCGGATAGGGCAGTCCGAAGACCCGGGCGACCTTGTCGAAGCACTCGCCCGCCGCGTCGTCGAGGGTGTCGCCCAGATGGACGATGGGGTCGCGGGCGAGATCGCGCACGAGGAGCAGCGAGGTGTGCCCGCCGGAGACGATCAGCACGACGCAGGGGTCGGGCAGCGGGCCGTGCTCCAGGGCGTCGGCGGCGACGTGCCCGGCGAGGTGGTGCACCCCGTACAGCGGTACGCCCAGGGAGTACGCCAGGGTCTTGGCGCCGGCCAGGCCCACCTGGAGTGCTCCCGACAGGCCGGGTCCCGTGGTCACCGCGACCGCGCCGATGTCGCTCATGCGCAGCCCGGCCCGGTCCAGCGCCTGCCGTACGACCGGGGTGAAGGACTGGAGGTGCGCCCGCGCGGCGATCTCGGGGACCACTCCGCCGAAGCGGGCGTGCTCGTCCATGCTCGACGCGAGGGCGTGGCCCAGCAGCCTGCCCTCCCGCACCAGACCGGCCCCGGTCTCGTCGCACGACGACTCGATGCCCAGCACCACCGCAGCGCCCACCGCAGACCACTCCCACTCTCACCCATGGATCGCTATTGCGACCCATGTGCAATAAGGATAGGCGGCCTGCCCGGAAATACGCTGATGGGGCGGGATCGCGCGGCTGTTCGGGGGCGACCGGGCCGTGGCGCGCGATCGGACGGCCCGCGCGGGGGAGAGGGACGTCGGACGGGCTCCCCGCCCGGCCCCGCGGCACGATCAGCGAAGGGCACCCCACTCCCATGCGACTGCGCACTGCCTTCGTCGTCGGCGCCATCGCAACCGCCGTCGCGCTCCCGGCGACGGCCGCGACCGCCGCCGCGGGCTCCGGACCGCCGCCGCCGCGGAGCGTCCTCGCGGAAGCGCGACCGTCGGCGGCACCGCCACCGGAAGCAGTGCCACCGGAAGCGCCGCGCGGCGGGCCTCCCGCCGACCGCCCCCCGGACGCGGCCGTCGCCGCCGACGCCCGGCAGCCCCGCTGCGGCACCCCGTCGGTCAAGGACTTCCCCATCGCCACCCGGATCCACGGCGGGCCCCCGGTGCACCACCCCGGCGGCGGCTTCGAGTACTGGTTCGTGGAGCTGACCAACACCACCGCCGCGCCCTGCCGCAACATCCACCCGGTGATCGTCCTGGCCGCCCGCGACCGGGGGCTGACCAGGGACCGGCTGATGCTGGAGTTCTACGACCCGGCCGTCTCGCGCTGGCTCCCCGCCGATCTGGAGACGAGCGGCGAGGACGAGGTGGTCGCGGTCCTGGACGAGAGCGGCGCGGGCGGGTTCACCGTGCCCGCGCGGGCCGCCGTCACCGTGCGGGTGCGGCTCGCGCTGACCGCCGACACCCCGCCCAACCAGGTCACCGTCAACGCCGCGATCGTGCAGCGCCGGGGCGACGACGGCGACTGGCTCGGCGAGTCCGGCGACTACCGGTTCGCCGTCCTGGACGACAACGGCTACGGCGCGACCGTCACCCGCGACGAACTCGCCACCACCGGCCCCGGCTCACTGCTGAGGCTCGGCGCGGCCCTCGCCGTCGTCCTGCTGGGCGGTGGCGCGTTCGCGCTGGTGGCCCGCCGGTTGCGCGCTCTCGGACGCTGATCGTCCGGTCGCATTAGGCTATTGGTGTCGGGGTGACACAGGGCCGTGCCTCCGGCGTTCGCACCTCTCGTATTTTGTACGCCGCGCACGGCAGGAGTCCCGTTGATGGCAGAGCGCAAGCCGATCGAATCCTGGCTCACCGACATGGACGGTGTCCTGATCCACGAAGGCGTCCCGATCCCGGGCGCCGACGCTTTCATCAGGAAGCTCCGGGAGACCGGCAAGCCCTTCCTCGTCCTGACCAACAACTCCATCTACACCGCGCGTGATCTGCACGCGAGGCTCGCCCGGATGGGTCTCGACGTGCCCGTCGAGAACATCTGGACCTCGGCGCTGGCCACCGCCCAGTTCCTGGACGACCAGCGGCCCGGCGGCACCGCCTATGTCATCGGCGAGGCGGGTCTGACCACCGCGCTGCACGACATCGGCTATGTCCTCACCGACCACGACCCGGACTATGTGGTGCTCGGGGAGACCCGTACCTACAGCTTCGAGGCGCTCACCAAGGCGATCCGGCTGATCAACGGCGGGGCCAGATTCATCTGCACCAACCCCGACGAGACCGGGCCCTCCACCGAGGGGCCGCTGCCCGCCACCGGTTCGGTGGCCGCGCTGATCACCAAGGCGACCGGCAAGGACCCGTACTTCGCGGGCAAGCCCAACCCGCTGATGATGCGCACCGGGCTCAACGCGATCGGCGCGCACTCCGAGACCAGCGCGATGATCGGCGACCGGATGGACACCGACGTCCTGGCCGGTCTGGAGGCGGGGATGGAGACCTTCCTCGTGCTGACCGGGGTGACGACCCCGCCGGACATCGACCGCTACCCCTTCCGCCCGTCGACCGTCGTGGACTCGATCGCCGATCTGGTCGAGCGCATCTGAGCGACAAGCGGGCACCCGGCCCGCCCGCAGGCCCGCCGTTCACCCTTGCCTCTCCTTCATTCGCGCAGCTCAGGCGGGTGCGGCAGGTGAACGGCGGAGGCTGCGGATGCGAAAACGCGCCACACGCGTGAATCTTTCTGTATCAGGAGGTTCACCATGCGTTCAAGGTCGATTGCTCTGAGTGCCGCGGGGGTGGCCGTGGCACTGGTCATGGCCCCCGCCGCGGCCGGCGCCCACGCCCGGGACTCCGTCACCGTCACCGTCCACCCCACCGAGGTCCGGCCGGGGGACGAGGTCGAGATCCGGGTGCAGGGCTGCGAGGGCCGCGAGGGGACCGCCAGGTCCGGGGTCTTCGCCTCGGACGCGCGGCTCGGCGGAGGTGGCGGCGGAGGTGGCGGTGGCGGGGACCGGCACTCCGAGGAGGAGGAGCGCCACGGCTCCGGCCAGGAGTCCCGGACCCTCTCCGGGAGCACCTCCCTCGCCTTCCACGCCAAGCCCGGCGCGCACGACATCACCGTCGCCTGCGACGGCCGCCACCACCGCGCCGCCGGTGTGCTGCGCGTCGCCGGGGGCCATCCGAAGCCCGGCGAGCCCACCCCCGTCGCCCCGGTCAGGGCGGGCGGCGGCGGCACGGCCGCCCTCGCCGCGGACGGCCGGCACCAGGAAGAGTCCAGAAGCGCCGGACCCGGCACCACGCACACCGTCGTCGGGCTGGTGCTCACGGCCGTCGCGGCGCTCGCCGTCGCCTTCCGCTCCTCGCGCCGCCGCCGCACCGGCTCCCGCTGAGGCGGCCGGGATGTCCGCCGACGAACGCGCGCCGGGCTCCGGCCGGTTCCTCACCGGGGTCGCCTGGGCGGTGCTGCTGCTCGGGCTCTGGCTCTGGGGCCACGAGGTCACCGGCGGCCCCGGCGGCAGCTCGGCCCCCACCACCGGCGACGCCGCCGCCGTCGGCAGACCCCTCGGGGTGCCGCTGCCGCCCGCGCACCGGCCGCTGGAGCCCGCCAGGCCCAGCCGCGTCGACATCCCGTCCATAGGCGTCACCGCCCCCGTGGTGCCGCGCGGCCTGGACGCCGCCGGCGCGATCGACCCGCCGCCCTACGCCGCCCCCCGGACGGTCGGCTGGTACGGCGGCGGTACGCAGCCGGGCGCGCGGGGGGCGTCCCTGCTCGTCGGCCATGTGGACACCGAGACCAGACCCGCCGTCTTCTACGGTCTGAGCGCCACCCGCCCCGGCGAGAAGATCCGGGTGACCCGGGCGGACGGCTCGGTCGCCGAGTTCACCATCGACGACGTCCAGGTCTTCGGCCGGGAGCGCTTCGACGCGCGGAAGGTGTACGGACCGCACCGCGAGGGCCGGGCGGAGCTGCGGCTGATCACCTGCGGGGGCACCTTCGACCGGGCGACCGGAAGCTACACCGCCAATGTGGTCGTATCCGCCTATCTCACCGGCGTACGACGGTAGGAGACCTCTGGGGCGACGGACCGGGCGGTGGACCGGGGGCCTGGGCCTCCTACCCCGCTGACCTGGTGTGCCAGGATGGAATCGACCGGTATCGGCCGGGGCGTCAGGCTCCGAGATGCCTCGGAGCGGCACGGCCAAGGGGGAGCGGATGCAGATGAGTCGGACCGGACGCGCCACGGCGGGGATCGCGGGGGCGGCGGCGCTGCTGCTCTCCGGCTGTACGTCGCAGGGCGGCGGGGAGCCGAAGCTGAAGGTGAGTCAGCATCCCCGGGCCGCCGATCCGTACTGGGTCAACCCGGAGGGGAACGCGGCCCGGCAGGTCCTCTCCTACCGGGAGGACGGCGAGGACGAGAAGGCCGCGCTGATCGAGAAGATAGCCGGTCAGCCGGTCGCCGAGTGGATCGGCACGGAGAACGTCGAGGCCGAGACCCGGCGCATCACCGAGTCGGCCACCGAGGCCGACCGGGACGCGCTGCTGGTGCTCTACAACATCCCCCACCGCGACTGCGGACAGTTCTCCAAGGGCGGCGCGGCCGACGCGGGCGCCTACCGCGACTTCATCGACCAGGCGGCCAAGGGCATCGGCGACCGGCGGGCCACCGTGATCCTGGAGCCGGACGCGGTGCTCCACCTGGTGGACAACTGCACCCCCAAGGAGTTCCACGAGGAGCGCTACCAGCTGCTGTGGGGCGCGGTCGACCGGCTGAAGAAGCAGCCCGGCACCAAGGTCTATCTGGACGCGGGGAACGCCGGCTGGTCCAACCCCGACGCGCTCCAGGAGCCGCTGCGCCGGGCCGGTGTGGACAAGGCGGACGGCTTCGCCCTGAATGTCTCCAACTTCTATCCGACCGCCGCGAGCGCCGAGTTCGGCAAGAAGCTCTCCGCGAAGATCCACGGCAAGCCGTTCGTCATCGACACCAGCCGCAATGGCAAGGGCCCGTACACCGGGGGCGACCCCAAGGAGAACTGGTGCAATCCGCCCGGCCGGGCGCTCGGCGAGACGCCGACCGTCGAGACCGGGGATCCGCTGGTGGACGCCTATCTCTGGATCAAGCGCCCCGGGGAGTCGGACGGGGAGTGCAAGGGCGGCCCCCGGGCGGGCGAGTGGTGGCCCGAGTACGCGCTGGGCCTCGCCCGGGGCGCGTAGCAGCGGAGAACGACAGAACGCGGGGCTCCGGACGAACGGTCCGGAGCCCCGCGTTCTGCGTGTGGACGGTGTGACGGCGTACCGCTTACGGCACCTCGACCCAGACCGCCTCGGACGGCGTCCCCCGGTCGTCCGTCACGAAGAACATGTACCGGCCCGAGGGCACCAGCGCCCGGTTCTCCGGCACGGTGACCTCGACGCCGTCCGCCGTCTTCGTCGTCTCCAGCGCGATGGTGCGCTGGTCGACATCGGTGACATGGGTGACCGCGCTGGGCTTCAGCAGCTTCGCCGAGGTGAGCGGATGCTCGCTGGTGACCTTGAAGGTGCCCTTCCCGCCGCGCTCGATCCGCTCGGGGCCGCCGCTGACCTTTGGCCGGGTGTCCCGGTAGAGATACGGCGGCTCGTAGATCTCGATCCGCTGCTCGAAGACGCCCGGCCTGGTGTTGGCCTTGTCCGCGTAGAGCGAGTCCGAACCGAAGATCATCACCCGGCCGTCCGGCAGCAGCAGCGAGCCCGAGTGGTAGTTGCGGCCCACCCGGGGGTCGGCGACACGGGTGTACTCGCCCGTCTTTGGATCGTAGGTCCGGGCCTGGAGCACATTGGAGCCGCTGCGGCCCCGGTAGTCCTGGGACCCGCCGGTGACCAGGACCGAGTCGTCCGGCAGCAGCGAGGCGCTCGGGTAGCGGGTGCCCTTCTCCAGGGAAGCGCCGTCCTCGAAGCGCGGCTTGTCCTTCTTGAGGTCCACCAGCCGTGACTTCTCGCTGGAGTTCTCGTCCTCGCCGACCCCGCCGCCGCCGATGACCATGAACCGCTGGTCCTGGGCGGGCGGCAGCATCACGGTCGCCGAGGTCTCCATCTGATCGGCGTCGCTCAGCCCGGGGATCTTCTCGAACTCATTGGTGTCCAGGTCCCAGACGCCCGGGTCACGGCCGACGTCGGCGGGCCCGTAGCCGGCGTTGGAGCCGGAGTAGAAGAGCTTGCCGTTGTCCATCAGGAAGATCGCCGGATAGGTGGGGAACTTCCGGATCTTCCCGGTGTACTCCCACTTCTTCGTCTCGGGGTCGTAGATCTCGTCCTTGCCGGGGACGATCGCGCCGATCTCGTCGAGCCCGGAGAGCGCGAGCACCTTCCCGTCCTCGAGCGTGGTCAGGGTGGGATACCAGCGGGCCTCGTTCATCGGGTCGACGGGAATGTACTTCTCCGCCACCGGGTCGAACTCGTAGGAGTCCTTGATGCCCTGGAAGTCCTTCTTGTCGAGCGCGAGCTTCTGGGCGATCGCGTAGACATTGCGGGTGTCGCTGCCGGTGAGGCCGTGCACCCGGTAGTTGTCCTCGGTGCCGGTCTCGTACTCCTTGCCGGTCTTCTCGGCCTCGACATAGATCCGGCCGAGCCCGGCCTCGGTCCGGAGGAACCGCCCGGTCTTCTTGTCGAAGATCTTCTTCGCCTTCTCCACCAGGACCGGGTCCTTGGAGACGAAGGTCTTGCCGTTCTTCTTGCCGGTGAACTTGGTGCCGGCGGGGACGGTCTTGGGCGCGTCGGGGTCCTCGTTGTGGACGATCATCAGACCGCCCGCCTTGGTGACATCGCCCTGGAGCTTCTCGTACCGCTTGGTACCGCCCGCGACCAGCAGCTTTCCATCCGGCAGCTGGGTGTGTCCGGCGCAGAACATATCGGCGGGCGTGGGTATCTTCTTGAAGACGTCGGTCTGTGGATCCCACAGCACCGTCTCGAACTTCTTGGCGTCGAAGTTCTTCTGGTTGTTGCCGGAACCGGCGATCAGCAGCACCTTGCCGGTGTGCAGCAGCGCCGCGTGGATCGCGTTGACCCGGAACTCGGACGGGATGTCCAGGAAGCTCCACTTGCCGTTCGCGGCCTTGTACTCCGGCTGGTCGATCTTGTACGCGTGGTACTTCGCCGTGCCGTAGCGCCACATCGCCGGACCGTTCATCCCGGCCACCGCGACGACCACCGCCGCGCCTATCGCCAGCCGACGGGCGCGCCTCTTGCGGTGATCGGTCCGCGCGGCTTTCCTGCTCATTTCTTACGTCCCCCAAGGGCGATCTGCATGGTCTGTTCGGAGTCACCGGTTCCGGCGGGCGGCCGGGGCGGCGCGGGCGCGGCGGCGGACCCGGCGGGCCGGCCCGCTCCGCCCCCGCGCCGCCTGCGGCGCTTCCGCTTCTTCTTCTCCTCGTGGAGGGAGTGCCGCCAGACGAGGATCGGGGCGGCCGTGATCAGCATCGCCAGCGTGGCCCAGGTGATCATCGCCGGATGATCGTGGCCGAAGACGAAGGACGAGGCGAGCGAGGCGCCGAAGACGAAGATGAAGAAGAGATGGATCCGGAAGGTGCCGAACAGCGTGTCCGGGCTGGAGGAGTCGCCCTTCGGGGTCACGACGAAGGAGCTCTTGCGGCGGAGTACGGCGTCCATCAGCGAGCGGGCGTAGATCGGCGCGGAGAGCGCCGACATCATCATTCCCGCGAGGCCGCCGGAGCCCTCGGGCTCGTGCGGCGAGACATTGTGGCGGCGGTTCCAGATGTACAGGCCGATCTGGAGCGCGGAGGCGTTCCCGTACAGCATCATCCAGATCAGCGGGTCGATCTGCACACCCGACGCGCCCATGCCCAGGAACAGGGCGCAGCTGAGCGCCGCCAGGATCCAGTTGAGGGCGGACATCGGGTAGAAGATGATCATCATGGTGTAGTTGAAGAGCTTGCTGACCGGCAGTGAGCCGTAGCCTCTCCAGTACTGCTTGAGGATCGTCTCGTAGGTGCCCCGGGACCAGCGCAGCTGCTGGGTGAAGAAGTCGGTCCAGGCGGTGGGGCCCTCGCCGACGGCCAGCACGTCCGGGGTGTAGACCGAGCGCCAGCGGTTGCCGGAGGCCGGGTTCTTGGCCCGGTGCATCTCGAAGCCGGTCGCCATGTCCTCGGTGATCGAGTCGTACAGACCGCCGATCTGCTTCAGCGCGGAGATCCGGACGGCGTTGGAGGTGCCGACGAACATGGGCGCGCCGTAGCGGTTGCCCGCGCGCTGGATCAGGGCGTGGAAGAGGAACTGCTGCGACTCGGCGGCCTTGGTGACGAAGCTGTCGTAGTTGCCGTAGACCTGGGGGCCGATGACGAAGCCGACGTCCGGGTCGCGGAAGTAGCCGAGCATCCGCTCCAGATAGTTGGGCAGCGGGATGTGGTCGGTGTCGACGGAGGCGAAGTAGTCGTAGTCGTCGCCGTGCGCGTCGAGCCAGGCGTTGTAGTTGCCGTGCTTGGTCTTGGCGCGGTGCGCGCCCTTGGCCTGGTTCCACTTCGCGACGCCCTTGCGGGAGAAGTGGTGCACGCCGAGCCGGGCGCAGACCTCCTTGACCTCGGGGTCGTCGCCCTCGTCGAGCAGCCAGACGTGCATCAGCCCCCGGTGGCGGATGCGTACGGCCGCCTCCAGGGTCTTGGTGACCATCTCCAGGGGCTCTTTGCCGGGTACGAAGGAGGTCAGGAAGGCGACCTTGGTGCCGCTCTCCGGGACCACGGGTATCGGGTCGCGCGCGACCAGCGTCGCGTGGGCGTTGGAGAGCACGTTCAGCGTACGGAACAGCTCGATCAGCCCGATCGACACCAGCATGACGATGTCGAGGACGAGCAGGGTGTCGTTCTTGAGGTTGGGGTCGCGCTCGGTCCAGTGCGAGGGCTGCATCAGCCAGACGAAGAGTCCGAGGGAGACGAGCGGTGCCGCGCCCAGCAGGAGGGCCGCGCGTATCCGGTGCGGTTCCTGCGAGAGCAGGGAGCGGTACTCGACGGTGTAGGGCTTGGCCGGATCGGGTTGGGTGAGGGGGCCGGCCAGCCTGCTGTAGTGCTCGTAGTCGTACTTCGGCGGCGCCTTGCGGGGGCGGGGCGGCCGGCTGCCGGTGCGGCCCGGCACCACTCTGAGCTGGGTTGTCAGGGAAGGGTCGGTGGACCCCCCGGCGCCGTTCGGCGTCGACGTCATGGATCATCCCCCCGCACGCGTATGCGGCGCGCGTGAATGTGGTTGTCGGCGCGTCAGACCGCGAGCCCCCTCGACCCGGTGGCCTGAACGCATGGGTGCGGGCCATCGCCGCCGCAGACAGCGGACAGTGACCCAGTGGTTGCGCGATGTCTGTTGCCGGATGGATCCGCGCAGGGGACTCCCGCCCCGGCGCGCACAACGGAATCGTGCACTCCATGCACCCTCAACTGCGCTGCGACGGCTGTGCGGCCGAGGGTGACGGAATCAGAATAGGGTCTCCGACCCATCACGTGATCGCAAGGGTCAAATAGCCTAGAATCGGTCATTTGTGCGATTCACAGGGGCTTTGTGAAAATGCCGGGAGCATGTGTGGATGGCTGGAAAGCGTCCACAGGGCTCGGGAGGTGTGGCGCGGGCGTACGACAGAAGCCCCCTCGTCCGTGACGAGGGGGCTTCCGGTGCGCGTGCGCCGCCAGGGACTCGAACCCCGGACCCGCTGATTAAGAGTCAGCTGCTCTAACCAACTGAGCTAGCGGCGCGTGCTGACCTGGAGAACTCTACCGGACCCCGGGAGGTGCTCCCGACCATTGCCCGCCCGTACCGGCCTGTCGGATCGTCGGTTTTTCCCGGCAGTCCCGCAAAATGGGGTAAATCGTCACAAGTCCGTAGAGGGTGGAGAGGGCGGAGATGAGTGTGCCGGTGTTCGAGGAGTACGAGCCCGCTCCCGACTGCGGCTGCCCGGGGTGCTTCCCGCGTCCGCGCGCGCTGCCGTCCGGCGGCCGTCCGGCGGCGCACGGCCGCCGCGGGGCGCTGGTGCTCCTCACCGCCGCCGGGGTGGTGCTCGGCGGGGCGGTGGGGCCGGTCCACGCGGTGACCGCGCCGCCGGTCGCGCCGGGACCCGCCACCGCGCCGGCGCCCGCGCCCGCTTCCGACCCGGGCCCTGCCTCCGTTCCGGTTCCGGTTCCGGTTCCGGCTCCCGCGCCGGCGGCCGGGCTGCCGGCCGTGCCGTCTCCCGCGCCCTCCTCCGTACCCTCCTCGGTGCCGCCGGCCGCGCCGCCGACGGCGACCCCGCCCGATCCCCCGGCCGCGCCGGTGCCGGCCGCGCCCGGGCCGGAGCCCGGCGTACCCGCCCCCGTGCCGGGTCCGGCCGCCGAGCCCGCGCCCGCGCCGCCGATGCCGGTGCGGGCGACGACCCGCGCCGAGATCATCGCCCGGGCCAAGGAGTGGCTCGCCGCCAAGGTCCCGTACAGCATGAAGACGTACTGGACGGACGGCTACCGCCAGGACTGCTCCGGATTCGTCTCCATGGCCTGGGGCCTGGCCCGCAACGAGTGGACCGGGACCCTCGCCCAGTACGGCACCCGCATCGCGCGCGCGGAGCTGCGCCCCGGCGACATCCTGCTCTTCCACAATCCGGTCGCCCCGAACGAGGACTCGCACGTCACGATCTTCGGCGGCTGGTCCGACGACGCGCACACCTCTTATCTGGCCTATGAGCAGACCAGGCCGCACACCCGCAGACAGTCCACGCCCATGGCCTACTGGAGCGACTCCGACCAGTACGTCGCCTACCGCAGGCTGGAGCTGACCGACACCGACACCGACACCGGCACCGGCGCCGTGGCGGCGGGGACCGCTTCGGCCGACGCCTACCCGGGCGAGTCCGCGTTCGGCCCCGGCGCGAACAACACCCATGTCACCCGGCTCGGCCGGATGCTGCTCGCGCGCGGCGGAGCGCGCTTCTACACGGAGGGGCCCGGCCCGGTCTGGGGCGAGGCGGACCGCCGGGCGACCGAGGCGTTCCAGCTGGCCCAGGGGTGGAGCGGCGGCGACGCGGACGGGGAGCCGGGACCGGAGACCTGGCGGCTGCTGGTGACGGGGGAGGGCCGGGACATTCCGCCGGAGCCCGTCGCGGTGGAGCCGACGGCCCCGGCTCCGGCCCCGGCTCCGGTTCCCGCTCCGGTTCCGGCCGCCGCCGACGCGGTGGACGCGAAGGCCCGGACGGCGGGGCCGCCCTACCCGGGGCGCGGGCACTTCCGGCCCGGCCGGTCCGGAGCGCAGGTCGACCGGCTCGGCCGGCGGCTGGTGCAGCGCGGCTTCGGACGCCACTACACCTCGGGGCCCGGGCCGGTCTGGACCGAGGAGGACCGGCGCAATGTGGAGGCGTTCCAGCGGGCCCAGGGCTGGCGCGGGACCGCCGCCGACGGCTACCCCGGCCCGGAGACCTGGCGGCGGCTGTTCGGCGGCCCCCCGGCCCCCGGCCCCGCCGTCGTCGCTTCCTCCGCCGCCTCGGCCGAGACCGTCGCAGTGACCCGACAGAAGAGGCGAGAGCAGTCATGAACACCACGACATCGGAGCCGGAGGGCGGCGACGCCCCGGCCGAGGCGCCGAGGCACACCCCGGTCATCACCCAGGAGGCGACCACCGAGATCCCGGTGCACCTTCTCTTCCGCGACACCGACGCCCCGCCGGTGGCGCTGCGGCCCGCCGTGGTCGCGCGCCGCAAGGGCACGGGGGAGCAGCCGAGGGTCGGCCCCGGGCCGGCCGCCCCGCGCACCCCCGCCCCCGCCCCCGCCGCCTCGCGGCCCGCGCCGCCCGGCGACCCGGAGCTGGCCGAGCGCCCCGGCGCGGTGCTGCCCGGCTGGACGGGGCTGGCGGCGGGGGCGTGCGCGATCGCCGGGATCGGCACGGTGCTGTGGGGCGCGGGCGCCCTCCCGGAGATGGTGCCCCGGCTCTTCGGACTGACCGTGTACCCCTTCCACGGCATCGGCCTCGGGCTGTGGTGTCTGCTCGCGCTGGGCGTGGCCATCGCGCTCTTCGCCCTCGGCGGCATCGGTCGCGGCCAGGTCGGCCGGGTCTGGGTGCTCACCCAGTTCGGCGAGTACCGGGGCAGTGTGCGGCGTACCGGAATGCTGTGGATGAGCCCGATGCTGCTGCGCCACCGGGTCGATGTGCGGCTGCGGCACTGGCGCAGCGATCCGATGCCCGCCGTGGACGCGGACGGCACGGCGCTGCGGGTGGTGGTCCTGGTGGTGTGGCGGGTGCGCGACACGGCCCGTGCGGTGCTCGGGGTGGAGGACCACGAGGAGTACGTGAGCGAGCAGGTGGAGTCGGCGATGGCGAGGGTGCTCTCGCAGCTCCCGGCGGACGCCTTCCACGAGGACGCGCCGACGCTGCGCGACGCGGAGGCGGTGGGCGGGGCGCTGACCCGGATGCTCTCCGCCGAGTGCGTTCCGGTGGGGGTCGAGATCTTCTCGGCGCAGCCGGTGGGGATCGAGTACGCGCCGGAGGTGGCGGCGGCGATGCAGCGCCGGCGGATCGCGGCGATCGACGCGCGGCACCGGGACAGCGTGCTGACCTCGGTGGTGGACGCGGTGGACGACACGGTGACCCGGCTGACCGCGCGGGGGCTGGTCGAGCTGGACGACTATGAACGAAAGGCCCTGGTCAAGGATTTGACGGTGGCGTTCTACGCGAGCCGTTCGGGGGCCCGGGAGGAGTGAGACCCCCCGCGCCGGGGGCAGATGGAGGGGGTTGGGGCATCACCCGGTGAAGCGCCGCAGGTATGCCGCAGGCAAAGTGCGGCGATATGCAGGATTCGCCGGAGAAGTTAAGGGGAAGCGGGCGCCCGGCCAAGTGAAGGTTTCCAATTGGTCTGGACATGGTGAACTTCCGTCAATACATTGGTGCTTGGTCTAGACCTGAAGGGGCGCGAAAAGGAGCGCTCCCAACCCGCTTTGAGATACACCCCCACGCACGCGTGCAAGCACGGCTCACTGAACTCCCCCACGTTCCCTGGAGCGAAGCATGCGCAACAAGATGACCGCCGCCGCTGTCGGCCTTCTCGTGACGGGCGCGACTGTGCTCGCCACTGGCAGTGCCAACAGCCATGGCTACACCGACTCTCCGATCAGCCGTCAGAAGCTCTGTGCCAATGGCACGGTGTCGAACTGCGGCAGCATCCAGTGGGAGCCGCAGAGCGTCGAGGGCCTCAAGGGCTTCCCCGCCGCCGGTCCGGCCGACGGCCAGATCTGCGCGGGCGGCAACGGAGGCTTCGCGCCGCTCGACAACCCGCGCGGTGGAAACTGGCCCGCCACCCAGGTGTCCTCGGGTGCGAGCCACACCTTCAACTGGCGCTTCACGGCCCGCCACGCCACCGCGGACTTCAAGTACTACATCACGAAGGCCGGGTGGAACCCCAGCGAGCCGCTGACCAGGTCGGCGCTTGAGTCGCAGCCGTTCCTGACGGTTCCCTACGGTGGCAAGCAGCCTCCGCAGACGCTGTCGCACGCCGGTAACCTGCCGTCGCGCTCGGGCAAGCACCTCATCCTCGCGGTGTGGACCGTCGCCGACACGCCCAACGCGTTCTACGCCTGCTCCGACGTCAAGTTCTGATCGGAGCTCGGCTGAAGCACGGAATCACGGAAGCCATGGGCCCACCGGCCCGCACGGCAGCCGTGAAACGCCGGCGGAGTGATCACCAGGTGGGGCCGAGGGACCGGAGCCGGGTCCTCAGCCCCGCCGGGTGACCTCCGGCGCGATCGTGCGTGCCGCGCTTTCCGTGGGCCTGGTGCCACGGAGGGCGCGGTGCCGCGGCGGAGCACTGCCCCACAGCGCTCCGAACGCTTTCCCGCTCGGTTCGGCGGCCTTGGCCGGGGCCGCCGGCCGGGCGCATTCGTGTGTCCGGGCGGCGGCTGTGGCACTGGTACCCGTGCCCGTACCCGTGTGCCCGTGTGCCCGTACTCGCATCGGGGTCCGGCGGTCCCGATGTGTCAGGCGGCACGGTGGCGCGGCGACCCGGAAACGCGCGGAGAAACGACAGAAAACACCTTGGGCGTTCCGGTTGAACCGGAACGCCCAAGGTGTTCAATGTGCGCCGCCAGGGACTCGAACCCCGGACCCGCTGATTAAGAGTCAGCTGCTCTAACCAACTGAGCTAGCGGCGCTTGACGACATAAATATTACCTGGTCCCGAGGAGTGCTTGCGACCACTCCCGTCCCTCCCGTCCCAGGGGGCCATGGAGAGCGGTGCTCCGATTCGCGAGCACTGCTTCCGCGTGGCTCAGAGCACCAGGGACAGCACCACCGGGGCCGCCCTGCGGTTCAGCTTCTCTGCCGCCGCGCGCAGCCGGTGGGCGTGCTCGATCGGCAGCGAGAGCGCCAGGCATCCCACCGCCGCCCCGGCGGTCAGCGGGACGGCCGCGCAGACGGTGCCCACCGCGTACTCCTGGAGATCGAGCACCGGGACCGTGGGCGGCTGGCTGTCCAGCTTGGAGAAGAGCAGCTTCTCGCTGGTGATCGTCCGCGAGGTGAATCGGGTGATCTTGTGCCGGGCCAGATGGTCGCGGCGGCCGTTGGGGTCGAGCTGGGTCAGCAGACACTTGCCGAGCGCGCTGGCGTGGGCCGCGAAGCGGAAGTCGACGTACTCATTGACCTTGGGGGTGCGCGGGCCGTCCGCGTACTGCGTGATCCTGACCTCGCCGTCCACATACCGGCTGAGGTAGACGGCCGCGCCCACCGAGTCGCGGATCTCCGCGAGGGTGTCCTGGAGTTTGATCTCCAGCGCCTGCTGCCGGCTGGCCCCGGAGCCCAGCAGCACCAGCGAGTCGCCGATCACATAGGCACCGTCCGAGATCTGCTCGACATAGCCCTCGCGGAGCAGCATCTCCAGCAGCGGGGACAGATGCGCGGCGGGCAGCCCGCTCTCGCGGCCGATCTGCGCGTCGGTGACCCCGCCGGAGTGCCGGGAGACCGTCTCCAGGACACGCAGGACGTACCGCACCGAGTGGAACGGCGCGGTCGGCTCCGGCTTCAGCGCCACGGTCTCCCCCTAGCAGGTCGTCGCCGCACGGCATCCGTACCACGATAGCGGCCAAGAGCATCCAAAGGGGGAGCTGTTGGCGAGAATGCGGGGTGCGCCCCCGCACGTTGCACGAGCTTATCCGGAGGGCATATGCCCGCGACATCCTCCTGTGAACCTCAGAGCACCGCGCTCAAAAATTCCCGGGTCCGCTCCTGCTCCGGATCGCCGAACATCTTCTCCGGGTGGCCGAATTCAATGACCTTCCCCTCGTCGAACATCATGACGCAGTCGGAGATGTCCCGGGCGAAGCTCATCTCGTGCGTCACGCAGAGCATGGTGATGTCCGTGGTGCGCGCGATGTCCCGGAGCAGATCCAGGACGCCGGCCACCAGCTCCGGATCGAGCGCGGACGTCACCTCGTCCAGCAGCAGCACCTTGGGGCGCATCGCCAGCGCCCGCGCGATCGCCACCCGCTGCTGCTGCCCGCCGGAGAGCCGCCCCGGGTAGGTGTCGTGACGGTCTTTGAGACCCACCATGTCCAGGAGTTCCAGGGCCCGTTCATCGGCCTCGTCCCGGGACATCCCCAGTACATGGACCGGGGCCTCGGTGATATTCCGCAACACGCTCATGTGCGGGAAAAGATTGAACTGCTGGAAGACCATTCCCATGTTCTTCCGCACCTCCCGGACATGTTTCTCGCCCGCCGGGACCAGCTTTCCGTTTCTCTCCTCGTGGGACAACGGAGTCCCGTCGACCGTGATCGTGCCCTCGTCCGGTTTCAGCAGGGTCATCAGCAGTCGCAGAATCGTGGTCTTCCCCGAACCGGAGGGCCCGATCAGTGTCACGTGCTTCTTGGGGAAGACCCTGAAGTCCAGCGAGTCCAGGACCGTGTTGGAGCCGAAACGTTTGGTCACCCGGTCGAATCGGATGAGTTCGTCCGCGGTCGTGTCCGCGCCGGCGGCGGCGCGCTCCTGGGCGTGGTCGTCCCGGGCCTCGGCGCCGGCGTCGACGGCGGCACCGGCGTTGGTGTCTGAGTTGGCGGTGTCAGCGGGCAAGACGACGCTCCAGTGTGCGCATGAGAAAGGATGCCGGACAGGAGATGAGAATGAAGGCGATGCCGACGACCGTGAACGCCTCGACCGTCAGAAAGGTTTCGGACGAGAACTGCCGTGCCTCGCCGAGCATTTCCATCACTCCGACGACGAAGAGCATCGGCGTGTCCTTCAGCATCGCGATGACGTAGTTGCCGAGGGCCGGGGCCACCCGGCGGATCGCCTGCGGCAGGATCACCGCGCCCCAGGTCCGGCCGCGCGAGAGGCTGAGCGCGGTCGCCGCCTCCCACTGGCCCGGGGGGACGCCCTCGATCCCCGCCCGGTACACCTCGGCGGTGTACGTCGAGTAGTGCAGACCGAGCCCCACGACGCCGGTCACCATCGCGGACAGGGTCAGCCCCCACTCGGGCAGGACGTAGTAGAGGAAGAAGAGCTGCACCAGCAGCGGCGTGTTCCGGACGAACTCGGTGAACAGCGCCACCGGCCGGCGCACCAGGGCGGGCCCCGAGCGCTGGGCCACCGCCCACACCAGACCGAGGCCGAACGCCAGCAGCGCGCTCAGCGCCAGCGCCTGCGCGGTGACCAGCAGACCGTCCCAGAGGCGCGGCAGGAAGTCGTCCACGGCGGACCAGTCCCAGCTCACCGGCGCTCACCCCCGGTGCTCGCGGTGGTGGCGGCGGTCGCCGCCCGGCGGCGCGGTGGGAGCAGCCGCCGCGGCGAGAGCGCCCGCCGCGGTGGCGGCCCCTCGCCCGCCCCGGCCCTCGCCCGGCGCTCCAGCACCCGCATCCCCCGGGTCATCGCGAAGGCGATCACGAAGTACACCAGCAGGATCACCGTGTACACGGGCGCGCTCTGACCAGTGGCGTTGCGCACCAGCGCCGCGCCGAACGCGAGGTCGGAGACCCCCATGACGGAGACCAGCGCCGTCCCCTTCAACAGCTCGATCAGCAGATTGTTGAAGGGCGGGATCATCTCCGGCCACGCCTGCGGCAGGACGATCCGCCACAGCCGCTGCCCGGGGCGCAGATTCAGGGCGATGCCCGCCTCGTGCTGCCCCGGCGGCACGGCGGCGACCGCGCCCCGCACCACCTCGGAGCCGTACGCCCCGTAGCTGAGCCCCAGCGCCAGCACGGCGGCCCACATCGGCTCCAGCTGCCAGCCGAGGCCCAGCGGCAGCACGAAGAAGAGCCAGAACATCAGGATCAGCGCCGACGTGCCCCGGAAGACCTCGAAGTAGACCCCGGCGGCGAACCGGACGATCCGGAGCCGGTTCAGCCGCGCCAGACCGGTGACGAAGGCGACCGCCGCGGCGAGGGCGGCGCTGAGGACGGTCAGCTGGAGAGTGATCCAGACGCCGTCCAGCAGGATTTCCCACAGACCCGGAGTGATTTCGCTCATGCCCGGCACTTCTCCTCGGCGGTGAGATCCGTCATCTGGTCCGCCGTGAAACCGAAGGGCCGCATGATCTCCAGCAGCTCACCGCTCTTCTTCAGCTTGCGCAGCTCACGGTTGAACGCGTCGCGGAGTGCGGTCTCAGGGGTCCGGAAGGCGAATCCGCCGGCGCTGACGACCGGTTTTCCATCGACATGGGGAGTGACCTCTTCGACGACCTCCGTACGGGTGCTCTCGGTCTCCCGCACCACATTGCGCGCGGTGACCGCGGTACCGACAAAGACATCTATACGGCCCTGTTCCACGGCGAGCAGCCCGGCCAGCTGATCGGGGAGGGTCGTGACCTTCCGGACCCCGGCCTCCTTCGCGTACTCGATCTGGGCATAGCCGGTCCCGGTCGCCATCCGCGCACCGGAATCGGCGATGTCCCGGTAGGTGCGCAGCCCTTTCGGATTTCCCCGCGCCACGATGAAGGCGTCGAGCATCTGATATTCGGGATCCGCGAAGACGACCTGTTCGCAGCGGGTCGGATTGATGTACATACCGGCCGCCACCGCATCGAACTGGAGCGAATTCAGACCGGCGATCAGCGAGCCGAACTCGGTGGGGAAGGGCTGGACGTCGGGCACGCCCAGCTCCTTGAAGATCCGCCGGGCGACGGCGGGCGCGGAGCCGGTCATCCTCCCGTCCTTGCCGATGTAGCCGTAGGGCTGCTCACCCGCCAGCCCCAGCCGTACGGTCCCGGTCGCGCGCAGCTGCTCCAGCAGCCGGCCGCCGTCGCCGTCGTTCCCCGTCGCGACCCTGGCGCAGCCGGCGCTCGCGCCCGTCACGCCCAGGGCCGCGGCTCCCGCCAGCAGCGAGCGCCGCCGCAGGGTGGGGCGGGCGGTCTGTCGTGGTCTCTCCGGTGGTCGGGCCATGCTCGCCCGGCTACCCCGGCGTCGCGCCGATATGCGGACGGCTTCGCGCCCCCCGGCGTACTACCGGCCCCCCGGCGTACTACCGGCCCGCCGTGCCCACCGCGCCCGCCGTCGCCCCCGCCTCGTACAGCGCGTGCGCCGCCCTCAGCACCAGCGCGTCCGCGTGCCGCGCGGCGATCAGCTGCACCCCGATCGGCAGCCCGTCCGCGTCCACCCCGCACGGCACGCTCGCGGCGGGCTGCCGGCTCATGTTGAAGGGGTACGCGAACGGCGGCCACCCGGCCCGGCCGCGCGGGCCCGGGGACGCCTCGGCGGCGGTGACCGGCACCGGCACGGTGGGGGTGACCAGCAGGTCGTACGAGGTGTGGAAGCGGTCCATCCGCCGCTCCAGCTCCGCCCGCGCCTCCTCGGCGGCCAGATACTCCACCGCGCTGATCCGCGCCCCCGCCGCCGCGATCTCCAGCAGCGCCGGGTCCAGCGAGCGCCGCCGCCCGGGGCCGAGCCGGTGCGCCAGCCGGGCCGCCGAGGCCGACCACAGCGTCCGGAACGCGTCCACCGGGTCGGCCATGTCCGGGTCCGCCTCCGTTATGTACGCGCCGAGGCCCGCCAGCGCGGTCACCGCTCCCCGTACCGCCGAGGCCACCGAGGGGTGCACCGCGACCTGGCCGCCGAAGGAGGGCGAGTAGGCGATGCGCAGCCCCTTGACACCGTCCTCCGTCTCTTGGCGGACCCGGCCCGGCCCGCTGATCACGTCGAGCATCAGCGCCGCGTCGGCGGCGTCCCGCGCCGTCGGCCCGACATGCGCGAGCGCCCCGAACGGGCCGGCGGGGAAGTGCGGCACCCGCCCGTAGGTCGGCTTGAGCCCGAGAACCCCGCTGAAGGAGGCCGCGACGCGGATCGCGCCGCCGCCGTCGGTCCCCAGCGAGAGCGGGACCGCGCCCAGGGCCACGGCCGCCGCGCCGTCCCGGGCCGGGGTGCGGGAGGGGCCGCGCGGGGCGGGCTCCCGGGCCGGGGTCCGGCCCACGAGGACCGCGCCGTGCTCCCGCAGCAGCACCGCCGAGGGGGCCTCCGCCCCGCCGCCCGCCCCGCCGCCCGTCCCCTCGTACGGCGCGGGCGGCTCCTCCACGGCCACCGGGACCCCGTCGAGCAGCCCCCGGGGCTCGCCGCGCTCCCAGCGTCCCGCCGAGGCCTCGGCCGCCGCGAGCGCGGCGTCCGGCCGCACGCTCCCGATCCGGTCCAGTGCCGCGCGGGTCGCGTCCACGGGGGTGAAGTCCCCGGCGGCGAAGCCGGAGAGGAGTCGGCGGGCGGTCAGCGCGGTCAGCGGGGCAGTCATGCCGGGGACGTACCCACGTTTCCCGCCGACCACGTTCGGGAACGGCTTTTCCGGCCACCCCGGGGACGCTCGGGACACCCCGCCGAAGACGAACAGGAAGGCTGGACATGACCACGGTCGGACTTCTCCACCCCGGGCACTCCGCCGAGGACGACTATCCGAGGCTGGAGGTGCTGCTGGACAGCGACATCAGGCTCGTGGTCGTCGACGCGGAGCCCCCCGGGGACTCCGAGGACTCCGAGGACTCCGGGGCGGCCGGGAGCGACGGCCGGCTCGCGGCCGGTGTCGAGGAGCTGCGGCTCGCGGGGGCCGAGTCAGTGGTGTGGACCGGTGTCGGCGGCAGCCCGCTCCAGGGCCCGGAGGAGGCGCACCGGCGGATCAGAAGCCTGGCCCGGGTGGCCGGGCTGCCCGCTTCGAGCACCTCGTTCGGCTTCGTCCACGCGGTACGGAGGCTGGGCGCGGCCAGGGTCGCGGTGGCCGCAGCGCACTCGGGGGAGGCCACCGCCCACTTCACCGAGTTCCTCAGGGCCTCGGGCGTCGAGGTGGCCACCCCGCCCCCGAGCGGCGGCCCCCGGGCGGAGGAGTACACCTCCTGGGGCCTCGCGGAGCTGCTGGAACTGGCGCGGGCGGCGGACCGCCCCGGCGCGGACGTCCTGCTGATCCCGGACCCGGCCCTGCACACGGTGGCCCATCTGCCGGAGCTGGAGGAAGCCGTCGGCAAACCGGTCCTCACCGCCCACCAGGTCACCGTCTGGGAGGGGCTCCGCCTCGCCGACCGCCGCGCCTGGGCCCTGCGCCTCGGCACGCTCTTCGCCAAACCGGAATCCTGACCCGCCGCGCCCGGGAGCCCCACCCGGGGTCTCCCGCAAGGCCGTTCGCCGCGCCGGCCCTTCCCGACGGCCCGTCCCGCCGGAACGGAGCGCCGGGAATAAACGGAGACTCCCTCCTGTCACTCCTGCTATACGTTGCCCATTCGCAGGAGGACAGAGCCCGTGCACCCGACAGCCCCCGGCGACACCCCCGACACCGTCGGCGGAGCGGCCCTCGGCACCGCCCCCACCCCGCTCTCCGTCCTCGACCTGGTCACCGTGGGCGCGGGCACCACCGCCACCGAGGCGCTGCGCACCAGCGTCCGCATCGCCCGCCTCGCCGAGTCGCGCGGCTTCCACCGCCACTGGGTGGCCGAGCACCACTCCATGCCGGGCGTGGCCTCCTCCTCGCCGGCCGTGATCCTGGCCCATCTCGCCGCCCACACCCGGCGCATCCGGCTGGGCTCCGGCGGGGTGATGCTCCCCAACCACGCGCCGCTGGCGATCGCCGAGCAGTTCGGCACCCTTCAGGCGCTGGCCCCGGGCCGGATCGACCTCGGGCTCGGCCGTGCCCCCGGCACCGACGGCGGGACCGCCGCCGCGCTGCGCCGGGGCGCTCAGGCGGACCCGGGCGCGGACGACTTCCCGCAGCAGCTGGCCGAGCTGACCCGCTTCCTGGACGACGACTTCCCCGACGGCCATCCGTACGCCCGGATCCACGCCGTCCCGGGGCCGGTGCAGGGCCCGGCCGCCCGGCCGTCGCTGTGGCTGCTCGGCTCCTCCGGCTACAGCGCCCGCCTCGCCGGGGTGCTGGGGCTGCCCTTCGCCTTCGCCCACCACTTCTCGGCGCGCAACACCGTCCCCGCGCTGGAGCTGTACCGGCAGTCCTTCCGGCCCTCGGCCGCGCTCTCGGCCCCGTACGCCCTGATCGGCGTCTCCGCGCTGGCGGCGGAGGACGAGCGGTCGGCCCGGCGGCAGGTGCTCGCGTCCTCGCTGTCGATGCTGCGGCTGCGGTCCGGCAGGCCGAGTCTGATCCCCTCCCCGGAGGAGGCCGAGGCACATCCCTTCACGGCGGCGGAGCGCGAGTTCTCCCAGAGCTGGATGGCCGATGTCGTCCACGGCACGCCGGACGCGGTGCGCGACGGGCTCGACCGTCTCCAGAAGCGCACGGGCGCGGACGAGCTGATCCTGACGGCCCCGGCACACGGCGGGGAGGAGCGGCTGCGTTCCTACGAACTGATCGCCGATGCTTACGAGTTGCCCCGAGAGGCGGCTTCCGAGGCGATTCATTCCTGAACGGTTCCTATGGCTTGTTCAACACACCCTTAACCGGTCCTTAAGCCGCTTGTCATGGAGATGGCAAGCGGCTTTTCTTATGCCTGAACGGCGTTGACGAGCGATTTCTCGCCGAGATTGGTCTAGTCCTTCATTGGTCGAGACCAATCACGACGGCCATCCGGTCGCCGGCCGTCTCCCCCCAACTCCTGTTTCAGGAGCCCCGTTTCCCCCACACGGAGGCTGCTCGTGAGCTCCCGCAGACCCTTGATCGCGGCCCTGACGACGGCGGCGCTCGCCGCCGGCACCCTGGCCGGGTTCGCCGCCACCAGCACGGCGAGCGAGTCCGCCACCGCGAACGCGGCGGCCACCGCCCCCGCGACCGGCGGCGTGAAGATCGCGTACTACGACCAGTGGAGCGTGTACGGCAACGCCTTCTACCCGAAGCACCTGGACACCCGCGGGATGGCGGGCAAGCTGGACATCATCAACTACTCGTTCGGCAACATCCACCCCACGGATCTGACCTGCTTCCAGGCGAACAAGGCCGCGGGTGACGACAACAACCCGAACGCCGGTGACGGCGCGGGCGACTCGTACGCCGACTACCAGCGCACCTTCTCCGCCGCCGACAGCGTCGACGGGGTCGCCGACCGCTGGGACCAGCCGATCGCGGGCGTCTTCAACCAGTTCAAGAAGCTGAAGGCCAAGCACCCCAAGCTGAAGATCAACATCTCGCTCGGCGGCTGGACCTTCTCCAAGTACTTCCACGACGCGGCGAAGACCGACGCCAGCCGCAAGAAGCTGGTGGCCTCCTGCATCAAGCAGTACCTCACCGGAGACCTGCCGGTCGCCGACGGCTACGGAGGCCCGGGCACCGCCGCCGGGATCTTCGACGGCATCGACATCGACTGGGAGTACCCGGGCTCGAACGGCGGCCACCTCGGCAACCACTACGGCCCCGAGGACAAGGCCAACTTCACCCTGCTGCTGGCCGAGTTCCGCAAGCAGCTCGACGCCTACGGCGCGGCCAACGGCGGTAAGAAGTACCTGCTGACGGCGGCCATGCCGGCCGGCCAGGACAAGATCAAGCACATCGAGACGGACAAGGTGGGCGCGTACCTCGACTACGCGAACATCATGACGTACGACATGCACGGATCCTGGCGCTCCCAGGGCCCGACGTACCACCAGTCGCCCCTGTACTCCCCGGCCTCCGACCCGACCGACCCGATCGCGCCGGGCAACGAGAAGTACTCGATCGACAACGCGATCGACGCCTGGATCGACGGCAAGCCCGCCTACGGCATCGCGGGCGGCTTCCCGGCGAAGAAGCTCACCCTCGGGTACGAGATGTACTACCGGGGCTGGAAGAACGTCCCGGCCGGGACCAAGAACGGCCTCGGCGGCTCCGCGAACGGCGGCAGCGCCCCGCGTCCGCTCAGCCAGCAGGCGGGCATCGCCAACTACAAGGAGCTCGGCGGCATCGTCGACAACCCGGCGACGACCTTCTGGGACGACGAGGCGAAGGCCGCGTACTTCTACAAGGACGGCGAGTTCTTCACCGGTCTGGACAAGCGGGCGATCCAGGCCCGCGCCGACTACGGTCACCAGCGCGGTCTGGGCGGAGCGATGCTCTACTCCCTGATCGGCCTGGACAACCAGACCACCCTGCTCAACGACATCGTCGCGGCGGTCGGCGCCTCCCCGGGCACCCCGGACCCGTCGCCGAGCAACCCCAACCCCTCGCCGAGCAACCCGAACCCGTCGCCCAGCAACCCCAATCCGTCTCCCTCGCAGCCGCTGCCCGGCTGCACGGCGCCGGCCTGGACCGCGAGCGGCACGTACAACACCAACGGGCTGGTCTCGCACAAGGGCCGCACCTGGAAGGCCGGCTGGTGGACCACGGGCGAAGAGCCCGGCACCACGGGCCAGTGGGGTGTCTGGCGCGACCAGGGCGCCTGCTGAGAATGAGCTGACACCCGGCCCGTGAAGGTCCCCGCCGACCGGCCCCACCCGGCCGGCGGGGACGGGCCACCGGACCACCGAGTCCCCCCACACTGCCGCCCCCGCCCGGAAGCCCACCACTTCCGGCCGGGGGCGGTATCCATTTCTCCCGCCCGTCCTCCGCGCGCGCCTCAGGCGGACAGCCGGGCACCGAGCAGCTCACCGATCCGGGCCGGGGCCACGGCCCGCGAGTACAGCCAGCCCTGCCCGGTGTCACAGCCGATCCGGCGCAGCCGGTCCGCCTGCCCGGCCGTCTCCACGCACTCGGCGGTGACGGTGAGCCCCAGCCGGTGGGCGAGCTGCACCATGGCCTCCACGATCGTCTCGTCGGCCGGATTGGGATGCGCCTCGTCCTGGAAGCCCCGGACGAAGGAACCGTCCAGCTTCAGCACCGAGACCGGGAGCCGGCTGAGGTAGGCCAGATTCGAATAACCGGTCCCGAAGTCGTCGATGGCGATCCGCACCCCCATGTCGCTGAGGGCCTGGAGCGCCTGGAGCGGCCGGCCCGCAGAGCCCATCACCGCCGACTCGGTCAGCTCCAGCTGGAGCAGCCCGGCCTCAAGACCGGTCTCCGCCAGGATCTCCGCCACGTCCGCCACCAGGTCCGAGTCCCAGACCTGCCGTACGGCGACATTGACGCTCATGAACAGCGGCGGCGACGTGGGATGGTCCCGCTGCCACTGCCGCGCCTGCCGGCAGGCCGTGCGCAGCACCCACCGGCCCAGCTGGACGATCGAGCCGTCCTCCTCGGCGATCCCGACGAACCGATTCGGCGCGAGACTCCCGAACTGCGGGTGCTCCCAGCGCACCAGGGCCTCCACGCCGAGCATCGTCCCGTCGGCGAGCCCCACCAGCGGCTGGTACTCCAGGGCGAACTCGCCGCGCTCCACGGCGGGCCGCAGGGTGGAGGCGAGCGCCTGGCGGGTCACCCGGTGGGCGTTGCGCTCCGGGTCGAAGAGGGTCCAGCGGGCCTTGCCGTCCTCCTTCGCCCAGTAGAGCGTGGTGTCCGCGGCCTGCATCAGCGCGGTGGCGGTGGTCCCGGCGACCGTGCGCTCGACCACGCCGATCGAGGCTGAGACCGAGAGCCGCTGGCCGTCGAGGTCGAACGGCCGCTGGAGCGCCTCCAGCACCGACCGGGCGACGTCGGCGAGCTGTTCCGTACCGGTGGAGTCCTCCACCAGCACCGCGAACTCGTCGCCGCCGAGCCGGGCCACCAGATGGCCGCCTTCGGCCTCGCGGTCGCCCCCGGCGCACTCCGAGAGCCGTCCGGCGACCGCGGCGAGCAGCCGGTCCCCGACCCGGTGGCCGAGGGTGTCGTTGATCGCCTTGAAGCCGTCCAGATCGAGGTAGCAGAGCCCGATCCGGCCGGTGGAGCCCTCGTCGTAGGCGGAGGACTCCAGCGCCGCCGTGAGCCGTTCGAAGAACAGCGTCCGATTGGGCAGCCGGGTCACCGCGTCGTGCATCTGGAGATGGCGCAGCCGGGCCCTCAGCGCGCGCCGGTCGCCGACGTCCGCGACGCAGAGCAGCACACTGCCGCTCTCGGGCAGCGGGGCGAGGGTGACCTCGGCCCAGAGCGCGCGCCCGTCGGGGTGTTTGAGCCGGCGGGTACAGCGGAAGCGGGAGCGCCGGCCGCGCAGCACCTCGCGGTACGCGTGCCAGATGCGGCGGTCCGAGGCGAGATCGATCAGCTCGGCCGCCGGACGGCCGCACAGCACCGCCGGAGCGGTGCCCAGCAGCGCGCCGAGCGCCGGGTTGGCGCTGAGGATCTGGCCCTTGTCGTCGACCAGGGCCATGGCGACATGGGCCGCGGCGAACGCGGCACGGTAGTCGCGCAGTTCGGAGATGGAACAGCCGTTACGCTCCGTGATCCGCTGCCGGGTCCGGCCGGGGGCTGCGACTCCCGTGGGCCCTGTTCCTTCGGAGGTTGCGCTCACCGCTCACTCCCGTAGTGCAGTTGTGTCGTGCAGGGGCGTACAGATGTGGTCGGGAAAGGTCGGGTACTTGGGCAAAGAGGTCGGGAAAGTGTGCCGATCATAGGGGCTGCTCCCAGCGCCGTACCAGCTCCGCCACATGGGTGGTGCCCGCTCAGGGGCCCGGTCGATCGTTTCTGCGCGGGTCTTTATCGAGGTCGGTGTCAGAGCGACCGGATGTGACATTCCGTGACCTCTCGGAGTGTCGGTCCATCTCGGCCGGATGACGGACTGGTCTCGGGAAGGTCACTCGACTGGGGCACCGGAACAGGACGTACACCAGGAAAACACCACAAGGTGGTCGAGGTGTCTCCCATTCCGCAGCCGGAGGTCTACGTGGAGGGTCAGCAGTCACCCGCGGGAACACCCGGGGGAGTGGAGCCCCTGGCTCCGGATACCGGCGACACGCCGGACCCGTACGACCCGTACGGTCCATCCGACCCGTACGGCCCGCCCGGCCTGTCCGGCGCTTCGGGCGCACCGCCCCCACCGGACCCACCGCACGATCCCCGGGGCCCCGGCGCGTCGGGCGGGGACGGCGGCGGCGAGCGCGGCCGGCTGCGCAGCGCGGCGGCGGCCCTGACCTCGCTGATGGCGATCGCCGCCACCTCCCTGGTGGCCGGACCCGCGGTGGCGAAGGCCTCCACCGCCCCCTGTCTGCTCTCGCGGACCGAGGCCCATCACTCCCTGGGCCTGGACACCTGGAACGCCGCCTACCCGCGCCCGCTCCGCGAGCTGGACGCGGTCATGATCTTCCTGTCCTTCCCGGACGCCGCCCCGAACCACTCCCCGGAGCTGCTGGCCGCCGACCACTTCCCCGCCACCAGCGAATTCTTCGAGCGCGCCTCCTACGGGAAGTTCCGGCTGCGCGCGCACCCGCAGCCCGACTGGGTGCGGATGCCGAAGGAGTCCACGGAGTACGGGATAAGCCGCGACTGGGAGCCCGAGCGGCGGGGCGCGTACCTCAGGGACGCCTTCGCCGCCGCCGACCGGCAGGTCGACTTCTCCCGTTACGACATCGTCTATCTGGTCGCCGACCCGGACGCGCCCGGAGTGGACTCCGACGCCACCAAGGTCGTCAACTTCGACCGGCCGCTGCGCGCGGACGGCGTCCCGATCAAGAGGGTGGTCACGGTCTTCGAGCGCCATCCGCCCGATCGCAATGTCCTCGCCCATGAGACCGGGCACGTCTTCGACCTGCCGGACCTCTACCACCGGCCCACGGACGGCAAGGGCGACTGGGACACCTATGTCGGCGACTGGGACGTGATGGGCAGCCAGTTCGGGATGGCCCCCGATCTCTTCGGCTGGCACAAGTGGAAGCTGGGTTGGCTGGACGGGCGGGCCGTGCGCTGTGTCACAGGACCGGAGCTGATCACCCTGGAGCCGATCTCCGCGCCCGCGCCCGGCGGCGGTCTCGGCACCCGACTGGCGGTGGTGCGCACCGGGGAGGGCACCGCGATCGCCATCGAGGCGCGCGGCGCGTCGGGCAATGACGAGTCGCTCTGCACCGAGGGGGTGCTGCTGTACCGGGTGCAGTCGGACACCGCGTCCGGCGGCGGGCCCATCGAGGTGATCGACACTCATCCGGAGAGCGAGGCGTGCTGGGACCAGTCGGTCTATCCGGAGCTGGCGGACGCGCCGCTGGGGGTGGGGGAGACCTACACCCTGCCCGAGGAGCGGACCCGGGTGGAGGTCTCCGACCGCACCGGTTCGGGCTCCTGGACGGTCAAGATCACCACGGCGTAGCAGGAGTGTCGGGGGACACGAAAGAGCCCCTCGGCAATGCCGAGGGGCTCTTTCCGTCTGTGCGCCGCCAGGGACTCGAACCCCGGACCCGCTGATTAAGAGTCAGCTGCTCTAACCAACTGAGCTAGCGGCGCCTGCTGACGTCGTAGACCTTAGCACCCTGGTCGGGACGGTGAAAAATCGATATGCGCACATCCGGGGCGGCGAGGGCCCTGGCCGCCCGGACACAGGCCCAGAGCAGCACCTCGGGGCCCGGCAGCCAGGGGTGCCGGGCCCCCGGGGCCACCACCCAGCGCGAGCCGGACCCGGGCCCGCCGGTCTCCTCCAGGGGCGGCACGGTCACCGCGTCACCGGTGCCGTGGCAGAGCAGCGGCGGCACCGCGCCGCCCCACTCCTCCCACCGCAGCAGCGCGGGCAGCCGGCCCGCCGAGCCCGGTGTGGCGAAGATCAGCATCCGTCCCCGGTGGGCGGCGACGGGGCCGGAGCCGGGGCCCTCCTCCCGGAGCCGGTCCAGCAGCTGCCGGCCGAAGACCGCCGGCACATTGACGACGTCGAAGACCGAGCCGCAGGGCAGTACGGCGGGCTCGGTCGGTCTGGCCTCCCAGAGGGCCAGCACCGAGCGCGGGTACGCCCCGGCCGAGGCGAGCCAGTCGGCCCCCGGGCCGCAGACCCGGGAGACCTCCCGCTCGATCGTGTCGTCGGCCGGGGGTCGGAGGTCGGTCCGGCGGTCCTTGTCGGTGTCGCGCAGCCATCCGCTCATGCCTCAGGTCTACCCGGAGTGACAGAGCGGTCGCCCAGTGTCGGCGAAAACGGGGACAGGGGCGAGCGCGGAGCGGTATCGTGCGCCCCGCATATGCCAGGTGCTTCGGTCCGGTCAGCTGATCGGTCTGTCCGCCAGTCCGCCGGTCAGTCCGGTCGACCGGTCCGCCGGCCGGTCGATCGGCCTACTGGTTCGGCCCGTCCCTGAGCAGGCTCCGGCCGAACTCGATCATCTTCCGGGCGTAGTCCTCGGTCCACCCGGCCCGGTCGGCCACATCCCCCGGGGTGAGCCGGTCGAACCGCCGCGGATCGGCGAGCTGCGCGGCGGCCATCGCCTGGAACTCCACGGCCCGGTCGGCGGCGGCGCGGAAGGCCAGCGCCAGCTCGGTCGAGCGGGCGAGCAGCTCACGCGGGTCGGCCATCGACTCCAGGTCGAAGAAGTGCTCCGGATCGGCGACGGCCTCCGAAGGCTCGAAGAGCAGGGGCGCGGGCCGCGTCCTGCGAGCCGGCTGCTGGGGTTCCGCCATGTGCTGCTTCCTCCTCGCACGGGGAGCCGGGTGATCCGGACCGCCCTCCATTGTCCAGGGCGGCGCAAGAGGGCGGAGCCGGGCGAAGGGTCCCCCGGGGCCTGTCCCGGCCCTGCCCCGGACCGGCCCCCGCCCTTCCGGTCAGCCCTCCAGATGGCCGGCGTCGTTCCAGCGGTCCACCGCCGGAGCGCCGTACGCCCACCCCAGGACCGACAGCGAGGCCGGATCCAGCTTCAGCCGGGCCGCGAACGCCGGGTCCAGCCCGAGCCACCGGGACGCCAGCACCCGCAGGATGTGACCGTGCGCGAAGACCAGCACGTCCCGGTCGGCGGAGCGCGCCCACTCCACGACCTCGTCCGCCCGCGCCGAGACCTCGGCGAGCGCCTCGCCGTCGCGCACCCCGTCCCGCCAGATGACCCAGTCCGGACCGGCGATCTCACGGATCTGGGGCGGGGTCAGCCCCTCGTACGCCCCGTAGTCCCACTCCATCAGCGCGTCCCAGTCGGCCGCCCGGTCGCCGAACCCCGCCAGCTCACAGGTCTCCGAGGCGCGCACCAGCGGAGAGGTGCGCACCTCCACCCCCTCCAGCGAGGCCCAGGGTGACCGCCGCAGCCGCTCTCCCAGCAGCTTCGCCCCGCGCCGGCCCTCCTCCAGCAGGGGAAGATCGGTCCGACCGGTGTGGCGGCCGGAGAGGGACCATTCGGTCTGACCATGCCGGACGAGCAGGATCCGCGGTGCCATATCACGGCCTCCGTAGGTAATAAGCGCTGGTGATGGCGTTCCATCATCGCTCAAACATCATCGACGCAACCTTCGGGGCGATCTTCGCGTCTCTGGGGAGGCCCGGCCCCGCACCCAGCACCGTCACCCGACACCGTACGGTTGTCCGATGGCCGCCGACCCACGGAACGCCGGGCCATCGGAGACCACACAGGGAGAGAACGCTCGGATGCCGTACCTCGGACCCGGTCATCGGCCCCGTTGGTGGACCGAACTGACGCTGATAGCGGTCGTCTACATCGCCTATTCGGCGGGCCGGCTGCTGGCCCGGGGGGACGTGAACACCGCCGTCGACAACGGCCTCGCGATACTCCGGGCCGAGAAGGCACTCCTCCTCGACGCCGAGACCCCGCTGAACAAGCTCTTCACCGAGGTCCCCGCGATCGGCATCCCCGCGGACTTCCTCTACGCCTCGCTCCACTACCTCGTCACCCCCGCCGTCCTCGTCTGGCTCTTCCGCCGCCGCCCCGCCCGCTACCGCGTGGCCCGCACCTGGCTGATGCTCTCCACCCTGCTCGGCCTCGTCGGCTTCGTCCTCATGCCGACCTGCCCCCCGAGACTCCTCGACGCCGCCCACGGCTTCGTCGACACCATGGCGCAGTACAGCTCCTACGGCTGGTGGGGCGCGGAGGCCAGCGCGCCGCGCGGCATGGGCGGACTGACCAACCAGTACGCGGCGATGCCGAGCCTCCACGTCGGCTGGGCCGTGTGGTGCGGAGTGATCCTCTGGCGGTACGGCCGGAAGACGCCGCTGCTGCGGACGCTCGCCGTCGGCTACCCCGTGATCACCGTGATCGTCGTCATGGGCACCGCCAACCACTACCTCCTCGACGCCGTCGCGGGAGTCGCCGTCATGGCCGCCGGAGCACTCCTCGCCAAGCCCGCGACCCGCCTCGCCGACCGGGTGCTCGCACGGCTCTCCCCGGCCGCGGCCACGGCCCCTGCCACGGCTTCCGCCACGAGCACCACACCCCCCTCACCGGCCTCTTCGAGTGGTCGCCCCCCGATTGTCAGTGGCGGATGCCACACTTCCCCGGGTGAGCGAATCCCTGGACAGCGGACCACCTCCGCAGGCGCCGACGACACCACCGCGGCAGCGGCTCGCTGAGCTGAGAGGCCCCGCCGCCCGCCCGCGTCCGCTCGACGCCCGGGCGCTGGCCGCCCTCGCCGCCAACCCCGGCTGCGACCGCCGCGCCCTGCTCGACGGCGCGGGGGTCGACAAGGCCGCGCTCGCCACCGCCCTCGGCTCGCCCGCCCCCTTCGGCCAGTCCCAGTTCGCCTTCATGCGGGGCAATGCCTTCGAGGCCAGAGTCACCTCCGACGGCGGCGCGGAGCTGATGCGCCTCATCGGCGCGGAGGGCCCCACCGGATTCGCCCTCCCCGACCTCGCCGCCGCCGGCCCCGAGGGCCGCACCGCGCGCACCGCGCTGGCACTGCGCCAGGCCACCGCCGACGGGGTCTGGACCCTGCTGCGCCACCCCCTGCTCGCCCTGGAGGTCGCCGGCGCCCCCGCCTATCTGGAGCCCGACGCCGTCGTGGTCCACCCCGACGGCCGCTGGACCGTCGTCGAGATCAAGTCCTTCCCGATGATCGACGCCTCCGCCGACGCCGCGAAGGTCGGGGCCGCCGCCCGCCAGGCCGCCGTCTACGTCCTGGCGCTGGAGCGGATCGCCGCCCACACCGCCGGCGCGAGCGTCGCCGAGAGCGTGCTGCTGGTCTGCCCCAAGGACTTCTCCAACCTCCCCACCGCCTCCGCCGTCGACGTCCGCAAACAGCTCTCCGTCACCCGCCGCCAGCTCGCCCGGCTGACCCGCGTCGAGGACATCGCCACCGCGCTCCCCGCCGGTCTCACCTTCGACCCCGAGCGCCCCGCCGACGAGCTCCGGGCCGCCGTGGCAGCCGTCCCCGCGGCCTACGCCCCCGACTGCCTCGCCGCCTGCGAGCTGGCCTTCCACTGCCGGGACCGGGCCCGCCGGGCCGGCGCGGTCGAGACGCTCGGCCGCTCCGTCCGGGGCGAGCTGGGCGGCCTGCGGACCGTCGGCGACGTCCTCGCTGCCGCCCGGGGCACCGCGGGCGACCCCGACGACCCGGCCGTCGCCGCGCTGCGCCGGGCCGCCGCCCTGCGCGCCGAGGCCCTGGCCTCGCTCCCGGCGGCCCGCACCGCCCCCGACGAGCTGCCGGAGGCCGCCGGATGTCACTGATCTCCACCCTCGCCCGGCTGGAGGCCGTCGAGTCCGGCCGGGCCCACCCCCTGACCACCGTCCGCCACCGCCATCTGAGCGACCGCCCCCTGGTCCTCGTCCCGCTCACCACCGCGGGCGAGGCCGGAGCCCCGCTGGGCGCGCTCGTCGGCACCGACCCCGAGCGGCCCCGGCTGCTCACCGTCGCCCAGCCCCGCGACCGCGAACTGCGCTTCGCCTTCCTCGCCGAGCTGGCCGAAGCCGTCCTGCCCCATCTCGACGGCTACACCGACGACATCGAGCTGGTCGAGCGCAACGAGACCGACCCGGCCACCGGCAAGCGGGTCAAGGCCCAGGCGGAGCTGTGCGCCGACGCCCCCCAGCTGATCGTCCCCGGCCGCGCCGCCGTCGACTTCGTCCGCCTCCTCGGCCGCTCCATGCGCTTCCGCCGCACCTCCGAGCAGGACCCCGAGACGCCCTACCCCGCCCCGCCCCACGTACCGCTGCTCGGCCGCTGGCTCACCCACTACGGCGAGCGCGCCCGGGTCCCCGGCTCCTCCCTGCTGCTCGCCGCGACCGACCTCCTCAACCGCCACTGGGCGACCGGCCAGTCCTCCCTGGAGGACCAGCACCTCGGCGCGCTGCTCGCCTGGATCGACCCGCCCGACGGCGGCTCGGGGGCCGAGGCCGCGCTCCGCGCCGAGCTGGGCCGCGACGCCCGGGGACAGCTGCTGGTCCCCCCGGCCGGCCCGGCCACCGACCCGGCCTTCGACAACCGGCTGCTCGCCCCCGCCGTGGAGGCGTACGACCGGGTGCGCCTGGCGCTCGCCGCCGCCGGCGAGGGGGCCGAGGCGGACGGCTGGCTGGGCCAGCTCTCCCTCGCCGAGCGGGAGATCCGCCGACTGCTCCGTACCCAGCTGGAGCCCACCTGGCACGCGGTGTGGCGCTCCCTGGAGCTGCTGAACGAACTGCCCGAGGGCCCCAGGGCCACCGAGCGCTGGACCCGCGACCGCTGGTCCTTCACCGCCCACCGCGACCGGGTGCGGGCCGGCGAGCCGCCCCAGCCCCGCCGCGACGACGCGGTGACCGCCGCCCGCAAGCTCGCCGCCCGCGAGAGCGCCCAGACCCAGCTGGACGCCCAGGAGGCGCTGGACGACCCGCTGGTGCTGGCCGGGCGCAGACTCTCGGGCGAGGCGTTCACCGGCGAGGTCATCGAGGTGACGATGGCCTGGTCCGAGTCGAGGCGGCCCGCCCCGCGCCCGCTGGTCGTCCTGCGCACCGACGACCGCCCCCACCTCGGCGAGGGCGTCAAGGTGTACCGCTCGCTCGACGGCAAACCCCAGACCGCCGAGTTCGTCCGCCACGAGGCCGACGACCTCCTCGTACTGCGGCTCACCGACCGGATGGGCCGCGCCAAGGACCCGGCCGAGGGGACGGTGCCGGTCAAGGGCGACCGGCTCGCCTGGACCCTCTTCGAACACGACCAGAGAGGCGGGCCCAGGCTCCCGGAGCCGGAGGAGACGCCGTGGACGCACGGCGGCCCGCCCGGCACCGACGCCGAGGCCCCCGACCCGGTGACCCCGGAGGACATCCTGTGACCGTCTTCGACCCCGTGACCGCGGTCGACCCCGCCGTCGCCGCTGCCGCCGCCACCGAGCGCATCCTCGCCGACACCCTGCACGGCACCGACCGGGGCGTGGTCGTGGACTCCCCGCCCGGCGCGGGGAAGTCCACCCTCGTGGTCCGCGCCGCCCGCGAGCTGGCCGCGGCGGGCCACCCCCTGATGGTGATCGCCCAGACCAACGCCCAGGTGGACGATCTCGTCCTCCGCCTCGCCGAGAAGGAGCCCGGGCTGCCGGTGGGGCGGCTGCACAGCAATGACCCCGATCCCTACGACAAGGCCCTCGACGCCCTGGCGAACGTCCGCAAGTCCGCCAAGGCCGGCGAGCTCGCGGGCCTCGACGTGGTGATCTCCACGGCGGCGAAGTGGGCGCACGTCCAGGGCGTGGGGCCCTGGTCGCACGCGATCGTCGACGAGGCCTACCAAATGCGCTCGGACGCGCTGCTGGCGGTCGCCGGCCTCTTCGAGCGGGCCCTGTTCGTCGGGGACCCCGGCCAGCTGGACCCGTTCTCGGTGGTGGGCGCGGACCAGTGGGCGGGGCTCTCGTACGACCCCTCCGCCAGCGCGGTCTCCACCCTGCTCGCCCACAACCCCGAGCTGCCCCAGCACCGGCTGCCGGTCTCCTGGCGGCTGCCCGCCTCGGCCGCGCCGCTGGTGTCCGCCGCGTTCTACCCGTACACCCCCTTCCGCAGCGGCACCGGCCACGGCGACCGCAAACTCTCCTTCGGCACCGCCTCCGACGGCTCGGCCCACGACCGGGTGCTGGACGAGGCCGCCGAGTCGGGGTGGGGCCTGCTCGAACTGCCCGCCAGACACACCCCGCGCACCGACCCCGAGGCGGTCCGCGCGGTGGCCCGGGTGGTCCGCCGGATACTGGACCGGGGCGGTGTCGCGACCAGCACCGCCGACGCCGACCCGGCCCCGGTCACCGCCGACCGCGTCGCGGTCGGCACCGCCCACCGCGACCAGGCCGCCGCCGTCCGGGCGGCCCTCACCGAACTGGGCGTCTCCGAGGTGACGGTCGACACCGCCAACCGCCTCCAGGGCCGCGAGTTCGACATCACCGTCATCCTCCACCCCCTCTCGGGCCGCCCCGACGCCACCGCCTTCCACCTGGAGACGGGCCGCCTCTGCGTCCTGACCTCCCGTCACCGCCACGCCTGCGTCGTGGTCTGCCGCGCCGGAGTGAGCGAACTGCTCGACGAACACCCCTCCACCGAACCCGTCCAACTCGGCGTCGCGGTGAAGTTCCCCGACGGATGGGAGGCGAACCACGCGGTGTTGGCGCGGCTGGCGGAGCACCGGGTGAGCCTCACGCCGTGATCGCCGGACGGAGTCCGGTATGCCGCCGGAGGCGGCCATGGGCAGGAGCCCCCGACGGGTGGGAGGCGAACCACGCGGTGTTGGCGCGGTTGGCGGAGCACCGGGTGAGCCTCACGCCGTGATCGCCGGACGGAGTCCGGTATGCCGCCGGAGGCGGCCATGGGCAGGTGCCCCGGACGGGTGGGAGGCGAACCACGCGGTGTTGGCGCGGTTGGCGGAGCACCGGGTGAGCCTGACGCCGTGAGCGGTCGGGCGGGTCAGTCGTTGTCAGTCGTTGTAGGTGAAGCCCAGCTCGCTGATGTCGGGGCGCTGGCCCAGGGACTTGGGGCCGAAGACGGCGGACTTCTTGGCCGTGATCCCGGTGGCGGTGGGCTGGAAGATCCAGACCGATCCCTCGTCCTTGTTCTCGTGCGGCGCGCTGGCGAACAGCTCGGCCCGGCCGTCCGCGCTGGTGTCGGCGAGCTTGAGGGCCAGACCGAACTGGTCGCGCTCCTCCGCCGTGCCCGGTACGTCCGCCGTGTCCTGGGTGAGGACGCGCGCCGTCTCGCTCACCGGCCCGTACCTGCCGCCGCGCAGGGTGACGACCGCTCCCGCGTCGTACCCGAGGCCGAGGTCCTCCGCGGGAACGCCGATCGCGAGATCCTCGTACTCGTCGCCGTCGATGTCGGCGATCGAGATCGCCGCGCCGAACCGGTCGCTCGACTCGGCGACGCCCGGGATCCCGTAGCTGTCCTGGTTGAAGGCGGTCACCGAGGCGGAGTCCAGGCCCTTCGCGGACCCGGGGACATAGGTGATCATCCCGCCCTTGGCGATGGCCAGTTCGTCGATGTGGTCCCCCTGCTCCCAGGTGCGGCCGACGACGAGATCCTCGAACCCGTCCCGGTTGATGTCGCCGAGGTCCAGGGCCTCCCCGCTCAGCGGCTGACCGGCGACACCGGTGACCTCGACGGGGTCGGCCGGTCCCTGGGCGGTTCCCTTCCAGACCATGGTGTGCCCCGAGTAGCGCCAGAGGCCTCGCTTGGGGATGTGCCCTTCGAACACCGTCGCGACGACGTCGGTCTTCCCGTCGCCGTCCACATCGCCCGAGGAGATGCCTTTGATGGAGTACCTCGGCACCTTCCCGTGGTCCGTGACGCCGGTGGGGACGCCGTCGCGGCTGAAGGGCCCGGCGAACACCCGCAGCCCGGGGCTGTTGGTGTCCGCGAGGTCGGTGTCGCCGTCGCCGTCGAAGTCCCCGGTCACGAAGAACTCGCCGCCGGAGGCGTGCGCCCCGGAGCCGTCCCGGAGGATCGCCGAGCCGGAGAGGCCCGACTTCCCGCCCCAGACCACCGACAGACTGCCCCGGTCCCGGCCGGCCGCGGTGTCCTCGTACCGGGCGCCGACGATCAGATCGGTGTAGCCGTCGTGGTCCAGATCCCCGGTGGCCAGGCCCCGGCCGTACTGATCGCCGTTCTCGGCCTGGTCCGGGATGCCGGGGGAGTCCTGGTGGAGGATCTGCTTGCGCGTCGTCGACGGCTTGTTCTTCGAGCCGTACAGCACGGCGACGTACCCCGCGCGCCGCTCCCCGCCGATGTACGCCATGGGAGCGGAGAGGGCCACGTCCTGGTGGCCGTCTCCGTTGAAGTCGTCCGGCAGGGCGACCGGCTTCGCCGCCGCCTTCTTCTGTACGGCCGGGGCCCGGTCGGGCCCTTCCGGGGCGGCGATCGCGGTGGAGGCGGTCAGCGAGCCCACGAGGGCCGTGGCCGCCGCGAGCCCCAGCGTACGGAAGGTGCTGCTGCGTGACGTCATGAAACGTCCCCCCAAGGGTTGAATGAGTGTCAAGTCGGCGAAAGGGATTCTTCGGTGAGAAGATCCCGTGCGGTCGCTTGACTCCCCGGCTCGCGAGAAGGTTGCGCGTGCCGCGACCGGTTCACCCGGTGATAACCCCTGGCGGGACGCCCGGCCACGACCGACCGCGCCCGGACGGCTGCCTATGCCCCGCGCACCGCCTCCCCGTGCCGGGCGAGGAACTCCGGCACTCCCCGCGCGGTCCGGTACGGGCCGAGCGCGGTCGCGGTCGTCCGCAGCATCGCCCGGACCCGGGAGGACTGGACGCCGCCCAGCAGGTCCAGCACCCGGTGCCCGGCCGCCGCGGCCTCGTCGGGGACGCCGCCGTGTGCCAGGTCCACGGCCAGTTCGGCCCGGTAGAGCGCCAGATTGCGGGTGAAGCCCCGGTCCTGGAGCTCGGCCGCCCGGCGGGCGTGACGGGCCGCGCGGGCCCACTCGCCCAGCGCCGCCCAGCACTGCGCCTCCAGCGCCTCCAGCTCCGGCAGCCCGAAGAACGACATCCACTCGGGGTCCGCGTCCGAGGCCCCCCGGCCGAAGTGCCCGTGCGCCCGCGTCAGGGCGCGCTCGCACTCGGCGCGGTCGCCGAGGCCCGCCCAGCCCCCGGCCTCCCGCAGCGACAGCAGGGAGAGCAGCCGCCGGGAGCCCAGGTCGCGGGCGGCCAGCAGACCGGCCTGGGCCGAGCGGACCGCCTCCCGGTGGCGGCCCGCGTCCCGCGCCAGGAAGGAGGTGTTGGAGAAGGCGTGGGCCTCCAGGGCCGGATCGGCCGCCACCCGCGCCGTCGCCAGCGCCTCCGCGTAGTGCGAGCGGGCGTCGTCGAAGCGGGCCGAGTCATGCGCCAGCCACCCCACCGACAGGGCCAGTTCGCCCGCGCCCGAGTGCAGCCGGTCCACCGCCCCGCGCCGGGCGGAGACGCCCGAGTCGAGCAGCGCGTACGCCGCCCGCAGCGGCCGGGCGGCCCGCCGGTAGAGGCCGTCCGCGCCGTGCCGGTCGTCCAGCAGCCGGATCCTTCGCACCGCCTCCTCGACGGCGCTCACCTCCGGCTCGCCGAACCGCCGCTGCCCGGGGACGACGCCGGGCAGGGCCGGCGGGCCCTCCGGCCGGGGCGCGGACCCCGGGCCGGACCCGGAGCCCGCCCCTGAACCCAGCCCGAGGGACACGGCCGCCACCGCGGCGGATCCGTTCGTCACAAATACGCGTCGCAGCACATCGGTCTCCTTCTCGCCGTGGCCGACGCCCGCCGAGGTGGCCTCATGGCCGACGGGCTCCCGCACGGGCCCCTTCGCGCCCGCCGGTTCGGCGGGCGGGCGGCGTGCCCGCCGCCCGCCCCGTACCGTCTCGCGCGCCGTGAACCCCAGATCCGCCAGCGTCAGACCGGGGTACATATGAAGGAATACCCGTTCGTACGCGTAGTTGGGGCAGCGAATCTCACCGGCCTCGACCCGCCCCACATAACGGGCGTCGCACGACACCTGCTCGCCGATCTGCCGGGCCGCCTTGCGGACGGACGCCGCGAACTCCCCCGGCGACAGCCGTCCGCGCAGCCGCCGGAAGGCGGCGTTGGGAACCGCCCCCGCGTATGCCGATGTCCCCATGGCCCAGCCCTCTCTCCCGGGTGGCCGCAGCTCCCGGCGGGTGGGCCGGGACCGTGTCGCTGTGACGGCCTCTCCCTGGAGTTTGGCCGCAAAAGGGATGTCTCCGCCGCGATCTGCCATGAACTGCCACCCTTTGGGCGGTGTGGTGCCGTAGCCCTTGACACCCTCGGCCGTTGAACACCTCGGAGACGCGGTCCGTGTCTCCAGTCGAGCGAGGAGGGATCCCCGTGATGGAGGCCGGCATGGAGACCAGCGCTCTCGGCGGTGTCCGTACGCCCGTGACACCCGCCCCGACCGCTCCCGCCCGCCGGGCGGACCGTCCCGACGGCGGCACGCCCCCCGACGGCCTCCCCCAGGGCGGCTGCGACCTGGTGACCGTCCCCGCCCGCCAGGGCCTGGAAGCCGTCGACATCCTGCGCCGCACCGCCGCGCCCGCCGTCGGCCCGGTCCTGCACGACCGCAGCTGCGACACCCTCGGCTTCCTGGTCCCGCCCGGCACCGCCGACGGCTGGGACCTGCCGGGCAGCGCCTGTACGCGGACCTCCCCGCCCGGCGGGCGGCCCCCCGCCGAGCCCCCGGTCCGGGGCACCGGCTGGCTGCTGCCCCCCAGCGATCCGGCCCAGGTCACCGACCCCGCCGCCCTCCGCAGGGCGCTGGGCGAGGCCGCCCGTCTCATCGAGGCCGCCGACAGCCGCCGCTGACCGGGCCCGACCGGCCCGACCGGCCGAGGGCCCCGGGACCCGCCGGGCAGCCGCCCCCGCCCGCGTCGATAATGGACGGATGGCGAAAAGCAAGCGACGGCGCACGGACGCGCCCGGCAGACCCGAAGCCGTCGTCGCCCAGGTCGACGGCGGCACCGCGGAGCTGATACCCGACCCGGACCGGCCGCGCGGCTGGACGCTGCTCATCGACCGGGCGCCCCAGTCGCACGTCGACCTCGACGACCCGGCCCGGCTCACCTTCGCGTACCAGCGCAGGATCGGCCACGCCGTGGATCTCGCCGCCCCGGCCGGACGGCCCCTCCAGGCCGTGCATCTCGGCGGCGGTGCCTTCACCCTCGCCCGCTACACGGCCGCGACCCGCCCCCGCTCCACCCAGCAGATAATCGAGCTGGACGCGGCCCTGGTCCAGCTCGTCCGCGACCGGCTCCCCCTCGACCCGAACGCCCGCATACGGGTCCGCTCCACCGACGCCCGCGCCGGGCTCGGCAAACTCCCCGACGGCTGGGCCGATCTCGTCATAGCCGACGTGTTCGGCGGCGCACGCACCCCAGCCCACCTCACCAGCGCCGAATTCCTCGCCGAGGTACGCCGGATACTGCGCCCCGGCGGCCACTACATCGCCAACCTCGCCGACGGCCCGCCGCTCGCGCATCTGCGCGCCCAGGTCGCCACCGCCGCGACCGTCTTCCCCGAACTGGCGCTCGCCGCCGACCCCGCCGTACTGCGCGGTCGCCGCTTCGGCAACGCCGTCCTCCTCGCCTCCGACACCCCCCTGCCGATCGCCGAGTTCACCCGCCGGGTGGCGAGCGACCCGCACCCCGGCCGGGTCGAGCACGGCAAGGACCTCATCGACTTCACCGGCGGCGCCCGTGCCGTCACCGACGCCGACGCCAGACCCTCGCCCGCGCCCCCGCCCGAGGCCTTCGCCTGAAAGACGGCCTCAGCGGTCGTCGAAGACCACCGTCGGCTTGGTCTCGTGCCAGGTGCAGTACGCCGACACCTCACGGCCGTCCTTGGTGAAGGTGACCCGGATGTAGAACTCCTGCTTCCACACCTGCATCTGCCAGCCCGCGTTCGGCGTCGCCGACACCAGCTCCGCCGACTTCTCGCCGAGATCGAGCACCACCCGGCCGCCGGCCACCGTGTACGACTTCACATCGCCCGCGCTCGCGGGCTTGGCGGGCGAGGACGAACTCCCCGCCATGGGCGTCTTCTCCCCGGAGGCCGCGGCGTTCTGGGAGGGCCTCACCGGCGAACCGGTCGGCGCGGGCGTCCTGTTCACGCTCTCCTGGCCGGTCGGAAGCCGCTGCGCCCCGACCGGCGCGGAAGGGCTCGGCGGCCGCTTGGTCGACGAGTCCTGTTCCTTCTTCGGCTGCCTGGTCGTCTCGGATTCCGTGTCGATCGCCACCGCCATGGGACGGTCGTACGCGGTACCGGACATGACCGTGTGAACACCCCACCAGGTAAGCGTCACCGCCGCCCCCGTGGCCATCGACCACGCGATGGCATGTACAAGTCCTCTACGCATCAGCCCCATACTGCACCACCTTCCTCAACTCTGTCCCCGGCGGGATCGACCAAATCCAGCTGCCCGGCCCAACTCCCCCCGCGACCGGTCCACTCCGCATGGCGTACGGTGCCGCCCATGGCAAGTGTGCTCGTCGTCGAGGACGATCAGTTCGTACGCTCCGCCCTCATCCGGCATCTGACCGAGGCATCCCATACGGTGCGGAGCGTCGGCACGGCCCTGGAGGCGCTGCGTGAGGTTGCCCATTTCCGTTTCGACGTGGTCATTCTCGACCTCGGACTGCCCGATCTGGACGGTTCCGAGGCGCTGAAGATGCTGCGGGGCATCACCGACGTCCCCGTCATCATCGCGACCGCGCGGGACGACGAGACGGAGATCGTCCGGCTGCTCAACGACGGAGCCGACGACTACCTCACCAAACCCTTCTCGGTGGAGCATCTCTCCGCGCGGATGGCCGCGGTGCTGCGCCGCTCCCGGTCGTCGGCCGGGGAGGCCCCGCCCTCCCGGCTGATCCAGGTCGGCGGGCTCTCCATCGATCCGCTGCGCAGGCAGGCCCAACTCGACGGGACCGGACTCGATCTGACCCGGCGCGAGTTCGACCTGCTCACCTTTCTCGCCGGACGTCCCGGTGTCGTCGTCCCCCGCAAGGAGCTGCTCGCCGAGGTCTGGCAGCAGAGCTACGGCGACGACCAGACCATCGACGTCCATCTCAGCTGGCTGCGGCGGAAGCTCGGCGAGACCGCCGCCCGCCCGCGCTATCTGCACACCCTCCGGGGCGTCGGAGTGAAACTCGAACCGCCGGACGGTTCCCCACCAGGACAGCAGCAAGGACGTCAAAGATGAGATGGGCTCTGGTCAAGGTCTCCCTGGCCGTCACCGTGATGGTGGTGGTGGCCTTCGCCGTACCGCTGGGGCTGGTCATCAAGGAGATGGCCCGGGACCGGGCCTTCACCAACGCCGAGCGCCAGGCCTCCTATCTCACCCCCACCCTCTCCATCACCGATGACCGGGTTCCGCTGGAGAAGGCGGTCAAATCCACCCAGGCGGGCTCCGCCAAGCGCATGGCGGTGCACATACCCGCCTCCGCCGAGACCGGCGGCGTCTCCATCGAGGTCGGCACCCGCCGGGCCTCCCAGGCGGATCTGGCCACCGTCAAGCGGCTCGGCCGGACCTCCATCGCCGAGGTGCCGCACGGCTGGGCGCTGCTCCAGCCCACCGCCATCAACTCCGGCATCGCCCTGGTCGAGGTCTTCATCCCCGACGACGAGGTCACCAAGGGCGTCACCACCGCCTGGCTGATGCTCGCCGGCGTCGGCATCGCCCTGATCGTGGGCTCGGTCGCGGTCGCCGACCGGCTGGGGATCCGGATGGTGCAGCCCGCCCAGCGGCTCGCGGGCGCGGCCCACGACCTGGGCGAGGGCAGGCTCGGCGCACGCGTCCCCGAGGAGGGGCCGCCCGAGCTGCGCTCCGCCGCGATCGCCTTCAACGCCATGGCCGACCAGGTCGTCCAGCTGCTCGCCAATGAGCGGGAGCTGGCCGCCGACCTCTCCCACCGGCTCCGTACCCCGCTCACCGTGCTGCGGCTGAACGCCGCCTCGCTGGGCGAGGGGCCCGCCGCCGACCAGACCAGGTCCGCCGTGGAGCAGCTGGAGCGCGAGGTCGACACGATCATCCGCACCGCCCGGGAGGCCAAGCCGCAGACCACGGCGATCGGCCCCGGCGCGGGCTGTGACGTCTCCGAGGTGGTCCGGGAGCGGATGGACTTCTGGTCGGCGCTCGCCGAGGACGAGGGCCGCAAGGTCAGGGTCGCCGGGGTCGAGCGCCCGGTGCGCATCCCGGTGGCCCGCCCGGAGCTGGTCGCCGCCCTCGACGCGCTGCTCGGGAACGTCTTCCGGCACACCCCGGAGGGCACGGCGCTCTCCGTCGACGTCCACAACGGCGACGACGCGGTCATCGTGCTGGTCTCCGACGCCGGCCCGGGGATCGCCGACCCCGCCGCCGCGATGGCCCGGGGCAACAGCAACGGCCGGGACGGCTCCACCGGTCTGGGCCTGGACATCGTCCGCCGGGTCGCCGAGTCGACCGGCGGCGACGTCCGCATCGGCAGCTCCGTCCTCGGCGGCACCGAGGTGCGGATCTGGATCGGCCTCGGCCCGCGCGGCACGGCCCCCGGCGAGCGCCGCCGCGGCCACCGGGTCTCGGACCGCAAGCGCTCCCGTCCCCTGATCCGCTCCCGGGGCTCCGGCTCCTGACCGGTCTCCCGGCCGGCTCCCGGGGCGGCTCATTCCGCCCGCTGGGTTAAATGGCTCTGATGCTGTCCTTAAGCGCGCCCTAAGAACTCCGCTCTACGCGCGAAATGCTCCCTTTGCCGGTTCGGGGTCCGCTAACTTGCTCTTGTACACGGCTTCCGCCGGGCTTCTCTCTCCGTGCATCCACACCCCCCACGGCGGGGAGAGAAGCCCGCGCGGGCGAGCCCACCGCATGGACGCACTCTCCGCATTGCCCTTGAGCGATTCCTGCCCCCCACCCGCGCGTCCCGGTCGGTCCCCCAATCCGACCGGGACGCGCCGTTTCCGGCTGCCGGTCGAAGGGCCCGGGGAGCTGACGAATCGTCAAATCCCTCTGGGCGTACTGTTCTTCCGGAAATCTTGAAGCCAGGGGAAGGGCGGTCACGGTGTCTGGGACGATCCGTACGGAGAGCGGGGGGCGGAGTACTGGGAGACCCACTCTCGAAGAGGTCGCGGTCCTCGCGGGGGTGGGGCGCGGCACGGTCTCCCGGGTGATCAACGGCTCGCCCCGGGTGCGGGACGCGACCCGGGAGGCCGTACGGGCGGCCGTGGCCGAGCTGGGGTATGTGCCCAATCGCGCGGCGCGTGCCCTGGCGGCCAATCGCACGGACGCGATCGCGCTGGTGGTTCCTGAGCCGGAGGACCGGTTCTTCGCCGAGCCGTACTTCTCGGACATGGTCCGGGGGGTCGGGGCGGCGCTGGCGGACACCGAGATGCAGCTGCTGCTGACGCTGGCGGGCGGTGACCGGGAGCGCCGCAGGCTGGCCCAGTATCTGGCCGCGCACCGGGTGGACGGGGTGCTGCTGGTCTCGGTGCACGCGGACGATCCGATCCCGGATCTGCTGGCGGAGCTGTCGGTGCCGCTGGTGATCAGCGGGCGGCGTTCGGGGGACGAGACGCTCGCCGTGGTCGACGCGGACAATTTCGCCGGGGCCCGGGCGGCGGTGGCGCATCTGGCGGCCCGTGGCCGCCGCCGGATCGCGACGATCACCGGACTGCTGGATGTGTACGGTTCGCGGCTGCGGGTCGCGGGTTATTCGGCGGCGCTGGCGGAGGCGGGGATCGCGGAGGATCCGGCTCTGACGGCGCGTGGCGATTTCACCGAGGAGGGCGGCCGGCGGGCGATGCGGGAGCTGCTGGCGCGCCGGCCGGGGCTGGACGCGGTCTTCGCGGCGTCGGATGTGATGGCGGGCGGGGCCCGGCAGGTGCTGCGGGAGGCGGGCCGCCGGGTGCCGGACGATGTGGCGCTGGTGGGCTTCGACGATTCGGTGACGGCCCGGCTGATGGATCCGCCGCTCACCAGTGTCCGTCAGCCCATCGAGGAGATGGGCCGCACGATGGTCGAGGTGCTGCTGGGGGAGATCGGCGCGGGGCCGGACGGCCGGGGGGAGCGGCGGGCGCGGCCCCGGGTCGTGCTGCCGACGGAGCTGGTGGTGCGGGACTCCTCGTAGGATTTCGCGCGGCGGGGCCCCGGGGCTGATCTCCGGGGTCCGGCCCGGGGCATACGCCAAGGGCCCCGATCTTTCGATCGGGGCCCTTGGTCCTTCAGGGTGAGTGACGGGACTCGAACCCGCGGCATCCTGGACCACAACCAGGTGCTCTACCAACTGAGCTACACCCACCGCGTCCGGTCTTTTTTCTGACCGGCCGAGAAAAAGTGTACAGGGTTCTGGAGGGTGCTCGCGCCAGGGTGGAAACCGGGGGTGAAACCGGGGTTCAACCTGGGGCGGGGCCAGGGGTGGGAGGCCTCCGGAGTGGAGGCCGTCCGCACCTCTGCCACCCTCATTCCGCGGACAGCACGTGCCTGGCCGCGATCTTCTTCGCCGTCTCCGAGTCGGGCCCGGGCTGCGGCACGAAGACCGCCTCCCGGTAGTAGCGCAGCTCCGCGATGGATTCGCGGATGTCCGCCAGCGCCCGGTGGTTCCCGCTCTTGTCCGGGCTGTTGAAGTACGCCCGCGGGTACCAGCGGCGTGCCAGCTCCTTGATGGAGGAGACGTCCACGATCCGGTAGTGGAGGTGGTTCTCCAGGGTGGGCATGTCACGGAGGAGGAATCCCCGGTCGGTGCCCACCGAGTTCCCGCAGAGCGGGGCCTTGCGGGGTTCCTTCACATGCTCGCGGATGTAGGTCAGGACCTGCTCCTCGGCGGCGGCGAGCGTGGTGCCGCCCGCCAGCTCGCCGAGGAGGCCCGAGGCGGTGTGCATCTGCCGCACCACCTCGGGCATGGTCTCCAGGGCCGCGTCCGGGGGGCGGACGACGACGTCCACCCCTTCTCCGAGCACGTTCAGTTCCGAGTCGGTGACCAGTGCGGCCACCTCGATGAGTGCGTCGTCCGCCAACGAGAGCCCGGTCATCTCGCAGTCGATCCACACCATGCGGTCGTTCATGCGACTACCTTATGGCGCACTCCGCTGGCCGGGCAGGCTGGGACGGCCGTGGCCGGACGCGTACGCGCCGGTCGGAGGCTTCCCCAGCTCGGGGGGGAGCGCCGAGGACGCGGTGTGGCCGCTGATGCCCGCCGCGGCGGTGCGTCTGGCCTGTACCGGTACGACTGACTCCACCATCGACGCCGGTGCGGGCTCCCCCTGCGGACGCCGTACCCGGTACGCCGCCCGGTAGGCGGCCGGGGACGAGCCCAGCTGCCGGCGGAAGTGCCCGCGCAGGGCCACCGGCGACCGGAAGCCGCAGCGCCCGGCGACCTCGTCCACGGAGTAGTCCGAGGTTTCGAGGAGCCGTTGTGCCTGGAGCACCCGCTGGGTGATCAGCCACTGGAGCGGTGCGCTGCCGGTGAGGGATCGGAATCGCCGGTCGAAGGTCCGCCGGCTCATGTACGCCCTGGCCGCCAGCGTCTCCACGTCGAACTGCTCGTGGAGGTGTTCCAGCGCCCAGGAGACGACCTCGGCCAACGGGTCCGACCCGATTTCCTCGGGCAGGGACCTGTCCAGATAGCGTTCCTGCCCGCCGCTGCGCCTCGGCGGCACGACCAGCCTGCGGGCGAGTGCCCCGGCCGCCTCGGTGCCGTGGTCGGTGCGCACGATGTGCAGGCAGAGATCGATTCCGGCCGCGGTGCCCGCGGAGGTGAGCACATCGCCGTCGTCGACGAACAGCTCTCTCGGATCCACATGGACCGATGGGTACCGCTTCGCCAGTGTCGGCGCGTACATCCAGTGCGTGGTCGCCGGACGGCCGTCCAGCAGCCCGGCTGCGGCGAGCACGAACGCGCCCGTGCACAGTCCTACTATCCGTGCTCCCTCCTCGTGCGCCCGGCGCAGTGCGTCGAGCGCTTCCGGCGGCGGCGGTGATGTGATCGACCGCCAGGCCGGTACTACCACGGTGCCCGCCCTGCCGATGGCCTCCAGGCCGTACGGCGCGGTCAGCTCAAGACCGCCGGTGGTCCGGAGCGGTCCCTCCTCGCCCGCGCAGACAAGCAGTCGGTAGCGAGGAACTCCGGCGTCCTGACGGTCAATTCCGAACACCGAGAGCGGGATGGAACTCTCAAAGATGGGGCCGCCGCTGAAGAGCAGTACGGCGACGACTTCCCGGCGCCTGCGCCCCGAGAGTTTTCGAGCAACCTCCGGTGCGGCGGAGTCCTGACTCATGACGCTAAGCCCCCCTCGGTATTCGCGTCTCCCCGTTCGTTTCGGGCCTTTCGCTCCTGCACGTTTCCCCTCGGTTTTGCACGAGTTACGAGCCTTCGATACTCAAGATCGAATCTACTGCGTCCTGTGACGCCGCCGTGACAAGTTCGGCATGCCCCGCTATGTCTGCTCAGCAACTTGGCGCGAAGCATTCGATCACGAAGCGTTCCACTCGCAGCCTCCCCAGGGAAGTGCGCCGAACGCGCATGGCCCGTCCCCATAGGGTTCGTTGGACGCGAATAGCCCTTTCCTGCCAGGTGGCAAGGGGGTAGGCAGGCCATTTCCCCAAGGGATGGGTACCGGCACGAAGTTGGCTGAAACTATACGGGTGCGGGTGTGCGAACGGGTCAGCCCCCGTGGCCGCGCCCTCCGCCGTGACGGCCGCCGCGACGCGATCCGGGGGAGGTCCGTCCCCGCCGTCCCCGCCGCGCGCCCGTCCCGCCCGGACGCCGTCCCGCCCGGCCCGGCCGGCCGCCCGCGTGCGCCCCGGCGGCGCCGCGCTCCGAGCGCCGCAGCAGCAGCCGGCAGGCGGTCGTCCCGGCGGCGAGATCGAGGGCGGCCGCCGCGGCCCCGCCCACGGATGCCCCGTACACGACAAGTACAACGGGTACCAGAAGGCAGCTGAACGCCGCCCACCGCACCACATCGGTCACCGAGTCCGAGGGCGCGGCGCGGCCGGCGGACCGGTGACCGGCGGCGGGGCGGGCCGCCGGGCCGTCGGGGGGCCCGGAGCCGGGTACGGATCCGGCCGGGCGGCCGGCGGCCGGCGCGCGGGTGCGGGCTCGGGGGCGGGGGGACGGGCGTGCGGGCACGGAAGCTCCCTCGGGCTGCGGGGTGACCGAGGGACCAACGAGGAGCAGAGCCTTCCGGTCACTGCGGCCCGGCCCGTCTCGGCCGGGTGGCGGACGCCCGGCCGCGGCCCCGGACGGTGGCGCGACCCCGCCGGCCCCGCGCGCGGGGGCGCGCCCCGGCCGCCGCCCGTTCCTCGCCGCGGCCCGGCCCCCGCCGGGGTGTGCGGCTTTGCCACAGTGATCGTTCCGCCGGGCCGGGCCGGACGGCCGGAGCGCCCCCGCCGCCCGGCCACGCGCCCCGTGAACGCGCCCCCGGGCCCTTCCCCGGGCACCCCTCGGGGGGCTTCCGTGCCCCGCTGGGGCCCCCGCCGCCCCACGGGCCCCGTCGGGGGCCGCCGGAGCGTGCGAGGCCTCCAACGGGCCGCTGTGCGCGGCCGGACAGCTGTAGACGCCAAGCGGCATTGCCATCCGGGACGGCCTCAGGCATGCTCCCTGGAACGCCTGATTGGGCCGACCGGCCCTGGGCAGAAGAAGAGTGTCGCCGTACCCTTACGGGTATGGGCAGGGAAGATGCTTCCCGCCCGGACACCGCATCCTTCGCCATGTCGTTTCCTCCACTGAGGACTTCCTTCGCCGAGACATCGATGGCAGGTCACGAGATCCCCGAACCCGCGGACCGCAAGCAGGTGGCCGACCCCACGTCGGACCTGCGGGCGGCGGAAGAGTCACGCCATTCCTGCGACCCCGCGTTCCGCCACGGAGTCGTCGTCGGTTTCGACGGATCGACCTCCAGCGAGCGGGCGCTCGCCTATGCCATCGGCATGGCCCGGCGCTCCGGCTCCGGTCTGATCATCGTTCATGTCGCCAACCGGCTGCCCACCACCGTCTGGGCGGGCTGCGAGCCCCCGGTCTTCGTCGACGTCCCCGACCACCGCACCGAAGTCCTCGGGCTGGAGCTGGCCTGCGCGGACTATCTGACCGAAGTGCCGTGGATCCTGGTCGAGCGCGGTGGCGACATCTGCCACGAACTGGAAGAGGTCGGCCGGGAGTACTCCGCCGACGCCATCGTGGTCGGCTCCACCCACGGCATCGTCGGCCGCATCTTCGGCTCGGTGGCCGGCCGCCTCGCCCGCCGGGCCCAGCGCCCCGTCGTCGTCATCCCGTAAACCCGCAATCCCGCGGCCCCGCGGGTCTCGCGCGCCGCCGGCCGGGCGAATCCCACCGCCCCGCGGAGGTGCGCCGCGCGCTTCGAACGGGTACATACCGGCCAACGGCCCGCAGCCGTGACCCGTACTCCCGTGCGGACGCGGGGCGTTGGGGCTGGATCCCGAGAAGGCGCGCGCGACCGGCCGGGGAGTGACGGCCACCGGCGAAGTGCCGCGCGGCGCCGGCGCGCACTGGGCCGCGCGCCGGCCGGACGGCCCCCGCACGCCCGCCGCGGGTCGGCGGCGTGCGGGGGACCGCGAGAGCGGATGCGGCCGGGCGGCTACTCGACGGTGACCGACTTCGCCAGGTTGCGCGGCTTGTCGATGTCCCGGCCCATCGCCAGGGCCGTGTGGTAGGCGAAGAGCTGGAGCGGGATGCCCATCAGGATGGGGTCCAGCTCGTTCTCGTTCTTCGGCACGACGATGGTGTGGTCGGCCTTCTCCTGCTCCCGGTGGGCCACCGCGAGGATCCGCCCGCTGCGGGCCTTGATCTCCTCCAGCGCCGCCCGGTTCTTCTCCAGCAGCTCGTCGTCGGGGACGATCGCCACGGTCGGCAGCGCGGGCTCGATCAGCGCCAGCGGCCCGTGCTTCAGCTCGGAGGCCGGATACGCCTCGGCGTGGATGTAGGAGATCTCCTTCAGCTTCAGCGAGGCCTCCAGGGCCACCGGATAGCCGCGCACCCGGCCGATGAACATCATCGACTGGGCCCCGGCGTACTCCTCCGCCAGCTTCTTGATGTCGGACTCCGCCTCCAGGATCTCGGTGATCTGCTCCGGGAGCCTGCGCAGCCCCTCGATGATCCGCCTGCCCTCGGAGACCGAGAGATCGCGGATCCGGCCCAGATGCAGCGCGAGCAGCGCGAAGGCGACCACGGTGTTGGTGAAGCACTTGGTGGAGACCACGCAGACCTCGGGCCCCGCGTGCACATAGGTGCCGCCGTCCGCCTCGCGGGCGATCGCGGACCCCACCACGTTCACCACGCCCAGCACCCGCGCGCCCTTGCGCTTCAGCTCCTGGACGGCGGCGAGGACGTCATAGGTCTCACCCGACTGGGAGACCGCCACATAGAGGGTGTCGGGGTCCACCACCGGATTGCGGTAGCGGAACTCGGACGCGGGCTCGGCGTCCGCCGGGATCCTGGCCAGCGACTCGATGAGACCCGCGCCGATCAGGCCCGCGTGGTACGAGGTGCCACAGCCGAGGATCTTCACCCGGCGGATGCCCCGGGCCTCGCGCGGGTCCAGATTCAGCCCGCCGAGGTGCACGGTGGCGAACCGGTCGTCGATCCGGCCGCGCAGCACCCGGTCCACGGCGTCCGCCTGCTCGGAGATCTCCTTGTGCATGTATGTGTCGTGGCCGCCCATGTCGTACGACTCGGCCTCCCACTCCACCGTGGTCGGCGTGGCCGTCGTGGTCGACCCCTCCGTGGTGTACGTACGGAAGTCGTCGGCCTTGATGGTGGCCATCTCGCCGTCGTCGAGGGTGACGATCTGGCGGGTGTGGGCGATCAGCGCGGCGACGTCGGAGGCGACGAACATCTCCTTCTCGCCGATGCCGAGGACGACCGGGGAGCCGTTGCGGGCGACGACGATCCGGTCGCCGAAGTCGGCGTGCATCACGGCGATGCCGTAGGTGCCCTCGATCAGCTTCAGCGACTGGCGGACCTTCTCCTCCAGGGTGTCGGCGGGGGAGCGGGCGATGAGATGGGTGAGCACCTCGGTGTCGGTCTCGGAGGCGAAGACGACGCCGTCCGCCTCCAGCCGGACGCGCAGCTCGTCGGCGTTGTCGATGATGCCGTTGTGGACGAGCGCGAGACGGCCGTCGGGGGAGAGGTGGGGGTGGGCGTTCTCGTCGCTCGGCGCGCCGTGGGTGGCCCAGCGGGTGTGGGCGATCCCGGTGGTGCCGGTGAACCGCTTGGGGACCCGGGCCTCCAGGTCGCGGACCCGGCCCTTGGCCTTGACCAGCTTGAGCCCGGCGGCCCTGGGGCCGGTGATCACGATGCCGGCGGAGTCGTACCCCCGGTACTCCAGCCGCTGAAGCCCCTCCAGCAGCAGTGGTGCCACATCACGCCGGCCGATGTATCCGACAATTCCGCACATGAGGTTCTGCCCCTCCGTAGGTCATCCGTGGGTGTTTCGAGGGTCGGACGGTCACTCCTCGCCCGGCCGGGCGGCCCCGCACAGGCCGTCCCGCGAGCCGGGCCGCCGGTCAGCCGTAGACGATGCGGCGCAGCTGGCGGAGTGAGAGCTCGGGCGGAGTCACGGCGCGGTGCGGCAGCTCGGCCGCGATCCGCTCGAAGATCTCCGTGTTCGCCAGGCCGCCGGACTGGAGCTCCCGGTGGCGGCGGCGGACGTACTCCTCGGTCTTCTCGTCGAAGTACGCCAGCACATCGAGCACCACCCGGGCCGCCTCGCCGCGCCGGAGCGCGGTACTGCGGACCAGGTGGTCTATGAGGTCGTCGTGCGAGGCCTCCGAGGCCGGCGGACGACCAGTCCGATGATGTTCAAGCACCTGTAGATATTGAGGGGGTAATCGCTGCTATTGCAAGAATTCTGCCCGATTCCGGGCAGGAGAGTGTCTAAAGCTGCCTCAGGATCGCCTGTTTGGCGGTGCTGAACTCCTCCTCCGTGAGGATTCCGCTCTGCCGCAGCTCTCCCAGCTCCCTCAGCCGGCGCAGCAGCGCGTCCTGGTCGCTCCCGCCGGAGGGCGGCCCCCCGGGGGCGGCGGCCGGGGCGGCCGGGGTGATCGCGGCCGGCCCGGCCTGGGCGTACGGGTGGGGCATCCGGGCCACCACGGCCGCGGCGACCAGCGCCATCAGCGGGTCCTTGCGGAAGCCCCACAGCTCCACGGAGTACGGGTCGTACTTGGCCGGGGCCTTCGTCGGCGTCCTGGTCAGGTCGAACCGCAGCGCGCCGTTCTCCAGGCCCGAGGACGGCAGCCACTCGACCGCCTCCACATCGGCCAGGGCGAAGACGCGCTCCCCGCCCGAGGCCTTGGACTCCTCGGTCTTCCAGTTCCACGACAGCCGGATCCGCTCGCCGTCGAAGGCGGCCGTGCCGTCGCCCGCGCTCGCGGTGACCGGCAGCTCGGGGCCCGGCAGCAGATAGCGGTCGACCCGGCCGGCGGGGATCTGCTCCAGCAGCAGGGCGTTGCGCACGGCGTCCACGAAGTACTCGGCGACGCCGGTGCGGTCGTTCTCCACGGCCAGCCGGTAGGGGTCGGAGCTCTCGTCCAGCTTGTTGCGGGTGATCTGGAGCAGCGGGTCGGCCCCCTCACGCAGCCTCAGTCTCAGCCGCCCCGATTTTCTGCCCGGCTCGTAGGAGATCCCGGCGAGCGCGGCCAGCGGCACGGCCAGTTCGCCGAGGGATCTGCGCAGCGCGCCCACGCTCTTGTCGGAGCCCGGCACCACGCGCACGGTCTCGCCGTCGAAGGTCCAGGTCCCGTCCTTCTGGATGATTTCCGCCATGCGGAGATTCTTTCACCCGCCCTTCACCCGGGAGAGTGAGACAGCCGACGTCCGGGATGCCCCCGAATGGTCTATACCTTCAGGCGGAACGGGGGCACCATGGTCACGACGGGCGTCCTCCGACGTGGCGCCCGGTGAAGGGACATCAGCCTGTGAGTCTGCCCGGAAACCTTTCCCGCCCCCTCGGCGCGCTCGGCCGGGTCATTCCCGCGCCGGCCTCCGTACAGCCCGCGGACGGCGTGTACACCCTCACCGCCGCCACCCCGATCAGGGTGGACGGATCCGCCGGGGCGCGTACGGCCGGCGACTACCTCGCCGGGGTGCTGCGCCCGGCCACCGGCTATCCGCTGCCCGTCACCGCCGAGGACGGCGCGGACGGCGTCCGGCTGCGCCTGGACGCGGAGGAGAGCGGCCTCGGCGAGGAGGGGTACCGGCTGGAGGCGGCCGAGGGCGCGCTGACGCTCACCGCCCGTGAGCCGGCCGGGCTCTTCCACGCGGTCCAGACCCTGCGGCAGCTGCTGCCGCCCGCCCTGGAGGAGACCACCGAGCAGCCGGGCCCCTGGACCGTGCCGCAGGGCGTCATCACCGACGTCCCCAAGTACGCCTACCGGGGCGGGATGCTCGATGTGGCCCGGCACTTCTTCACCGTGGCCCAGGTCAAGCGGTACATCGACCATCTGGCCCGCTACAAGTTCAACAAGCTGCATCTGCATCTCACCGACGACCAGGGCTGGCGGATCGCCATCGACTCCTGGCCCGAGCTGACGGTGGCCGGCGCGGCCACGGCCGTCGGCGGCGGTCCGGGCGGCCACTACACCAAGGCCGAGTACACCGAGATCGTCGAGTACGCGGCCGCCCGCCATCTGGAGGTCGTCCCCGAGATCGACGTCCCCGGGCACACCTCCGCCGCGCTCGCCTCCTACCCCGAGCTGAACCCCGACGGCGTCGCGCCCGAGGTGCACACCGGGATCAAGGTCGGCTTCTCCTCGCTCACCGTGGACAAGGAGGTCACCTACGACTTCCTGGACGATGTGATCCGCGAGATCGCCGAGATCACCCCGGGCCCCTATCTCCACATCGGCGGCGACGAGGCCGACGCCACCAGCGCCGAGGACTACGCGGCCTTCATGGACCGGGCGCAGGCGCTGGTCGTCAAGCACGGCAAGACCGTGATCGCCTGGCACCAGCTGGCGGGCGCGCGCCCGGTTCCGGGCGCGCTCGCGCAGTACTGGGGCTTCGACGGCACCTCGCCCGAGGAGCGGGCCGGGGTGCGCGCGCTGGCGGAGCAGGGGGTGCGGCTGATCCTCTCCCCGGCGGACCACGTCTATCTCGACCACAAGTACACCGGGGACGACGAGCTGGGCCTTCAGTGGGCCGGTCTGGTGGAGGTGGACCGCTCCTACGACTGGGACCCCGCCTCCTATCTGGAGGGGCTGCCCGAGGACGCGGTGCTGGGCGTGGAGACCGCGCTGTGGACCGAGACCGTGGAGACCGAGGAGCAGCTGGAGTATCTGGTCTTCCCCCGGCTGCTGAGCGCCGCCGAGCGCGCCTGGTCCTCCTCGGGCGACTGGGACGACTTCAAGTCCCGGCTGGCGGCGCAGGCCCCGCGCTGGGACGCGCTGGGGATCAACTACCACAAGTCGCCGACGGTGCCGTGGGGCGAGGTCTGACGGAGACCCTCCGAGGGGCCTGGGGTCCGGAGCCGTCCCCCTGAGACGGCTCCGGACCCGACGGCTCGCCGCCCCCGCCCGCCGGGGCGGTGGCGGCGAGCCGCCCCGCGGCTGTCAGCCCGTGAGCCCCAACTCCCGGGCGATCAGCATTCTCTGGACCTCGCTCGTGCCCTCCCCGATCTCCAGGATCTTGGAGTCGCGCCACATCCGCGCCACCGGGTACTCGTTCATGAAGCCGTATCCGCCGTGGATCTGGGTGGCCTCCCTGGCGTTGTCCACCGCGACCGTCGAGGAGTACAGCTTGGCGACCGCGGCCTCCTTCTTGAACGGCTCGCCCCGCACCAGCCGGGAGGCCGCGTCCCGCCAGCCGACCCGGGCCATGTGCGCCCGGGTCTCCATGTCGGCGATCTTGAACTGGATGGCCTGGTTCTGGCCGATCGGCCGTCCGAAGGCGTACCGCTCCTTGGCGTACTTCAGGGACTCGTCCACACACCCCTGGGCCAGGCCCGTCGCCAGCGCGGAGATGGCGATCCGGCCCTCGTCCAGGATGCGCAGGAACTGGGCGTACCCCCGGCCCTCCGCGCCCACCAGATTGGCCAGCGGCACCCGTACCCCGTCGAAGGACAGCTCACGGGTGTCGGAGGCGTTCCAGCCGACCTTGGAGTAGGCCGGGGCGACGGTGAGGCCGGGGGTGCCGGAGGGGACGATGACCGAGGAGATCAGCGGTTTGCCGTCGGGGGTGCGGCCGGTGACGGCGGTGACGGTGACCAGGCCGGTGATGTCGGTGCCCGCGTTGGTGATGAAGCACTTGGAGCCGTTGATCACCCACTCGCCGGCGGCCTCGTCCCGTACGGCGGTGGTCCTGGTGCCGCCCGCGTCGGAGCCGGCCCCCGGCTCGGTCAGCCCGAACGCGCCGAGCGTCTCGCCGGAGCAGAGCCGGGGCAGCCACTGCCGCTTCTGCTCCTCGGTGCCGAAGCGGAAGATCGGCATCGCGCCCAGCGAGACCGCGGCCTCCAGGGTGATCGCCACGGAGGAGTCGACGCGCGCCAGCTCCTCCAGCGCGATGCCGAGCGCCAGATAGTCCCCGCCCATCCCGCCGTACTCCTCGGGGAAGGGCAGGCCGAACAGCCCCATCCGGCCCATCTCGGCGACGATCTCGTAGGGGAACTCATGGCGCTCGTAGAGCGCGCCGATCTTCGGCGCGATCACCTCGTGGGCGAACGCCTCGACGGTGCGCCGGAGTTCTTCGTGTTCCACGGTGAGCCGGTGGTCCAGGGGCATGGGGGTCACTCCTTGTGGGAGAGCGCGCGGACGGTACGGGAGGGGCTGGGGCGGCCCAGCCGCCCGGCGAGCCATGCGCTGGTCGCGACGAGGCCGCCGAGGTCGACGCCGGTCTCGATGCCGAGCCCGTCGAGCATCCACACGAGGTCTTCGGTGGCGAGGTTTCCGGTGGCGCTCCGGGCGTACGGGCAGCCGCCCAGGCCGCCCGCCGAGGCGTCCACGGTGGTGACGCCGCACTCCAGCGCGGCGAGGGTGTTGGCCAGGGCCTGGCCGTAGGTGTCGTGGAAGTGCACCCCGAGCGCGGGGAGCGGCACGCCCGCCCCGGTCAGCGCGGTGAGCAGGGCGCGCACATGGCCGGGGGTGCCGGTGCCGACGGTGTCGCCGAGGGAGAGTTCGTCGCAGCCCAGTCCGTACAGCCGCCGGGCGGCCTCGGCGGCCCGGTCCACGGGGACCGGGCCCTCCCAGGGGTCGCCGAAGCACATGGAGAGATAGCCGCGCACATGGACGCCCTCGGCGCGGGCGCGGGAGACGACCGGCGCGAACATGGCGAGCGACTCGTCGACCGTGCGGTTGAGGTTCTTCCTCGCGAAGGTCTCGGTGGCGGAGCCGAAGACGGCGATCCGGCGGGCCCCGAGGGCCAGGGCGCGCTCCAGCCCCTTCTCGTTGGGCACGAGGACGGGCAGCGCGGTCTCCGTCAGACCGGCGAGCCGGGGGAAGAGGTCCTCGGCGTCGGCGAGCTGGGGCACCCAGCGGGGGTGGACGAAGCTGGTGGCCTCGACGGTGCTCAGCCCGGCGGCGGCCAGCCGGTGGATGAACTCGGCCTTGACCCCGGTGGGGACGACCGTCTTCTCGTTCTGGAGGCCGTCGCGGGGGCCGACCTCATGGATCCGGACCCGGGCCGGGAGATCCGGCGCGGGCACCCGCATGGGCAGTCCGTCAGTCACGGCCGGCCTCCTCCTCCGAAGCGGCGGGGGTGACCACCGCGAGCACCTGGTCCATGGCGACGGTGGCCCCGGGGGTCACATCCAGTTCGGTGACGGTCCCGGCGTGCGGCGCGGAGATGACGTGCTCCATCTTCATCGCCTCCACGACCAGCAGGCTCTGCCCGGCCGCCACCTCGTCCCCGACGGCCGCCTTGACCACGGTCACGGTCCCCGGCATGGGCGCGGCCAGGGTGTCGGCCCCCGCGCGCGCCCCGCCGCCGAGCGAGGCGGCGACCGGGTCGTGGTCGCGCACCCGCCAGGCGTCGCCGTCCCGGCCGAGCCAGTCGCCCGCGCGGTGGAAGGAGTGGGTGAGGCCGTCCACGGTGACGGTGACCGTGTCCGGGGTGATCTCGAAGAGGGCGGGGGCCCGGTGGGCGACGGGGTCCGAGCCCGCGATCTCCAGCGGGAAGGCGGGCGGGGCCGGTTCGCCGCCGAGCCGCCAGCCGCCGGACGCGGAGAAGGGGTCGCTCCAGCCGCTCGCGTCCGGCACGGGGGCCAGCGCCGCCTGCCGGACGGCCGCCGCCGCCGCGTACACCTCCCCCGGCACCCCGTCCGGGGTCAGCCCGGCGGCCTCGCGCTCCACCAGACCGGTGTCCAGCCGTCCGGCGACGACCTCGGGGTGGGCCAGCAGCCTGCGCAGAAAGCCCGCGTTGGTGGGGACACCGAGGGTGAGAGTCTCGGCGAGGGCCGCGCGCAGCAGCCGCAGCGCGGTGGGCCGGTCCGGGCCGTGGGCGATCACCTTGGCGAGCAGGGGGTCGTAGCGGCTGGAGACCTCGGTCCCCTCGGCGAGACCGGAGTCGGTGCGCACCCCGGGGCCGGCCGGCTCGCGCAGCGCCAGCACCACCCCGCCGGAGGGCAGGAAGCCCCGGGCGGGGTCCTCCGCGCAGATCCGGGCCTCCACGGCGTGGCCGCTGAAGCCGATGTCCCGCTGGGCGAAGGGCAGCCGCTCGCCCGCCGCCGTCCGCAGCTGCCACTCCACCAGGTCCAGGCCGCGCCGTCCGGCGATCGACACGGTCAGCTCGGTGACCGGGTGCTCGACCTGGAGCCGGGTGTTCATCTCCATGAAGCAGTACGCGGAGGGGTTGCCGCCGGGGACGATGAACTCGACCGTCCCCGCGCCGGTGTAGCCGCAGGAGCGGGCGGCGCGCACCGCCGCCTCGCCCATCGCGGCGCGGGTGGCCTCGTCCAGCAGGACGGAGGGGGCCTCCTCGACGACCTTCTGGTGTCTGCGCTGGAGCGAGCACTCGCGCTCGCCGAGCTGGACCACCCGGCCGTGGGCGTCGGCGAGCACCTGGATCTCGATGTGCCGGGGGTTCTCGATCCACCGCTCCACCAGCAGGGTGTCGTCGCCGAAGGAGGCGAGGGCCTCGCGCCGGGCGGTGGCGATCTCCTCCGCGAGCGCGGACTCGGCGCGGATCAGCCGCATGCCCTTGCCGCCGCCGCCGGCGGACGGCTTGAGCAGCACCGGCATGCCGATCTCCCGGGCGGCGGCGGCCAGCTCGGCGTCGCTCAGCCCGGAGCCGGTGGAGCCGGGCACCACCGGCACCCCGGCGGCCCGGACGGTCTCCTTGGCGCGGATCTTGTCGCCCATGAGGGAGATCGCGTCGGCGGGCGGGCCGATGAAGACCAGGCCCGCCGCCTCGCAGGCGCGGGCGAACTCCGCGTTCTCCGCGAGGAAGCCGTAGCCCGGGTGGACCGCCCGCGCCCCGGTCCTGGCGGCGGCGTCCAGCAGCCGTTCGACGGAGAGATAGCTCTCGGCGGCGGCGGGCGGGCCGATCCGGACCGCCGTGTCCGCCTCGCGCACATGCCGGGCCCCGGCGTCCGCGTCGGAGAAGACGGCGACCGAGCGCACCCCCATCGTCCGCAGGGTGCGGATCACCCGGACGGCGATCTCGCCCCGGTTGGCCACAAGGACGGTGTCGAACATCGTCATCCCTCTCGATCCCTCACATCCGGAAGACGCCGAAGCCGGGTTCGCCCAGCGGGGCGTTGGCGCAGGCCGTCAGGGCCAGACCGAGCACCTGACGGGTTTCCAGCGGATCGATCACCCCGTCGTCCCAGAGCCGGGCGGTGGCGTAGTAGGCGCTGCCCTGCCTCTCGTACTGGGCGCGGATCGGGTCCTTGAACGCCTCCTCCTCGGCGGCCGGCCACGGTTCGCCGCGCGCCTCGAACTGGTCGCGCTTGACGGTGGCGAGGACGGAGGCGGCCTGCTCGCCGCCCATGACCGAGATCTTGGCGTTGGGCCACATCCACAGGAAGCGGGGGGAGTAGGCGCGCCCGCACATCGAGTAGTTCCCCGCGCCGTAGGAGCCGCCGACGACGACCGTCAGTCTGGGCACCCGGGCGCAGGCCACGGCCGTGACCATCTTCGCGCCGTGCTTGGCGATGCCGCCCGCCTCGTAGTCCCTGCCGACCATGAAGCCGGAGATGTTCTGGAGGAAGAGCAGCGGGATGCCGCGCTGGTCGCACAGCTCGATGAAGTGCGCGCCCTTCTGGGCCGACTCGGAGAACAGGATGCCGTTGTTGGCGACGATCCCGACCGGGTGGCCGTGGATCCGGGCGAAGCCGGTGACCAGGGTCTGCCCGAACTCGGCCTTGAACTCGGCGAACCGGGACCCGTCGGTGATCCGCGCGATCACCTCCCGGACGTCGTAGGGCGTACGGGGATCCACCGGCACCGCGCCGTAGAGCCCGGCGGGGTCGGCGGCGGGCTCCTCGACGGGCTCGACCGTCCAGGGCAGCGGGCCGCGCCCGGGGAGGGTGGCCACGATGGTCCGTACGATCCGCAGCGCGTGCGCGTCGTTCTCGGCGAGGTGGTCGGTGACCCCGGAGACCCGGGAGTGGACCTCGCCGCCGCCCAGCTCCTCGGCGGTGACGACCTCGCCGGTCGCGGCCTTCACCAGGGGCGGGCCGCCGAGGAAGATCGTGCCCTGGTTCCGCACGATCACCGCCTCGTCGCTCATCGCCGGGACGTAGGCCCCGCCCGCCGTGCAGGAGCCGAGGACGGCGGCGATCTGCGGGATGCCGGCCCCGGAGAGCCGGGCCTGGTTGTAGAAGATCCGGCCGAAGTGGTCGCGGTCGGGGAAGACGTCGTCCTGCATCGGCAGGAACGCGCCGCCGGAGTCGACGAGATAGACGCAGGGCAGCCGGTTCTCCAGCGCGATCTCCTGGGCGCGCAGATGCTTCTTGACCGTCATCGGGTAGTACGTGCCGCCCTTGACGGTGGCGTCATTGGCGACGATCACGGTCTCGCGCCCGCTGACCCGTCCGATCCCGGCGATCACCCCGGCGGCCGGGGCCTGGTCCTCGTACATCCCGTGGGCGGCGAGGGGGGCCAGCTCCAGAAAGGGCGAGCCGGGGTCCAGCAGGGTGTCCACCCGGTCGCGCGGGAGGAGCTTGCCGCGCGCGGTGTGCCGGGCGCGGGCCTTCTCGCCGCCGCCGAGTCTGGCCCGCGCGAGCTTGCCGCGCAGGGCGTCGGCCAGCTCGCGGTGGGCCGCCTCATTGGCCCGCCAGGCGGCCGAGGCGGGGTCTGCCGCGCCGGTGAGCACGGGTGCCTGCTGCATCGCGTCACTCCTGTTAATGAGCGTTAACGAGTGCCTTCAGGTTAACGAGCGCTAACAGGCTTGTCTAGAATCGGATTCCATGAGCACCAGGACGGATGCGCCCACCCGCCGGGAGCAGATCCTCAAAGAGGCGGCCCGGCTCTTCGCCGAGCGCGGTTTCCACGGCGTCGGCGTCGACGAGATAGGGGCCGCCGTCGGCATCAGCGGCCCGGGCCTCTACCGCCACTTCGCGGGCAAGGACGCCATGCTCGCGGAGCTGCTGGTGGGGATCAGCGAGCGGCTGCTGAGCGGCGGACGGCTGCGGGTGCGCGAGTCGGCCTCGGACCCCGGGGCGCTGCTCGCCGCGCTGATCGACGGCCATATCGACTTCGCCCTCGACGACCGCCCCCTGATCACCCTCCACGACCGCGAGCTGGACCGGCTGCGGGACGCCGACCGCAAACTGGTGCGCCAGCTCCAGCGCCAGTACGCCGAACTGTGGGTCACCGCCGTGCGCTCGCTCCACCCCGAGGTCCCTGAGGCCGAGGCCAGAGCGGCCGTCCACGCCGTCTTCGGGCTGCTGAACTCCACCCCCCGCCTGGGCTCCCGCGAGGGCGGCCCGCCCACCCGCGCGGCGATGGAATCACTGCTCCGCCGGCTCGCCCACGGAGCCTTCGGCTCCCTGGCCCGCCCCTGAGCGCCCCGAGCCTCCCGAGCCCGCCCCGCGCCCGTGGGGCGGCGGCGGCACAATGGTGCCCATGCCGATACCGAGCCGTGCCGCACTCGTCGACCAACTCGTCCGCACACGTATCGCCGGGAACGTCGCCACCCCCCGCGACAACAACCTCTCCCACTACCGCAAGCTCGCCAACGGCGACCGCCACTACTGGCTGGGCCTGGAGCTGGGGGACCGCTGGACCGATGAGCAGGACGTACTGGCGGTGATGGCCGAGCGGTGCGGAGTCATCGACGACCCCGGCCACCGGGCGGGCCAGGACACCATCGACCCCGAGCTGACGGTCGCCGCCCTGGAGCGGCTCGCCGCCCGGCTGCGCAAGGCCGCCGCCGGCCGGGAGCGGGTGCTCTTCGCCACCGGGCACCCCGGCGGACTGCTCGACGTCCACCGGCGGACCGCCGACGCGCTGCGCGCCGCCGGCTGCGAGATCGTCCGTATCCCCGGCGGACTGATGGCCGACGAGGGGATGGTCTTCCAGTTCGCCGGCGTCGCCGTCCTGGAGCGCGGCGCGACCCTCTGGCACACCCACTCCCCGGCCCCGATGGCCGCCATCCTCGACGGCCTGGAGCGCGAGGGCAGACCGCAGCCCGATCTGGTGGTCGCCGACCACGGCTGGGCCGGCTGCGCCGGTCAGCGCGGACTGGACGCCGTGGGGTACGCGGACTGCAACGACCCGGCGCTCTTCATCGGGGAGGCGGAGGGCACCCTCCAGGTGACCGTGCCGCTGGACGACCATGTCACCGACCCCCGGTTCTACGACCCGATGACCGACTATCTGCTGGACGCCGCCGGTCTGCTCTGACCAGGCCCCGAGCCCCGGCCCCGGGAGCCGGTCAGCGGTCCGGCTCCCGTTCCGCGCCCAGCCCCGGCGTCGGGTCCAGATACACCCGGCGGATCGCCGGGAAGCGCTCCCGGAGCTGCTCCTCCGCCTCCTCGCACGCCCACTCCACCTGCCGGGCGCCGGAGGCGTCCCGGAAGTCGACCTTCGCGGCGACCAGGATCTCCCGGGGCCCCTGGATCAGCGTGGTCAGCTCCAGCACCGCCACGATGTGCGGCACCGAGAGGATCTCCTCCCGCACCTCGTCCCGCATCCGGGGCGGCAGCGGCCGGCCGATCAGCAGCCGGGCGTTGCTGCGGCCCAGCACCCAGGCGACGTACACCAGCACCAGCCCGATCAGGATCGAGGCGACGCCGTCGTACACCCCCGAGCCGGTCAGCTGACCGCCCAGCAGCCCGCCCGCCGCCAGCAGCAGCCCCGCCAGCGCCGCCGTGTCCTCCAGCACCACCGCCTTCACCGCCGTGTCCGGGGTGAGCCGCAGATAGCGGCCCACCGGCGCGCCGAGCAACGCCGCCTCGGCCCGTGCCTGCCGGACGCCGGTGCGCAGCGAGTACCCCTCCAGGACGAAGGCGACGGCGAGCACCAGGTACGAGACCAGCGGATCGCCCGGCTCCTCGCCGTGGGTCAGGGTGTGGATCCCGTCGTACACGGCGAAGACCGCGCCGCCGACGAAGGTCGCGACCGAGGCCAGCAGCGCCCAGATGTACCGCTCGGGCCCGTGGCCGAGCGGATGGTCCTCGTCGGCGGGCCGCTCGCCGCGCCGGATCGCGGTGAGCAGCATCAGTTCGGTGACGGTGTCGGCGAGGGAGTGGGCGGCCTCCGAGAGCATCGCGCTGGAGCCGCTGACGACGCCCGCGACGGCCTTCGCCACCGCGATGCCGAGATTGGCCAGACCGGCGACGATCACCGTGGAGGCGCTCTCGGCGGGCGGCGCGGGCGTGCTGTCCGTTTCACTCATGGAGCGGACGGTATGCGTGCCCGCCGCCGCTCAGGTCGCGGCGCTGGGCCGTGTCGCGGCGGGGCACTCTGATCACGCCCTCCTGGACCACCGAGACCGCCAGCCGTCCGTCCTGGGTGTGGATCCTGGCCTGGCCGAGGCCGCGCCCGCCCGAGGAGGTCGGCGACTCCTGGTCGTACAGCAGCCACTCGTCCGCGCGGAAGGGGCGGTGGAACCACATCGCGTGGTCCAGCGACGCGCCCACCACGTCGCCCACCGCCCAGCCGCCCCGGCCGTGGGCGAGCAGCACCGGGTCCAGCAGGGTCATGTCGGAGACGTAGACGGCCACCGCCGCGTGGAGCAGCGGGTCGTCGGCCAGCTTTCCGCGGGCGCGGAACCAGACCTGGGAGCGGGGCTCGCGCGGCTCGCCCACGGCCGCGTAGGGCGGGGCCGCCGCGTAGCGCAGATCGACCGCCGCGCGGGCGCTCAGCAGCCGGTCGGCCATCGCGGGGTCGCGGAAGTTCGCCGCGTACGAGGGCAGTGCCTCGGCCGTCGTCGGCAGCGTCTCGGGGTCGGGCGCGGCGGGCGCGGCGAACTGGTGCTCCAGGCCTTGTTCGTACGCCTGGAAGGACGCCGACAGATGGAAGACGGGCCGGCCGTGCTGGACGGCGACCACCCGGCGGTTGGTGAAGGAGGAGCCGTCGCGGATCCGGTCGACCGTGTAGACGATCGGCGCGCCGGGGTCGCCGGTCCGCAGGAAGTAGGCGTGCAGGGAGTGCGGGGCGCGGTCGGCGGGGACGGTGCGGCCCGCCGCCGCGAGCGCCTGTGCCGCGACCTGCCCGCCGAAGACCCGGGGGACGAAGACCGGCCCCCGGCGGCCCCGGAAGATGTCCCGCTCGATGCGCTCCACGTCGAGCAGGTCGAGCAGTTCGTCGAGTGGCGCCCGCAAGGCGGTTACAGGCCCATGGACTTGGCGATGATCGACTTCATGACCTCGCTGGTCCCGCCGTAGATCCGGTTGACCCGGTTGTCCGCGTACAGCCGGGCGATCGGGTACTCGTTCATATAGCCGTAGCCGCCGTGCAGCTGAAGGCATCTGTCGATGACCCGGTGCGCCACCTCGGTGCAGAAGAGCTTCGCGGACGCCGCCTCGGCCGCCGTCAGCTCGCCCGCGTCGTGCGCCTCCAGCGCCCGGTCCACGACCGCCTCGGCGGCGTCGGTCTCGGCCTTGCAGGCGGCCAGCTCGAACTTGGTGTTCTGGAACGAGGCCACCGGCTGTCCGAAGACCGTCCGCTCCGTCACATAGGCCTGGGTGAACCGGATCGCGGCGGCGGCCTGGGCGTACGCGCCGACCGCGATCGCCAGCCGCTCCTGCGGGAGGTTCTGGCCGAGGTAGGAGAAGCCCTTGTTCTCCTCGCCGAGGAGGTCCCCGGCGGGGACGCGGACGTCGGAGAAGGACAGCTCGGCGGTGTCGGAGGCGCGCAGCCCCAGCTTGTCGAGCTTGCGGCCGACCGTGTACCCCGGCAGCGCGGTGTCCACGACGAAGAGGGAGATCCCGTGCCTGCGGTCCTGCTCGGTGGGGGCGGCGGTGCGGGCGCAGACGATGACGCGGTCGGCGTGCACGCCGCCGGTGATGAAGGTCTTCGCGCCGTTGAGCACGTAGTGCGTGCCGTCCTCGGAGAGCTTGGCGGTGGTCCGCATGCCCGCGAGGTCGGAGCCGGTGCCGGGCTCGGTCATGGCGATGGCGTACATGGTCGAACCGGAGGCGAAGCCGGGCAGCCAGCGCTTCTTCTGCTCCTCGGTGCCGTAGGCGAGGAGATAGGGCAGACAGAGCGCGACATGCACGCCCGAGCCGCCGAAGGAGACGCCCGCCCGGGCGGTCTCCTCCGTGACGACCGCCTGCCACTTGAAGGACTCCTGGCCCGAGCCGCCGTACTCCTCCGGCACCTCGATGCCGAACACGCCCAGCTCGGCGAGTCTGCCGTAGAACTCGCGGGGCACCTGGCCCGCCGCGCACCACTCGTCGTACACGGGGACGACCTCGGCCTCGATGAAGGCGCGGACGGTCTCCCGGAATGCCTCGTGGTCCTCGTTGTACACGCTGCGGCGCACGGACGCCTCCCTTGAAGTCCTGTGAAGCCCTGAAGTTCCGGCGGAGAAGACTGAATGGCTAAGCGCTTGCTCAGCTAGAAGTTACCCGCTGGTTATCGAGGCTGTCCAGGGCTGTCCGAACAGGGGACGGTCCGGGCCCGGGGCGCTCAGGCCTCCGGGGTGACCCGCAGGGCGAACCAGAGCTCCATCCGCACGTCCGCGTCGTCCAGATCCTCGTCCAGCAGCGCCGCGCAGCGCGCGATCCGCTGCCGGACCGTGTTCCGGTGCACCTCCAGCGCCGCCGCCGTACGGTCCCAGCCGCCGTGCAGCGACAGCCAGGTCCGCAGGGTCTCCAGCAGGGCGGGGGAGCCCGCGAGCGGCGCGAGGCGCAGCCGGGCGTGCGCGGCGGCCTCCTCGGGCGTCAGCAGCGCGCTCAGCCCGCCGCCCCGGTGTCTGACCAGCTCCGCACGGGCGGCCGTGGCCCGGCGCAGCGCCCGTGCCGCCTGGGCGTCCGCCGCCGTGAGGTCCGCCGGGCCCACCGGGTCGCTGACCCCGAGCGTCCACCCCGGCCGCGGGCGCACGTCCCGGTCCGCCGGGACCAGTACGCGTACGGTCCCGTCCTCCGCCGGGTCCACCAGCGCGCTGCCGAGGGCCGCGCCGAGCGCCGTCGCGGCGAAGGGTGTGCGCGGGCCGCCGCGCCCGTGCACCACCGTCCACCGCCCCGGCCCCAGCGGAGCCGCCGCCTCGGCGGGATCGGCCCCCAGCAGCAGCCGCACCAGCGCCGCGCTCCGGCCGGCCCCGTCGAGCCCCTGGTGGTCCGCGGTGAGCAGGGAGAGCAGGACGACGGCCATCCCGGCCACCGTGTGGTCCCCCGCCTCCCGGGCGGGCGTCGCGAGCCCGAGTGTCAGCCTCTGGCCGCCCCCGAGCGCGTAGGCGGCGAGGGAGGTCCCCCCGACGGTGTCACTGGCGGTCGCGGGGGAGCCGGTACGGGATCCGGCGGCCGTCCCGGCCGCGGGTTCGGCCATGAGGTCCGTGCCCGGCGCGGTGGCACCCGGGCCGGTGGCCCCGTCCGCCCCCCGCGGGGGATTCACCACGCGGGCCAGCCGCAGCAGCGCCGACCCGACCGCCGCCGGGGGGCGGGGGCCGGCCGCCGACAGCTCCGTGCCGTCGCGGGCCAGGAGCACCGCGCGCCCGCCGAGCCGCGCCGCCAGCTGGCCGATGACCGCCGGTACCGGATCGGGGCGGGCCGCCGCGCCGGCCAGCCCCTGCTGGGCCCGGGCCACCCGGCGCAGCTCCCGGTGGCGGGCCTCGGCCATCAGCCGCCACACCGCCCGGGCCACCGCCGTGAACGGGGTCCTCGGCGGCACTTCGAGCAGCGGCAGCCCGTGCCGGTCGCAGGCCTCCGCGAGACCCGCCGGGACCCTGTCGTGCACCGGCGCGACACCGAAGCCGAGCGCCGCCGCCCGTGCCGCCACGAGCCGGGCGACGAAGGCGTCCGGGTCGCGCAGCTGCACCCCCGCGCTCAGCAGCAGCTCCCCGCCGAGCAGATACGGATAGGGGTCCGCCATCTCCGAGGCGTGCACCCAGTGCACCACCGCGCCGCCGGCCGCCGGCGGCCCGGCGATCTGACGCAGCCCCAGCTCCTCGCTCTCCAGCAGCGCGGCCAGCGGGACCGGCGGGGTGGGTGGGGCCGCCGTGGCATCAGACATGGGCGGACCATCCCTTTCATCCGGCGACAATGGATGAAACGTACACTTCAGCGTCGCTTTCCGGCCACCTACCGTCAGGGGACGGCGAGACCCGGCGAACACGGTGACCGTCGCTCCGCACCGAAACCCTGACTACAGTCGGAAAACGCGACGAAGCGTAGGAAAGAAGGCATTCCATGAGCAGCATCGAGCAGCCGCGCGGCCCCGTCGACTCCTCCCGCGTCCCCCGGTACGCGGGCCCCGCCACGTTCGCCCGGCTGCCCCGCCTCGACGAGGTCGGCCGCGCCGACGTCGCCGTCGTCGGCGTGCCCTTCGACGCCGGGGTCTCCTACCGCCCCGGCGCGCGCTTCGGCGGCAACGCCATCCGCGAGGCCTCCCGGCTGCTGCGCCCCTACAACCCCGCCCAGGACGCCTCCCCCTTCGCGCTGGCCCAGGTCGCCGACGCGGGCGACATCGCCGCCAACCCCTTCGACATCAACGAGGCCGTCGAGACCATCGAGGCCGCCGCCGACGACCTCATCGGCACCGGTGCCCGGCTGATGACCCTCGGCGGCGACCACACCATCGCCCTGCCGCTGCTCCGCTCGGTCGCCAGGAAGCACGGCCCGGTCGCCCTGCTCCACTTCGACGCCCACCTGGACACCTGGGACACCTACTTCGGGGCCGAGTACACCCACGGCACCCCCTTCCGCCGGGCCGTCGAGGAGGGCATCCTCGACACCTCCGCCCTCTCCCACGTCGGCACCCGGGGCCCCCTCTACGGCAAGCAGGACCTCACCGACGACGAGAAGATGGGCTTCGGCATCGTCACCTCCGCCGACGTCTACCGGCGGGGCGCGGACGAGGTCGCCGACCAGCTCCGCCAGCGCATCGGCGACCGGCCGCTGTACATCTCCATCGACATCGACTGCCTCGACCCCGCGCACGCCCCCGGCACCGGCACCCCCGAGGCCGGCGGCATGACCTCCCGCGAACTCCTGGAGATCCTGCGCGGCCTCTCCTCCTGCAACCTGGTCTCGGCGGACGTCGTCGAGGTCGCCCCCGCCTACGACCACGCCGAGATCACCTCGGTCGCCGCGTCCCACACCGCGTACGAACTGACTACGATCATGTCCCGTCAGATAGCCGCCGAGAGGGCAGTCCAGTGACCCACGACCACGATGTGGTGCTGCGCCCCACCGCCGCGCAGACCGAGGCCGCGCTGAACCCGCCGCCCGGGCGCACCGGCGGCGACCTGGTGATCGAGACCCTCCAGGGCCTCGGCGCGACCACCGTGTTCGGCCTCCCCGGACAGCACGCGCTCGGCATGTTCGACGCCCTGCGCCGCTCCTCGCTCGGCTACGTAGGGCTCCGCGCCGAGAACAACGCGGGCTTCGCCGCCGACGCCTACGGCCGGATCACCGGCGAGGTCGCCCCGCTGCTGCTCTCCACCGGGCCCGGCGCGCTGATGTCGCTCGCCGCGCTCCAGGAGGCCGCCGCCGGATCGGCCCCGGTGCTCGCCATCGGCAGCCAGGTGCCCGCCGCCGGGCTCGGCGGCGGGCGGCACGGCTATCTCCACGAACTCCGCGACCAGCGGGCGTCCTTCCGCGACATCGTGAAATCCACCCACACCGCCCGTACGGCCTCCCAGATCCCGTCCGCGATAGCGGCCGCCTGGGAGTCGGCGCTGACCGCCCCGCACGGGCCGGTCTGGGTGGAGATCCCCCAGGACATCCTGCTCGCGCCGACCGTGCTGCCCGTGGTCACGGCCATGGACGCCACCCCCGAGGACGTCCTGCCCCGCCCCGAGCTGACCGCGCTCGCCGCCCATCTGCTGGCCGGGGCGGAGCGCCCGGCGATCGTCGCGGGCGGCGGAGTCGTACGCTCCGACGCCTCCGGCAAGCTCCGCGCGCTCGCCGAGCGGATCAACGCGCCCGTCGTCACCACCTTCGGCGGCAAGGGGGCCTTCCCCTGGACGCACCCGCTCTCGCTCCAGTCCTGGCTGGAGGACCGCCACACCACGGACTTCCTGGAGGACGCCGACGTCCTGCTGGTGATCGGCTCCGGACTCGGCGAACTCTCCTCGAACCACCACACCTTCGCCCCGCGCGGCCGGGTGATCCAGATCGAGGCGGACGCCGGCAAGCTGGAGTCCAACCACCCGGGCATCGGCATCCACGCGGACGCCCGCATCGCCCTCTCCGCCCTCCTGGAGACGGTCGAAGCGCGCCCCGACGCCACCGCGCCGGAGCGGGTACGCACCCTCCTCGCCCAGGTCCGAACCCGTATCGACGCCCAGGACCTCACCCTGGAGCGGCGGATCCTGGACGCGGTCCGCACGGCCCTGCCCGACGAAGCCCCCAGCTTCTGGGACATGACGATCCTCGCCTACTGGGCCTGGTCCGCCTTCGACGCCCGCCGCCCCAACACCATGCACTCCGCCCAGGGCGCGGGCGGCCTCGGCTACGCCTTCCCCGCCGCCCTCGGCGCGGCGGAGGCCGACCCCACCCGCCCGGTCCTCGCCGTCTCCGGCGACGGCGGCGCCATGTACTCGATCGCCGAACTCGCCACCGCCAAGCAGTACGGCTACCCCGTGACCTGGCTCATCGTCGACGACGGCGGCTACGGCATCCTGCGCGAGTACATGACCGACTCCTTCGGCGAAGCCACCGCCACCGAGCTGACCCGCCCCGACTTCACCGCCCTCGCCCACTCCTTCGGCGTGGACGCCGTCCGCACCGACCCCGACCGCCTGGCCGAGGACCTCGCCATGGCCCTCGCCGCCCCCGGCCCCTCGGTCGTCGTGCTGCCCGCCCTGCTGAGGATGTTCGCCCCGACGCACCTCTGACCGGCGTCACCCCCAGGGCCCGTCTCAGCCCGGCGCGACGAACCCCGACTCGTACGCCGCGATCACCGCCTGCGTCCGGTCCCGCGCGCCCAGCTTCGCCAGCACCGCGCTCACATGGCTCTTCACCGTCTCCGTACCCACGATCAGCCGCTCCGCCATCTCCGCGTTGCTCATCCCCCGCGCCATCAGCCGCAGCACCTCCCCCTCCCGCTCGGTCAGCGCCGCCCGCACCATCGCCGCCCGCGCCTCCCCGCTCCCGTACTCGGCCGCCAGCGCCCGCACCGCCGCCGGGAACAGCAGCGAGTCCCCCTCCGCCACCAGCCGCACCGCGTGCACGATCTCGGCGGGTCTGGCGCGCTTCAGCAGAAACCCGGCCGCCCCCGCCCGCAGCGCCGCGTACACGTACTCGTCGTTCTCGAAGGTCGTGACCACCAGGATCTTCGGCGGCCGTTCCACCGACGCCAGCACCGCCCGCGTCGCCTCGATCCCGTCCAGCAGCGGCATCCGCACATCCATCGCCACCACATCCGGCCGCAGGCTCCGCACCAGCGGCACCACCGCCGCCCCGTCGGCCGCCTCCCCCGCCACCACGATGTCGGGCTGGGCCTCCAGCACCGCCCGCAACCCGGCACGCACCAGCGGTTCGTCGTCCACGAGCAGTACGGAGATCGCCATCCGGGCAGCCTAGGCCGACTTCGCGATGTCCAGCGGCAGCGTCACCCGTACCCGCCACTCCCCGCCCTCCGGCCCCGCCGTGGCGCGCCCGCCGAGCAGGGCGGCCCGTTCGCGGATGCCGCGCAGCCCGCCGCCGCCCCGGCCGGTCCGGCCGCCCGGGAGGGGGTTGGCCACCTCCAGCTCGAGCCGGCCGCCGGCGATCGTGATCCGTACCCGGGTCGGCACCGGGCCCGCGTGGCGCAGCACATTGGTGAGGGACTCCTGCACGATCCGGTACCCCTCCCGGGAGACGGGACCCGGCACCAGGGAGAGCGGGCCGCTCACCTCGGCGTCGACGGTCGCGCCGGAGGCGCGGGCGGATTCCAGCAGCCGGGCCGTGTCGGCGAGGGTGGGCCGGGCGGGGACGGGGCCGCCGGACTCGCGGAGGACGAGCAGGACGCGCTCCAGATCCTCCAGGGCGGCGCGGCCGGTCTCCTCGATGGCGGTCAGGGCCCGTACGGTGAACTCCTCGTTCCGCGCGGCACGGGCCGCGCCCGCCTGCACCACGGCCACGGTCAGCGCGTGCCCGATGGAGTCGTGCAGCTCGCGGGCGATCCGGTTCCGCTCCAGCAGGAGTTCGGTGCGCTCCTCCAGGGCGGCGAGGCGCTCCGCGCCCGAGGGTCCCAGCAGCCGCCGGGCGATCGCGGTGATCAGCGTCCCGAGGCCCGCCGCCGCCGCGAGCAGGGCCAGGGCGGGCAGCGGCGCGAGCAGGGCGTACCACCAGTGCCCGCCCGGCACGCTCCACGGCAGCGCGCCCATCGCGACGGGGCCGGTGCCGCCCGCCGCCCGGGCGAGGGCGAACGAGAGCCCGGCCAGGGCGGCCGTGAGGTAGGCGGTGAGCAGCCCCAGCGCCAGCCGGACCTCCATCCACAGCGCCGTACGCCCGCGATCGGCCCAGCTCGCGGACGGCGCGGCGGCGATCTCCGACGCGGACTCCCGGTGGCCGTCCCCGGTCAGGAGCAGCCGCGCCTGAAGGCCCTCGGCCAGGCGCGTCGCCGGGATCAGCCCCACCAGACCGACGAGGACGAAGGGCGCGAACAGCCCCTCGTCGTCGATGAATTCCCACACTCCCCAGACGACCGCGCCGATGAACAGATGCAGCCAGCGGGTGTAGGTGACCGGACGGATCAGCGGGTGCGGCGACAGGGCGGGCATCGGGCCATCGTGTCAGCGGCCCGGTGCCGGCGGCTCCCCCGCGCGGGGGAGGGGCCGTCCCCGTACGGGGGAGGCGGCGGGGGCCTCGGGGCGGCCAGGCTGCTGCCATGACCAGCATCGACGTAGCCGAACTCACCAAGGAGTACGGTCCGGTCCGCGCCGTGGACGGGCTGAGCTTCACCGTACGCCCGGGCCGGGTCACCGGCTTCCTCGGGCCCAACGGCGCGGGCAAGTCCACCACCCTGCGCCTGATCCTGGGCCTGGACCGTCCCACCTCCGGCACCGCCACCGTCGGCGGGCTGCCGTACCGCGCGCTGGACGAACCCGCGCGCCGGGTCGGCGCGCTGCTCGACCCGGGGGCCGCAGGGGGCTCCCGCACCGGCCGCGACCATCTGCGCGTCCTCGCGGCGGCCGGCCGGATCCCGGCACGGCGGGTGGCCGAGGTACTGGAGCTGACCGGGATCGCGGGCGCGGCGGACCGCCGGATCCGGGGCTTCTCGCTGGGGATGCGGCAGCGGCTGGGGATCGCGGCGGCGCTGCTCGGCGACCCGGAGGTGCTGCTGCTGGACGAGCCGTCGAACGGGCTCGACCCCGAGGGCATCATCTGGCTCCGGGGGCTGCTGCGCGAGCTGGCCGGGGAGGGCAGGACGGTCCTGGTCTCCAGCCATCTGATGGGCGAGACGGCCGAGTTCGCCGACCAGCTGGTGGTGCTCGGCGGCGGCGCGCTCCTCGCCGACGCCGCCGTCGGCACGCTCATCGAGGACTGGACCACGCCCCGCGTACGGCTGCGCACCACGGAGGCGGCGGGGGAGCCGCTGCGCGCGCTGCTCACCGGGCACGGGTACGCGCCCGTCCTCGCCGCCGACGGCCGCTGGACGGTCGGGGGCGCGCGGGTGGCGGACATCGGTCCGCTCGCGGCGCGGGCGGGCCTGCCCGTACTGGAACTCGCCGGGGAACACGGCACCTTGGAGGAGGCGTATCTCGCGCTGACCGCCGGGGCACCGGAGTCCGCCGCCACCGCTCACCCCCGGGAGGTCTGACGATGTCCGCGTCCGTCACCACGGTCACCTCCGTCACCGCTTTCACCGCCGTGCTCCGCTCCGAGTCGCTGAAGATCCGCTCGGTGCGCTCCCTCGGACTCACCCTCGGCCTGGTCCTCGCCGTCACGGCGGGCTTCTCGGTGCTGATGAGCGCCTCGCTCGGCCCCGAGGAGCGGGCCGCGCCGGGCTTCGACCCGCTGGAGTCCACGTACTTCGGCCTCCACTTCGGCCAGGTCGCGGCGGTCTGCTTCGGCGCGCTGGCCGTCGCGGGGGAGTACCGGGGCGGCGCGCTCCGGGTCTCGCTGACCGCCGTACCGCGCCGGGGCCGCTTCTACGCGGCGAAGCTGGCCGCCGTCGCCCTCCCGTCGTTCGCGGTGGGCCTGGTCACCGGCGCGGTCTGCTTTCTGGCGGGGCAGCCGCTGACCGCCGGGGGAGGCCTCGGCCCCGGCGACCCGGGCGCGGTGCGCGCCATGGTGGGCTGCGGTCTGTATCTGACGCTGATCACCCTGCTCGCGGCCGGCCTCGCGACGCTGCTGCGCGGCGCGACCGCCGTGCTCGGGCTGCTGATCCCGCTGCTGCTGATCCTGCCCTTCGTCATCAAGGGCGAGGGGCTCGTCGAGTACCTCCCCGACCGCGCGGGCCGGCAGATCCTCTTCCAGGACCCGGTGGGCTCCCTGGGCCCCTGGGCGGGCCTCGCCGTACTCGCGCTCTGGACCGCCGCCGCCGTCTGGGCGGGGTGGGAGGCGCTGCGCCGCCGGGACGCCTGAATTCCGGGGCCCCGGCCCCGGCCCCGCCCCGGTCAGCGGGCCTTCAGCTCCGCCCAGACCGTCTTCCCGGCCCCCTGCGCCCGCTCGCCGCACCCCCAGCGCTCGGCGAGCGCGCGGACCAGCGCGAGCCCCCGGCCGTCCTCCTCCTCGGCCGCCGCCTCCCTCGGCTCGGGGCGGCGGCCGTCGGCGTCGGCCACCTCCAGCCGGAGCGTCCCGTCGCCGAGGGTGATCCGTACCCCGATCCCCCGGCCGTCCGGGGCGGGCGTGTGCCGGACGGCGTTGGCGACCAGCTCGGAGAGGAGCAGCGACGCGTCGTCGGCGGTCTCACCCGCGATCCCCCAGTCGGCGAGCCGCTCCCGGAGCAGGGCCCTGGCCCGCCCGGCGCTCCGGGGGGAGTGGGGGAGCGGCCAACCGGCCTCGACGGTGTGGGTGACGGACACGGAAGCCTCCACAGGATCGCGGTACGGACTGACGCATCTCTAGAGATGATCCGAGTGAAGCGCCACTCACGCTCCGGAGTCAAGTCGTCTCTAGAGATGTTCGATTGCGTGTGTCGCCGTGGAAGGTCGAACAGGATCGGGGAGCCTGCCTAGGATGGCCGGAGATGATCCGGGAGGGGTCCCACATGGGAAGCCAGGGCGGCGGCCGACAGCCCAAGTACCAGCGCATCGCCCTCGAACTGAAGGCCGCCATCGAGACCGGGGAGTACGGTCCGGGCGACCGGTTGCCCGGTGAGAACGATCTGATGGCCGCGCACGCCGTCGCCCGGATGACCGCCCGGCAGGCGATCGGGGTGCTGCGGGCGGAGGGGCTGGCCGAGGCGAGGAAGGGCGCGGGGGTCTTCGTCCGCGAGTACCGGCCGATCCGGCGGCGCGGAGTGCAGCGGCTGTCGGCGGGGCTGTGGGGCGAGGGCCGCTCGGTGTGGTCGATGGACGCCGAGGGGTGGGATCTGAAGCTGGACTCGGTCTCCGTGGCCGAGGAGAGTCCGCCGGAGGCGATCCGGTCGCTGCTCGGCCTCGCCGAGGGCGCGCCCGTGTGTCTGCGGCGCAGAAGGTACGCGCTCAATGGGCGGCCCGTCATGCTGGCCACCTCGCATCTCGACGCCGGACTCGTCGCGGGAACGGCGATCACCGAGATCGACACCGGCCCGGGCGGCATCTACGCCAGGCTCGGCGAGATCGGCCACCGGCCGGTCCGCTTCCGTGAGGAGATCCGCTCGCGGATGCCCGCACCGCTGGAGACCGACCGGCTCTCCCTCCCGGCGGGCACCCCCGTGGTCCTCATCCGCCGCACCGCCTTCACCGAGGAGGGCACCGCCGTCGAGGTCAACGACATGGTCCTCGACTCGTCCGCCTACATCCTGGAGTACGACTTCACGCCCTGAGTGAATCGAAATTCGAGCGGGCCGGAAGCCGGCCCTGCCGAACATCCGCGCGTTCACAGGTACGCGTGCGTCAATGGCCCTCCAACCCAAGGGGGCCTCATGACACACCGGTTACCGCGCACGGCGGCACTCCTCCTCGCCGCTCTCCCGCTCGCCCCGCTGCTCACCGCAGCCCCGGCGGCAGCGGCCCCCGCCGCTCCCGCTCCCGCCGCCCCGGCCGCCGTCGCCGAAGATCTGGAAGTCGCCTGCACTTCCATGGACGTGGACCTCGCCTACCGCCTGGGGCGGGACATACTCGCCGCCGTGGGCGACCGCGCCTCGACCACCGCCGTCCATGTCCACGACCGGATCAGCGACACCAGCTGCGAGGTGAGCGCGGACCGGCCCTACGACTCGGCGAGCGTCGTCAAGGTCACCGTCCTCGGCGCGCTGCTGCTGGACGCGCAGGAGCGGGGGCGGAAGCTCACGGCGCGGGAGCGCTCGCTGGCCCGGGCCATGATCACCGCGTCCGACAACGCCTCCACCTCGGCGCTGTGGCAGCAGCTGGGCACCGGCCGGGTGCAGCGGTTCCTGGACGCCGCCGGGATGCGGGCGACCACCCCGGGCGGGGGCGGCTTCTGGGGGCTCACCCAGGTGACCGCGCGCGACCAGGGCACTCTGCTCGCCCTGCTGACCGGTGAGAACGACGTCCTCACCGACGCCTCCCGGCGCTACGCGCTGAAGCTGATGAGCGAGGTGATCCCGTCCCAGCGCTGGGGCACCCCGGCCGGCGCGCCCGCCGGGACCGCCGTCCGCCTCAAGAACGGCTGGCTGCCCAGGGCGACCCACGGCTGGCGGGTGCACAGCCTCGGAGCCTTCAGCGGCACCGGACGCGATTACACGATCACCGTCCTCACCGAGGACAACGCGGTCATGAACGACGGCGTGACGACCATAGAGGCCGTCTCCCGCGCCGTTCACCAGCACCTCTGACACCTCCCGTCCCACGCGGGTCACCGGTAAGCAACCGTTCGGACGGGTCCGGAATTGTCGTACAACCATCCCGTCCCCCGTGAGTCATGAGTGGTGGGTGCACATGAATGGGGCGCCCGCATCAGGCACCAGGGGATGGGGAATCCTCCATGACGCACCACCGAACAGCCGCGCCCGGGCGCGCCGTCGCCGCCGTGCTCGCGGCGGCCGTACTCCTGCCGACCGCCGTGGCCGCCGCACCCGCTGCCGCCGCCGCGCCGAAGGTCGGCTGCACGTCGAAGAAGGCGGGGCTCGCCGCCAAGATGACGAAGGACCTCACCGCCGCCCTCAAGGGCCGCAAGGGCACCATCGCCTTCCAGGTCGACGACACGGTGACCAGAACGAGCTGCGCGTACCGCGCGACCCAGAAGTTCGACTCGGCGAGCGTCGTCAAGGTCACCGTCCTCGGCGCGCTGCTGCTGGACGCGCAGAAGAAGAAGCGGAAGCTGACCTCGCAGGAGCAGAAGCTCGCCAAGGCGATGATCACCAAGTCGGACAACGCCTCCACCTCCACCCTGTGGAAGCAGCTCGGCACGGCCAGGATCAAGAGCTTCCTCAGCGGCGCGGGGATGACCCAGACCACCCCCGGGGCAAACGGCTACTGGGGCCTCACCCAGATCACCGCCCGGGACGAGCAGCGGCTGCTGGCACGGCTGACCGCGAAGAACACCCTGCTCAACGACGACTCCCGGGCCTACGCCCGCAAGCTGATGCGCGAGGTCGTCCCGTCCCAGCGCTGGGGCACCCCGGCCGGCGCGCCCGCCACCGCGACCGTCCAGGTCAAGAACGGCTGGCTGCCCCGGAAGACCCACGGCTGGCGGGTGCACAGCGTGGGGGCCTTCACCGGCAAGGGCCACGACTACACGATCACCGTGCTCACTCAGGGCAACAAGTCGATGAACGACGGGGTCAACAGCATCCAGGCCGTCTCCCGCGCCGTCCACAAGGCCCTCAACCCCAAGGCGCCCGCGCGCACCGCCTTCGCGCCGCCCGCCGTGCCGAGCGGGTCCGTCCCGGCCACCCCCGAGCGGGCCGCCTCCCCCGACGTCCGGGCCTTGGACTAAACGCCACCTTTGTTAAGGCGGGATGAAATCCGCCGCTCAGCGCGTTGGTGCCTTCCGGTGGGACAGAACCGACGGGAGGCACCACGTGGCGGCTGCGAAGGCGGCGGAACGGACAGGGAGCGCGGGGAACGCCGGGAGCCCTGACGGCCCCGGTCGCGGCTGGGCACGGCGGCTGAGCGGTTACGCGTGGCGATACCGCCGCAATGTGATCCTCGCCCTCGGCTCCTCCCTGGCGGGCATGGCCGTCATGGCCCTGGTCCCGCTCATCACCAAAGTCGTCATCGACGACGTCATCGGGGACGGCACCCGCTCCCTCGCCGTCTGGACCGGCCTGCTGCTGGCCGCCGCCGTCGTCGTCTACGTACTGACGTACATACGCCGCTACTACGGCGGCCGGCTCGCCCTCGACGTCCAGCACGATCTGCGTACCGACATGTACGCGACGATCACCCGGCTCGACGGCCGCCGCCAGGACGAACTCTCCACCGGGCAGGTCGTCGGCCGTGCCACCAGCGACCTCCAGCTCATCCAGGGCCTGCTCTTCATGCTCCCGATGACCATCGGGAACATCCTGCTCTTCCTCATCTCCCTCGTGATCATGGCGTGGCTCTCGCTGCCGCTCACCCTGATCGCCCTCGCCGTCGCCCCCGCCCTCTGGTGGATCGCCGACCGCAGCCGCCACCGTCTCCACCCCGCCACCTGGTACGCGCAGAGCCAGGCCGCCTCCGTCGCCTCCGTCGTGGACGGCGCGGTCTCCGGCGTACGCGTGGTCAAGGGCTTCGGCCAGGAGGAGCAGGAGTCCGGAAAACTGCGCGCCGCGAGCCGCAAGCTCTTCGCGGGCCGGCTGCGCACCATCAAGCTCAACGCCCGCTACACCCCCGCCCTCCAGGCGGTGCCCGCGCTCGGCCAGGTCGCCATGCTCGCCACCGGCGGCTGGCTGGCCACCCGGGGGCAGATCACCCTCGGCACCTTCGTCGCCTTCTCCGCCTATCTCGCCCAGCTCGTCGGCCCGGTGCGGATGCTCGCCGTCGTCCTGACCGTGGGACAGCAGGCCAGGGCCGGCGTGGACCGCGTCCTGGAGCTGATCGACACCGAGCCGACCCTGCGCGACGGCACCAAGGAACTCCCCGCCGACGCTCCGGCCACCGTCGAGTTCGACGCGGTGACCTTCGGTTACGACCCGGAGCGGCCGGTCCTCGACGGGTTCTCGCTGGAGATCGGCGAGGGCGAGACCGTCGCCGTCGTCGGCGCGTCCGGCAGCGGCAAGTCCACCGTCTCGCTGCTGCTGCCCCGCTTCTACGACGTGACCCACGGCGCGGTCCTCGTCGGCGGCCACGATGTGCGCGAGCTGACCACCGACTCGCTGCGGGCCGCCATCGGGCTCGTCCCCGAGGACAGCTTCCTCTTCTCCGACACCGTCCGCGCGAACATCGCGTACGGAAAGCCGGACGCCACCCGGGAGGAGATCGAGACCGCCGCGCGCGCCGCCCAGGCGGACCGTTTCATCTCCGAGCTTCCCGAGGGGTACGACACCGAGGTCGGCGAACAGGGCCTGTCCCTCTCCGGCGGCCAGCGCCAGCGCATCGCGCTCGCCCGGGCCATCCTCACCGACCCGCGTCTCCTCCTCCTGGACGACGCCACCTCCGCCGTCGACGCCCGGGTCGAGCACGAGATCCACGAGGCCCTGCGCACGGTCATGACCGGCCGCACCACCCTGCTGATCGCCCACCGCCGCTCCACCCTGAACCTCGCCGACCGGATCGCCGTCCTGGACGGCGGCCGGCTCGCCGACATCGGCACCCACGAGGAGCTGACCGCCCGCTCCGCCCTCTACCGCAAGCTGCTCACCGACCCGGACGAGCTGGGCGCGGTCTCCCCGGGACACACCCCGCCGTCCTCGGGCGCGCCCGACGACGACCGCACCGTGCGCGAGGAGCTGGACGCCGAGTTCGACGCCGAGCGCGGGATCACCCCCCGGCTCTGGGTCCGGGGCGAGAGCGTCCCCGAGTCCGCCGCCCCCGGGGCCACCCCCGAGCTGCTCGCGCAGGTCGAGGCGCTGCCGCCGGCGAACGCCACCCCCGATGTGGACGAGACCCGGGCCGCCGGGACCGAGCGCTCCCACAGCGAGGGCGGCGGGCTGCGGATGCTGCTGCGCGGCTTCGGGCTGCCGCTGCTGGCGAGCCTGCTGCTGGTCGCCGTCGACGCGGGCATGGGCCTCCTCCTCCCCGTACTGATCCGGCACGGCATCGACCAGGGCGTGGAACAGGCCGCCCTCGCCGCCGTGTGGACCGCCTCGCTGCTGGCGCTGCTCACCGTGGTGGTGCAGTGGATCGCCCAGACCGGCGAGATCAGGATGACCGGCCGCACCGGCGAGCGGGTGCTGTACTCCGTACGGCTGCGGATCTTCGCCCAGCTCCAGCGGCTGGGGCTCGACTACTACGAGCGCGAGCTGACCGGCCGGATCATGACCCGGATGACGACGGACGTGGACGCCCTGTCCACCTTCCTCCAGACCGGTCTGGTCACGGCCTTCGTCTCGGTGGTCACCTTCCTCGGCATCATGGCGGTGCTGGTCGTCATCGACGTCTCGCTGGCGCTGGTCGTCTTCGCGACGCTGCCGGTGCTGATCGTCGGCACCTGGTTCTTCCGCAGGCAGAGCGTGAAGGCGTACGAACTCGCCCGCGACCGGGTCAGCACCGTCAACGCAGACCTCCAGGAGTCCGTCTCCGGGCTCCGGATCGTGCAGGCGTTCCGCCGCGAGGCCGAGGGCAACCGCCGTTACGCGGAAGGCAGCGACAGCTACCGGCAGGCCAGGGTCAGGGGCCAGTGGCTGATATCTGTTTATTTCCCCTTTGTGCAGCTGCTGGCCTCGGTGGCCGCCGCCGCCGTGCTGATCGTCGGGGCCAACCGGATCGAGGCGGGCACCCTCACCACGGGCGCGCTGGTCGCCTATCTCCTCTACATCGAGCTGTTCTTCGCCCCGGTGCAGCAGCTCTCCCAGGTCTTCGACGGCTACCAGCAGGCCGCCGTCTCGGTGAAGCGCATCCAGCAGCTGCTGGCCGAGGAGACCTCCACCCGGCCCGCCCCCCGGCCCGCCGGCGTCTCCTCCCTGCGGGGCGAGATCGTCTTCGAGGACGTCGACTTCGCCTACGGCGACAAGGAGACCGCGCTGCGGGGCATCGACCTCCGCATACCCGCCGGACAGACCGTGGCCTTCGTCGGGGAGACCGGCGCGGGCAAGTCGACGCTGGTCAAGCTGGTGGCGCGGTTCTACGACCCCACCCGGGGCCGGGTCACCGCCGACGGCACCGATCTGCGCGAACTGGACATGACCGCCTACCGGCACCGGCTCGGGGTCGTGCCCCAGGAGTCGTATCTCTTCGAGGGCACCGTCCGCGACGCCATCGCCTACGGCCGCGCCGGGGCGAGCGACGCCGAGGTGGAGGCGGCGGCCCGCGCCGTCGGGGCCCACGACATGATCGCCACTCTCGACGGCGGCTATCTCCACGAGGTCGCCGAGCGCGGGCGCAATCTCTCGGCCGGTCAGCGCCAGTTGATCGCGCTGGCCCGCGCCGAGCTGGTCGACCCCGACATACTCCTTCTGGACGAGGCGACCGCAGCCCTGGACCTGGCGACCGAGGCCCAGGTCAACCAGGCGACCGACCGCCTCATCGGCCGCCGCACCACCCTGGTCGTCGCCCACCGCCTCACCACCGCCGCCCGCGCCGACCGTGTGGTGGTGATGGCCGACGGCGAGGTCGCCGAGGACGGCACCCACGCCGAACTCCTCGCCAGGGACGGCCGTTACGCCACCCTGTGGCGCACCTTCACCGGCACGGACGAGCGCCCGCCCGAGGACGTCCCGGCGGCCGTCGCCGGCTGAGGCGGCGATTCCGCCCGCCGTGCCGCCCCGCCGGTTGCTCCACCGGGGTGAGTTCGGCGGCCGGCGGGCCAACCAAACGCTTCGCCAGAGCGTGTACGAAGGTACGGGGACCGAGGCGAGGGGGCGGCGATGGCACTGAGCGGGCCGAGTACGGGAGATGCGGGAGACACGGGACGGGCCACGGCGCACGAAGCGGTACGAGGGACGGTGGACGCCCGGGGGACGGCGGAGCCGGTACGGGGGACGGCCCGGCGGTCGGTGTCCCGCCCCGGCCGCCGCTACGCCCGGCTCCTCGCCGTACTCCTCTCGCTGGTGACCTTCGCGCCGGCCGGCCCGGCCGCCGCCGCGGCCCCGTCGATCAGCGTGAACCCCTCCTCCGTCTGCACCGGAAGACCGGACAGGGTGCTGGAGTTCTCCACCGGCGAGCTGCGCGTCTACAAGAACCGCCGGTACGCGTGCGCCGTCACAATCGCGAAGAACCCCGGTCCGCGCCGGAAGATGTCCGTCTCCATCCAGGCGCGCGGCGGACACCCCCGGGTGGACGAGGGCCGCTTCACCCACCGGGCCGGACCGGTCACCGTGCACGCGCTCAACCGCTGCGTACGGGCCTCCGGCAAGGTTTCCGGAGTGGGACGTTCCACGGGTTGGATTCTCTGCTGACCGTCTTTGTGATCTTTCACCCCCTTCTGTCGCCTGAATTCATGTGAGTTGCAGATATGAGGGGCTGGCGGGTCGGGTGTGACCACCGCTAGGTTCGCCGCGAACCACATGAAGAAGTCAGGGGAGGGTTCATGCGCAAGACGCTCACAGGGGTGCTGTCGTTCGCGATGCTCATCGGCACCGCGACCGCGGCCGGGGCGGCCACCGAAGCGGCCACCGCCGCGAAGTCCGAGACCGGCACACAGGCCGGACAGCGGGCGGCACAGCAGGACATCAAGGACCGGATCCTCGCGATACCGGGGATGAGCCTGATCCAGGAGAAGCCCCACCCGGGCTACCGCTTCTTCGTCCTCAACTACACCCAGCCGGTCGACCACCGGAACCCCGGCAAGGGCACCTTCGAGCAGCGGATCACCCTGCTGCACAAGGACACCACCCGTCCCACCGTCTTCTTCACCTCCGGCTACGGGCTGAACACCAACCCGCGCCGCAGTGAGCCCACGGCGATCATCGACGGCAACCAGGTCTCCATGGAGTACCGTTTCTTCACGCCGTCCCGCCCGAGCCCGGCCGACTGGTCCAAGCTCGACATCTGGCAGGCCGCCAGCGACCAGCACCGCATCCACCAGGCGCTGAAGGGCATCTACGACCAGAAGTGGCTGGCCACCGGCGGCTCGAAGGGCGGGATGACCGCCACCTACTTCGAGCGCTTCTACCCGGACGACATGGACGGCATCGTCGCCTACGTCGCCCCGAACGACACGGTGAACCACAGCGACAAGGCGTACGACCGCTTCTTCGAGCGGGTCGGCACCCAGGAGTGCCGCACCAAGCTCAACAACGTCCAGCGCGAGTCGCTGATCCGCCGGGGGCCGCTCCAGGAGCTCTACAAGAAGCAGGTGGCCGCGAACGGCTACACCTTCAACACCATAGGCTCGCTGGACAAGGCCTTCGAGGCCGTCGTCCTCGACTTCACCTGGGGCTTCTGGCAGTACCGCAAGGAAGCCGACTGCGCCGCGATCCCCGTCGCCGCCGACACCACCGACCAGGAGCTGTTCGACCTGGTCGACGACATCTCCGGCTTCTCCTTCTACACCGACCAGGGCCTGACCCCGTACACGCCGTACTACTACCAGGCCGGTACGGAGATGGGCGCGCCGGACATCAAGCAGCGCCACCTCAAGGGGCTGAGCCGGTACGGGTACCAGCCGCCGCGCAACTTCGTCCCGCGCGACATCGAGATGACGTTCAAGCCGAAGGCGATGAAGGACATCGACCGCTGGGTGCGCAATGACGGCACCCGGATGATGTTCGTCAACGGCGGGAACGACCCGTGGAGCGCGGAACCGTTCCGCCTCGGCAAGGGCAGCCGTGACAGCTATGTCTACACGGTCCCCGGAGCCAACCACGGTGCCAATGTGGCCGGTCTGCCCGCCGCCGAGAAGGCCGCCGCCACCGCCTCGATCCTGAAGTGGGCGGGCGTCGCCCCGGCCGCCGTCCAGAAGAGCGAGACGAAGGCCAAGCCGCTGGCGCGCTTCGACGCCAAGCTCGACAAGCGCGAAGTGCGCAAGGAGTCGGCCCTGCGGCCGTAACCCCTTCCCCCGGGCCGCGCCCGCCGCTCACACGCGGCGGGCGCAGCCCACCGGGCTCTCTCCCGTCAGCCGTATGTACAGGGCGGTGCCGGCCGGGCACCGCGCCCTGTCGGGGTGGGCCGAACCGATCGTGTACTCGGGCTCGTACGCCCCCGAGCCGTCGCAGGCGGTCTCCTTCACCCGGCCGTCCCCGGTGCGGTGGACACAGTCGCCGACCACGGTGTGCGGGCCGCCGCCCCCGCCGGGATCTCCCGGATGCGGTGGCTCCAGATTGCGCATGCAGGCGTATCCCCCGCCCGCCCTGTGGCTCGGGGAGATGCGCAGCACGAAGTCCGTGGTGAGCGGGCACAAGGGCCCGTCGGCCGGCCGCCCGTCATACCGGGCGATCACCCGGGCGACCGCCTCCGCCCGGGTGCAGAGCGTCTCCCGGGCGTTGTGACCGCGTGAGCCGCACTCGTCGACGTCCAGCAGCACCGGCCCGTGGCCGCCGTCCGGCGGCGCGGCGGACCGCCCGGCGGACCGGTCGCCGTCCGACGAGCAGCCGGCCGTCAGCATCAGCGCGCCGAGCAGCGCACCGAGCAGCGCGCCCCTGGCGGCGGAACGCGGATGTGCCACAGCAAACCCCCCTGAACCTCCGGCCGCCGTCGGCCGGTCGGTCCAGGGTGGCCCGGCACAGGCACCTCACGCCAGTGGCGCGAGGTGCCGGAGGGGCTGCCTTTCCGCCCGCTCAGCCGTCGTAGCGGAGTCCGTGCCCGGCCGGGAAGAGCACCGCCGTCGGATCATCCGCCCGGAGCACCGGAACCGGCAGCTTCCCCTCCGGTTCAACCCGTCCCGCGATGACCCGCGCGGCGGCCCTCAGCTCCACCGCCGACCAGCCGTACGAGGCCAGCGCGGCGGAGACCTCGCCGAGCCGCGCGATGTCGTACGGATTGCGCAGGGCCAGCGTGATCACCGGAACGCCGGTCGCCACCAGCCGGGAGACCAGGGTGCGCTGACTGCTCGCCCCGTCCACGTTGTAGGTGGTGACGATCACCGCGTCCTGGCCGGCCGCCGCCGCGACCGCCTGGTCGATCTGGGCCGGGGTGGGGGCCTTCTCGAAGGGCAGCGCGGTCGGGGTGAAGCCCAGTTCGGCGAAGGACTTCCGCAGCGCGGCGACGGGCCGTTCGTTCTGCCGCACGGCCGGGTTGGGATCGTTCCCGACGATCAGCAGATTCCGCTGCCGCCGCCGGCTCAGCGGCAGCAGCTCCTCCTTGTTGACCAGCAGTGTCGTGGTCCGCTCGGCGATCTCGGCGGCGGTGGCGAGATGCTGGGGGATCCCGACGGTACGGTCCACCCCGGGGTGGGTGACATACGGGTCGCGGAGCAGCCCCAGCCTGTCCTTCAGCCGCAGGATCCGCAGGATCGATTCGTCGAGGCGGTCCTCGGTCAGCTCGCCGCCGAGCACCGCGTCGCGCACCGCGTTCCAGGCGAGCGCCAGATTCTCCGGGTAGAGCAGCTGGTCGGCCCCCGCCTTCAGCGCGAGCACCGGCACCCGGGCCTCGCCGTACTTGGTGAGCACCCCCTTCATATTGAGGGCGTCGGTCACCACCACACCGTCGAAGCCGAGTTCGCCCCGGAGGATCCCGGTGAGGATGGCGGGCGAGAGGGTGGCCGGGTCCTCGCTCGGGTCCAGCGCCGGGAACTGGATGTGCGCCGTCATGATCGAGTCGATCCCGGCGGCGATCGCGGACCGGAACGCGGGGGCGTCGATCCGGCTCCACTCCTCGCGGGTGTGCAGGATGCGCGGGAGGGCGGTGTGGCTGTCGACGCTGGTGTTGCCGTGTCCGGGGAAGTGCTTGGCGCAGGCCGCGACGCCCGCGCTCCGATAGCCGCGCACCTGGGAGGAGACCATCCGGGCGGCGGCGTTCGGGTCGGAGCCGAAGGAGCGGACGTTGATGACCGGGTTGGCGGGGTTGACGTTGACGTCGGCGACCGGCGCGTAGTTCTGGTGGACGCCCATCGCCGCGAGTTCGGCCCCGGCGATCCGCCCCGCGCTGCGGGCGTCCTTGCGGGAGCGGCCGGCCCCCAGGGCCATCGCACCGGGGAACTGTGTCACCGGATCGCCGATCCGGGTCACCGCGCCGTGCTCCTGGTCGACGGAGATCAGCAGCGGCAGGGGAGTGGCCTGGGCGAGCCCGGCGCGCTGGATTCCGTTGGAGAGATCGGCGATCTGATGGGGCTCCCGGACGTTGTCCGCCCAGGAGAAGTAGATGATGCCTCCGACGTGGTACCTGGCGACCAGCTCGGCCGCCGAGCGGACGCCGAAGTCCCTCAGGTTCAGCTCGGCGTACCCCTGCTCGGGGTCGGTGGCGGAGTGCCCCCAGACCCGTGAGACGAAGAGCTGGCCGACCTTCTCCTCCAGGCTCATCCGGGAGATCAGCCGCTTGAGCCGCTCGGTGTGCCGGCCGCTGTCGGCGGCGGAGGCGGCGGACGGGCCCGCCGCGACGGCGGCGGTGGCGGCGGTGGCTGTGGTGGCGGCGAGGAGGGTGCGTCTGGAGAGGCTCCGGTCGTTCATGGTGCTCCTTCCGGCCTTGCCCAATAAGCGAGTTGAAGGAAACTTCCAAGGACAAACGGATAACCGGAAAATAACTACCAGGTCAAGGGTCCGGCACCGGAAACCGTGCGCGCCGCGCGAAAGGTCACCGGTACGGCGGGGGGTATGCCCGCGTATGGCCCGCCGCCGGGGCCGCGCGCCGGGGGCCGGCCCCGGCGCGCCCCGAGCCGCCTCACCCCGCCCCGTACATCTCCCTCATCACCCGCACCGCCGCCACGATCGACGGCCGTCTCGAAGCCCCCACCCGCCACAGCGCGTACACCCGCCGCCTCGGCACCGGATCCAGCTCCACCGCCACCACCCCGGCGGGCAGCGGACCCCGGCCCATCCGGGGGATCACCGCGATCCCCAGCCCGGCCGCCACCAGTGCGAGTTGGGTGTGGTTGTCCTCCGCCAGATGCACCAGATCCGGCTCGCACCCCACCGGGCGCAGGGTGCGCAGCAGCCAGTCGTGACAGACCGTCCCCGGCGGCTGGCTGATCCAGCGCTCCCCCGCCAGCTCCTCCCGCCGCACCGCGCCCCGCCCCGCCAGCCGGTGCCCCTCGGGGAGCAGCAGATCGCACAGATCGTCCCCGATGCGCACCTGCTCCACCCCGTCCGGCGCGGGCAGCGGCGCGATGTCCCAGTCGTGGGCGACCGCCAGATCCGTCATTCCCCGGACCACCAGATCCACCGAGAGATGCGGATCGACCTCCGTCAGCCGCGCGTCCAGCCCCGGATGCAGCCGCCCCAGCTCCGCGAGGACCCCCGGCAGCAGCCCCCGCGCCGCCGACGAGAACGCCGCGATCGTCAGCCGTCCCGTCGGCCGCCCCCGGCGCTCCTCCAGCCTGACCTCGGCCCGCTCCACGATGGCCAGCAGCTCCTGCGCCGTCGCCGCCAGATGGCGCGCCTCGTCGGTGAGCGCGATCCCCCGCCCCCGCCGCTCCAGCAGCGTCGTACGCGTCTCCCGCTCCAACTTGGTGATCTGCTGCGACACCGCCGACGGGGTGTATCCGAGCGCGGTGGCCGCCGCGGCCACCGAACCGTGCACCGAGACCGCGTGCAGCGCCCGCAACCGCCCCAGATCGAGCATCCCCGCCCCCATTCATTAGCAGCGCTGAATCCCACCAGGTAGGAATCCGTGCTGGTACTACATGGTTATCCCAGCGATTCTCGATCCATGCGTCCCCTTCACACCACTCTCGCCGTTCTGGTCGCCGCGGTCTGGGGGGTGAACTTCGTCGTCATCGAGATCGGCCTCGACCACTTCCCGCCGCTCCTCTTCTCCGCCCTGCGCTTCCTGGTCGCGGCCCTGCCCGCGGTCTTCCTCGTCGGCCGCCCCAAGGTCGCCTGGAAGTGGATCGTCGCGGTGGGGTGCACGCTCGGCGTGGCGAAGTTCGGTCTCGTCTTCGTCGCCATGGACCAGGGGATGCCGGCCGGACTCTCCTCCCTGGTCCTCCAGATCCAGGCCGTCTTCACCGCCGTGTTCGCCGCCGCCCTCCTCGCCGAACGCCCGGACCGTATCCGCGTCCTCGGCATGACGATCGCTCTCGCGGGCGTCGTCCTCGCCGCCGTCGACGAGGGAGCCTCCGGGCCACTGCTCGCCTTCGGCCTGGTCGTCGCCGCCGCGGCCTGCTGGGGCCTCTCCAATGTGCTCACCCGCAAGGCGTCCCCGCCGGACGCCCTCAACTTCATGGTCTGGGTCTGCGTCGTCCCCGTACTCCCACTGCTCGCGCTCTCGCTCCTCATCGAAGGACCGAGCGCCGACCTTGAGGCGCTGCGCTCGCTGGACGCGGGCGGCGCGGGGGCGCTGATATTCGTCGCCTGGGTCTCCACCGTCTTCGGATTCGGCGTCTGGGGGTATCTGCTGCGCCGCTACCCCGCCTCGGTCGTCGCCCCGTTCTCGCTGCTCGTACCGGTCTTCGGGATGTCCTCCGCCGCCCTGTTCCTCGGTGAGCCGATCGGCCCGCTCCGCCGGGCGGCGGCGGTGCTGCTGATCGGCGGGGTCGCCCTCAGCACCCTGCGGCGAGCAGCCGCTCCAGCCGCCTCCGGCCCGGTGCCAGCAGCTCCGGCAGCTCCGCCGCCGCCGGATGCCAGCGCTTCTCGTACTCCCAGCTCACCCATGTCCCGGGAGGGAGCGCGGCCAGACACTCAGCCAGCGGGACCGTGCCCGCGCCGAGGGGCAGCGGGGTGAGGTCCTCGCGCGAGGCCACATCCTTGACCTGCACATAGTCGAGGAAGGGAGCGAGAGCGGCACGAGTGGCGGCCGGGCTCTCGCCGTTCAGCCACGGGTGCAGCACATCCCAGATCGCGCCCGTGTGCCGCCGGTCCACCGGCCCCAGCACCCGTGAGACCGCCGCGCCGGTGGGGTGCGAGTCATGGGTCTCCACCAGGATCCGTACGCCCGCCCCGGCCGCGATCCGCCCGGCGGCGGCCAGTCTGCGCACGGCCCTCGCGTCGGCGGTACGGGGCTTCTGCCCCTGCCCGCCGGGGAAGACCCGCACCCGGCGCGCGCCCAGATCCCGCGCCAGCCCGACCAGCTCCGCGATCTCCCCGAGCACCCGCCCGTCCTCCCCCTCCGCCGCGATCCCCACATACCCGCAGACCGCGACCACCTCCACCCCCGCCCGCCCGAACTCCTCCACCACCCGCCCCCGCTCCCTCCCCCCGATCCCCGTATGCACCGCCTCCTCCTCCGCGACCCTCAACTCCACCCCCTGGTAGCCGCTCTCCACCGCCATCCCCACCACTTCCCCCACCGAGACCCCCGGCACCCCCAACGTGGAAAACGCAAATCTCATCCTCGACTCCCTGCCAGTCACATTCGAGGCTTCGACGCCCGCACCGAACCAGGTGGTCAAATTCAGCCCGTCCGGCTATTGAGGACGTGCCTGGAGCTCAGTTCCTGGACGGATCCAGGGCGGCCAATTCCAGCCTCACCTCCGAACCCCGGTCGACCCCCTCACCACCAATTCCCCCTCCACCTCCGCCCTTCCCCCCGCCGGCGCGGCCTCCTTCCCCATCACCAGCCGCCCCGCTCTCGCCCCCGCCCCGGCCAGCGGCAGCCGTACCGTCGTCAGCGCCGGCCCGGTGTCCACCGCGAAGGGCAGATCGTCGAATCCGGCCACCGAGACGTCCTCCGGGATCCGCAGCCCCTTCTCCCGCAGCGCCGCGCACACCCCCAGCGCCACGGTGTCGTTCGCCGCGAGGACCGCCGTCAGGCCGGGCTCCCGCGCGAGGAGTTCCACGGTCGCCGTGTAGCCGGAGCTCCGCGCGTAGGAGCCGTGGACCGTGAGCCGGTCCTGCGGCTCGTCGACCCCCGCCGCGAGCAGCGCCGCCCGGTGTCCCTCCAGCCGGTGCCGGGTGGTGGTGCGCTCCGGCGGCCCGGCGACGTACCCGATCCTGCGGTGGCCGAGGCCGAGCAGATGCTCGGTCAGCCGCCGCGCCCCGCCCCGGTTGTCGAAGGCGAGGGTGGCGAGCACCTGCTCGCCGTCGGGCATGGGCGGCCGGCCGCACAGCACCACCGTGGTCCCGGCGCGCGCCAGCTTCCCGAGCTTCGCCGACATCGCGGCGATGTGCGCGGGGTCCTCCAGCGCGCCCCCGGTGAGCACCACGCCCGCCGCGCGCTGCCGCTGGAGCAGGGTGAGATAGGTCAGTTCGCGCTCGGGGGACCCCTCGGTGTTGCAGATCACCGCGAGCTTCTCGCAGCCGGCCCGCGCCGACCCGCCGGGCCCGCTGATCTCCGTCTGGGCCGCTCCGGCCATGATCCCGAAGAAGGGGTCGGCGATGTCGTTGACGAGGATGCCGACCAGGTCCGAGGTGGCGGCGGCGAGCGAACTGGCCGGCCCGTTGAGCACATAGTCCAGTTCGTCCACCGCGCGCAGCACCCGCTCCCGGGTGTCCGCCGCGACCGGATAGTTCCCATTGAGCACCCGGGACACGGTGGCCGGGGACACCCGGGCGCGTGCCGCGACATCCGCCAGGGTGACTGTCATCGCTTCCTCCGGGGGGAGTTGGGCCGGGCCCCTTGTCCGGCCAATGTCGGCAGGCTAGCGTCATACCCCTTAGAAAGCGCTTGCTGTCACGATCTCGCCATAAAGGGCGAGCAGCAGGGAGGCGACCCTCATGCCCCCGATCCCGGCCCCGCCCCCGAGCCCCACACCGGCCCCGGACCCGCCCCCGCCCCCGGCACCCGGCCGGCGCAGCACCGTGCGCATCGCGATGAACGGCGTCACCGGGCGGATGGGCTACCGCCAGCATCTGGTCCGCTCGCTGCTCGCCATCCGCGCGCAGGGCGGTCTCGACCTCGGCGACGGCCGCGTCCTGTGGCCCGAACCCGTCCTCGTCGGCCGGCGCGCCGACGCACTTCGCGCCATCGCCGAACGCCATGGCCTTGCCCACTGGTCGACAGATCTGGACACGGTGCTCGCCGCGCGCGGCGAGGACGCGGTGGACGTCTACTTCGACGCCCAGGCCACCGCCGCCCGCCCGGACGCCCTCCGCCGGGCCGTCGCGGCGGGCAAACACGTCTACACCGAGAAGCCGACCGCCCTCGGTCTCGCGGACGCCCTGGAGCTGGCCCGGCTCGCCGAAGCCGCCGGCGTACGGCACGGAGTCGTCCAGGACAAGCTGTTCCTGCCGGGCCTGCTCAAGCTGAAGCGCCTGATCGACGGCGGCTTCTTCGGCGAGATCCTCTCCGTGCGCGGGGAGTTCGGCTACTGGGTCTTCGAGGGGGACTGGCAGGACGCCCAGCGCCCGTCCTGGAACTACCGCGCGGAGGACGGCGGCGGGATCACCAGGGACATGTTCCCGCACTGGGAGTACGTCCTGCACGAGCTGTTCGGCCGGGTGACCAGCGTCTTCGCGCACACCGCCACCCATGTCCCCCGGCGCTGGGACGAGCGCGGCGAACCGTATCCGGCGACCGCCGACGACGCCGTGTACGCCCTCTTCGAGCTGGCGAACGGGACGGTGGCGCAGCTCAACTCCTCCTGGGCGGTCCGGGTGATGCGCGACGAACTGGTGGAGTTCCAGGTCGACGGGGTCCACGGCTCGGCCGTCGCGGGCCTGCGCCGCTGCCGGGCGCAGCACCGCTCGGCCACCCCCAGACCGGTGTGGAATCCGGACCTGCCCGCCGCCGAGTCCTTCCGCGACCAGTGGCAGGAGGTGCCGGACAACGGCGAGTTCGAGAACGGCTTCAAGGCCCAGTGGGAGCTGTTTCTGCGCCATGTGGCGCTCGGCGGCCCCTACCGCTGGGATCTGTCGGCGGGCGCGCGCGGGGTGCAGCTCGCCGAGCTGGGGCTGCGCTCCGCCGCCCGGGGCCGCCGCCTCAAGGTGCCGGAGCTGGCGCTGTGACCCTCCGGCTGCCGGGTGCGGACGGCCGTATCCGTACGTATGTCCCGCGCGCCGACCCGCTCCGCCTCGCGCCCCGCGCGCGCCCCGCCCTCTCCCGTACCTTCTTCGCCGCCGCCCATGTGGTGGCGGACCGGTTCGCCGCCGCCGTCCCCGGCGCGCCCGCCGCCGTCGACTGGGACGCCACGCTCGCCTTCCGCCGCCATCTGTGGTCCCGCGGGCTGGGTGTGGCGGAGGCGATGGACACCGCGCAGCGCGGCGCGGGCCTGGACTGGGCCTCGGCCCGGGAGCTGATCCGCCGCTCGGCCGCCGAGGCGCGGGCGGCGGGCGGCGCGATCGTCTGCGGCGCGGGCACGGACCAGCTCGCCGGGGCCACGGACCGGCTCGGCGCGGGCACCGGGCTCGACGGCGTCCGCCGCGCGTACGAGGAGCAGCTGGCGGTCGTGGAGGAGGCGGGCGCGCGCCCGGTGCTGCTGGCCTCCCGGGCGCTCGCGGCGGCGGCCCGCTCCCCGGAGGACTATCTCGACGTCTACGGCGGTCTGCTGCGCCAGTCGAGCCGGCCGGCCGTGCTGCACTGGCTCGGCCCGGTGTTCGATCCCGCGCTCGGCGGCTACTGGGGGAGCGCGGACCCGGATCTCGCCGCCGAGACCCTGCTCGACCTGGTCGCCGCCCACCCCGGCAAGGTCGACGGCGTCAAGATCTCGCTGCTCGACCCCGGGCGGGAGACCGCTCTGCGCCGGCGGCTCCCGCCGGGCGTACGGTGCTACACCGGCGACGACTTCCACTACCCGGAGCTGATCGCGGGCGACGGGCAGGGCTTCAGCCACGCCCTGCTGGGCGTCTTCGACCCGCTGGCGCCGCTCGCCGCCGAGGCCGCGCACGCCCTGGACACGGGCGGCCCCGGGGCCTTCCGCGCCCTGCTCGACCCGACCGTCGCCCTCGCCCGCCATCTCTTCGAGCCGCCGACCGGCTGCTACCGGACGGGAGTGGTGCTGCTGGCGTGGCTCGCCGGCCATCAGCCGCACTTCACGATGGTCGGCGGACTCCAGTCGGCCCGCTCGCTGCCGCATCTGGCGCGGGCGTACGAACTCGCCGACGGGCTGGGCCTCTTCCCCGATCCGGAGGCGGCCGAGTCACGGATGCGCGCCCTGCTCGCCGTGCACGGGGTCGACGGGTGAGCGCCGCTGTGCCCTTGGCGCGCCTCAGCGTCAACCAGATGACCGTACGACAGCTGTCGCTGCCCGAACTCGTCGACGGCTGCGCCCGGCTGGGCGTCCCCGGCGTCGGGCTGTGGCGCGAACCGGTGCGCGCGTACGGGGTGCGAGCGACCGCCCGGCTGGTGCGGGACGCCGGGCTCGCCGTCACCACCCTGTGCCGGGGCGGCTTCCTCACGGCCGTCGACCCGGCGGGCCGGGCGCGCGCCCTGGACGACAACCGGGCCGCGATCGAGGAGGCGGCGGCCCTGGGCACGGACACCCTGATCCTGGTCTCCGGCGGGCTGCCGCCCGGCGGCCGGGATCTGGCCTCCGCGCGGGAGCGGGTCACGGAGGCGCTGGCGGAGCTGGTCCCGTACGCGGCGGAGCGGGGTGTGCGGCTGGCGATCGAACCCCTGCACCCGATGTACGCGGCGGACCGCTGCGTGATCTCGACCCTCGGGCAGGCGCTCTCCGTCGCCGGCCGGTTCCCCGCCCCGGACGTGGGCGTCGCGGTGGACACGTACCACGTCTGGTGGGACGACACCGCCCCCGCCGCGCTGGCCCGCGCGGGGGCGGCGGGCCGTGTCCACGCCTTCCAGCTCGCCGACTGGATCACCCCGCTGCCGGCCGGGGCGCTGACCGGCCGGGGACAGCTCGGCGACGGATCGATCGAACTGCGCCGCTGGTGGGACCGGGTGGACTCGGCGGGGTACCGGGGGCCGGTGGAGGTGGAGCTGTTCAACGAAGGGCTGTGGGCGCGCGAGGGAATCGGCGTACTGGAAGAGACGATTGCCCGCTTTTCCGCCCTGTTCGCCACCGGGTGAGAGAGGCTCCCGGAAATTCCTCAGAAAATATTTTCGGAAGATGACATAGATCCACGGCCCCACGACGTCTGAGAGATGAACACGTTCGGACGGAGCACCGCCCCCGGGACCGCTGGAGGAAGAGATGAGAGCGACGAGGCTCGCCCTTGCCAGGGATCCCGTGGTGCGGACGGCGTGACACGAGGACGGTGAACAGCGGCCCTGACGTGAGGACTCGGCAGTGAAGACGAGCGCGGAGGTCGAGTTCAAGGCGTTCGTCGTCAGCCGCTGGCCGCGCATGCTGCGGACCGCGCGCCTCCTCACGGGAAACCACCACGACGCCGAGGACTTGGTGCAGGCCGCCCTGGCCAAGGCGTATGTGAAGTGGGAACGGGTGCGCCGGGCCGACGACATGGACGCCTACGTCTGGCGAATCATGATCAATGCCAATGCGGACCGGCTGCGGCTGATCCGGGTCCGGGAGTGGCTGACCTCCGGATTCCCGGAGGCCGAGGCTCCGGACCGTACGGACTGCATCGCCGAGCGGAGCGCCCTGACCGAGGTGCTCCAGGAGCTGCCGCCCAGGCAGCGGGCGGTGGTGGTGCTCCGGTACCTGGAGGACCGGAGCGAAACGGAGGTGGCCCGGATGCTCGGAACACGCGTGGGGACGGTGCGCAGCCATACCGCGCGGGCCCTGCGCAGACTCCGCGAGCAGCTGAGTGTCACAGAAGCTTGGGCGGGTCTCCCGCCGGCCCGCACGGGGGTCGGGCCGGCGCCGAGGGAGGCCCGTCCATGAACGACGGCATGCGCGCCGAGGCGGTGGAGGCGGTCGAGGCGGAGCTGAGGAAGGCGCTCCGCAGGGAGGCCGGTGCCGCGCCGCAGGAGCACGCCCCGGTCGACGCGGTGCTGAGCCGGGGGCGCGAGGAGCGCCGGCGGCGGTCCGAGACGAGGATGGGGGTGGTGATGGTGGCGGGGGTGATGGCCGTGGTGGTGCTGGCGGTCTTCGGCAACCGCGACCCGGACGAGCAGCAGCTGCCCCTCAGCGCGTCGCCGGACGCCGAGGTGACGTCCTCCGCCCTGCCCGCCCGGCCGGCCGCACCGCCCGTGCGGAAGGCCGCCCCGTACGAGTCCGTCGACATCGGACGGGGGATGCTGCTGGCCCTGGTGCCGGAGGGGAAGCACTTCTACGCCCTCGGCGAGAACGAGGCCGACCTCGCCGAGCAGACGGAGCGGGCCCGCGGCGCGACGAGCGGCATGCTGATGATCAACACCCTCTATCCGTACTACACCGAGCACCGGCCCAACGGAGCGCGGCTGGTGAGCGGGGTCTTCAGGACGGAGAGCGAACCGGAGCGGGTCGAGGTCTGGATCGAGCGGCGCGACAAGGTGCACACGGCACAGGTCGTGCGGCTGCGGGACGACACCAGCTGGGGTGCCTTCTACGTCTTCCTCCCCGAGCGGACGGGTTCGTTCGAGTACGGGGTCGTGGCGTACGCGAAGGACGGCAGCGTCCTGGCGGCGGGGGAGGGCAGCCACACGGTGAGCGGGACCCACTAGTCGTGGCAACCGCCCGGCCGGCGCAACCTTTTGGCGGCCGGACGGGTCTTGACTCTCGTCAGGGCTTCACGGGGGAACGGTTCGGGGGGACCGCGTGGACCTGACGGGGCGGGGGAAGAAGGAGGAGCCCGGTCAGCACCGACCGGGCTCCCTCTTTGCTCCCCGGCTGTCTCCCGGGCCGGGCGTTGTCCACAGGCGGCGCGGAATGTCCGACCTCGGCGGTAGCGTCGGACCATGTCCAATCTGGCAGTGCTCGAAGGCGTCCTTGAGCGGATCACCTACGCCAACGAGGAGAACGGGTACACGGTCGCCCGGGTCGACACCGGCCGTGGCTCCGGCGATCTTCTGACGGTCGTCGGCTCGCTGCTCGGGGCCCAGGTCGGCGAGTCCCTCCGGATGGAGGGCCGCTGGGGCTCCCACGCGCAGTACGGCAAGCAGTTCACCGTCGAGAACTACACGACGGTCCTGCCCGCCACGATCCAGGGCATCCGCAGATATCTCGGCTCCGGCCTGATCAAGGGCATCGGCCCCAGGATCGCCGAGCGGATCGTCGAGCACTTCGGCACCGACACCCTCGACGTCATCGAGCGGGAGCCCAAGCGGCTGGTCGAGGTCCCCGGGCTCGGCCCCAAGCGCACCAGACTGATCGGGGCCGCCTGGGAGGAGCAGAAGGCCATCAAGGAGGTCATGGTCTTCCTCCAGGGCGTCGGCGTCTCCACCTCCATCGCCGTGCGGATCTACAAGAAGTACGAGGACGCCTCCATCTCCGTGGTGAAGAACCAGCCCTACCGGCTGGCCGCCGACGTCTGGGGCATCGGCTTCCTCACCGCCGACCGCATCGCCCAGGCCGTGGGCATCCCCCACGACAGCCCCGAGCGCGTCAAGGCGGGCCTCCAGTACGCCCTGTCGCAATCCACCGACCAGGGACACTGCTTCCTCCCCGAGGAGAAGCTGATCGCGGACGGGGTGAAACTGCTCCAGGTCGACACCGGCCTGGTCATCGACTGCCTCGCCGAACTGGCGGCCGACGAGGAGGGCGTGGTCCGCGAGACGGTTCCCGCGCCCGACGGCGGCGAGCCGCTCACCGCCGTCTATCTGGTCCCCTTCCACCGGGCGGAGATATCGCTCTCGGCCCAGCTGCACCGGCTGCTGCGCGCCCCCGACGACCGGCTGCCGGCCTTCCAGGACGTCGCCTGGGACAAGGCGCTGACCTGGCTCGCCGAGCGCACCGGCACCGAGCTGGCACCCGAGCAGGAGGCGGCGGTCAGGCTCGCGCTCACCAGCCGGGTGGCGGTGCTCACCGGCGGCCCCGGCTGCGGAAAGTCCTTCACCGTACGGTCGGTGGTCGAGCTGGCCCGGGCCAAGCGGGCCAAGGTCGTGCTCGCCGCCCCCACCGGCCGCGCCGCCAAACGGCTCTCCGAGCTGACCGGGGCCGAGGCGTCCACGGTCCACCGGCTGCTGGAGCTGAGGCCCGGCGGGGACGCGGCCTACGACCGGGACCGGCCGCTCGACGCGGACCTGGTGGTGGTCGACGAGGCGTCGATGCTCGATCTGCTGCTCGCCAACAAGCTGGTCAAGGCGGTCGCGCCGGGGGCCCATCTGCTGCTGGTGGGCGATGTCGACCAGCTGCCCAGCGTGGGCGCGGGCGAGGTGCTGCGCGACCTTCTCGCCGAGGGCGGCCCGGTGCCCAGCGTCCGGCTGACGAAGATCTTCCGGCAGGCCCAGCAGTCGGGAGTGGTCACCAACGCCCACCGGATCAACTCCGGCGAACAGCCCATCACCACGGGCCTCACCGATTTCTTCTTCTTCGCCGAGGAGGAGACGGAGGACGCGGGACGGCTCACGGTGGATGTGGCCGCCCGTAGGATTCCGGCCAAGTTTGGCCTCGATCCCCGGCGAGACATCCAGGTTCTGGCCCCTATGCACCGGGGCCCGGCGGGCGCGGGCACGCTGAACGGCCTGCTTCAGCAGGCGATTACGCCCGCACGCCCCGACCTGGCCGAGAAGCGTATGGGCGGCCGGGTTTTCCGTGTCGGCGACAAGGTCACCCAGATCCGCAACAACTACGAGAAGGGGGAGAACGGCGTCTTCAACGGCACGGTGGGCGTCGTCACCTCGCTCAATACGGACGATCAGCGGCTGACCGTGCTGACCGACGAGGACGAGGAGATCTCCTACGACTTCGACGAGCTGGACGAGCTGGCCCACGCGTACGCGGTCACCATCCACCGTTCCCAGGGCAGCGAGTACCCGGCGGTGGTGATCCCCGTCACCACCGGGGCCTGGATGATGCTCCAGCGCAATCTGCTCTACACGGCTGTCACCCGCGCCAAGAAGCTCGTGGTGCTGGTCGGCTCGCGCAAGGCGATCGGGCAGGCGGTGCGCACGATTTCCGCAGGCAGACGCTTCACGGCGCTCGACCACCGGCTCTCGGGCGGCTGAGCGGCGGCACCGGCGCGGGGCCTCCCGGCCGCTTCCGGGCGCGGTTTCCGGCTCCGCCGGGCGGGGGAAGCGCTCCGCCCCGGGCGTGGGAAATGACACCCCGACTTCCGGAATCAGGGCGAACGGGGCAGGATGAGCAGGTTGGCGGCACTGAGTGCCGCCAAAGGGCCCAACGGTCGACCCCGAGTGCACTCTCCTGAGCCGGATGGGGGATGGTGGAGACAGTCAGGGCACCTCGAAGAAGAGGCACTACGTCGGTGAGGGATGACGTGAGCGAGAACTCTGTAGTACTGCGGTACGCGGACGGTGAACACACCTACCCGGTGACTGAGAGCACCGTCGGTGACAAGGGCTTCGACATCGGCAAGCTCCGAGCCCAGACCGGTCTGGTGACCCTGGACAGCGGCTACGGCAACACGGCCGCCTACAAGTCCGCGATCACCTACCTCGACGGCGAGGAGGGGATTCTGCGTTACCGCGGATACCCCATCGAGCAGCTGGCCGAGCGGTCCAGCTTCCTTGAGGTGGCCTACCTGCTCATCAACGGCGAGCTTCCGACCGTCGACGAGCTGTCCGCGTTCAAGGGCGAGATCACGCAGCACACGCTGCTGCACGAGGACGTCAAGCGGTTCTTCGACGGATTCCCGCGCGACGCCCACCCGATGGCCATGCTGTCCTCGGTGGTCAGCGCGCTGTCGACGTTCTACCAGGACAGCCACAATCCGTTCGACGAGAAGCAGCGGCACCTCTCCACGATCCGGCTGCTCGCCAAGCTGCCGACGATCGCGGCGTACGCCTACAAGAAGTCGATCGGCCACCCCTTCGTCTACCCGCGCAACGACCTCGGGTACGTGGAGAACTTCCTGCGCATGACCTTCTCGGTCCCCGCGCAGGAGTACGACCTCGACCCGGTCGTGGTGGCGGCGCTCGACAAGCTGCTGATCCTGCACGCGGACCACGAGCAGAACTGTTCCACCTCCACCGTCCGTCTGGTCGGCTCCTCGCAGGCGAACATGTTCGCCTCGATCTCCGCGGGCATCTCCGCGCTGTGGGGCCCGCTGCACGGCGGAGCCAACCAGTCGGTGCTGGAGATGCTGGAGGGCATCCAGAACTCCGGCGGCGACGTCGACGCCTTCATCCGCAAGGTGAAGAACAAGGAGGACGGCGTCCGGCTGATGGGCTTCGGCCACCGGGTCTACAAGAACTTCGACCCCCGGGCCCAGATCATCAAGGCCGCGGCGCACGACGTCCTCTCGGCTCTCGGCAAGTCCGACGAGCTGCTCGACATCGCGCTGAAGCTGGAAGAGCACGCCCTGTCCGACGACTACTTCGTGGAGCGCAAGCTCTACCCGAACGTCGACTTCTACACGGGCCTGATCTACCGCGCCATGGGCTTCCCGACCGAGATGTTCACCGTGCTCTTCGCGCTCGGCCGGCTCCCCGGCTGGATCGCCCAGTGGCACGAGATGATCAAGGAGCCGGGTTCCCGCATCGGCCGTCCGCGCCAGATCTACACGGGTGTCGTCGAGCGCGACTTCATCCCGGTCGAGGCTCGCTGAGCCCGCCTCCCCGAGGCCACCGGAGGCTTCGGCCTCCGGGGGCCTGTGTACGGCCCTGTGCCGGGCGGGCATCGCCCGCCGGGCCCCGGAACACCCACCGGGCCCGCAGCGCCCCGCAGACGACGAAAGCGCCCCGCCACCGATCCCCCCACGGGTCGGCGCGCGGGGCGCTTTCCATATCCCCGGAGCGGATTCCCCCCACGGGATCCGGCCGGGCGTCTGTTGCGCCGCAAGCTTCTCACGCGGTCTGCCGGGGTACGTACGCACGGGAGGGCCGCTCAAAGCTCCCCGGGCACGTGCCCCGGCCAACGCTTGCCTTTGGAACGTCCCCCAAGACATTCCACGGACGTCCCCCAAGACGTCCCGGCATCAGCCACTAAGACTCGCGGGGAGCCCGAATGGTTACCCCCAAATATCTGTGATCTAGGTCTCTTTGTGAAGGTCTTGTGCGTCACATGTAGCCCCGCCGGAGGTGGCGGGTGCTGGCCGTCCGTCCCCGCAAAAATGGACGAAAAGGCCATGGTTAATCTGGCGATCATGCCGTTGATCAGGGGCGATGCCGCAAGTGCTGTGGTTGAGCCGTCCTCGTAGAACGGCTGGAAAAGATTCCTCGTGGGGGTGTCGGGAGTCCGCCGTGCGAGACAGGTCACGTCCCCGGGGCCCCGCCGCGGGGGTTCCGCGGCCCATGCGTGAAGCCGGGCCGCGCGAGACCGGTTCCGAACGGTCGGGCGCGACCCGGCTCGCCGGGTGCGGAGGCGGGTCAGGCGGCCTGGCCGACCAGTTCGTAGCCGGCCTCGTCGACGGCGGCGCGCACGGCCGCCTCGTCCAGCGGGGCCTCGGAGACCACGGTCACCCGGCCGGTCGCGGCGACGGCGGTCACCGAGGTCACGCCGGGGATCGTGGAGACCTCGGACGAGATCGAGCCCTCGCAGTGGCCGCAGGTCATCCCGGAGACCTCGTAGACGGTGGTGACGCCCGCCTCGGGCGCGGCCTCGGCCGAGCCGCCGCCACAGGAGCCGCCGCCGCAGCAGCCGGCGGCGGGGGCGGTCTCGGTGATCTCGATCTCGGTCTTCGCGGTCATGGCGATCTCCTCGCGGGGCAGGTGAGGCGCGCCGCAGCGGCGCACATCTGGCGTGCCAGAGGCCTCCGGGACGCCCGGGGCTCTGTGATACCGACTATACAATACCCCTAGGGGGTATCAAGAGGGCTCTTCGGTGTGTCCTGCCCCGGTCCGCCGGCGGCGCGTGCCCGCGCGACGGCGCAATTGCCCTCGGCGTCCTCCGGGAAGAGCGGCTCCAGATAGCGGAAGAGCACCTTCTTGATCTCCCGCACATAGCCCTGCCGTTCCTCGCCCTGGTGGGCCAGGGCGAGATCGAGCCCGGCCTTGAAGATGGTGAACGTGGTGTTCGCGACGCGGGACAGCTCGGCGGGCGGGGTGTCCGGCAGATAGCCGCCGAGGATCTCCTCGATCCGGGTGAGCAGCCCCTCGTGGATCGCCTGGAACTCCTGGGTGATCTGGCCGGGGGCGTCGGGGCCGTGGATCAGCACCGCGAAGGCCGGATTCTCGTAGTTGAACACGAAGAGCGGATCGAGCACCGAGTCCAGCAGCTCTTCCAGTGGCAGATCGAGTTCGGCGGCGATCAGGGCCGTCCCGTGGGACTCGCGCCACCGCTCCAGGAGCCGGCCGCCCAGCTCTATGGCGATGGCCTCCTTGTTCGGGAAGAACTGGTAGAGCGTGCCGGGGGAGACGCCCGCCTCGCGGGCGATCGCGTTGGTGCTGGCCGCGGTGTAGCCGGTGGCGGTGAAGACGTTCGCGGCGGCGTCCAGGAGCTGGGCGATCCGGCGTTCCCCGCGCGCCTGGCGGCGGCGCGGCCTGGCGGACACCGTCTCCTCGGGGGCCGGTTCGGGGGTGGGCGCTTTCTCGGTCATGGGTGCTTCCTCGTCGCGTGCGCTGCTCCGGGCCCGGGCGGTCCGGGCGTTCGGGTGGTCCGGGGTGTCCGGGTGTCGGTGCTGCCGGGGCTGTCCGGAGGGGTGGTGTGCGGTCGGCTCCGGCACTGAAGTCCCCAGCTTCCTGGCGCGGTTGACAAACACGAGTGCTCGCTCGCATTCTTGGTTAATGCGAGCGATCGCTCGTGTTTGCCAAGTCTATGGCAATGGCCGACCCATGCTGCCTGAGCGGAAGCCCGCGCGTGGGCCACGGTGAATGGGGACACCGCACCATGTCCGAAGTCAACAGCCCGCCGAAGCCCCCGGGCCGGACCGGAGGCTGGACGCGCCTGGTCACCGCGCGCCCCAGGCTCTCCCTGCTCGTGGCCCTGGTGATCACGGCGCTCGCCGTGTTCGCGGGCAGCGGGGTCGCCGACCGCATGGGCAGCGGCGGCTGGACGGACCCGGCCGCCGAGTCCACCTACGCGACCGAGGCGCTTCAGCGGGAGTTCCCCGCCTCCCAGCCCAATCTGCTCCTCCTCGTCGACGCGGGGGACGGCGTCGGGCGGGCCGGGGTGGACAGCCCCGAGGTCGCGGCCGAGGGCCGTCGGCTCGCGGAGCGGCTCGCCGCCGAGAAGGGCGTCACCGGCGTCGGGTCGTACTGGGGCACGCCCACCCCCGCGCTGCGCTCCGAGGACGGCCGGCAGGCGCTGATAGCCGCCCGCGTCCAGGGCGACGAGAAGACGACCCACGAGGTGCTGGAGCGCATCGCGCCCGACTACCGGGGGACCCACGGCCCGGTGGAGGTCACGATCGGCGGCCCGGTCGCCGTGCAGTACGAGATGACGAGCATCGTCATGGAGGACCTGCTGCTGGCCGAGCTGATAGCCCTGCCGGTGACGCTGATCCTGCTGGTCATGGTCTTCGGCAGCGCGGTCGCGGCGATCCTGCCGCTGGGCGTCGGCATCGTCGCCATCCTGGGGACCAACGCGGTGCTGCGCGGCCTCACCGAGGTGACCGAGGTGTCCGTCTTCGCGATGAACCTCACCACCGCGCTCGGCCTCGGACTCGCCATCGACTACGCCCTGTTCATCGTGCGCAGATTCCGCGAGGAGCTGGCGGCGGGGGCCGAGGTCCGCGACGCGGTGGGGACCACGCTGCGCACAGCCGGCCGCACCGTGCTCTTCTCCGCGCTCACGGTCGCGGTGTCGCTGGCCGCGATGATGGTCTTCCCGATGTACTTCCTGCGCTCCTTCGCCTACGCGGGCATCGCGGTGGTGGTCCTCGCCGCCGCCGCCGCGCTGATCCTGCTCCCCGCCGCGCTGATGCTGCTGGGCCACCGGGTCAACGCCCTGGACCTGCGCCGCCTCCTCGGCCGCCGCCGGGCGGCCCGGGCCGGGAAGGGGACCGAGTCCGCCGACGGCCCGGCGGAGAACGGGGCGGAGAGCGGGGCCGGCTGGGGGCGGTTCGCGGGTCTGGTGATGCGCAGGGCCCCGCTCTTCGCCTTCTCCACCATCGCCGCCCTGCTCCTGCTCGGCCTGCCCTTCCTCGGCGTCAAGTTCGGCACCCCGGACGACCGCCAGCTCCCCTCGACCGCCGAGTCCCACCTCGTCCAGCAGCAGATCCGGGACGGCTTCCCCGGCAGCCCCGACGGCGGCATCGAGGTGCTCGTGGAGCGCGAGGGCGGCTCGCCCGTCGCCCCCGCCGACTACACGGAGTACCGCGAGCGAATAGCCGCCCTGCCGGGCGTGCTGAGGGTCGACGGGCCCATCACCCCCGGCGGGGCCGGGACACCGGGCGAGATCGCCTACTTCACGGTGCAGCCCGAGGGCGAGGCGGTGGGCGAGGGGGCGCAGCGGCTGGTGCACGAGCTGCGCGGGACACCGGCTCCGTTCGACACCTCGGTCACCGGGCGGGCCGCCGCCCTGGAGGACTCCAAGTCCGCGATCGCGGACGGGCTCCCCCTGGCGCTGGGCATCATCGTGGTGGCGACCCTGCTGCTGGTCTTCCTGCTCACCGGCAGCGTGCTGATACCCCTCCAGGCCGTGGTGCTCAACGCGCTGAGCCTGACCGCCATGTTCGGAGCCATGGTCTGGGTCTTCCAGGACGGCAACCTCTCCGGGGTGCTGGGCTTCACCGCCACCGGGGACATCGAGACCAATCTGCCGGTGCTGATGTTCTGCATCGCCTTCGGCCTCTCCATGGACTACGGGGTCTTCCTGCTCTCCCGGATCAAGGAGGAGTACGACCGGACCCACGACCACGACCAGGCGGTGCGCTTCGGCCTCCAGCGCACGGGCGGGCTGATCACGGCCGCCGCCGTGATCCTCGCGGTGGTGATGGTCGCCATCGGCACCTCGCGGGTCACCAACACCAAGATGCTCGGGCTGGGCATCGCGCTGGCCGTGCTGATGGACGCCATGGTGGTGCGCGGGCTGCTGGTGCCCTCGGTGATGAAGCTGATGGGCTCCTGGACCTGGTGGGCCCCCGGTCCGCTGCGCCGCTTCCACGAGCGGTTCGGTCTGAGCGAGGGCGAGTCGCCCCGTCCCGCGCGGACCACCGACCCGGCCGCCGGTGCCACCGCCCCCGCCGCCGAGCCCGAGCCCGACTCCGAGCCCGAGCGGGACAGGGCCGGGGTGTGAGCGGCTGAGAAGCCCGCCGCGCGCGGTTCCGCCATCCCGGGGGGACGGCGGAACCGCGCGCGGCGCCGACCGGATCAGTCTCTTCTGCCCCTGTTCCCCGGACGGCCCGCGACCCAGACGCGGATGGTCTCCGCGTACCAGAAGGGCTTGCCCGCCTCCACCCGGTCGGGCGGCGGGAGGAGGCCGTGTTTGCGATAGCTGCGGACGGTGTCGGGCTGCACCCGGATATGAGCGGCGATGTCCTTGTACGACCAGAGCCTCAGGTCTGTCATCTGTGCGACACCTCTCCCTGCGCGCGCGGCAGCGGCGGCCTGGGAACCGCCGGAGACCCGCCGTGCGAGCGCTGGCGATCACTGAGCCTGCGCCCGCCCGGCGCCGGCGGGCAGAGGGAGGACGGTGATGTTGAACGCCTGTGACGGAAGACCCGCGCGATCAAGACACGTGTGATGAGCGGGCGACAACCATGACGGATCCGTCACCTGCCCCTCAGACCCCGCAAGAGCGCAGGAACCTGCGCGTCCGCTCGGCGATGGGGAAGGGCTTCTCCGGCGGACAGGGATACATGTCCTGCTCCACGATGGCGAAGAGATCGACGTCCAGCGCGGCGGCGGCCTTCAGCACGGGCTCCAGGTCGGGCACCCCGGCGGGCGGTTCGCACATCACCCCCCGCCCCACGGCCGGCCCGAAGGGCAGCTCGTCCGCGACGACCCCGGCGAGCACGGCCGGGTCCACCTGCTTGAGATGGAGATAGCCGATCCGCTCCCCGTAGGTCTCGATCAGCTTGACGCTGTCGCCGCCGCAGTAGGCGTAGTGACCGGTGTCCAGACAGAGCGAGACCAGCCCGGGATCGGTCGCGTCGAGGAACCGGGCGACGTTCTCCTCGCTGTCGATGTGCGTGTCCGCGTGCGGATGGACCACGATCCTCAGCCCGTACCGCTCGCGCACCTCATGCCCCAGCCGCTCCGTCTGAGCGGTCAGATCGCGCCACTGTGCGGGCGTCAGCGTCCGGGGCTCCAGCACCCGGCCGGTCTTGTCGTCCCGCCAGAAGGAGGGGATGACGACCAGGTGCTCCGCGCCCATCGCCCGGGTGAGCGCCGCGATGTCCGCGACATGCGCCCAGGTCTTCTCCCAGACGGCCGGACCGTGGTGCAGAGAGGTGAAGACCGTCCCCGCCGACACCTTCAGCCCGCGCCGGGCGGTCTCCTGTGCCAGCACGGCCGGATCGCCGGGGAGATAGCCGTGGGGGCCCAGCTCGATCCACTCGTAACCGGCCTCCGCGACCTCGTCGAGGAAGCGCCGCCAGGGCACCTGGAGCGGATCATCGGGAAACCACACCCCCCAGGAGTCGGGGGCCGAGCCGACCCGGATGCGGTGCGGGGAGGGGACGGGGGAGGTCATGCGCCCGAGCTTTCCGGCCGCCGCGAAGGGGTGTCAAGCACTCGTCCGAATGTAAGGACAAAATGTTGACAGGGCTCGGGAGAGAGCATTAGACCTGAGGAGAGCCGGGCGTCGAACCGAAGGGACGCACATGACACAGGCGTACGACCCTCAGCCGTACGACGTGATCACGATGGGCCGGATCGGGGTGGACCTGTATCCGCTCCGCACCGGGGTGCCCCTGGCGCGGGTCGAGACCTTCGGCAAGTTCCTCGGCGGCTCGGCCTCCAACGTCGCCGTGGCCGCCGCCCGGCTCGGCCGCCGCACGGCGCTGATCACCCGTACCGGCCAGGACGCCTTCGGGGAGTATCTCCACGAGGCACTGGCCGGATTCGGCGTGGACGACCGCTGGGTGACGCCCGTGCCCGCCTACCCGACCCCCGTCACCTTCTGCGAGATCTTCCCCCCGGACGACTTCCCGCTCTACTTCTACCGGCTGCCCAAGGCCCCCGACCTGGAGATCCACGAGCACGAGCTGGATCTGCCGGCCGTCCGCGCCGCCCGGGTCTTCTGGATGACCGGAACCGGACTCTGCGCCGAGCCCAGCCGGAGCGCCACACTGGCCGCGCTCGCCCACCGCGACCGCGCCGGGATCACGGTCTTCGACCTCGACTGGCGGCCGATGTTCTGGCCCGACCCCGACACGGCACGGCCGTACTACCGGCAGGCGCTCGGCCACGCCACCGTCGCCGTCGGCAATCTGGCGGAGTGTGAGATCGCCACCGGCGAGCGCGAACCGGAGGCGGCGGCGCGCGCCCTGCTCGCCGCCGGGGTGGAGCTGGCCGTCGTCAAACAGGGCCCCAAGGGCGTCCTCGCCCTCCACCGCGACGGCACCCGGGCCGAGGTCCCGCCGGTCCCCGTCGACGTGGTCAACGGCCTCGGCGCGGGCGACGCCTTCGGCGGGGCGCTCTGCCACGGACTGCTCGCGGGCTGGGAACCGTCACGGATCATGGAGTACGCCAACGCGGCCGGGGCGATCGTCGCCTCCCGGCTCGCCTGCTCGGCCGCCATGCCGTACCCGCCGGAGGTCGACCAGGTCCTCGCGGGCGGCCCGATCCCGCCCGGCCCGCCCCTCCCCGCCACCGATGCCGGAGCCGTTGCCGACACCGGAGCCGTTGCCGGCACCGGAACGGCCGCCGCCCCCGGGGAGCCGTCGTGACCAGGGTCGACATCGCCGAGCTGGTCGGCATCCGCAGCCGCCACCCCGAGGCCGTCGCCGAGGCGGCGGGCCGCCGCAGACGGCGGCCCGGTCTCATCGGCGAGAGCGGACGGCTGATGATCGTCGCCGCCGACCACCCCGGCCGCGGCGCGCTCGCCGTCGGCGACAGCCGTCTCGCCATGGCCAACCGCCTCGACCTCCTCGAACGGCTCTGCCTCGCGCTCTCCCGCCCCGGCGTCGACGGCGTCCTCGCCACCGCCGACATCCTGGACGATCTCCTCCTCCTCGGCGCGCTCGACGACAAGATCGTCGTGGGCTCCATGAACCGGGGCGGCCTCGCGGGCGCCTCCTTCGAGCTGGACGACCGCTTCACCGGCCACCGCGCCCAGGATCTCGCCCGCCTCGGCTTCGACGCGGGCAAACTGCTCCTGCGCATCGACTACCAGGACCCGGGCTCGCTCGACACCCTCCACTCCACCGCCCGCGCCGTGGACGAGATGGCCGAGCGCCGGCTCCCCGTCTTCGTCGAGCCGTTCATCTGCCACCGGATCGACGGCCGCCTCCGCAACGACCTCCGCGCCGAGGCCGTCACCCGCTCCATCGCCATCGCCTCCGGACTGGCCGGCACCTCCGCCTACACCTGGCTGAAGGTCCCCGTCACCGAGAACCCGGACGACATGGCGGCCGTGATGGAGACCTCCACCCTCCCCGCCGTGATTCTCGGCGGAGAGATCGGGGACGATCAGCACGGGGCATATGAGAAATGGCGGAGCGCCCTGCAACTCCCCACCGTCCAGGGGCTGGTGGTGGGCCGCTCGCTGCTCTACCCGCCCGGCGGCGATGTCGCCGGCGCGGTCGACACGGCCGTGGGGCTGCTGTAGGGACAAGGGATTCACCGGGGCGGAGGACCGGCACACCGCCGCGCCGGACCACCGGGAACGGGCACAGGGGTATACGGAGAGGTCATGAGCACCGACGAAACGCGTCACCCGGCCGACGACGGCCCCCGCCGTCTGCATGTGCGGGCCGGCACCGCGGCGACAGACCCGTACACCCTCAGCATCGACCCCCGGCGGGCCGGCTGGACCCACTCCGCCCTCCGGGTGCTGGAGCTGGCCCCCGGCGAGTCCCACGCGCTGGCCACCGGCGACAGCGAGTGGATCGTGCTGCCGCTCAGCGGCGGCTGCGTCGTCACCACACCCGACGCGACTTTCGAACTCCTGGGCAGGGAGAGCGTATTCGGCCACGTCACCGACTTCGCCTATCTCCCCCGAGACGCCCAGGCACAGATCGCCTCCGGCGCGGGAGGCCGCTTCGCCCTGGCAGGAGCGAAGTGCGAGCGACGACTCCCCGCTCGCTACGGCCCCGCGCCGGAGGTATCCGTCGAACTGCGCGGCTCCGGCGACTGCTCGCGCCAGGTCAACAACTTCGCCGCCGCCGACGCCTTCGACTGCGACCGGCTCATCGCCGTCGAGGTCCTCACCCCCGGCGGGAACTGGTCCTCCTACCCGCCGCACAAGCACGACCTGCGCCGGCCCGGCGTCGAGTCCGAGCTGGAGGAGATCTACTACTTCGAGATCGAGGGCGACGGCGTCGGCTACCACCGGGTCTCCCCCTCCCGTCCCGGCGGGGCCGATGTGCTCGCCGAGGTGCGCACCGGGGACGCCGTCCTCGTCCCCGACGGCTGGCACGGCCCCTCCATCGCCCCGCCCGGCCGCGCCATGTACTACCTCAATGTGATGGCCGGTCCGGGCGACACCCGGGAGTGGCTGATCAGCGACCACCCGGAGCACGGCTGGATCCGCGACACCTGGCCCGGACAGCCGGTCGACCCCCGGCTGCCGCTCCGCCCGGCCGCCGCTCCCGGGGAGGACCGCCGATGAGCACCCGCCGGCTCACCGTCGCCCAGGCCCTGGTCGCCTTCCTCGCCCGCCAGCACACCGAGCGGGACGGCCACCGCCAACGGCTGATCACCGCCGCCTGGGGGATCTTCGGCCACGGCAATGTGGCCGGCATCGGCCAGGCCCTCCTGGAGTCCGGCGCGGGCCCCCGCCCCGACCGCCCCGGCCCCCGCCCCGGCCTCCCCCCGGCCCCCGCCGGCACCCCGCGACCCGCCTCCGGGGCCCCGACGCTCCCGTACCTCCAGGGCCGCAACGAACAGGCCATGGTCCACGCCGCCGTCGGCTACGCCCGCCAGCGCCGCAGACTCTCCACGCACGCCGTGACCACCTCCATCGGCCCCGGCGCGACCAATCTCGTCACCGGCGCGGCCCTCGCCACCGTCAACCGGCTGCCCGTGCTGCTCCTCCCCGGCGACGTCTTCGCCACCCGCCCCGCCGACCCCGTACTCCAGCAGCTCGAACTTCCCCACGCGGGCGATGTCTCCGTCAACGACGCACTCCGCCCGGTCTCCCGCTACTTCGACCGGGTGACCCGCCCCGAGGCGCTGATCCCCGCCGCGCTCCAGGCGATGCGCACGCTCACCGACCCTGCCGAGACCGGCGCGGTGACCCTCGCACTGCCCCAGGACGTCCAGACCGAGGCGTACGACTGGCCCGAGGAGTTCTTCGCCGAGCGGATCTGGCGGGTCGACCGCCCCCGCCCCGACCTCCGGGCGCTCGGCGAGACCCGCCGGGCGCTGGCCGCCGCGCGCCGGCCGCTGATCGTCGCGGGCGGCGGCGTCCACCACAGCGAGGCCGAGGACGCGCTGCGCGCCCTCGCCGACGCGACCGGCGTCCCCGTCGCCTCCACCCAGGTGGGCAAGGGCTCCCTGCCCCACGACCACCCCTGCGACGTCGGCGGCATCGGCCACACCGGCACCGCCACCGCCGACGAACTCGCCCGTACGGCCGATCTGGTGATCGGCGTCGGCACCCGCTGGTCGGACTTCACCACCGCCTCCGCCACCCTCTTCCAGAACCCCGAAGTCCGCTTCATCAACATCAACATCGCCTCGTTCGACGCCCACAAGATGGCCGGGCTCTCCGTCCTCGCCGACGCCCGCGCCGCCCTCACCGAGCTGACCGCCGCCGTCCCTGAGGGCGTACCGCGCGTACCCCCCTCGTACGAGGCCGGGTACCGGGCGGGCAAGGAGCGCTGGGAGCGGCTCGTCGACCGGGCGTACGCGGCGGACGACCCGGCCGCCCGGCCCACCCAGCCGCAGGTGCTGGGCGTCCTCGACTCCCTCGTCACCGGCGAGGACATCGTGATCAACGCGGCGGGCTCGCTCCCCGGCGACCTCCACAAGCTGTGGCGCGCCCGCTCGGCCGACCAGTACCACGTCGAATACGGCTACTCCTGCATGGGATACGAGATCCCGGCGGCCGTCGGGGTGCGGATGGCCGCGCCCGGCCGGCCCGTCTGGGCGCTCGTCGGCGACGGCACCTATCTGATGAACCCCACCGAGATCGTCACCGCCGTCCAGGAGAACATCCCCATCAAGGTGGTGATCGTCCAGAACCACGGCTACGCCTCGATCGGCGGTCTCTCCGAGTCCGTCGGCGGCGAGCGCTTCGGCACCGCCTACCGCTACCGCGCCCCCGACGGCGCGTACACCGGCGATCCGCTCCCGGTCGACCTCGCCGCCAACGCCGCCTCGCTCGGTCTGCGCGTCCTGCGCGCCGCCTCCGTGGGCGAGCTGCGCGAGGCCCTCGCCGAGGCCCGCGCCTCCGAGGTCCCCACCGGCGTCTACGTCGAGACCGCCCCGGCGGATCCCTCGGCGGGCGCGCCCCCGGCCCAGGCCTGGTGGGACGTCCCGGTGGCGGAGGTCGCGACCCGTCCGGCCGCCGTGGCCGCCCGCGAGGAGTACGAGCGCCGGGTCGCGGCCCGCCGCCGCCCACTGTGAGACCCGAAGATGAGGAGCCTTCCGTCATGACGAAGACCGTCAACCACTGGATCGGCGGCAGGGCCGTCGAGGGCGCGTCCGGGAACTGGGGGCCGGTCACCGACCCGGCGACCGGAGAGATCACCACCCGGGTGGCGCTGGCCTCCGCCGAGGAGGTCGCCGCCGCCGTCGCCGTCGCGAAGGAGGCGTACGCCGAGTGGGGGACCTCCTCGCTCGCCCGGCGCACCGCCGTCCTCTTCCGCTACCGGGCCCTGCTGGACGCCCGCCGGGACGACATCGCGGCGCTGATCACCGCCGAGCACGGCAAGGTGCACGCCGACGCCCTCGGCGAGGTCGCGCGCGGCCTGGAGATCGTCGAGCTGGCCTGCGGGATCACCACCGCGCTCAAGGGCGAGCTGTCCACCGAGGTCTCCGGCCGGGTGGACGTCGCCTCGATCCGCCGGCCGCTGGGCGTGGTCGCGGGCATCACCCCCTTCAACTTCCCCGCGATGGTCCCGATGTGGATGTTCCCCCTGGCGATCGCCTGCGGGAACACCTTCGTCCTCAAGCCCAGCGAGAAGGACCCCTCCGCCGCCAACCTCCTGGCCGAGCTGGCCGCCGAGGCCGGCCTGCCGGACGGCGTGCTCAATGTGGTCCACGGCGACAAGACCGCGGTCGACGCCCTGCTCGAACACCCGGACGTCGCCGCCGTCTCCTTCGTCGGCTCCACCCCGATCGCCCGCCACATCCACACCACCGCCTCCGCCCACGGCAAGCGCGTCCAGGCCCTCGGCGGCGCCAAGAACCACATGCTCGTCCTCCCCGACGCCGACCTCGACGCCGCCGCGGACGCCGCGGTCTCGGCCGCCTACGGATCCGCGGGCGAGCGCTGCATGGCGATCTCCGCCGTCGTCGCCCTGGACTCCGTCGCCGACCAACTGGTCGACAAGATCCGCGAACGCGCCGAAAAGATCCGCATCGGCCCCGGTGACGACCCCTCCTCCGAGATGGGCCCCCTCATCACCCGCGCCCACCGCGACAAGGTCGCCTCCTACGTCACCGGCGCCGCCGCCCAGGGCGCCCACGTCGTCCTCGACGGCACCGGCCACACCGTCGAGGGCTACGAGGGCGGCCACTGGATCGGCATCTCCCTCCTCGACCACGTCTCCCCCGACTCCGACGCCTACCGCGACGAGATCTTCGGCCCCGTCCTCTGCGTCCTCCGCGCCCCCACCTACGAAGCGGGCCTCGCCCTCATCAACGCCTCCCCCTACGGCAACGGCACCGCCATCTTCACCCGCGACGGCGGAGCCGCCCGCCGCTTCCAACTGGAGGCCGAGGCCGGCATGGTCGGGGTCAACGTCCCCATCCCCGTCCCCGTCGGCTACCACTCCTTCGGCGGCTGGAAAGACTCCCTCTTCGGCGACCACCACATCTACGGCAACGACGGCGTCCACTTCTACACCCGCGGCAAAGTCATCACCACCCGCTGGCCCGACCCCTCCGAGCCGCACGCGGGCGTGGACCTGGGGTTCCCCCGTAACCACTGAGCCGCCACCGGCCGGGGGGCGTCGGACACGCCCGAGCCCTACCGTTCCAGGGAATGGGGAACGGCGGGGCTCGGGGTGTTGTGCGGGTGTCTAGATCTTGGCGGAAACGGGCGAGTGTCATCAGGCCGGCGAACGCGGAGGGGGGAGGCCATCAGGGTCGGCCCGGTCGGGTTCTTGCTGTCCCGGACGGGGACGACGCCGGTGGCAGACGCGTGATCGGGGGACCACTCGACGCATCAACCACCTTGAACCACTGGCTACTCGCAATTCCCGCAGCGCTCTGCCCAGGTCTGTTCCGTTTACGCTTCCCCGTACTGCTCCCACCAGTCAGCAAAAGGTACCGCCCGGCTCAGGGCCGTGTCTCGCCGTTCCAGCCATTCAGCAGGACTGGTGTGGGATTCCGCGCCGAGGAATTTGCCGCCCTCGGCATAGTTCATGGAGACGACGGACGATTCATCGAACATCCAGAAGTCCGGAACACCTTCGAGCGGGTTCGGTTGATTCGTGGTGTCCAGGATGAAGAACTCTTCACCAGCCTTGGCGTTCTTCTGGTATCCCCATCCAAGTTCGAACCGAAGATAGTCCGTCATGGGTCGCGAAATGATGTGGACGCGATACATGCGCTTTCCCGTGTCAATGTTCCCACATACCTCGTCGGACCATTCCTGGTTGTAGTTGTCCGGCTGAGGCTCACTGGCCAGGAACGCGCGGATCATCTCCGCGTCTGATGATCCGCTGTAGTCGTCCAAGGTCTCCAGCCGGAAGGCTTCCCGGCGGAAGGTGGAGAAAAGTTTCTCGAACTCAGCGGGCGAGATATTCACGCGCGTACCTCTCGATGATCTCTGCGGGGATGCGGGCCACGGTCTCACCGGCCGGAACGTCCAGACCGGCCGTCTCGGCGTCCGTCGTGTTGTAGCCCTGCACCAGGAGGTTTGTGGAGTCTGGCCAGGTAGATCGTGCGGTCTTGTCGTACCGCTTCCCTCCCTCATGGTGACCGCACGCCCGAGCCCTACCGTTCCAGGGAATGGGGAACGGCGGGGCTCGGGGTGTTGTGCGGGTGTCTGATCTCGGCGGAACGGGCGAGTGTCACTAGGCTGGCGAACGCCGAGGGGGGGAGGCCATCCAGGTCGGCCCGGTCGGGTTCTTGCTGTCCCGGCCGGTGCCGGTGCCGGGGGCGGGGGTGGGGGTGTGGTCGGGGGGCCACTCGACGCATGAACCACCTTGGCCGCTGTAGACGGCTTCCGGTCCGGTTCGACCGCAGGTGAAATCCCCGTACCCGAAAGGCGCGGGGATTTCCCGCGTTCCGGCCCACGAGCCACGTGTTCAGGCGCTGTAGAACGTGGGACGCTCCGCCAGCTGATCCGGGGTGAGTCCCTCGACGGTCAGGTTTCCCGTCCAGAGCTGGTCACGGTTGGCGTATGTCGTGTCGAACCGTACGCGTCTGCCGCCGGGCTCCAGTTTCCATCCCCGTTGTTGGAATTGTGCGATGCGATCGCTGCCGCACACGAATGCCCGGGTCGCTTGGGCGAGTACCCATCGGGCCAGTTCCTTCTCCCCGGCCGTGGTCCGTTCGCAGTTGCGGGCCATCTGCCAGAGGCGTCCCCATTCGACTCCGGGGGTCAGCGGGCCGACGATGGCCACGTCTCCGATCCGTCGTTCGTCAAGGTGGTGGGTGGCGTAGCCGAACACCGTGCCGAACATGGCGAATACGGTGACCCGACTGCTTCCGGTGAGGCCCTCGTCAGTGCTGCTCATCCTGGGAGCCTTTGGCTGTGGTGGTCCGGGCGGCTCAGTTCCGCCCGGACCGTTTTCGTTCAGTGGGAGTGGATCAGCAGCCGTCGCCGTCACCGCAGCACGCGGGCGGGTTGCAGTCCTTCGCCGCGCCCCACAGGCGGTCGTCCACGTGGAACCCGGCGGCCCTGACGCGGTCCACCACGGAACCGATCAGAGGGCGGGTGCGGACGGTGGCCTTGGGCTCGTGTCCGAGGAAGAACCCGAACTGTTCGTCGCACCACGCGGCGTAAGCCTGGGTGTGGAGCACGAACGAGTGCCATCCGTGGTCCACGGCGTCGGACGGGGTCATGTCGAACGCGCGGGTGTCGCCCATGACTTTGAGGAAGGCGAGGGCCTGGTCCACGATCCGCCGCGCGGTGGACAGCTCGTGTCCGTACTCCTCCGCGCAGAACTCCGACACCTTCTCGAACAGCTCGGGACTGACGAGGTCCCGCCCGCGCCGCAAGACGACGGGGGATTCCAGCATGGTCGTCACGGTGAGATTCCCTCTCTCTTGACGGTTGGGGACTGGTTGCGCGGGGGGCGGGGGCGGGGACTTGAGGGAAGCCGGAGGGCTTCCGTGATCTGCTCTACGGCGTGTGCGGGGAGGATGCCGAGGTGCACGTACGCGTCCCCGTTGTACGTGACAGTGGGGCGTATGCCACTCCAAGCCGATTCGGGTACTCCGAGGGCGGCCAGCGCGGCGCGTATCGCTTCTGAGGCGTCAGTGGCCTTCGCTCGGCTGTCCCGCCAGGTCTGCATCTCCATCAGGCGGCCACTGCCTCAGTCTTCGGGCACCTGTCGTGTCGGTGGACGATGACGGGCGCACCCGATGCGCGTTCGATGGCTCCCCGGACCGCAACTTCGAGCGGCTTGAGCTTGAGCTTGCGCCTGCGGGCGGAGTACGTGTGTCCAGGTGCGTAGGTCGCGTACTCGCAAGCGTCCCGGTCGGACTCCGGGGCCTCTTCCTTCTTGGTTCTTGCCATGTCGCACCTCTCCGCTTCGTCGGGTGTGCTGACGACGTTAGGGAGGGCTCTGGGCAGGCATCCACGTTGTTGCAAGCTGTTGCACGGATTCACTCAAGCGCGCTGATGGCCTTGGTGATCAGGGCGCGGGCCGGCACTCCGAGCGCAGCGATTCGGGACAGGTCCGTGAAGGCACGGAGGTAGGTTCCGATCTCCCCGGGGGCAGTCAGGTTGATCTCCGCTGTCAGGGTTTCGACGGCTACCTGTTGGTCGTCAAAGGCGTAGAAGGCTTCTAGGGGCCAGACGGTCCGGCGGGCGCGGGCGGGGATGATCCCGAGGGACAGGTTCGGCTGGCCCATGACCGTGAGCAGGTACTCAAGCTGTGCGCGCATCGCGGCGTCGTCCGCGACGCGGTAGTAGAGAACCGTCTCTTCGAGGAGGATCGCGAAGCGGTGGTCCCCCTCCCGGAGTACGCGGGAGCGGGACTGCCGGGCCCTCACGGCGTCGGCCACGTCGTCCGGGGTGCCCTGGAAGGCCGTGATGGCCTTGAGGAGGCCTGTCGTGTACCCGGCAATCTGGAGCATGCCGGGCACGACGTTCGACGCGTAGACGCGAAATGAGCGTGTCCGCTGGTAGAGCGGGGTTGTCTTCTCGTGGACGCGGCGCATGCCGTCGCGGTGGATCTGCTTCCACTCGACGTACATGGACTCTGCGTTTCGGGAGGCAGCGATTATGTCGGCCGCCTGGTCAGCGGCACCACAGGCCGCGCACCACGCACGGATATCCGCGTCGGACGGCCAGGAAATACCTCGGGCGATCCTGGACGACTTGGCCCTGTGCCAGCCGCACAGGACGGCCAGGTCATGCCCTGAGAGCCCAGCGTCCTTCATGAGTCCTTGGAGACGAGTGGCCACGGCTGCCCGTGCCGCTTGGGCTGTGGAGAGAGGGGAGGAAGGCATGAGCTGACCGGTCAGTGACTCAGACGGTGTACTTCTCGTGTGGGATGCCGCGCTCCCACACTGCTTCAAAGGCCGCCGTGCAGTGGGCGGTTACGGAAGGGTCCTCGGTCTGGTCGGTGTGGACCCACCGGCCGACCCCGTCGAAGATGTTGAACTGGACCAGCTTCCCGTCAAACAGCCAGAAGTCATTCCCCGGGAGGACAAGGTCAGATGCTTGCCTGCGGGGGAGCCAGCGGACTTGTTCACCTGCCATCACGTTGGTGAACGTGAAGGAGTGCTCAAACGCGATGTAGTCGCTTACGGGCTCCGAGATCACCCGGGCCCTGCGGATCAGCACACCCTTGGCGGTGACCTCCTGTACGAGGTCGAGCCAGGGGCGCCACCAGGAGGCCCGGTCGTCCGGGTTCAGTCGGTGCCCCTGCTTCCACTCGGCGAAGCCCTTGGTCTCGTTATTGACGCCATACCCGTCTCGCATCTCCAGATGTACGGCCGACTTCTGGACCGACCTGATGAGGCCGGAGAAGTCAGTCAGACTCTGCGACACGAATGGCCTCCTTGAGGAGCGGAATCATCCTGGACTCAAGGATGATCAAGGTTTCGTCTTCGGACCGAGGCGAGTCGGACGAGGCTTGGCTGAGCGTCTCAGCGTCCGCCCGGCGCCCCTGGACCAGGATGCGCCGGCCGTCATCCACCCACACGGCTGGGCAACCGTGATCCCCAGACTCTGGATCTTTACCAACGAACCGTAAGGCCATGGTGTCTCTTCCCTGTCGAGCGCGGTGCGCCTGGTTGCACGACCTTCACTCTGGCGGATCGGCGTGGTCAAGGGGGCCGAAATGGCGGACCAGAGGGAGATTTTGGCGATGTGGAGTCCGGCCAGGTAGATCGTTGCGGTCTTGTCGTACCGCTTCCGTCCCTCATGGTGACCGCACGGCCGAGCCCCACCGTTCCGGAAGATGGGAAACGGCAGGGCTCGGAGTGCTGTGCGGGTGTCTAGACCTCGGCGGAACGGGCGAGCGTCACCAGGCCGGCGAACGCCGAGGGGGAGACCATCAGGGTCGGCCCGGCCGGGTTCTTGCTGTCCCGGACGGGGACGATTCCGGTGGCGGAAGCGTGCTCAGGGGACCACTCGACGCATGAACCACCTTGACCGCTGAACGAGGACTTGACCCATATCAAAGTGGGGGAGTCGGTAGTCACAGGATGTCCCTTCGAGCCTCATTGATCATTTCTACGGAGGCCGCCTGGGAAAGAGACACGGCCTGGAGCTGATGGTAAGTCCTCACCAGCGGCAGTACGGACGTCGGTTCGCGGTCAAGATGACCATGGGTCTCAGACTCGACATAAGACATCACGGAGCGATCCGTCATGGTCAGCAAGTTGACCAAACGCTTGAACGGTCGACGCTCGCCCAGCTCGTACGGTGCTATCTGAAGCATGGTGTTCCCTTGTGCCGCAAAGTCAACGAGGCCCGCCAACTGCGCTGCCATCACGCGCGGGCCGCCCACCAGTCGACGGATACAGCTCTCGTCCAGGACCACGATCACGACAGGCGGCAGGGGGCGGATGAGTGCTGCCTGCCGATCCGCCAGAAACTCAACTCGCTCCCGGGCCTGGTCGGGCGGGATCGCCCCGTATGTGACGACGCTCTGCTCTATGGCTGCCGCGTACTCCGGCGTCTGAAGCAGTCCGGGGATCGCTCCCACCTCGAAGAGCCGGATCTCTGCCGCACGGGCTTCGTGCCCGACGTACTCCGGGAACCCCTCCAGCAGCGCGCCGTTTCGCATCTTGCGCCACGCGTCCTCGAACGTGTCCGCAGTGTGTTCGAGCCCAAACACGATGTCAGCGCGTATCGCGAACGGGAGAGTTGGCGGCTTCCGCCCGGTTTCAATCGCGGAAATATGCCGCCCTGAATATCCCATGTGTGCGCCAAGGTCATCTTGCTTCCAGCCGCGTGCATCGCGCGAACTGCGTAAACGTGCCCCGAACGCTGCTTTTGGTGAAGCGTCCGGGTTCAGCTTCTTACGATTTACCAATGTGCCCTCCCGGTGCAGCTCCGTTGAAGAGTGGCTCGACGATAGTCCAGCCTGGCACTCCTCGTGACGGAGATGTCACGGAGAGGAGTTCGCGGTGTCTGGTATGAACGGTTTCCCGGACGGGCAGGGGGCCGGCGCACGGGGTGCCCGCCCTCGCGGGCCTGGTCACGGCCTTACGCGTTGGCGACCGGGCAACGGCTCACCGGCTGGTGTGGTGCTTCGTGACTTCGGTTGACGGGGTGGCCCCCGATCACGCGTCCCCTGGGGGCGACATGAGCGACGTTCTCGAAAACGGTGCCCTCGCCGTGGATACCCGCACGGGTGCTCTCGGGGTGGTCATGGACAACGGCGCGCACGCCGGGGGCGGCTGCTACTCACTCCGTCCGCCCGGGGGCGGCATCGAGTGGACCGCAGACCCCGAGGACGTTCGTCCGGCGACCAACGCCGACCGGCTCCGGCCGGCTCTCACGGAGATCAACGCCAGAAGCAGATACGGGAATTCTGCATGGGGGTGACGCAGCGTTTCAGCCACGTTGTGTGGACGCTCAAGACCGCCCGACCGGCCTGCGGACAGTGGCAGTCGGACGGGTCTCACAGGCTCGCTCACCATCGATGGGAGACCAGTGTCACGCCGTACGGCAGAGGAGAAGGCGGCGGCCCGTGAACGCGTCGTCGCCGACCGGGACACCGTCATCGACCGCTACACCCGGGGCGAGAGCCTCAGAGCCATCGCCCGCGTCTATGACGTACACGCCCCCTGGCTCTCGGCCCGCCTCACCCGTTGGGGCGTCGAGGTCCGCGCCCACAACGCACCCCCCACCTCGCACACCCACGTACAGAGGGATAGTGAAACCGGAGCGGTAACGGCGATCCGCTGTCCCGACCCTCGATGCGGACGGGTTGCCGATGTCAGCCGAAACCGTCTCAACGACCACCTCGCCACGGCCACGGGTACCCGGTGCGCCCTGTCCGGCAGTCACGTACAGGACAAGGCGCCCAGCGGGAACACCTGAACCCGCGCGCTCCCGTCCTTGGCAAGCACTCGGTCCTGCGGACTCTGGGCTCACGGGGCCCCGGGTGCGGGCGGAACCGTCCGCACCCGGGTACCGGGAAGGTCTAGAAGAGCGAGTACAGCAGCTTGTTGGGGGAGCCGGTCCGGGGGTCCTGGACCTTGTCGTTGGTGGCGTTGTTGACGATGGCGTCGCGGACCTGGGCCGGGGTGGCGGAGGGGTTGGAGGTCAGGTAGAGGGCGGCGACGCCCGCGACGTGGGGGGCGGCCATGGAGGTGCCCGAGATGGTGTTGGTGGCGGTGTCGTTGGTGCGCCAGGCGGAGGTGACGCTGACGCCGGGGGCGAAGAGGTCGAGGCAGTTGTTGAAGTTGGAGAAGGAGGCCCGGCGGTCGGAGCTGTCGGTGGCGCCGACGGTGATGGCCTCGGTGACGCGGGCGGGGGAGTAGTTGCAGGCGTTCTGGGGCTGGCCGAGGGCGTTGCCGTTGCCGGCGGCGACCGCGTAGCTGATGCCGGAGGCGATGGACCGCCGCACGGCGGTGTCCAGCGAGGTGTTGGCCCCGCCGCCCAGGCTCATGTTGGCCACGGCGGGCTTCCTGGCGTTGGCGGTCACCCAGTCGACGCCCGCGATGACCCCGGCGGTGGTGCCGGAGCCCTGGCAGTTCAGTACGCGTACGGCGATGAGGTTGACGTTCTTGGCGACGCCGTAGGCCGTGCCGCCGACGGTGCCGGCGACATGGGTGCCGTGCCCCTGGCAGTCCTGGCCGTTCTGTCCGCCGCCCACGGTGTCGGTGCCGACGCTGGCGCGCCCGCCGAACTCGCCGTGGCTGGTGCGGATGCCGGTGTCGATGATGTACGCGTTCACCCCCGCGCCGGTGGTGTTGTAGGTGTACGTCGTCGAGAGCGGCAGATTGCGCTGGTCGATCCGGTCGATGCCCCAGGTGGCGTTGGTCTGGGTCGCGGAGAGGGAGACCTTCGCGTCCTGCTCGACGTAGGAGACGCGTGGATCGGCGGCCAGCTGCCGGGCCTTCGCGGCGGACATCGTGGTGGAGAAGCCCTTGAGGGCGCTGCGGTAGGTGTGCTTGGGGGTGACCCCGAGATCGGCGGCGCGGGTGGAGCCGTCCTTCAGGACGACGATCCAGCCGTCGGCCACGGCGGTGGCGGCGGGGGCGAGCCGGAGGTCGCCGGCGGCCGGGGCCGGCGGGGTCGCGCCGTGCGCGGTGGGGGAGAGGGCGAGCTGGAGACCGGCCGTGAGGGCGATCGCGGGAAGCAGCGCGCCGATACGGCGGGCGGAGGATCTCATCTGGTGCACCTGACCTTTCGTTGACCGGATCACGGGCAAGTACGGGTGTGCGTGGTGCCTGGGTGCGGTGTGCGCCGAACAGCCTCCCCTGACATGAGACATGACACAAGAGTCGTGCATGGCCGGTCCGGCGCGTACCGCGCCCGGCGTAGCCGCCGGGGCCCGCGTACTCCGGAGGGAGGCCGCCGGGCTCCGCCCGGAGGCAGCCGATCGCCCCCGGCGGCTCCGCATAGGGTTTGACCATGCAGATCCGACTTCCCCGGCCCCGCCGCCGAGGCCGATGGCTCGCCGGGGCCGCCGCCGTCGCCGTCCTCGCGGGCGCGGGCACCTGGACCGCGGCGGCCGACGACGACGCCCCGAGCGTGCACCGCGAGGACCGGGTGCGGGAGATGCCGGGGGCGAGGATCGACACCTCGTACTTCACCTCGGGCGACAAGGACCGCCGCCGCCCGGCGGTGCTCCTCGGGCACGGCTTCGGCGGCAGCAAGGACGATGTCCGCGCCCAGGCCGAGCGGCTCGCCCGCGACGGCTACGCCGTGCTGACCTGGTCCGCCCGGGGCTTCGGCGCGTCCACCGGCCGGATCGGCCTCAACGACCCCGACTTCGAGGTCAAGGACGTCTCACGGCTGATCGACTGGCTGGCCGGCCGCCCCGAGATAGCGCTCGACGCCAAGGGCGACCCGCGCGTCGGCATCGCCGGCACCTCCTACGGCGGGGCGGTCTCCCTCCTCGCCGCGGGACACGACGACCGCGTCGACGCGATCGCCCCCTCCCTCACCTACTGGAACCTCGCCGACGCGCTCTTCCCCGACGGCGTCTTCAAGAAGCTCTGGGCGGGCATCTTCTTCTCCAGCGGCTCGCTCCCGAGCGCCCCCGGCGGTCGTGTCCCGGACGCGGGCGTGCCCACCGGGCCGGCCACCGGGACCCCCGGCTCCTCGGCCGACCGCCCCGCCAACCCCGCGGGCTGCGGAAACTTCCAGCCCGCGATCTGCGCCCTGTACGAGCGGGTGGCCGTCGCGGGGAAGCCCGACCGGGCCGCCCGCGAGCTGCTGGAGAGCCACAGCCCCTCCGCCGTCGGCGACCGGATCAAGGTCCCCACCCTGATCGTCCAGGGCCAGGCCGACTCCCTCTTCCCCCTCGGCCACGCCGACGCCATGGCCAAGGCCGTCAGCGCCAACGGCGCGCCGGTCTCCGTCGACTGGACCGCGGGCGGCCACGACGGCGGCGACCGCGAGAACGCCCGTGTCGAGAGCCGGGTCAACGCCTGGTTCGACCGCCATCTGAAGGGTGACACCGACGCCGGCACCGGCCCCGCCTTCCGGGTCAGCCGCGCCGGAGGCGTCGACTCCACCGACGGACAGGCCCTGCTGCGCGGGGCGCACGGCAGCCGCTACCCGGGTCTGCGCGGCGAGGTCCGCGCCGTCCCGCTCACCGCCGGGGAGCAGAGCTTCTCCAACCCGGCCGGCGCGGCCCCGCCCGCGATCTCCGCGGTCCCCGGCCTCAGCGGCGGCCTCGGCCAGTTCTCCTCCCTCGGCATCGGCCTCTCCCTCGACTTCCCGGGCCAGCACGCCCGCTTCGACTCCCGGCCGCTCACCCGCCCCCTGCGGATCACCGGCTCGCCCACCGTCCGCGTCAAGGTGGCCTCCACCACCGGCGAGGCGGTCCTCTTCGGGAAGGTGTACGACGTCGGACCCGACGGACGGCAGCAGGTGCTCCCCTCCCAGCTCGTCGCCCCCGTCCGGATCGAGGACGCCCGCCGGGGCAAGGAGGTCACCCTGACCCTGCCCGCCGTCGACCACGAGATCGACGCGGGCCACCGGCTGCGGCTGGTGCTCTCCGCGACCGACCTCGGCTACGCCTCCCCGGCGGCCCCCGCCCGCTACACCGTCGGCCTCACCGGCTCGGGCGAGCTGTCCGTACCCACCGCGCCCGGGGTGAAGACCCAGCCCGCCGGCTGGCCCTGGTGGACCTGGGGCCTCCCGCTCGGGGCCGCGGCGATCGCCGCCGTCCTGCTGCTCACCGCCCGCCGCCGCACCGCGGCCCCGCCGCCCGAGCCCGAGCTCGCCGAGGTCCCGCTGGAGATCACCGGCCTGGCCAAGCGGTACGCCAAGTCCTCCGAGCGCTACGCCGTCAAGGAACTCTCCTTCCGGGTCGAGAAGGGCCAGGTGCTCGGACTGCTCGGCCCCAACGGCGCGGGCAAGACCACCACCCTGCGGATGCTGATGGGCCTCATCCGGCCCGACGAGGGCGAGATCCGGGTCTTCGGCCACGCCATCCGCCCGGGCGCGCCGGTGCTCTCCCGGGTCGGCGCGTTCGTGGAGGGCGCGGGCTTCCTGCCGCATCTGACCGGCCGCGACAATCTGGAGCTGTACTGGCGGGCCACCGGCCGCCCCGCGGACGACGCCCACATCGCGGAGGCCCTGGAGATCGCCGGACTCGGCGACGCCCTCGCCCGCGCCGTGCGCACCTACTCCCAGGGCATGCGGCAGCGCCTCGCCATCGCGCAGGCCATGCTCGGCATGCCGGATCTGCTCATCCTCGACGAGCCGACCAACGGCCTCGACCCGCCGCAGATCCGCGAGATGAGGGACGTCATGATCCGCTACGCGGCCGGCGGCCGTACGGTCATCGTCTCCAGCCATCTCCTCTCCGAGGTCGAGCAGTCCTGCACCCATCTCGTGGTGATGGACCGGGGCCGGCTGATCCAGGCCGGACCGGTCGCGGAGATCACCGGCGGGGGAGACACTCTGCTGGTCACCACCGCGGCCGAGATCTCCGTACCCCTGGCGGAGAAGATCGCCGCACTGCCGGGCATCGGCTCGGCCGTCACGGTGGACGGGGGAGTGCTGGTACGGCTCGACGGGATCACCGCGAACGAGCTGATCGGCGAACTCGTCCGGCTGGACGTCCCGCTGACCGGCGTCGGCCCCCACCGCCGTCTCGAAGACGCCTTCCTCACCCTGATCGGAGGTTCCGCATGAGCACGCTCACCGAATCGGCCGCGTCGACCGAGTCGGCCCCCGGCTACCGCGCCCGGCACACCCTGCCGCTGCGCGTCGAGGCGGTACGGCAGCTGAAACGCCGGCGGACCATGGTGATGGCGGGGATACTGGCCGCCCTGCCGCTGGTGCTCGTCGCCGCCTTCGCGATCGGCGGCTCCCCCGGCGGGGAGGAGGGCGACACCCGTATCACCCTGATGGACACGGCGACCGCCTCCGGCGTCAACTTCGCCGCCACCTGCCTGTTCGCCTCCGCCGGTTTTCTGCTGGTGGTGCCGGTCGCCCTGTTCCACGGGGACACCGTGGCCTCCGAGGCCAACTGGTCCTCCCTGCGCTATCTGCTGGCCGCGCCCGTCCCGCGCAGCCGGCTGCTCTGGTCCAAGCTGGCCGTGGCGCTCGGCTTCAGCGCCGCCGCAATGGTGCTGCTGCCGGTCGTCGCCCTGGCCACGGGGACCATCGCCTACGGCTGGGGCCCGCTGAAGCTGCCCACCGGCGGCTCCCTCGCCACCGGCGAGACCCTGCCCAGGCTGGCCCTGGCGGTGGCCTTCATCTTCCTCTCCCAACTGGTCACGGCGGGCCTCGCCTTCTGGCTCTCCACCAAGACCGACGCCCCGCTGGGCGCGGTCGGCGGCGCGGTCGGGCTGACGATCGTCGGCAATGTGCTGGACGCGGTCACCGCGCTCGGCGACTGGCGCGAGGTGCTCCCCGCCCACTGGCAGTTCGCCTGGATCGACGCGCTCCAGCCCGAGCTGGAGTGGGGCGGCATGGTGAAGGGCGCGGCGGTCTCGGTCTCCTACGCGCTGATCCTGTTCGCGCTCGCCTTCCGGAGCTTCTCGCGCAAGGACATCGTGTCCTGATCCGGAGGCCTGTATCGGCTCAGGACCCTCAGATCCACCCCCGGCGAGCCGCCTCCGCCCCCGCGCGGAAGCGGCTCGTCGTGCCGAGGGCGGCGAGCAGCTCCCCCACCCGGCGGCTGTACGTACGCCCCGAGACGCCCAGCCTGACCGCGGCGGCCTCGTCCGTCAGCCCCGCCAACAGGGCCTGGAGCACCGCGCGGAGATGAGCGGGCAGCGCCCCGGGCGATGTGCCCGGCTCCTCGCCCCGCTCCCACCACGCGCGATGGGTCCGCACCAGCGCCCGGACCACCACCCGGTCCCGGATCACCAGCATTCCGTTGTGGTACGCGTCGAGATCGAGCGGAACGGCGGCGACGGCGCGGTCGGCGACGATTATGGCGAAGGGGATCGTGTCCGTCACCCGGGCCTCGCCCGGGTGGTGCCAGCGCTGCCCCGCGTGCGCCAGCCGCGCCAGCCCGCGCCGGGGCGCGATCCACCGGATCGTGGTGCTCCGGAGCGCCGACTCGTGGACGCACTCGCCGAGCGAGTGCGCGAGGGCCCCGGGAACGTCCTGACCGGCCGGGCCCGCGGGATCCTCGAAGCCGAGCAGCTCCCGGCCCGCCGAGCGGACCAGGCCCCTGAGCACCGCCCCGATCCGCTCGGGCCCGTGCACCGGCTGCCCCGGCGTCTCCCGCGGAACGGACCGCGACAGCTCCCCGCCGAGCCCGGTACCCGGAAACATCGCCAACGGCATGGCGCAGCACCCCCGCTGTCCGTGCGGACGCGCGGGCCGTCCCCACGAACCACGCGCGTACTCAATGTACTCACACGACAGCACACCGTGACAAGTGTGTGCTGCGGGTACGGCGGGCTCGCGACGGGCGCGCGGCTGCCGTGCGACGGGCGGGCCGATCGCGCCGAACGCCGGTGCCCGGCCATGATGTTCGCCATGCCGACCCTTCTGCTCGCCCTCGCGATCGTCTCGAACGGCCTGTACGCGGGCTTCATGCTCGCCTTCCGCACGGGGGTCATGCCCGCCCTCGCCCGGCTCGCCGACGAACAGTTCCTGGCGGCCATGCGCCGTATCAACGAGGCGGTGCCCCGGCCGCTGTTCCTGCTGACCTTCGTCTCGATCGTCGTCTTCCCGGCGCTGGCGCTGGCCTTCCCGGCCGCCGGCCGCACCGGTCTCCAGCGCGGGCTGATCGCCGCCGGCCTGCTCTGCGCGATCCTCAACCACCTCGTCACCGTCGCCGGGAACGTCCCCCTCAACAACGCCCTCGCGGCGAGCGGGGCCCCCGGCGACCGGACCCCGGACCGCGAGGCGCGCGCCGCCTTCGAGCCCCGCTGGAACCGGTTCCATCTCGTCCGCACGCTTTTCACGGTCGCGGCCTTCGCCCTGCTGGTCGCCGCCGCGCTGTGGTGACGGCGGCCGGACCCGGGCGGTCCCCGCGCGGATCACCCACGGTTCGTTGAGTCATCGGCGGCCCGGACGCGTATCTTCCATCGACCCGTCCGACAGCTATCCCCCACCATGGGCCGACGACCTCAAGAGGGTGCAGAAGAAGGTGACTTACCGACCGGTTTCCCCAGGTGCGCGCCGGTGCGCGCGGGATATGAGAAACCTCTCCTCTTTCAATCGACTGTTCGATTCAGGAAGCACACTCTCCGCATGACACCGAGGAAATCCCATGTGGCGATGACGATGGTGTGCGCCCTGGCCGGAGCGGGACTGCTCGCGGGCCACGGGTGGGCCGAGGGACCGGGAAGGCCGCTGGATCTCGGACCCACGATCGTCGTGCATCCGAAGGAGGGCCCCCTGCCCTCGGCGACGGCGCGCCGCAAGGCCACGCCGTCGCCGATGTCGCCCTCCTTACCCTCGCCCTCGCGGGTGCGGACCGTTCCCGCATCGCCTTCCGCCACCGTCTCCGCGAGCTCCGCCGGCCGTCCGCCGACGAAGTCCGCGAAGCCCGTGAACCCCGCCTCCCGCCAGTCCGGGGGCCGGCCCGTGCGCACCCTTCCCCCGCCGCACAGCTCGGACCGGATCCCCGTACCGGAGATCGACGAGGAGGAGGACGAGGAGGAGAACGCCGACGGCGGCGGGGGCGGCAGCGGAGAGATCTCCGGTGACGACGGTGATGACGGTGATGAGGACGACGAGTCGTGAAACGAAGAACAGCGAGCGCCCGATCGCGGATCGTCGGATGGATGCTGCTCCTCGTGGGTGCCGCGCTGGCCGCGCCCACCATCGGCATCACCGTCGTCTGGCAGGCGCAGCTCGACAGCCAGATGGACGAGCAGCTGCAGCGGGAGGTCGAGAAGCTCCGCCGGTTCGCCAGGGCCGCGACGGACTCCACCACCGGGCAGCCCTTCCGCGACGGGGCGTCGCTGCTGACCCAGTTCATGACGGTCCATCTCCCCAGCCGGGAGGAGACCTTCTTCAGCATCGTCGACGGCAAGGCCGACCGCCGCAGCCCGACGCCGGTGCCCCACTACTTCGACCGCGACCGGGCCGTGGTCGAGAAACTGGCGAGCCTGCGCGGCACCACCGTGGGCTGGCTCGACTCCCCGGTGGGCAAGGTGCGGTACGGCGTGGTCCCGGTCCGGGTGGCCGGGGACCCCAAGGACGTACGCCTGGTGGTGCTGGAGTTCCGCGACCGTCAGCTCAGCGAGGAGCGGAGGGTGGCCAAAATGCTGATAGCCACCGCCATCGTGGCGCTGGTATGCGCCGGGCTCGCCAGCTGGCTGGTCGCCGGACGGATCCTCGCCCCGATCCGTCTCGTACGGCAGACCGCCGCCCGGATCGGGGAGTCGGACCTCACCCAGCGGCTGGATGTGCAGGGCGACGACGACGTCGCCGCCCTCGCGCACACCTTCAACCACATGCTGGACCGGCTGGAGCGCGCCTTCACCACCCAGCGGCGGTTCCTGGACGAGGTGGGGCACGAGCTGCGCACCCCCATCACTGTGGTCAGGGGCCATCTGGAGCTGATGGAGGACGGCGGCTTCGACGAGCAGATGGTCACCCGCACCCTGCTGGTCGACGAACTCGACCGGATGAGCCGCATCGTGGACGATCTGATGCTGCTGGCCAAGGCCGAGCGGCCGGACTTCCTGACGGTCGGCGAGACCAACCTCACCGATCTGATCGTGGACGTGGTCGCCAAGGCCAGGGCGCTGGGCAACCGGCACTGGCGGGTGGCCGCCGTCTCCGAGGCGACCGTCCTGGTCGACGGGCAGCGGCTCACCCAGGGGCTGATCCAGCTCGCGGCGAACGCGGTCCGGCACACGCTGGACGGCGACCTCATCGAGATGGGCTCGGCGGTCCAGGAGGGCCGGGTGCTGCTCTGGGTCCGGGACACCGGTCTGGGCGTCGGCCCGGTGGACCGGGACCGGATCTTCGGCCGCTTCGTGCAGGCCGGCCGGGTCACCTCGCCCGCGCAGGCGGGCACCGGCATCGGCCTCGGTCTCGCCATCGTGCGCGAGATCGCCGAGGCGCACGGCGGCACCGCGTGGGTAGAGGACGCCGAGACCGGAGGCGCTCGGTTCGTACTGGACTTGCCGGCGTTCTACCCCTGGCAGAGAGGACATCATGCACCGGATCCTGATAGCGGAGGACGAAGCGGGAATCGCCTCCTTCGTGGAAAAAGGCCTGCGCAGCAATGGCTTCGTCACCGCCGTCGTCGGTGACGGACTCTCGGCGTACGAGATAGCCCGGGCCGGCGACTGCGATCTGATGATCCTCGACCTGGGCCTGCCCGCCGTCGACGGGCTCACCGTGCTGCGCAAGCTCAGGGAGTTGAGGGTGACCCTTCCGGTGGTCATCCTGACGGCCCGGGACAGCGTCTCGGACGTGGTCGCCGGTCTTGAGGGCGGCGCGGACGACTACATCTCCAAGCCGTTCGCCTTCGAGGAGCTGCTGGCGCGGGTCCGCTTGCGACTGCGCGGGGAGGCGGGGCCGGAGGCCTCGGTGCTGCGGGTGGGCGACCTCGTACTCGATCTGCGCACCCGGCGGGTGCATGTGGACGGGCGGGTGGCGGAGCTGTCGGCGCGCGAGTTCGCCCTCGCGGAGGTCTTTCTGCGCAACCCCGACCAGGTGCTGACGCGGGAACAGCTGCTCAGCCGGGTCTGGGGCTTCGACTACGACCCCGGGTCGAACATCGTCGACGTGTATGTGCGGTATCTGAGGCGCAAGCTGGGGCCCGACCGGGTGGAGACCATCCGCGGCGTCGGGTACCGGCTGCGGGCCTGAACGGAACCGCGGGCCCGTGCGGGGCCTTCGGTCCGGCCCCGCACGGGCCGGGCCGGCGGCTCGGCCGAGTCGGTTCGGATGCTGACAAGTACCTGAATCAGCCCTTGTGCGAGCGGTGACTCTCCGTGCGTCGCCGCCTACGGAGGAATGGGTTGATCTCCCTTGCGAGGGATCAATCCGCCCGGCCGACATCGTTGTCATGGCCATGAGAACTCTCTCACCGTGATCTCACAGATGACTCATCACTCGGGCGCATGCTTCCGGGCCAAGACGTCCACCGCCGGGCGTCCCTCCCGTCCCCGTTCCCCAGCGGGCCCCCCGTCAGGAGTGATGACCTTGAAGCATCTTCTCGACAACGCGCGTAACTTCCGCCACCGGATGGCCCCCGAGAGCGACACCTTCCGCGGCTTCGCGTCCGGTCAGAACCCGGGAACGCTCTTCATCACCTGCTCCGACTCCCGGGTGATCCCCAGCCTCATCACCGGCTCGGCCCCCGGCGAGGTCTTCGAACTGCGCAACGCCGGCAACATCATCCCGCCCTACGCCCCGGGCGCGCAGTCCGGGGAGGCCGCCACCATCGAGTACGCGGTGGATGTGCTCAGGGTCCAGGACATCGTGGTCTGCGGCCACTCCCACTGCGGAGCCGTCGGAGCCCTCGCCAGCGACGCGGACCTCACCGAGCTGCCCAGCGTCGCCGAGTGGGTCGCCTTCGCCCGGCCCGCGCTCGCCCCGATGCTCGGCACCCCACCGGACGACCTCGCCTTCGCCGACTACGTCCAGCGCCATGTCTCCGCCCAGCTGGACATCCTGCGCGGCTACCCCAAGGTCCAGAACGCCGTGAACGAGGGCCGGCTCGAACTGCACGGCTGGTACTACCGCGTCGACACGGCCGAGGTCCTCGAACTCGACGAGCTGCGCGGAGAGTTCCAGCAGAACTGACATCCCCCGGGCCGTCAGGCTCCCCCACCCCCCACACGCACCCGCCGCCGTGCACGAGCATCCCCCAGCTCCCCGGCGAGCGGATGCGGCGAAAGGATTACTGTGTCGACTGAACGAATGCGTCCCGGTGCTGGGCGGCATGCGAGAAGCGGACAGTCCACCGGTCAGCCCGGCTCCTCCCCCTCTCTCGCTGGTTCCTTCAGTGCGGACTTCACCGCCTCGATCGTCGTCTTCCTCGTAGCCCTGCCCCTGTGCATCGGAGTCGCGGCCGCTTCCGGTGTCAATGTCGCCCTCGGTATCGTCACCGGCATCGTCGGCGGCGTGATCGTCGGCTTCCTCCCCGGCAGCAGCCTCCAGGTCAGCGGACCGGCCGCCGGACTCGCCGTCCTCGTCCTCGGGTTCGTCAACGAACACGGGGTGGCGATGCTCGGCCCCGTCGTCCTCATCTCCGGCCTGTTGCAGATGGGCCTTGGCCTGCTGAGGATGGGCCGGATCTTCCAGTCCATCTCGGTCTCCGTGGTCCAGGGCATGCTCGCGGGCATCGGAGTCCCCCTGATCCTGAGCCAGATCTACGCGCTGGTGGACTCCCCGCAGCTCGGCACCGCCCTGAAGAACATCGCCGGGCTGCCCGAGCTGGTCGCCGATGTCGTCAGCGACCGCCAGAAGGCCCTGGCCCTGCTCCTGGGCGTCATGGCGGTGGCCCTCTGCTTCCTCTGGCGCAAGGTCCCCGCGCCGTTCAGCAAGGTCCCCGCGCCCCTGGTCGCGGTGTTCCTCGGCTCGGCCATCGCCGCACTGCCCGGCTTCGAGATCAACAAGGTCGCCTTCGACAACATGCTGACGGCGATCGACTTCGTCGGCCCCTCGTCGATGGGCGGCATCTTCGACCCGGCCATCCTCGTCATGATCTTCACCTTCACGGTCATCGCCTCGGCCGAGAGCCTCTTCAGCGCCGCAGCCGTCGACCGGATGCACACCGGGCCGCGCACCAAGTACAACAAGGAACTCTTCTCCCAGGGCGTCGGCAACACCATCTGCGGCTTCCTCGGCGCGCTGCCCATGACCGCCGTCATCGTGCGCAGCGCCGCCAATGTCCAGGCCGGTGCCAAGACCAAGGTCTCCCGCATCCTGCACGGTGTCTGGCTCCTCGGCTTCGGACTCCTGCTGCCGGGCCTGCTCGGGCTCATCCCCATCACCGTCCTCGCCGGTGTGCTGCTCCACGCGGGGTGGAAGCTCTTCAACCCGCCCGCGTTCGCGCAGATGTGGAAGACCGACCGGGCCGAGGGCGCGGTCATGTTCGTCACGACCTTCGCCATCGTGGTCACCAACCTCCTCGAAGGAGTGCTGATCGGCCTCGGGCTCGCGGTCATCCTCACCGCCATGCGGATGTCGAGGATGACCGTCGGCAAGACCGTCGACGGAGACCTGGTCCGGCTGGAGCTGAAGGGCAACGCGACCTTCCTCCGGCTGCCCCGGCTGATCGACACCCTGGAGTCCCTCTCCGGCGAGAAGCGGGTCCTCGTGGACGCCACCGGCATCTCGCATCTCGACCTCGCCTGCCGCAGTCAGATCGAGGAGTGGGCCGACCAGCACCGCAAAGCCGGAGCCGAGTACGTGGAGGTCCTCCTCCCCGGCGCGACCCCCAAGCCCGCAGAGGAGCAGGAGACCATGGACGAGACCGTCGACGCCCGGCACGACCGGCTGCCCGACACCGTCGGAGCCGCCTCCTCGTCGCCCTTCGAGCCGGCGCGCTCCCACACGCCGGAGCTCGAACCCGCCCACTACCACGCACCGACCCACGCGCATCTGGCGCACGGCGGGCCGCACGCCCGGCAGCACCCCTCGGGACACGGTTCGCACGGACCCGGCAACACCCGCCCCGTACATCCCCAGCCGCACCACACGCCGCAGCCGACGTACATCCCGTCCCAGGGCGAGCCGGTCCCGGCCCACGAGGAGCGGGCGGTCCAGAACTCCGGCGAAGGGACGCGGCGATGAAGCCCTTGCGAACCGCGCTCGCCGACGCGCTCCACTTAAAGGATCTGCGCGACCTCACCCATCACCGCCATCAGACCGGCCGCCCCCGGTCCGCCGCGCCGGAGCGGCACGGATCCGGGCGTCCCGTGCCCGGCCGGACCGCGACCGTCCGGGGACAGGGCACCGCAGGATCCTGCGAGCAGGACCCGCTCTTCGAGTTCCTGCGGTCCATGCACCACTTCCTCACCGCACCGCAGAACCCCGCCGGAGTGGAACCCCCGCCGAGGCCGCAGCACCGGCCCTCGTACCGCCGGGCCTCGTACTCCCTGCCGCCCCGGGACAGCGTCCCGCCCGTCATGGCCTCCGACGACCCCGGTCCCGGCCCCGGTCCCGAACCCGGCCCTGACACCGCCCGGCCGCCGGGCCCGGCATAGGCCGACCGGGCGGCGCACCACCTGAGCGCCGCCCGCGGAGCCGTTCATCCCACACGGCTCCGCAGGCGGCATCAGGGCCTGAGCGACGGCTTCCCCCACTGGGCCCTGGCCGAGAGCCCCCTCTCCTGTCCCCCGCAGAGAGGGGGCTCCTCCATGACGGCGGTCTGCTGGACGGCCCGTCGAGCCTGTACCCGGAGTTCACCTTCGTGCCCTGATCTTCACCCTCGCGTCGCGTAGCTCTGCGTGTTCATATGGATACGCTTAGTGCTGGACGGGTGACGGCGAGGAGCGGGGGAGACGGTGCGCGGTACGGCGGACGGCCCGGTGGCGCGGCATGTGCGGGTGGCGGTCATCGGGGCCGGGTTCAGCGGTCTGGGGGCGGCGGTCCGGCTCCGGCGCGGCGGCCACCGGGACTTCGTCGTCCTGGAGCGCTCCGCCGGGGTCGGCGGGACCTGGCGGGACAACGGCTACCCGGGCTGCGCCTGCGACGTGCCGTCCCATCTGTACGCGTACTCCTTCGCCCCCGGCGCCCAGTGGTGGTCGCGGACCTTCTCCGGCCGGCAGGACATCCGTCTCTATCTGGAGACGGTGGCCGACACCGAGGGGGTGCGCCCCCATCTCCGGCTCCGCCAGGACGTCCGCGCCGTCCGCTGGAACGCGGACCGGCTGCACTGGGAGATCACCTCGTCCGGCGGCGCGTGGACGGCCGATGTCGTGGTGTGCGCGACCGGCCCGCTCTCCGCGCCCTCCGTCCCGCAGGTGCCCGGTCTCGACACCTTCCCCGGTCCGGTCTTCCACTCCGCCCGCTGGGACCACGGCGCCGAACTGCGCGACCGCCGGGTCGCGGTGATCGGCACCGGGGCGTCCGCCGTGCAGATCGTGCCCGCCCTGGCGGCCGTGGCCGCCGGGGTGCGGCTCTTCCAGCGCACACCGCCCTGGGTTCTGCCCCGGCTCGACCGGCGGGTCACCGATCTCGAACGCAGGCTGCACCAGCGCTATCCGGTGACCGCCGCGGTGCGGCGGGGTCTCCAGTGGGGGATGCGGGAGCTGGTCGGCCATGCCTTCACCCGGCTGCCGGGCGCCCTCGCGGGGTACGAGGCGCTGGCCCGGGCCCATCTGCGGCGCGCGGTCCGGGATCCGGGGCTGCGGGAGCGGCTCACGCCGGACTACCGCATCGGCTGCAAGCGGATCCTGCTCTCCAGCGACTACTACCCCGCTCTCGCCCAGCCCCATGTGGAGGTCGTCACCTCCGCGCTGGCCGAGGTGCGCGGCTCGCGGCTGATCGCCGAGGACGGCACGGGCGCGGAGGCCGACGCCCTCGTCTTCGCGACCGGCTTCCGGGTCACCGATCCGCCGGTCGCCCGGCGGATCGTGGGCACGGGCGGGCGGACGCTGGCCGAGGCGTGGCGCGAGGGGGACGGGATGCGGGCGCTGCGCGGCACGACCGTGCCCGGCTTCCCCAATCTGGTGATGCTGCTGGGCCCCAACACCGCTCTCGGCAACACCTCGATGGTGCTGATGATCGAGTCCCAGCTCAGCTATCTGCTGGACTATCTGCGGCTGCTGGAGCCCCGGCGCGAGGGCGAGGGCCGCGCCGCGCTCGATCCCCTGCCGTCGGCCTTCCGGGCGTGGAACGACGGCCTCGACGCCCGGCTCGGCCGGAGCGTGTGGAACACGGGCGCGTGCGTCAGCTGGTATCTGGACGGCGAGGGGCGCAATACGACGCTGTGGCCGGGGTCCACCGGCCGCTTCCGGCGGGCGGTGCGGAGGGTCGATCCGCGGGAGTACGAGCGGATCACCGAGGCGGCCGGTCCCGAGGCGGGCGGCGCGGAGGCGGACGGCGCGGAGGGTGCGGAGGGTGCGGGCGGGGCCGCGAGGGCGGCGGGCCGGTGAATCCGGTGGGCCCGGTCGGGCGGCCTGCGACGGCCCCCGGTTCTCAGAGCAGCCCCGCGTTCCGCCACAGCCGTCGGCCCCGGGCGTCGAAGGCCCCCACCTCTTCGAGGAGTCCGGCGACGCGGGCGGCCCCCTTGCGGAGCACCTCGCGGCGGTGCTCGCTGGCCCGGGCCTGCGCCACCGCCTCACGGGCGTCGATCCCGGCGTCGGGGTACACCAGCGGATTGATGAACGAGCGGGCGAACACCCGGCCCAGCTCGCCGGTGACGAAGCGGTTCACCCGCAGCTCCAGCCGTCCCGCGCCCGCCATCTGCCGGCGCAGCTCCTCCTTCGCGTACCGCACATGGCGGGTCTCCTCGATCACATGGATCCGGGTCACCCCGCGCACCAGGGTCTGGACGCGCTCGTCGGCGAAGGCCAGCCGCTGCATCCAGTCGACGACCTCCTCGCACAGCAGCGTGAACACCAGCGAACAGGCCGTGTTGGAGGAGGACTTGAACAACCGGGTGAGATTGTGGGTGAGCGGTGACACGGGATGGACCGGTACGCCCGACTTGGCGAGAAAGCGGGCGAACATCATGGAGTGCCGGCACTCGTCGCCGATCTCGGTCAGTGCGTAGCGCACATGGCTGCTGGTGACCGGCTTGTCGTAGATATGCCGGAGCAATAGTTGCATGACAACGATCTCGAACCAGATGCCGATGGAAGCGAGTGAAGCGCTTTCGGTGCGGGCGATGAGGTGGCGCTGCTCCTCGGGCATCTTCCGCCAGAGGGGAGTGTCATAGAGCGAAATCAGCTCCGGTGGCCAGAACCATTTGCCCTCTTCGAAGGGTGCGTCCCAGTCGAGTTCCCGGTTCGGGTCGAAGGAATGCTTCTGGCTCGCCCTCAGAAGGCGCTCGGCGACCTCCTCGCGGTCCTGGAGGGTGGGCCGTCCGGTCACGGCGTCCGGTGTCTTCGGAGTCACGGCGGTTCCTTGAATAAGTCATACGATCAGACCTGATGGCGAACTGGTGGAGTACGTACTGCCATCCGGCAAAGATCTTTATATCGCCGAGGGAAGACCGTTTCACCCGCTCACGCCATCGGCCCGGAGTTCTCTCGATCTCAAAGCCGTATGATCACTCAAACGAGGGACAGTTGTAACGGTGACCAGGACAACCCATGATCGTTGAGAGGGCCGTGTTCACCCATGCCGACACCCCAGCCTATGCCCGTGCCGACATCTCGGCCGACGCCGCCGAGCCGGTGCCGCCAGCCTGCCGTGAACTGACCGCCGTACTTTTTGACGACGGACCCGCCGAAGCTCATTCTCGCTGGCGCAAAATCATCTCGACAGAGCCCTTTCGATTCCGCTCCGACCTGAGGAAGGAAGAGCGGTGGGAGCTGTCATATGCCCGACTGCGCGCTTTCAACGAGGAAATCCAAGACCCCGAAGAGCTGGCCCGCGATCCGCGCGGTCTCGCCGCGATGCACGAATGGGCCGCGGTCGTCGACGGAGCCCTCGCCACCGTGGCCGGAATTCACTACAACCTCTTTCTCGGCAGCCTGGTCGACGACAAAACGACGGAGCGCGATCTCGGCCCTTTCCTGCGCCTTGCGCGAACAGGAACGTTCCTCTGCACCGAACGCGCCCACGGAAATGACGCGGCGGCCCTGGAGACGACCGCCGTCTACGACCGCCGCGCCGACGGCTTCGTACTCCACACCCCCAACGAGGGCGCGCGGAAGTACATGCCCAACACCAGCCCGGCGGGCGGCCCCAAGTCCGCCGTCGTCGCGGCCCGGCTCCTCGTGGACGGACGGGATCTGGGGGTCTTCCTCTTCCTCACCCCGCTGACCGACGAGAACGGCCCGCTGCCCGGGATCACCGTCGAGAGCCTCCCCGAGCGCACCGGCAGCCCGGTCGACCACTGCGTCACCTCCTTCGACCGGGTAAGGCTGCCGCGTACCGCCCTGATCCAGGGGCCGCACGGCCGGCTGCTGACCGACGGCGCCCTCCGCAGCGCCGTCGGCAGCCCCCGCAAGCGATTCCTCCTGGCCATCGGCCGGGTCACCGCGGGCAAGCTGAGCATGAGCGCCAGCACCCTCGGAGGCTGTCGGGCCGCACTGGCCATCGCCGTCCGCTACTCCGGCACACGCCACATCTCCGGCCCCACCGCGGGCGTCCGGGTGCCGCTCTCCGCCCACCGCAGCCACCACTCACGGCTGCTCAAGTCCCTCGCCGGCGCCTACGCGATGACCTTTCTGCACCGGGCGGTCACCGAGGCCTGGGTCAGCCACGAGCCCGCCGAACGCGACCGGGTCGAAAGGCTGGTGGCCGTCGCCAAGGGCTGGATCACCTGGCGGGCCCGCGCCATCACCATCGAGGCCAGGGAGCGCTGCGGCGCGCGCGCCCTGTTCCCCGTCAACGGACTGGCCGAGTTCCCCGCCAACGCCGACGGGGCCATCACCGCCGAGGGCGACAACCTCGCCATCTGGTGCAAGGCCGGGGCGGAAATGATCTTCGGCTACACGCCCGACGAACCCTCAGCCGACCGCACCGAGGCCTCCAGGACGCCCAACGCCCTGCGGGACCCCTCCTTCCTGCGGGACCTGCTCGCCGAGGCCGAGCGCCGCTGGCACCACCGCGCCCGTCTCAACCTCAGATCGGGCCCCTCGGGCGACTCCCTCGGCCGCTGGAACAACGCCTCCGGAGCCGCCCTCGAACTGGTCGAGACCCATGCCACCCTCCAGGCCGCCGACGCCTTCATCACGGCGCTCGAATCCGTCCCCCACACCGCGACCCGTGCCCTGCTCCGGGACCTGTGCGCGCTCTTCCTGCTGGACTCCGTCGCCCCCCGCGCCGCCGAACTGCTGGCCGACGGCCATCTCACCGCCGCGCAGGTCCGCGCGCTGCCGGACATCACCGAGCTGCTGACCTCCCGTCTCGCCCCGCACATGGCGCTGCTCGCCGAGGCCTTCGCCGTACCGGAGGAGCACCTGGCGGACCTGCCGATGCTGACCACCACCTAGGCCTGCCGTTCCTCCGGGCCCCGCCGGGCTCGCCCGGCCGTCAGGCGGTGCCCGGGGTGATCAGGCCCAGTTCGTAGGCGACGATGACCGCCTGGGCGCGGTCCCGCAGGCCCAGCTTGGCGAAGAGCCGGTTGACATGGGTCTTGACCGTGTGGTCGGTGACCGTCAGCCCGCGCGCTATATCGGTGTTGGAGAGCCCCTGGGCGATCAGCAGCAGCACCTCCCGCTCCCGGGCGGTGAGAGCGGCCAGCGCGCCGGTCCCGTGCGCCGGCAGCCGCGAGGGCCGCCGCCGCGCGGTGAACTCCTCGATCAGCCGCTTGGTCACCTCCGGTGCCAGCATCGCCTTCCCGGCCGCCACCACCCGTACCGCGTGCAGGAGTTCGGGGAAGGTCGCGTCCTTGAGCAGAAAGCCGCCCGCGCCCGCCGCGAGCGCGTCGAAGACGTACTCGTCCAGATCGAACGTCGTCAGCATGAGGACCCGGGTGGCCCCCGCGCCGTCCGCCATGATCGAGCGCGCCGCCTCGATGCCGTCCGTGCCCGGCATCCGGATGTCGAGCAGCGCGATGTCGGGCCGGTGCCGTGCGACGAGCCGCACGGCCTCCGCGCCGTCCGCCGCCTCGCCCACCACCTCGATGTCCTCCTGGGTGGACAGCAGATTCACGAAACCGGTCCGCACCACCGCCTGGTCGTCGGCCACGACCGCCCGGATCACCCCCGGGGACCCCGCCCCGGCCCCTTTTTCACCCTCGTACCCGCTCATGCCGTACCCCGCCTCGGCAGCTCCGCCTCGATCAGAAAGCCCCCCGTGCCGCCGTCCCGGCCGTGCCGCAGCCGGCCGCCGAGCAGGGCCGCCCGCTCCCGCATGCCGATCAGCCCGTGCCCGGCGCGCTCCGCCCGCCGAGGGGGCCCGGGACCGTCGTCCGTGATCCGCAGCGCGACCCGCTCCTCGCCGTAGTCGACGTCCACCCGGACGGAGCAGCCCGGCGCGTGACGGCGCGCGTTGGTCAGCGCCTCCTGGACCGTGCGGTACACCGCGAGTTCCAGCGAGGACGAGAGCGCGGGCCGCACCCCGGCGGTGCGCAGCTCGACCCTCCCGCCGGCCGAGCGGTGCGTCTCCAGCAGCTCGCCGAGAGCGTCCAGACCGGGCTGCGGGGCCCGCCGCCCGGCGGTGGCCCCGCTCCGCCCGCTCTCCGCGCCCTCCGTCCGCTCGCCCTCCTCGCGGAGTACGAGCAGCAGTCCGCGCAGCTCGGTCATGGTCGACCGGGCCGTCTCGGCGATCTGCCGGAAGCCGTCGCGGGCCTCGGGGGAGAGGCCGGGGGTGGTGTAGGTGGCGCTCTCCGCCCGCACGGCGATCACGGAGACCGAGTGGGCCACGATGTCGTGCAGCTCACGGGCGATCGCGGCCCGCTCGGCCACCACCGCCCCGCGCCGCTCCAGCTCCGTGAACCGCAGCCGCGCCGCCTCCCGTTCGCGCCGCGCGTCCTCCCTGCCCCGGACCGCGTCGGCCGCGCTCACCGTCGCCACGATCACCGCCGACAGGACGACCGGCTCGGCGAAGGACGACAGCACCGCCCCGGCCCGGAGCGCCGAACCGCCCGGCCCCGTGTCGTACACGCCCGTCACCAGATGGCCCCCGTGGACCAGCAGCGCCCCGGCGACCGCGCCTCCCGCGACCACGACGGGGTGCGCGGCCCGCCGGCGGGCCAGCGCGTACAGACCGGCGATCCCCGCGAGGGACACGGTGAGGAGCAGCTCCGGGCGGAGCAGGAAGTTCAGCAGCGCCGCCGCCACCGCGAGACCGGCCGGTCCCGGGTGCGTACGCCGCCACGGCAGCGGGAGGACCGCCGCGCCGAGGGTGATCAGCACGGGTACGGAGGAGATCTCGCCGAGTGCGACCTCCAGGACGCCCAGACAGAGCAGCGGGAGCACGACGATCCCCTCGCGCACGGGCGGGAGGGCGGCGGCCGACGGCCGTGGCCGCTTCGGCGAAGTCGCGGGCGGGGGACTCGGACTCATGGCGTCCATTCTCGGCTCCCCGCCCCGGGCGCGCGTCACCGCGTGGTGTGACGCCAACGCCGCGCCTCATACCAGGGGTTGATCCCCGTGGTCACCTCCTCGTGTGACGACCCGGGCCCCGCCCCGCTCGCAGACTTCCTCCGCGACCACGAGGGAGGGAAACGGATGCGCGGACAGCGACCGCGGGACGTTCGGACACCGGCCGCCCGCCGCCGGGACAACTGCTCGCCGCCCATGTCCCGTACGGCTCCGCACCGGCCGTCGGCGCGCCGGTGCACGCCGCCGCCGTCGGGACCGGCCTGCTGCGCCGCCCGCCCCGGACCCTCCTCGCCGCCGCCGACCGGCTCGCCCCGGGGCCCTGCTCGTGCCGAGGCCCCGCGTCCTGAGCGCTCCGTCCGCCCTGTCCCCGCTTGTCCCGTCCCCGCTTCCGTACGACCTCTGGCAGGCTCACCGTGTCCCGCACCCTGATCGTCACCAATGACTTCCCGCCCCGCCAGGGCGGCATAGAGACCTTTGTCCACGAGATGGCCGTCCGCTTCCCCCGCGACGGGGTGGTCGTCTACACCTCCGCCACCCCGGGCGGCGAGGCCTTCGACGCACGGCTCCCCTTCCCCGTGGTCCGCGACCGCGCCCGGACGCTCCTCCCCACCGGCCGCCCCACCCGGCGGGCGGCGGAGCTGATCCGGCGCCACCGCTGCGACAGCGTGTGGTTCGGCGCGGCGGCCCCGCTCGGCCTGATGGCCCCGGCCCTGCGCCGGACCACCGACGCGGAGCGGTTCGTCGCCACGACCCACGGCCACGAGGTGTGGTGGGCCCGCACCCCGGGCGCGCGGTCGCTGCTGCGGCGCGTCGGCGCACAGGTGGACTGCCTGACCCATCTGGGCGGTTACACCCGGGAGCGGATCGCCCGCGCGGTCGGCACCGAGGCCGCCGCCCGAATGCGCCGGCTCACCCCCGGCGTGGACGCGGCCCTCTTCCACCGCCGGGGGCAGGGGGCCGAAGTGCGCTCCCGGTACGGCCTGGGGGAGCGGCCGGTGGTGCTCTGCGCCGCCCGGCTGGTGCCCCGCAAGGGACAGGACACCCTCGTCCGGGCGCTGCGCCGGGTGCACCGCGTACGCCCCGACACGGCACTCCTGCTCGTCGGCGGCGGCCCGTACGAACGCGAGCTGCGCGAACTCGCCGTCCGGGAAGGGGTGTCGGACTCCGTCGTCCTCGCGGGCGGCCACCCCCACGAGGCGATGCCGTCCTTCTACGCGGCGGCCGACGTCTTCGCCATGCCGTGCCGCACTCGCAGGGCCGGTCTGGAGGTGGAGGGGCTCGGGATCGTCTTCCTGGAGGCCGCCGCCGCGGGCCTGCCCGTCGTCGTCGGCGCGTCGGGCGGCGCGCCCGACGCCGTACGGGACGGCGAGACGGGCTTCGTGGTGGACGGCCGGAGCGTCCCCGAGCTCGCCGGGCGGCTGCTGGAACTGCTCGGCGATCGCGAACTGGCCCGGAGGATGGGGGCCGATGGCCGGTCCTGGGTCCGCTCGGAGTGGGGCTGGGAGCAGCGGTACCAGCAGCTGGCCGGTCTGCTGCGCGGCGAGGCCTGACGCCGCCCGCCCCGGGCCGCGTCAGGCCTCGCCGTCCTGCCGTCCTGCCGTCCTGCTGTCCCGCCGGCCTGCCGGGTCTCAGCGCGGCCGGGCCTCGATGATGTACAGCCCCGGCCCGTCCAGCGCCAGGGTGCTGGTGTGCTCGTACCCGGCCTGGTCGAGGAGGGCCGCGTACTCGGCCTCGGTGCGCTCCCGGCCGCCGAGGCCGAAGAGCATCACCATGTCCAGCGAGGCGGCGAGGCCGGGCTCCGGCTGCTCCGGAAGCACCGCCTCCACGAGCAGCAGCCGTCCGTCGGGGTCACTCTGCGCCCGACGGCACTCCCGCAGGATCGCCAGCGCCTGTTCGTCGTCCCAGTCGTGCAGGATCCACGAGAGGAGATGGGTGCCCGCCGAGGGCACGGCGGAGAAGAAGTCGCCCGACTTCACCGTCGCCCGCTCCTCCAGCCCGGCCGCGTCCAGCGCCTTCCGCGCGTCCTCGGCCAGCTGCGGCAGGTCGAAGACGGTGCCGGTCGCCCCGGGGTGCTGGGTCAGGATCTCCGCGAGCAGATGCCCCAGACCGCCGCCGATGTCCACGATCTCGCCCGCGTCGCTGAAGTCGTAGGCGGCGGCCACCGCCCGCGCGGTCCGCTGGGTGAAGCTGACCATCGCGCCGTTGAAGATCGCCCCGTCCTCGGGGTTCTCGGCGAAGTGGCCGAAGTAGGTGTTCCCGAACCGGCTCTCGAACGAAGGCCGCCCGGTCCGCAGCGTGACCATCGGATCGTCCAGCATCCGGTACGTGATCCGGTACATCAGCCGGTACCACGAGCGGAGCGACTCGGGGTGCCCCGATTCGAGCACGGCGCTTTTCTCCGTACGCGCGTACGCCCCCTCGTCCGTGAGCCCCAGCACACCGCCCGAGACCAGCGGGCGGAGCATCCTCTTCAGCGCGTCCGGCTGCGAGCCGGTCGCCTCGGCGAGCACGGCGAGCGGTACGGGCGCGTCGGCCACCAGGTCGGGTATGCCGAGTTCGACGGCGGTCTGAAGGGCCCGTTCGTTGAGGTATTCCCAGGACTGGGCGAAGAGTGTGTCGATCGTCGTGGACGACGAAGACGATGAAGTCGTCATGTGCCGAGCTCCTTGGAGAGAGCGGACCGGTCTGGTCGGGAAGCGTCCCCGGACCCCGCCGCCCGGGGACCGGCCGCATCGGCCGCTCCCCTCGGGCGCGGGGCATGCGCAGGAATATGCCCGAACGTGGTCAAAGATCGGTCAACGCCTCTGCCGACGAGGTGACTTGGGCGCTTGGAGCCCCCACGCGGCCCAACGGGGGCGGCCCGGGAGACAGAATCCGTTCCCGCCGCCGTACGGCATAATTCCCGACCGTGACCATTCGCTTGCTGATCGCCGACGACCAGGAGATGGTCCGCCGAGGATTGCGCCGCATCGTGGAGAGCCAGCCCGACATGGAAGTCGTCGGCGAGGCGGCGGACGGCGTGAACGCGGTGGAGATGGGACGCGCCCTCAGACCGGATGTGGCCCTGGTGGACATCAGAATGCCGCGGATGGACGGCCTGGAAGTCACGCGGCTGCTGGCCGGCCCCGCCGCGGCCGATCCGGTCCGGGTCGTCGTGGTGACGACCTTCGACCTCGACGAGTACGTCTATCCCGCCCTGCGTTTCGGCGCCTCGGGGTTCCTGCTGAAGCGCTCGGGGCCGACGCTGCTGGTCGAGGCGGTCCGGGCGGCGATGGCCGGCGACAGTCTGATCAGCCCGTCGATCACCGTACGGCTGCTGGAGCATGTCACCGGCCCCACGGCGGGCCGCCGCCCACGGCACCGTGATCCGGTGCTGACCGGGCGGGAGGTGGAGATCGCCGGGAAGGTCGCCGAGGGCAAGACCAATGCGGATATCGCCGGTGAGCTTTTCATCTCCGCCGGTACGGTCAAAACCCATGTCGCGAGCATTCAGCGGAAACTCCAGGTCCGCAATCGGGTCGGTATCGCGGTGCGCGCATGGGAGCTGGGGTATGCCACCGGGCGGACCCCCGGCTGAAATCGCGTTCGCCGTCCGCGCACCCCGGGGGAATGTGCGTAGCCTCGCCCTCATGGATGACGAGGCCCCTCCCCGGCGAAAGCGGCGCTGGTGGTGCGGTGTCGCCGCGGCGATGACGATCGCCCCCGCCGTCGTGGCACCGCCGAGCGCCTACCCGCTGGCGGTCATGGCCGCGCTGACGCTGACCGCGGCGATGCTCGCCCGTCCGTCCGGCCGGATCCCGCTGGACCGGGCGGCGGGCGCCGCCGCGGCGCTCTCCCTCGCCGTGGACATCGGCCACTTCGGGCCGCCCGGCCCGGTGCTGTTCTGGTACCCGTTCGAGACGGCCGCGCTGATCGTCCTCCTGGCGCGGGCGGTACGCCATGTGCCCGTCCCCCGGGTGGGCTTCGTCGGCCCGCTGACCGGTGCGGCCGTGATCCTGCTGCCGCTGCGCTTCACCCTGCACGCCCCCGGCGCCGGGCTGAAGGAATCGCTCTTCCTGTGCTCGCTCGCACTGATCCCGGCCGGCTGCGCGACGGGCGTCGGGCTCTATCTGCGGTCGCTGGACAACCGCCGCGCCCACGCCGTGGCGCTGGCCCGACGCGAGCAGCGACTCGAAGTCGCGCGCGATCTGCACGACTTCGTGGCCCACGAGGTGACCGGAATCGTCCTGGAGGCCCAGGCCGCGCAGCTCGGCGAGGACACCGGCGGCACTGGTGGCACTGGTGGCACCGGCGGCACCGCCGGCGAGGAACACCGCGCCCTGCTGCAACGGATAGAGAAGGCCGGACTGCGGGCGCTGGACTCCATGGACCGGACCGTGACGGCGCTGCGCGAGGCGGAGGGCCGCAGAGAGGACGAGCCGCCGCCCACCCGGCTCCACGGCCTGGCGGATCTGCCCGAACTCGTGGACCGCTTCTCGTCCATGGGCACCGCCGAGGTCACGCTCTCCCTGGAGACGGAGACGGCCGGCATCCTCTCCCGGGAGGCCGAGGACACCGCGTACCGCGTGGTGCTGGAGTCGCTGACCAACATCCGCCGGCACGCGCCGCGGGCCGACCGGGTCCAGGTGCTGGCCGGCCGTACCGCCGACCGGTCCGTGGAGATCTCGGTCACCGACCGCTCCGATCAGCGGGTCTCCACCGGGCCGGGGAGACGCGCACACGGCGGTACGGGCCTGGCGGGCCTCGCCGAACGGGTCGGCACCCTGGGCGGCACGCTGGAAGCGGGCCCGTCCGGGAACGGATGGCGGGTCAGTTGCCTGCTGCCCGCGCCCGCTGTCCGCTGACCGGATACCCGTGACCGGATATCTGCCGATCGGCAGATGTGCCGACCGCTCCGCCCCGCGATCCTCTGACGAGTGCACCACCCGGCGACTCTGGAGGAACCGATGCTGTTCTCAGACACCGTCCCGAAGGACGGCGAGAAGACCGAGAAGACCGAGAAGGCAGCGAAGACCGACCTGAGCGGGAAGAGCTGACCATGCTCGACCTCGTGAACCTCACCAAGGTCTACAAAGGCGGCAAACAGGCCGTCACCGATCTGACGTTGCGTCTGGAACCGGGCATGATCGGCCTGCTGGGCCCGAACGGAGCCGGCAAATCGTCCCTGATGCGCATCGCCTCCACGGTCACCCGGCCCACCGCCGGACAGCTCCTCTTCCACGGCGAGGACGCGGTCGCCAGGCCCGACGCGCTGCGCCGGTCCCTCGGCTATCTCCCGCAGGACTTCGGCGTCTATCCGAACCTGACCTCCCGCGAGTTCCTCCGCTACCTGGCGGCGGCCAAGGGCCTCTCGGCCAAGTCCGCCAAGGCCCGTATCGATGAACTCCTGGAACTCGTCAATCTCACCGAAGCGGTCAAACGCCCCCTGGGCAAGTACTCCGGCGGCATGCTGCGCCGGGTCGGCATCGCCCAGGTGCTGCTCGCCGACCCACAGGTGATCATCGTGGACGAGCCGACCGCGGGCCTCGACCCCGAGGAGCGGGTCAGATTCCGCAATCTGCTGAGCGATCTGGCGGCCGACAAGGTCGTGATGCTCTCCACCCACATCGTCTCCGACGTCGAATCGGTCGCCTCCGACATCGCGGTGATGTCCGGCGGCCGGCTGCGCCACCGGGGCACCCCGGAGGGCCTGCTGCGCTCGGTGACCGGCCAGGTGTGGGAGATCCTGGTCGACCCCGCCTCCGTACCGGCCGTGCAGGCGCGGTACACCGTCAGCCGTCTGGTCCGCACGACCGAGGGCGTCCGCGTCCGGCTGCTGTCGCGGCAGTCGCCGCGGCCGGACGCCGTACAGCTGACGCCGGACCTGGAGGACGCCTACCTGGCCATCGTCCGGGGGTCCGCGGAGGAACTCGCCGCTCCGGGTGCCGCTCCGGGCGCAGCTCCTGGCGTCCTTCCGGGCGCGGGCGGTGCGGGGCGATGACGCGCACACTCACCGCGCTCGCGGTCGCCGACTTCCGCGACCGGGCGCGCCGCCCCGCGTACGCCGTCATCCTGGCCTCGGCCGTCGCTCTCGGGTACGTGGCCGTGCCCGACTCGGACGCCCAATGGGTGATCATGCAGATCGGCGATCACCGGGGCAGCTACAACAGCGCCTACGTCGGCATGGTGACGGCCCTGGCCGGCGGCCTGTGGATCACCCTCGGCGGCTTCTACGTCGTCCGCAACTCCATCGAACGCGACCGAGGCACCCGCGTCGGCCAACTCCTCGCCGCGACCCCGCTGCGCACCTGGGCGTACCTGGCCGGCAAGTTCCTCAGCAACCTCATGCTGCTGTCCTCCATGCTCGCGGTGCTCGCGGCCACCGCCCTGATCATGCAACTCGCCCGCGGCGAGTCGCACCACATCGACCCGATCGCGCTCTGGCAGCCGTTCGTCCTCATCGCGCTCCCCCTCGTCGCGCTGACCGCCGCCTTCGCCCTCCTCTTCGAATCGCTGCCGCTGCTGCGCACCGGCCTCGGCAACATCGTGTGGTTCTGCGCCTGGACGGCCGTCGCCACGGGCGGCCAGGGCCCCGGGCTGCCGTTCGACGGCATCGGCGTCAACAGCGTCGTGCGGTCGATGTACGCGGACCTGACCGCCCAGGGCATCGACGTCGGCGGGGAGTTCAGCCTCGGTCTGACCTACCTCGACCAGCCCCTCGCGCTGTTCACCTGGAACGGCTTCACCCCGACCGCCGACTACGCCCTCGGCCGGGCGGCACTCCTGCTGATCGCCGTCCTCGTCGCCGTCCTCCCCGCGCTCTGGTTCCACCGCTTCGACCCGGCACGGGGCCACCTCTCCACGGCCCCCGCCCCCGAGCGGAACCAGACCGACGCCCTCGTCCGGCCCGCCCTCATCGACGAGACGGTCCCCTCCCGGCCCACCCTCGCGCCCCACCCGCTCACCCCGCCCCGGCCGGGCGCGGTGACCCTCCGCCTCTGGGCCGGCGAGGTCCGCGTCCTGCTGCAAGGCGTCCGCCGCCGGTGGTGGGCCGGCACCGCCTGCCTCACCCTCGGCGCGCTCGCCTCCCCGGACCTCCACGGCGTCGTCCGCGTCCTGCTGCCGCTCTCCTGGCTCTGGCCCATCCTGATCTGGTCCCGCCTGGGCACCCAGCGCCACGAACACCACCTCGACGCCCTCCTCGCCGCCTACCCCTCCCCCCGCCGCCGCATCCTCGCCGAATGGTCCGCCGGCCTCACCGTCACCGTCGCCGCCGGCCTCGGCCCCCTCGTCCGACTGCTCACCGCCGCCGACTGGCTCGGCCTCGCCGGCTGGGCGACCGGCGCCCTGTTCATCCCCTCCCTGGCCCTCGCCCTCGGCACCCTCAGCCGCACCCACCGCCTCTTCCAGGCCGTCTACCTGCCCCTCTGGTACAGCATCGCCAACGGCCTCCCCGTCTTCGACTTCATGGGAGCCCTGCGCGACAGCAACGCCCTGGCCGCCGCACAGCCACCGATGACCCTCGCCGTCTCCGCGGCCCTCCTGGCCGTCGTCCTCACGACCGGCGCACTCCGCCGCCTCGGCCGGGACTGAAACCCTCACCGGCCCGCCCGGCCAGCAAAAAGACCCTCCGCGAGGAAGGGTCTGGGAAGAGTGCCCCCGGCAGGACTCGAACCTGCGGCCAAGCGCTTAGAAGGCGCCTGCTCTATCCACTGAGCTACGGGGGCCGGTGGTGGCCGCGGCTACCGGAGTCCGCGGGTCTGTGACCTGCCGGGACAAGGATAGGGCTCCGATGGCCTTGACCTCGTTGCTTCACCTGCGTGACACGATGTGGAGGTTCGGTGAAGCGAACCGATAATCGCAGGCGAGTGCGATTTCTGCATCGCTTTTGGCGTCCCGCGTCGCGGGTGTTGTGCACTCGTTATGCCTGCGCCCCACTCATCACGTCTGCCCCTTGTGTCCGACCGGCGCGCAGACAAGCTCATACGCTTCAAAAAGCCGCCAAAGTTAGGCATTCTTCGCATGTGGTGACCTTGGATGCACGGCCTCAGCTCATCGACGCACTAACCGCCCTGCGCGACCGTGTCGCCGCCGTGCGTCTCCCACTGCCTCTCCCCGGCGCGCCCCGGGCCCGCCAGACGCGGGTCGAGCTGCTCGCGCAGCTCGACGACTACCTCGTACCCCGGCTCACGGACCCCGCGGCCCCGCTTCTCGCCGTCGTCGGCGGATCGACCGGGGCGGGGAAGTCCACGCTGGTGAATTCGCTGGTGGGGAGGCGGGTGAGCGAGGCGGGGGTGCTGCGGCCGACCACGCGTACCCCGGTGCTCGTCTGTCATCCCGACGATCACCACTGGTTCGCCGAGATGAGGGTGCTGCCGCATCTCACCCGGGTGTGGCTGCCGCGCCAGGACGATACGGAGGACGCGGACGAAGGCGAGGAAAACACCCCCGAAGGAGCGAACCGGCTACGGATCGAGAGGGCGTCATCCCTGCCCCGGGGGCTCGCGCTGCTCGACGCGCCCGACATCGACTCGCTCATCGTGGAGAACCGCCTGCTGGCCGCCGAGTTGATCTGCGCGGCGGATGTGTGGGTGATGGTGACGACGGCCTCGCGGTACGCCGACGCCGTGCCGTGGCATCTGCTGCGTACCGCCAAGCAGTACGACGCGACGCTGGTCACCGTCCTCGACCGGGTGCCCCACCAGGTGGTCTCCGATGTGTCGCGGCAGTACGCGGCCCTCCTCACCAAGGCCGGTCTCGGCGAGGTGCCCCGCTTCACCATTCCGGAGCTGCCCGAGTCCGCGGGCGGCGGCAGCGGGCTGCTCCCCACCACGGCGGTCGCTCCCCTCTTCGCCTGGCTCGCCCACCGGGTGCAGGACCCCGCCGCACGGCAGCAGGCGCTGGGGCGCACGGCCACCGGGGTGATCAATTCGCTCAATGCGCGGATGCCGGAGCTGGCCGCCGCCGTCGCCGGGCAGTACGCCGCCGCCGTACGGCTGATGGGGGTGGTGGAAGAGGCGTACGAGGACGAGCGGGAACGGGTGAACCGGCAGCTCGGGGCCGGTGCGGTGCTGGCCGGGGACGCGCGTACGCGCTGGCGCGGCTTTCCGCGCGACAGTTCGGCGGGTGAGTTGCTGGACTCGCTGGTCGGCAGCCTGTGCGCGCTGGTGCAGTGCGCCGTGGCCGCAGCCGACGAGCATGTCCACGACGCATGGCGGCGGGAGCCGGGGGCGGGCGCGATCGTGTTCCGGGGGCGGCTGGACCTGGAGGCCGCCGAACGGATCGGGATCGCGGTCCGCCGCTGGCGGCGTGAGCTGGAGGAACTGGCCGACGACGAGATCCGCGCGCTGGAGCTGCACGCCGCGCCCGACCCCGAGACCGTCGCGGCGCTGGTCGCCGCGGCCCTGCTCGGCGGCCGGCGGGCCCGGGGCGCGGGGGAGCAGCTCGCCGAGCGGATCGGGGCGCAGGGGGCGCTGAGGCTGCGCGACCGGGGCGGCGAGGTGCTGACCGCGTACATCGACGGCCTACTGAACAGCGAACGCGACCGCCGCCTCGCCCCCCTCGACGCGCTCGACGTCTCCCCGGAACCCCAGGCCGAGCTGATCGCCGCCCTGTCCGTACTGCAGAAGGTGAGGTGACGTCGGTGACCGCCATCACGGGCGACGAGAACCGGGCCGACGACCGGCCGGGGGACGAGACCGGACCCGCCGCCGGGACCGGACCTGCCGCCGGGACCGATACCGGCACGGAGGGAGGGGCGGTGGACGGGAACAGCCCGGAACCCCCCTGCGAGCAGGCCCCGGGCCGGCCCCGGGAGTCCGGCGAGGGCCGCTCCGGCGGCTGCTGGGACGACGGGCTCATCGCCCGCCGCTCGGGTGGCCGCCGACGCGAGGACGGCCTCGCGGAACCCGCCGGGGCCGAGGAGCACGTACCCATCGGCGGCGCTTACGGCGGACCGCTGCGCACCCGGCTCGACGCCCTGAGGGAACTCGTCGGCCTCTCCAGCACCCGGGTCGAGAGCGAGACCCTCGCCGAGGCCGGACGGGTGCTCGACGAGGCGTCCGCCCGGCAGCGGCTCTCCGCCCGGCACACCGTCGTCGCCATCGCGGGCGCGACCGGAAGCGGGAAGTCCACCCTCTTCAACGCCCTCGCGCAGGTCCCCCTCTCCGAGACGGGCCTGCGCCGGCCCACTACCTCGGCACCGATCGCGTGCAGCTGGTCGGAGGGGTCCGCCGGGCTGCTCGACCGGCTCGCCATCCCCCCTCGGCTGCGCCGCAGACCCCTCGCGGGCGGGGCCGACGAACTCTCCGGGCTGGTGCTCGTCGATCTGCCCGACCACGACTCCGCGATGGTCAGACACCGCGAACAGGTGGACCGGGTGCTCGCGCTGGTGGACGCGGTGATCTGGGTGGTCGATCCGGAGAAGTACGCGGACGCCGCCCTGCACGAGCGGTATCTGCGGCCCCTCGCGGGCCATGCCGAGATCACCTTCGTGGTGCTCAACCAGGTCGACCGGCTGCCGGGCGAGGCCGCCGACCAGGTACTGGACGATCTGCGCAGACTCCTGGACGAAGACGGCATGGCACTCGGCGAGCACGGCGAACCGGGCGCGACCGTGCTGGCGCTCTCCGCGCTCAGCGGGGACGGCGTCGACGAGCTGCGCGACGTACTCGGCACCTTCGTCCAGGAGCGGACCGCCCCGGCGCGCCGGCTCGCCGCCGATGTCGACGCGGCGGCGGCCGGGCTGCGCGCGGCGTACGTCGCCGAGGGCCTCACCGGCCTCGACGAGCGGGCGCGCGAGGACTTCGCCGACCGGCTCGCGGAGGCCGTCGGGGCGAAGGCGGCGGGCGAGGCGGCCGAGCGCGAGTGGCGCAGACACGCCATCCGGGCGTGCGGTACGCCCTGGCTGCGGCTGTGGCGCTGGTACGAGCGCAAGCGGCTGCCCGGGAACGGGAGCGGGGTGTCGCCGGCCACCGCGCCGGTGGAGGAGGAGCTGACCGCCCGGCAGCGGGTCGAGCAGGCGGTGCGCACGGTCGCGGACGCGGCGGCGGCCGGGCTGCCCGCGCCCTGGGCGCAGGCCGTGCGGGAGGCGGCGGTCAGGGGGGCCGACGGGCTGCCGGAGGCGCTGGACGACCTGGCCGCGCGCGAGGCGGCGGCGACGGGCAAACGGCCGCTGCGGCCCGCCTGGTGGCCCGCCGCCGTGCTCGCGCAGATGTCGATGACGCTGCTTCAGGTGTACGGGGGGCTCTGGCTGGTGGGACAGATCGCCGATCTGCTGGAACCGGGTTTGGTGGTGCCGGCGCTGCTGATGGCGGCGGGGATCGTGGGCGGTCCGCTGGTGGAGTGGGCGTGCACGGCGGCGGTACGCGGTCCGGCGCGGCGGTACGGGCAGGACGCCCGGCGGCGGCTCCGGGAGGCGGCGGCGGGGTGCGGAAGGGCGAGGGTGCTCGACCCGATCGCCGGGGAGCTGATGCGGTACCGGGAGGTGCGGGAGCAGTACGCGACGGTGGCGGGGCGGGGCGGGGCGCGGGCGGCGGGGAGGTGAGACGGCCGGGGAGGTCGGGGCGGGGCCGGGGGTGACGGGGTTTTCCACAGGGGGGTGGCCGTCCACAGGCCCGGGCGGGATCGCGCGGTCCGTTCCAGCATGGAGACCGGCCGGCAGGGCGCCGGCGGGAGCGGAGCGGACGGGAGATGGCCGCGATGAACGACACCCTGGTCACGGTGGTGGGCAATGTCGCCACACAGGTGGAGTACCGGGACACGGCGACCGGCGGTATGGCGCGATTCCGTATCGCGGTGACGCCGAGGCGCTGGGACCGGCAGCGGGAGGTCTGGGCGGACGGCCGGACCAGTTTCTACACGGTCCTCGCCTGGCGGACTCTCGCCGCGAATATGGCCGGATCCGTTTCGGTCGGGGATCCGCTCCTCGTTCACGGGCGGTTGAGAGTGCGGGAGGAAGAGCGTGACGCGTCCCGAGACTTCGCGGGTGATCCGTCCGCCGACGCACGCGAAGCAGCTGTTCGGCGAAGGACCTTTGTGGACATCGAGGCCGTGGCGGTGGGCCACGATCTGGCGCGGGGTACCTCGGCATTCCGGCGAGTGGTCAGGTCCGCACCGAATGTGACGGAGCGGCAGTCGCAAGAGCCGCCGGGGGCGGGAAATCCTTTGGCGGCGGGGGAGTGGCCGGGTAATCCCGTGATGGATGCCGAGGGCTCTCCCGTGCCCCCGGCGGTGGCCGAGCGGATGGCCGTCCCACCCTTCTGAGCAGGACGTCTTCGCTCGTCGCGCTGTGGAGATTTGTCGAATCAGGAATGGCGGAACGGGGTTGTCGGCACCGTCGGCGATAACGATTACGAGTCGGAATGGTTGTGCGGCGGTATGACGGGGGACTGGGCCGCGCCGCCTCTCTAGGATTTCCCCTATTCACGGGGCACTTGAGTCTGCTGGCGAGGCACTCCCCCCAATGCGTCACACGTGAACGCGCACCGCACATGAGCAGCACGGGCCGCATGGACCGCGCATGAGCATCCGCGTACATGAGCACGCGGCTCACGCGAATGAGCCTCGCCCGGAGGGGAATTCTGTGTTTTCCAAGTTCGCCGCGCCGACTGGACGCGGACGGGGGATCGCGCGCCGTATCGCGGCCGCGGCCCTCACATCGGGGCTCGTCGCGACGTGCACCGCGGCCGGCGCGGGTGCGGCCGCCGCCGACGACGGCACGCACCGCCAGACCGGCGCGGTCGCCACCCTCGACGGGCTCAAGACCTTCGACCGCGCGACGCTCCGTGCGAACGGCAAGAGCCACCCCATCCCCGCGGGGCTCTTCGAGATGACCGTCGACGGCGGCGGCCGGCTGAAGACCTACTGCGTGGACCTCCACAACCCGACCCAGGTCCAGGCGAAGTATCTGGAGGCCCCCGCCGCGCAGACCTCGCTCGCCGCCAACCGGGACGCGGGAAGGATCCGCTGGATCCTGCGGAACTCCTTCCCCCAGGTCGACGATCTCGCCGCGCTGGCCAAGGCGGCCGGCAGCGGGCCGCTCACCCAGCGGACGGCTGCCGCCGGCACCCAGGTCGCCATCTGGCGCTACTCGGACGGGGCGGACGTCGACGCGCTCGACCCCGCCGCCGAGAAGCTCGCGGACTGGCTCCACAGGAGGGCCCGCGACATCCCCGAGCCGAGGGCCTCGCTCAGCCTGGAGCCGAGCACGGTCTCCGGCCGGCCCGGCGGCCGGCTCGGCCCGGTGACCGTCCGGACGGACGCGGACCGCGTCTCCCTGGCCCCGCCGGCCGACGCGGCGGCCAGCGGCGTCAGGGTCACCGACGCCGCGGGCAAGTCCGTCACCTCGGCGGTGAACGGCACCAAGGTGTACCTCGACGTCCCGGCCGGCGCCCCGGACGGCTCGGCGACGCTCACCGCCCAGGCGATGACCCCCGTGCCGGTGGGCCGGGCGTTCATCTCCACCACCCGGAGCCAGGCCCAGATACTCGCGGGCTCCAGCGAGTCCACGGTCTCCGCGACCGCCGGGGTCACCTGGGCCGCCAAGGGGGCGATACCCGCCTTCTCCGCGAAGCGGAACTGCGCCGAGGGCGGTCTCGACGTCACGGCGGCCAACAGCGGCGACGCGCCGTTCACCTTCGAGCTGGGCGGCATCGAGCACACGATCCCCGCCGGCCGGTCGCGGACGGTGACCGTCCCGGTCGCCGAGGACCAGTCGTACGACGTCACCGTCTCCGCGCCGGGAGGCTTCAGCGCGAGCTTCAAGGGCGTCCTGGACTGCGCCACCACCGGCCTCGCGGCTCCCGTCGCCTCCTCCGCCTCGCCCGCCGCGGAGACCCCCGTCTCCCAGCTCGCCCCCGCCTCGGCGGGCGGCTCCTCCGCCGGGCCGGAGGGGGACCTCGCGGCGACCGGCAGCTCCGACGCCACACCGATGATCACGGGAATCGCGATCACCCTCGTCGTCATCGGCGGCGGCGCGATCTTCTTCCTGCGCAAGAAGCCCGCCCCCAAGGAGTGACCCGGCCGGGGCCCCCGCCCCACGACGCCACCCTGGAGTGATCTTGAGGACGGTCCACCGCCTCACGGCCGCGCCCCCGGACCCCCGGCACCGCCCCGAGCGGGTCTGGTACGCCGCCTACGGGTCCAACACGGACCTGAGCAGGCTCCGCCGCTACCTCGCCGGGGGCACGGCCCCGGGCGGGCGCGGGGTCCACCCCGGCTGCCGGGACCAGAGCGACCCGGTCCGCTCGGTCCCGGTCGAGCTGCCCGGGATCCTCTACTTCGCCACCGAGTCGCCCGTCTGGACCGGCGGCCGGGCCTTCTGCGACCCCGCCGCCGACGGCCGGGTAAGAGCCCGCGCCCACCTCGTCACCGCACAGCAGTTCTCCGACATCGCCGCCCAGGAGATGCACCGCCCCCCGGGGCACGACCTCGACCTGGCCAGGGCCGTCGCCGAAGGCAGGGACACCCTGGGGCCCGGCCACTACGAAACCCTCGTCCGCCCGGGCTTTCTGGACGGCCTGCCCGTCCTGACCTTCACCGCGCCCTGGCGGGCGGACCGGGTGGCGTGCACCGCCCCGTCCGGCCCGTATCTGCGGTGCATCGCCTCCGGCCTGCTCGCCGCCGGAGCCTGGGACGCCCCCACCGTCGCCCGCTACCTCTCCGAGGCCCCCGGCGCGTCCGGCGCCTGGACCCCGGAGGAGATCATCCGGCTCACCGAGCCCGCCCCGGAGCCCTGAGCGGCCTACTCGTTTCCGTCCAGGGGTGGCGGTACGGCAAGATGGGGTGTATCTGCCCACTCACTCATCTGCCGGACGGTTTCTCTTGGCTGAGTACATCTACACGATGCGCAAGACGCGCAAGGCGCACGGCGACAAGGTCATCCTCGATGACGTGACGCTGAGCTTCCTGCCCGGTGCGAAGATCGGTGTGGTCGGCCCCAACGGCGCCGGTAAGTCCACCGTGCTGAAGATCATGGCCGGACTGGAGCAGCCCTCCAACGGCGACGCGTTCCTGTCGCCCGGCTACACGGTCGGCATCCTGCTCCAGGAGCCGCCGCTGGACGAGGCCAAGACCGTTCTCCAGAACGTCGAGGACGGCGTCGCCGAGATCAAGGGCAAGCTCAACCGGTTCAACGAGATCGCCGAGCAGATGGCGACCGAGTACACCGACGAGCTGATGACGGAGATGGGCAAGCTCCAGGAAGACCTCGACCACGCCAACGCCTGGGACCTCGACGCCCAGCTGGAGCAGGCGATGGACGCGCTCGGCTGCCCCCCCGGGGACTGGCCGGTCACCAACCTCTCCGGTGGTGAGAAGCGCCGCGTCGCCCTGTGCAAGCTGCTGCTGGAGGCCCCCGACCTGCTCCTCCTCGACGAGCCCACCAACCACCTGGACGCCGAGTCCGTGCAGTGGCTGGAGGCGCACCTCGCCAAGTACGCCGGCACCGTCGTCGCCATCACCCACGACCGGTACTTCCTCGACAATGTCGCGGGCTGGATCCTGGAGCTCGACCGCGGCCGCGCCATCGGCTACGAGGGCAACTACTCCACCTACCTGGAGTCCAAGCAGGCCCGTCTCAAGGTCGAGGGCCAGAAGGACGTCAAGCGCGCCAAGCGGCTCAAGGAAGAGCTGGAGTGGGTCCGCTCCAACGCGAAGGGACGGCAGGCCAAGTCCAAGGCCCGTCTCGCGCGTTACGAGGAGATGGCCGCCGAGGCCGACAAGATGCGGAAGCTGGACTTCGAGGAGATCCAGATTCCCCCGGGCCCGCGCCTGGGCAGCATCGTGGTCGACGTGGAGAACCTCTCCAAGGGCTTCGGCGAGAAGCTTCTGATCGACAACCTCAGCTTCACCCTGCCGCGCAACGGCATCGTGGGCGTCATCGGCCCCAACGGCGCCGGCAAGACCACGCTGTTCAAGATGATCCAGGGCCTGGAGGAGCCGGACTCCGGCTCGATCAAGGTCGGCGAGACCGTCAAGATCTCCTACGTCGACCAGAGCCGCGCCAACATCGACCCCAAGAAGTCCCTGTGGGCCGTGGTCTCCGACGAGCTGGACTACATCAACGTCGGCCAGGTCGAGATGCCGTCCCGCGCCTATGTCTCGGCGTTCGGCTTCAAGGGCCCGGACCAGCAGAAGCCCGCGGGCGTGCTCTCCGGCGGCGAGCGCAACCGGCTGAACCTGGCGCTCACCCTCAAGCAGGGCGGAAACCTCCTCCTCCTCGACGAGCCCACCAACGACCTCGACGTCGAGACGCTCTCCTCCCTGGAGAACGCCCTGCTCGAGTTCCCCGGCGCGGCGGTGGTCGTCTCCCACGACCGCTGGTTCCTGGACCGGGTCGCCACCCACATCCTCGCCTACGAGGGCGACTCCAAGTGGTTCTGGTTCGAGGGCAACTTCGAGTCGTACGAGAAGAACAAGATCGAGCGCCTCGGAGCGGACGCGGCCCGTCCGCACCGCGCCACCTACAAGAAGCTCACCCGAGGCTGAGGGGCTGACGAGACCCATGGCCCGGCACATCTACCGCTGCCCCCTCCGCTGGTCCGACATGGACGCCTTCGGCCATGTCAACAACGTGGTCTTCCTGCGTTACCTGGAAGAGGCGCGGATCGACTTCATGTTCCGGCTCCAGCCGGGGGACGGCTCACCGTCGTTCTCCGGCGGGTCCGTCGTCGCCCGGCACGAGATCGACTACGTCCGCCCGCTGGTCCACCGGCACGAGCCGGTGACCGTCGAATCATGGGTGACCAGGATCGGCGCGGCCTCTCTGACCATCGCCTACGAGATCAAGGACGACACCGAGGACTCCGCGCAGATCTATGTGCGGGCCTCGACCGTCGTGGTCCCCTACGACCTGGAGGCGGGCCGCCCGCGCCGGATCAGCGCCGAGGAGAAGTCCTACCTCCAGCGCTATCTGCCCGCCCTGGAAGAGGACGCCCTCGTCGCATGAGCGTGCCCGTGCGCAGCCTGCACTTCGCCGACGCGAGGGAGGCGGAGGATCTCACCGCCTTCCTCGCCCGGCTGCTCCACTACGACCGCGCCGCCGCCGTACGCCTCCAGGCCGGCTCCCCGGACGGCGCGCAGGCGGGCCTCGCCGTCTTCGGCCGTCCGCCCTCCTTCGAGGTGCTCGCGATCCGCACGGCCCGACTCGGCGCGCCCGCCCGGCTCGACATCACCGTCTCCGCCGGAGAGCTGCTCGAAAACCTCGCCGGTGAGGAGTTCGTCCTGCCCGCCCCCGTCACCGGACCGCCCTGGACCGGTGTGCTGCCGCCCCGCGGCGGCTGGCGCGAGCTGCCCGGACTGCCGGGCGTCGCCGAGATGCGCGAGGCCGTCGCCGCCGCCGTCGCCGAGTTCCGCAACCGCGACGAACAGCTCCCCGCCGAACGCCGCACCCGCGCCGAGCGGGACGCCATCGGCCGCGAGATCTGGTCCCGCACCCTCGCCGCCACCCCCCTGCCGCTGCGCGCGGTGCACGCCGCCCACTCCCTCGGCTTCCTGCGCCCCGAAGTCCCCGTCGCGCTGCTCTCCACCGGCTCCTGGCTCAGACTGCGCACCCCCTTCGGCTCCACAGCCCTCCGGGGCAACGGACTGGGCGGGCTGAACGTCATCCCCACCCGGACCCGCTGACAGCACCCCCGAACTCCCCCGCCGCACCCCTCGATGAGAAGGTGGCCGCCAGCGGTCGGGACGCCGGCGCTCGGCACGGTGAAGGGAAACCCCATGGCACCCGCGTACGACGTGATCGTCCTCGGACTCGGCGGCATGGGCAGCGCCGCGGCGGCCCATCTCGCCGCCCGGGGCGTCAAGGTCCTCGGCCTGGAGAAGTTCGGCCCGGTGCACAACAGGGGCTCCAGCCACGGCGGCTCCCGCATCACCCGCCAGTCCTACTTCGAGGACCCCGCCTACGTCCCCCTCCTGCTCCGCGCCTACGAGCTGTACGAGGAGCTGGAGCGCGAGACCGGGCGCGACATCGCCACCCTCTGCGGCGGACTGATGATCGGCCGCCCCGACAGCCGTACCGTCGCCGGAGCACGGCGCTCCGCCGAACAGTGGGACCTGCCCCACGAGATGCTCGACGCGGAGCAGCTCCGCCGCCGCTTCCCGACGCTGACCCCCGCCGACGACGAAGTAGCCCTCTACGAGGCACGGGCCGGGCTGCTGCGCCCCGAGAACACCGTCGCCGCCCACCTCCAGCTCGCCACCCGCCACGGCGCGAGCCTCCACTATGAGGAGCCGGTCACCCGCTGGGAGCCGTACCGCGAAGGCGTCCGTGTCCACACCCACGAGGACGTCTACACCGCGAGCCGCCTGATCATCTGCCCGGGGGCCTGGGCCCCCGGGCTGCTCGCCGACGTGGGGGTGCCGATCACCGTCGAGCGGAAGATCATGTACTGGTTCCAGCCCCGGGGCGGCACCGGCCCGTACCGCCCCGAGCGGCACCCCGTCTATGTGTGGGAGGACCGTGAGGGAATCCAGGTCTACGGCTTTCCCGCGATCGACGGGCCGGACCGGGGCGCGAAGGTCGCCTTCTTCCGCGACGGCGGGGTCTGCACCCCGGAGACCATCGACCGGACCGTCCACGACCACGAGGTACGGGCGATCGCCGACTATCTCGGCCCCCGGCTGCCCACCCTGCCCGGGACCTTCATCAAGGGGGTGACCTGCATGTACTCCACCACCCCCGACGAACACTTCGTGATCGCCCGGCACCCGGGGCACCCCGACGCCGTCACCGTGGCCTGCGGATTCTCCGGACACGGCTTCAAATTCGTCCCCGTGGTCGGCGAGATCCTGGCCGATCTCGCGCTGGAGGGCGGCACCCCCCACCCCATCTCGCTCTTCGACCCGGCCCGCTTCGCCGGGAAGCTCAACGGCAGGTCCTAGCCAGGGAGTGTCTTCAAGACGTGAGCCTCGGCGTCGCGCAGCAGTCCCGGGGTCAGCCGCCGGTGGACGGCGGACAGCGGGGTCCATATCGTGCGGCCGAAGCCGCTGCGGTAGTGCAGAAAGGTGCTCAGCGACACCTGGCCCCGGGGTGACCGCACGATCAGCTCGCCGGCCAGCAGCGGGGAGACGGCCGCGAGCCGGATCCAGTCCTCGCCGCGCGCGGCGATGCGCCAGCCCGCGACGGTGTCCGGCGACCGGCCCCGGCTGAGCCGGAGACCCAGCAGACCGCGCCAGATGAACCGCTCGGCAGGGCTGGGGAGGTCGCCGAACATGGCCCGGGCCCATCGCTCCGGCGTGGCGGCGGTCTCCGTGTTCAGGGTGAAGTGATCGGCGTAGTGGAGTGCGGGCAGCGAGCTGAGGGCACGGAAGGCCTCAGGAATCCGGTGCGCGCCCACCACGGCCTCCACGCCGGTGCCCGCCCGCGAACCGTCGCGTCCGGGCACCCGGCGCGCGGTTTCCGGCTTCCGGTGGAAAAGAGGCATGGACATCCCCCCGGTCGTTCCTACGGTGAAGTGCAGAACGACATCAGCCTAGCCACCGCGGCCGACAGGCCTAGCCCGCCGTGTTCACCATGGACGCGGCGGCGTAGACCAGGTAGTCCCACAGCTGCCGCTCGTGCTCCGGGGCCAGCTCCAGCTCGTCCACGGCGTCCCGCATGTGCTTCAGCCAGGCGTCGTGCGCCGCCCGGTCGACCGCGAACGGCGCGTGCCGCATCCGCAGCCGGGGGTGGCCCCGGGCCTCGCTGTAGATGCGCGGGCCGCCCCAGTACTGCATCAGGAAGGTGGCGAATCGGTCCTCGGCGGGGCCGAGATCCTCCTCCGGGTACATCGGCCGCAGCAGCGGGTCCCCGGCGACGCCCTGGTAGAAGCGGTGAACCAGACGGCGGAAGGTCTCCTCGCCGCCGACCTGCTCGTAGAAGGTCTGCTCCTGGACGGTGCCGCGCGGAATCTCAGTCACTCCTCCATCGTCTCAGACGCCCCGGCGGAGGACCGATGGCCTAGGACCACCGGCCCCCGCCCCTCGCGGGCCCCTGCGGGGTGCCACAGTGGAGGCATGGGCACGTACCTGGAGCGGTACGCCGAGCCCGCGGCCGAGGCCCGCCGGGCGATGGTGCGCCTGATCGCGGCCGGGGGCGCGCTGACCGATCCGGCCTGGCGGGCGGCGTTCGAGGAGGTGCCCCGGCATCTGTTCGTCCCGTACTACTTCACCGGCGGGCCCGGCGGCCATGAGCGGCTCTGGTGCGAGGACCCCGATCCGGTGCGGCGGGAGCGCTGGCTGCGCGGGGCCTACTACGACGGGCCGCTGGCGACCAGGATCCGCGACGGGGAGCTGATCTCCTCCAGCAGCCAGCCCTCGCTGATGGCCCGGATGCTTCAGGCGCTCCAGGTGCGGTACGGGGACGCCGTGCTGGAGATCGGCGCGGGCACCGGGTACAACGCGGCGCTGCTCTGCCACCGGCTCGGCGAGGAGCGGATCACCACCGTCGACATGGAGCCGGAGATCACCGAGTCGGCGCGGGCGCATCTGGCCGCCGCCGGCTACCGGCCGGCCGTGGTCACCGGCGACGGGGCGCGCGGCTGCCCGGAGCGGGCCCCCTTCGACCGGATCATCGCGACCTGCACGCTGCCGTTCATCCCGTACGACTGGGCGGCGCAGTGCCGCCCGGACGCCCGGATCCTCGCTCCGCTGTCGACCGGGCTGATCGCGCTCCGGGTCCGGGACGACGGCCGCCACGGGCGGATCGCCGAGGGGCGCTTCCTGCGGACCTCGGCGTACTTCGTGCCGCTGCGGGGCAGTGGCCCCGCGCCGGAGCGCCGGCCGGGCGCGCTGCCTCGCCGAGTACTAGAGAACGATCTCTTCCGGTTCATGCTGTCGCTGACCGGGCGGAGCCTCGACCCGCGCGAGGCGCTCTCGCTCTGGGAGCGCGAGCGCCGTCCGCTCCGGGACCGCTTCGGGGTCACCGTCGTCGGCGGACGCCAGTGGGCCTGGCTGGACGATCCCGAGGGGCCGTACGTCTGGCCCCTCGGCGCGCGGGACGGGTGACCCCGCCCGCGCGGTCAGCCCCGGCGGACGGTGATGGTCGTCCAGGCTCCGACATGGACCCGGTCGCCGTCGCTCAGCGGCACCGGGACATAGGGCTGTATCGGCTCCTCCGCGCCGTTGAGCGTGGTGCCGTTGGTGGAGTTCTGGTCGACGACCGCCCAGGATCCGTCGGGCTGCCGCACCAGCACGGCGTGCTTGTGCGAGACGCCCGGGTCCTCCGGGGGCACGGACAGATCGATGTCGGGCGACTCGCCGGTCGACTGGCGGCGGCGGCCGATGGTGATCTGGGTGCCGTCGAGCTGGAGGTGCTGCTCGGGGGAGTACGCGGGCAGGTTGAGGCCGCTGGCGTCGGGGCCGCTGCGCTGCATCATCGCCAGGAAGTACTCGCGGTCGGGCGCGATGACGGCCGACCAGCCCTCGGGCGACTGGTAGGACGGCGGCGACTGGTGCTGTCCGGGCGCGGAGACGGATTGGTGCTGTCCGGGGCCCTGGGGGAAGGGGGAGTCCTGCCCGGCCTGCGGGAAGGAGGGCCGGTCCTGGGACGGCGGGGAGAGCATCCAGTCGTCCGCCGCGGCCGGCTGCTGCGGCTGGTGCTGGTGCTGCTGCTGCGGTGGCGGTGCGGGGTGCTGGTGGAAGCCCTGCGGGGGACCCGGCGGCCGGCCGGTGCCGGGACCGGGGCCGGGACCAGGACCGGGACCAGGACCGGGACCGGGGCCGGGACCGGGGCCGCCTGCCTGGCCGGGGCCCTGCGGGAACGGCGAGGGCGGTCCCTGCGGGAACGGCCGCCGCTGCCCCGGGCCGTCGCCGAGCGACTCGGCGGGCCGGTTCAGCTGCGAGGGCCGGGAGCCCTGGTAGTCGAACGGATCGTGGCCCTGCCGGCCGGGCCCGGGGTGTCCCGGGTGCCCGTGCGGGCCGGCCGGCGGCGGGGGCGGCTGGTTGGTGAAGCCCGAGGGCAGATTCAGCCCGGGGGACGGGGCCTGCGGCGCGGGGGCGATCGGGGTGTACGAGGTCGCCGTGTGCGTCAGGAAGTTGTACCGGCACTCCTCGCAGAACGGGGCCATGGCCTCGCGCGGGGTGCGGCACTGCGGGCAGAGCTCCGCGTGCGCGGTGGCGTGCGGATCGCCCGCCGGGCCCGGGTAGCCGTACGAGGGCGCGGGCGGCGGCGGGGCGGCTCCGGTGGGAGCGCCGGGACCGGCCATGCGGTGGCCACAGACCTCGCACCAGTCGTCGGAACCCGACTGGTGTCCGTTGGGGCAGGTCGGCATGTCGGCGCTTCCCCCTCTCCTCGTCCGGCCCGGGGGCCGTCACCTCTGTCGTACGTCTCTCGTACGACGATGCTCGAACGGCCTCGGTCGCGGCGGAGAACGACTACTTCTTCACCCGGACCGTTCTCACGGACCGGGTTTCGAGCGTCATCTCATCGGCCTCCGCGACCTTGGCCTTCAGTCGCACAGTACCTGTCGCCGCGTCGACCACGTCCACCACCTTCGAAAGCAGTTTCGCGGTGCCCTCGTTCCCGGAGACCTGCGCCAGCTGCACGGCGCGGCCCAGTTTCGCCGTCGCTCCATCGTAATCACCCATTTTGCGGGCATCCAGCCCCTGTTGGATGACTTGTGCGAGTTCTGCCTGGCCCGTGTAGTGCGCCACCTGCGGGTTGATCGAGGTGGAGGCGGCCATGTCATCCGTCCACACCGCCCGGATGAGCCCCTGGGAGAGCACCTCGGGGGCCCCGCCGCCGGGGGCCGGAATGATCAGCGAGGCGCGGGCCGCCAGCATCTCCTGGCCGATGTTCGCCAGGGGCACCCGCACGCACACGTGATAGTCGCGGGACTCGTCGCCCCAGGAGCCGGTCGGATAGTCCCCGGCCCGGGGGCCCGCCTCGGTCCGCCGCCCGGTCAGCTCGGCGACGGTGGGGGCCACCTGCTTGACGAACATGATCTCCACCCCGACGGGCGTCCACAGCCGCAGCGCGACATCGGCGACCTCCTTGCCCATCGCGTTCTCCATCATGGCCGTGAAGTCGGCGGCCAGATGCGCGGGATCGGCGACGATGTCGGCGGTCCCCAGCAGCGCGGCGGCGATCCCGGTGACCTCCTTCACCTCCCAGTCGGTGCCCACGCCCCGGGCGTCGCAGGTGAACCGGCCCGCCACGGCGGTCAGCGCGGAGCGCAGCGCCTCGGGGGACTCGTGCTCATTGCGCCCGTCGGTCAGCAGGATGCCGTGCCGGATGTCCCCGGCCGAGGAGGCGAGCAGCCGGTCCGCGAGCCCGAGCCAGGTGCCGATCGCGGTGCCGCCGCCCGCGGTGAGTTTCCGCAGGGCCTCCTTCGCCTGGGCGCGGGTGTGCCGGTCGGCGATCGCCAGCCGCTCGCCGCCGGGATAGATGTCGGAGGCCTTGTGCGTACCGGCGACCACGGCGAACTCCACGCCGTCGCGCAGGGTGTCGATCGCGGCGGCCGTGGCGTCCCGGGCGTTGCGCATCTTGGTCGGCGGGTAGTCCATGGAACCGGAGCAGTCCACCATGATCACCACGGCCGCGCCGGGGGAGGACGAGGGGATCCCGGCGGGAGACGCCGACACCCCCCGCAGCGGAGCGCCACCGGTGGTGCCGCCGCCCGTGGAGGTCACGGTCACGATCGCGTTCACCTCGCGACCGCCCTCGGGCAGATACTCGTTCTGGTACACGTCGACCGAGAACGCGGGCACCTGGGACTTGGAGAAATTGGCCATCTGCTGGACTCCTTGAGGGCTCCACCCGGGAGATCTCACGACCCGTCGCGGACGCCTCCCCCGTCACGGGCGCCCGGTCGCTTTCATCAGGCCCGGCGGTCGTGGCCCGATCCTGCCCCCGGCCGCGCCACCGCGAACGGCAGCACCGCCACGGTTACGTTGTCGTGGCCCCCGCCGTCGAGTGCGTGGCCGACCAGCACCTGGGCGCTGTGCAGGGGCCGTTCGGCGGCGTCCGCCGGGATCGCGCGGGCCATCTCGTCGGGGCCCTCCGCGTAGTTCCACAGACCGTCGGTGCAGACCACCACCACCCCGGAGCGGTCCGGTTTGAAGGCGGCGGTGTGCGGTTCCAGTTCGTACGCGTCGGCCCCCAGCCAGCCGGTGATGGCGTGGGCGCGCTCGTCCGCGTACGCCTCGCGTTCGCTCATCAGGCCGGCGGCCACCATCTGCGCGGCCCAGGAGTCGTCCTCGGTGAGCCGGGCGGCGGGGCCCTCGCGGTCGTCGGGCACCCAGTAGACACGGCTGTCGCCGACCCAGCCGACGATCAGCAGACCGCCGGCGGAGATCGCCGCGACGATCGTGCAGGCGGGCGCGTTCAGCTGGTGGTGCGAGCCGTGGCCGTGCTCCGACGGCTCGCCGGCGGGCGGCTGTCCGGCCAGGGCGTTGACGGCGGTCGCGGCGGCCACGATCGCCTCCCGCATGGCCTGCTCCGGGTGGACCCCGTGCGGCAGCGCCGTCAGCAGCAGCTCATTGGCGGCCCCCGCGGCGGCGAGTGACGCCTCGTCGGGCCGGGTGGCCGAGGAGACCCCGTCGCAGACGACCGCGACCACGGCCGGGGAGCCGTCGGGCAGCGCGGTGGTGGAGATCGCGAACGCGTCCTCGTTGCGATGGTGGCGCAGGCCCCGGTCGCTGACGGCGGCGACCGGGCCCAGCTCCCGCTCCATGTGGTCGCGCTCCCGGGGCTGGGCGTGGCCGCAGTTCTCGCAGTAGCCGTCGGGGTCGACATGGCCCGAGCGGCAGGCCACGCACACCTTGGCGGCGGCCGGGGGTACGGCCGGCGGCACGGCCGGCGGTACGGCTGCCGGCGGCGCGGCGGGCGGCGCGATCCGCGGGTCGGGGACGGGCAGCGGCGTCTGCGGCGGGGGCAGTTCGAAGTCCCCCGAAGCCGAAGGCGCGGGCGCGGGCGCGGGAGCGTGAACGGGCGCGGGCGGCTCGGCCGGTGCGGAGGAGGCCTCCGCACCCGGCCCGGTCCGCCACTCGGGCGGCACGGAGACGGCGAGCGTCGGCCGGTCACCGCCGGACGGCGGCGAGAGCGCCGACAACTCCTGTCCGCACGCGCCGCAGAAGCGGTCGTCCTCCTCCAGCGGCTCCGTGCAAGCGGGGCACAACGAGCCGGCGGCCGGCCGGTGCATCTGCGGCGACATCAATCACACCCACGTCCGGGGGCGGAAGCGGTTGGCACGCTCCACCAGTTCCATCCGCTCCTCGCCCCGCTGGGCGAGCCGGGCGAGCACCCGGTAGGAGCGTTCCAGTCCGAAGCGCAGACCGCGTTCGTCCAACTCACTGCCGAGCAGCGCGACGGGGGCGGCGGCGACGGTGCCGCCGGGCCGGGGCGCGCCCGACGGAGCCGGTACGGACGGCTGAACTCCGGGACTACCGGAGAGTACCCAGTCCAGGGCCGTGCCGAGTACCTCGGTGGACAGCCTCTCCCGGCGCACCGCGTCCAGGCCGAACTCCTCCAGCGCCTCCACCTGCGCCGCCGCGGCGAGCAGATCGTTCAACAGCGGTTCCTGGGCGGCCCGTCGGCGCAGCCGGGCCCGCACGGCGGCGACCCGCGCGGCCGTGTAGTGGATCGAGGCCTCCGGCACCGACTCCAGGGTGCGTACGGCTCCGGCCCGGTCCCCGGCCGCGAGTTGCACCCGGGCCAGTCCGAACGCGGCGCTGACATAGCTGGGGTCGGTCGTCCACACCAGCCGGTAGTACTCCGCCGCGTTGTCCAGCTGGCCGAGCACCTCGGCGCACACCCCCAGCGCCAGCTTGGGCGCGGGCTCGCCGGGGAACGCGTCGTAGATCGCGTCGAAGGAGAGCGCCGCCGCCTCGTCGTCCCCGGTGACCAGGGCCGCCAGGCCCCGGTACCAGACCACCCGCCAGTCGTCCGAGCGCCCGTTCTCCAGCGCCTCCAGCACGGCGTCCGCGGCGGCGCTCTCGCCCAGCTCCAGCCGGGCGCGCAGCTCGCGCAGCCGGGTCTCGGTGGACGGTGGGGGGCCGGCGGCGAGGGCCGCGATCAGCTCGGCGGGGGCGGGGGCGGGCAGCCCGGCGAGGAAACCGGCGTTGGCGTCGCCCGGGTCGACCCGGGGGACGGGCAGGGCGAGCGAGACGGCGCGGCTGTCGAGGGCGGCGAGGTGCGGGGCGAGCCGGGCCGCCCCGGCGGCGGGCGCTCCGGGGCCGAGGGCCTTCCGGCCGCCCCGCCGCGCGCCGACGGGACGCGCGCCGAGCACCGAGGCCTCGGCGGCCGGTTCGGCGAACAACTCCGCGTCGGTGACCCGCAGCTCGGGGCCGAAGAGCGTGGACAGCGAGGGGCGGGGACGGCCCGTCTGGAGGGAGACCACCTCCCTGAGCACCCCCGTCAGCTGCTCCGCCATCTCCTGCGCGGAGGAGAACCGCCGGGCCGGGTCGGGGTCCGTGGCGCGCACCAGCAGCCGGTAGAAGGACTCGTAGGTGCGGAAGACCGGCACATGCTCCGGATCGGGCAGCGAGTCGACGAAGACATTGGTGTAGCCCTGGAAGTCGAAGGTCAGCACGGCCAGCGTGCGGGCCACGGTGTAGAGGTCGGAGGCGACCGAGGGGCCGGTGTCGCCGACCTCCGGGGCCTGGTAGCCGACCGTCCCGTAGATGGCGGACTCCTCGTCGTCCATCCGCCGGACCGCGCCCATGTCTATCAGCTTGAGCTGGTCCTGCTGCTGGATGGCGTTGTCGACCTTGAAGTCGCAGTAGAGCAGATTGCGGCTGTGCAGATGCCCCAGCGCCTCCAGCGCCTCGATGCCGTACGCGCAGGCCTGCTCCACCGGCAGCGGATCCCGCCGCCCGGAGGCGTCCCGGCGGTCGTTCGCCAGCTCCTTGAGCGATTTGCCGCCCACGTACTCCATGACGATGTAGCCGTCGAGCGAGCCGGTGCGCTGGTCGAGGTGTTCGACGAAGTTGTAGATGCGCACGATGTTGGAGTGCTCGATCTCGGCGAGGAAGCGGCGCTCGGATATCGCCGCCGCCATCGCGTCCTGGTCGCCCGTGTCCAGCAGACCCTTGAGCACCACCCAGCGGTCGGAGACGGCGCGGTCCACCGCCAGATAGACCCAGCCCAGCCCGCCGTGGGCCAGACAGCCCGCCACCTCGTACTGGCCGTGCACGACGTCGCCGCCGGTGAGCTTGGGCACGAAGGAGTACGGATGGCCGCACGAGGTGCAGAAGCCCTCCGTGCGCCCGGTGCTCTCCCCGCGCGAACGCCCCACCGGAGCACCGCACTCGGAGCGCGAGCAGAACCGCTTCCGCTCGGGCACCTCCGGGTTCTCCATCACCGCCGAGCGCGGGTCGGGGCGCGGGACCTCGGGCACGGTGACCAGGCCCGCGCCCAGCCGGTTGCGGCCCGAGACGCCGGTGGACGAGCCGGAGCTGCGCACCGAGACCGACCGGCCGGAGGAGGCCGATCCGGCGGTGGCGCGCGAGAGCCGCCCCGACACCGACCGGCGCGAGGTGGAGGAGCGCGAGGAGGCCCGGGAGGAGGCGAGCGAGGTACGGGCGCTGCCGAGCGCGCCGGATCCGCCACTGCCGCCGATCCGGCCGGAGCCGGCCGCTCCGTTCGCGGCGACCGGGGCGAGGCCGCAGGTGTCGCAGTACAGCTCGCCGCCGCCCATGTCCTCGTAGCCGCCCTCGCAGCCGGGCCGCCGGCAGCTCTGGTCCTCGCTCACGCGTCCCCCCTGCGGTCTTCGGTCCGGGCCTGCCCCGGCTCCCTCGGGGCCAGCGCCTCGGCGGCGGCCCGCTGATAGCGCAGCACCGCCTGCTCGGCCACCCGCAGATCGCACGGGGCGCTCCACAGGGTGCGGCGGGCCAGGTCGTAACGCTCGATCAGCAGCGGGTCCTCCGCATGGCCGAGCCGGGCCATCTTCGCCTTGTACGCGTCCAGTCTGCCGCGCAGCTCGGCCCGTACGGCGAGCGGGGCGGTCACCGCGGTCAGCGACTCCCTGGCCCGCAGCAGCTCGTCCTCGGCCTCCCGCTCCAGGGACTCCAGCAGCGGGGAGAGCCGGTGCCACCGCGAGTGCCTGCGGTACTCGGCGGCGATGGAGAGCCGCTCCTGAAGGGCGGTGGGCGGACCGCTGACGGCGGGCACCTCGGTGGCGGCGATCTTCGCCAGCACCTCGCCGCGCGCCACCCGGGCCTCGGCCAGGGTGCGGTCGGCGCGGGAGAGGACGTCGCGCAGCCGCATCAGCCGCTCCTCGGAGTCCTGGCGGACCCCGAGGACGGCCTCGATCTCCCGGCGTACGTCCTCCAGGGCCCGGGCGGCCCGGTCGTAGCGGTCGGTGTCGGGCCGTCCGCCGCCGGGGGCCGAACTGCCCGGCGCGGGACGCCAGAAGGCGAGCGGGTCGGAGATCACCTGGACACGCAGCGTGGACAGCTCGTGGGTGATCTCCTCCAGCTCGTCCCCGGAGGGGTGTTCGCCCGGGCGCACGCCCACCGAGTGGGCGAGCGAGCGGGTGCGCTGGAGTTCGGCGGAGAGCAGATCGATCCGGGCGGGCAGCGCGGACCACACCGCGTCCGCCGTGACCACCATGTCGAGGGAGCTCGCGTACAGCTCGTTCATCCGCTCGACCAGGCCCTCCAGGGTGAACCGCTCGGCGAGCCGGGCGGGCGCGCCGGCCGGGGGCGCGGCGGGGTTCGCCAGGGTCACCCCGGGGCCGCGCAGCCGCTCGGTCAGCTCGGCGAGGTCCTCGCGGCCCGGCCAGCGGCGGCGCGATCGCAGCTCACGGATGCCGGTGAGGGCGGCGGTGTAGGCGTCGAAGCAGCTCCAGAGCAGGGTTATCGCCTGCTCGGCGGTGGCCCAGCGGTCCTTGGTGACACCGGTCAGCTCGGCCCCTTCGAGGAGCCTTCGGCCGGCGTGGTCCTGGAGGGCGAGCAGCGAGGACTCGATGGCCTCGTGCTCGGCGTCGAGGCGCGTCAGCGCCCGGTCCACCTCGTCCCGGTCCATGGTCGGCCCGGGGGCCTGCCCGCCGGAGCCGGAGGCCGCTCCCGCGACGCCCATCGATCACCTCTTTCGTTGGTCAGGGCTGGCGGTACTTGGGGGCCGGCGGCCCCGATATGCCCGGCAGATCGTCGGCGAGCCAGTGCCGGTACGCCTTCTTCCAGGCGACCTCGCGGTACTCCTCCAGCACATGGTTGACCCGGCGCACCAGGTCGTCCTTGCCGAGTTTGGCGGCCACGCCGTAGTACTCGCTGGTGAAGCGCCTGCCCTTGAGCTCGACCGCCGGGTCCTGGGCCGCCTGTCCGGCGGCGAGCGCGTTGTCCGTGACGACCGCGTCGGCGAGGCCCTCCTGGAGCCGCACCAGGCAGTCGAGCTGGTTGGGCACGGTGAGGATGTCCTCGTCGGCGGGGCCGCCGTCGTGCGCGTCCTTGAAGACCGCGCCGAAGGCGTTCTTCTCCAGGGCCTCGTAGGCGGTGGAGCCCTCGGCCGAGCAGACCCGCTTGCCCTTCAGCGAGGTGTCGTACCCGGTGATGTCCGAGCCCTTGGAGGCGAGCACCTGCTGTCCGACCTCGAAGTACGCGGTGGAGAAGGCGACCTGCTCGGCCCGGGCGCAGTTGATCGTCATGGTGCGGACGACCAGGTCCACGGTGTCGCTGTTGAGCGCGGGGATGCGCTGGTTGGTGGGGATCGCGCGGAAGATGACGGCGTCCCGGCTGCCGAGGATGTTCTCGGCGATGGCGCGGGCGAGATCGATGTCGAAGCCCTTGAGGTCGTCGGAGACCGGGTCGCGGTAGCCCCAGCGGTAGCTGTTCTGGTCCACGCCGACGATGAGCTTGCCGCGCTTCTCGATCTCCGCGATGTTCGGTCCGCCGGCGGTGGAGGGGGGCAGCGAGGTCTCCGGCGCGGTGCAGGCCTCCCCGGCCGCCGCGGGGGCGGCGACCGTGGCGCTCTGGACGGAGCCGGTTCCGCCGCCGGTGACGGCGTTGCCCGCGCCCCGGGAGAGCGGCAGCAGGGTGACGGCGGTCAGCGCGCAGACGGCGGCCATGCCCCCGACCCCGCCCCAGCCCCGGAGGCTGACCCGGCGGCCGAGCCGGTCCCGGAGCCGGTCCGGGAAACGCTCCCGCGCGCCGGGCCCGGCCGCGGAGCCGCCCGTGGCGGTGGTGGTGCCCGTGGCGGTGGTGGTGTCCGTCATCTCTCCCCCTCTCACCGGTACTCCGACAGTCTGCGGTTGATCCCGAGGACCGCTCCCACCGCGCCGAGCAGCCCGAGCACCGCCGCCCCGGCGGGCAGACCGCCCAGCGCGTCGCGCCCCTCCCGCGCGGCCCGGGTGAACTCGCCCTGCTCGTGGGCGAGGGCCTTCTCCAGCGCCCTGTCCACGGTGTCGAACGACTCCCCGGTGGAGCCCTTTGCGCCGATCACCTTCCGCACCGCGCCCTCGTAGTTCCCGGCCCGGTCGGTGGTGCTGACCTCTTGGTGGCGGTCCCGCCACTCGCGGACGCCCGCCCCGGCGGCGGCCACGAGCGCGCGGGCCCCGTCGTCGTCGGCGAGCCGCCCGGCCCGGTCGAGCCCCTTGCCCAGCTCGGCCATTCCCGCGCCGTACTCCTTCTCGTACTTGTCGCTCCTGCCGTCGTCGGTGAGGACCGCGCCCCGCGCGACGAGGACGAGGTTCTCATTGGCGCGGGCCTTGAGCGAGCTGATGCGGGAGTCGTTGAGGACCTCCAGGGAGCGCTGTCCGTGCTCCCTGGCCTCGGTGAGACCGTCTCTGGCCAGGGTGTGTCCGACCGTCAGCCAGAGCAGTGCGGCGGTGGTGGCGGCGGTGGTCGCGAGCAGTCCGTGGTTGAACACCCGGTTGGTCCGCAGATAGGTGCGGCGCTGGGCCCAGAGCAGCGCGCCGAGTGCCGCCAGGCCCACGGCGACCGAGAGGACCGGCCAGCGGCTCGCCTCCTCGTCGTCCTGGTGGAGCCGGGCGGTCTCGGCGTCGTAGAGCTTCTGCGCGGCGGGCAGCAGCACCTTGGTCATCTGCTCGTTGGCGAAGCGCAGATACGCGCCGCCGAGCGGGAGCCCCTGGCGGTTGAGGGAGCGGGCCGCCTCGATCCGGCCGGTGTAGACCGGCAACTCCTGGTTGAGCGTGGCGATCTGACGCCCGGACTCGCTGGAGCCCTCCGTGTTCGTCGCGGCCTTGATCAGCAGATCGGAGGCGAGGGCGATGTCCTTCTCGTACCGCTCGCGGACACTGGCGGGCTCCTTGACGGCCCCGGCGAGGAAGCCGCTGGAGGCGGCGGTGTCCGCGTCGGCCAGCGAGCGGTAGACCGAAGCGGCGTCGGCGCTCAGCGGCTGGCTGCCGCTCACCACGTCCTCGGCGGCGGCGGCCCGGTCGGAGACCTCCAGGGCGGTGACCGCGCCGAACGCGACCACCAGCGCCGCCAGCACCGCGCCGATGAGCCGGAGCCTGCCGGGCTCGGTCGTCGCGGCGGCGCGCAGCCGCGAGCCGGCCTCGGCGACGGGGCCGCCGGAAGGCCGTGCGGGCGCGGGGGCGGGCCCCGGGGCCGGATGCGGTGCGGAGCGCACCTGCGGCGGGTGTGTCATATGACCTCCCCCTCGGTCGCTGACGGCGGCCCGCCGCCCGGCGGGTCAGAGGGAAGCCCCCTTGGCCAGTCAGTATGGCCGCGATGACCGACAAGCACAGCGGGATTGACTGGATCTTGTGGCTGGAACGGTCAAGTCGGCTGTCGTCTCCCCCCGCTGAATACGCTTCGGACGCCTGATCGGTTCCCTCCGCCGCCCGGCCGTCCAGCGGGCGCGGCAGAGGGAGGGAAGGGGGGAACTGTCCCGTCCGGGGCGGAGGGGGAAGGGCACCCGGACGGGACAGTGGCATCAGCCCGCGTAGTGGGCCCGCAGCCGGGCGCGGGCCCCGGGCGGGGCCCCGGTGTGGTCGAGGCCGAGAAGCGCGGCTCCCAGCACGGGCGGGGCCGTCAACACGGAGAGCGCGGCCTTGGGGGCCTTCTCCGCCATCATCGCGGCCATGTGGGCGTCCAGTTCGGGATGGCGGGCCGCCAGAACCCCGCCGCCCAGCACGACCGTGGCCTCCTGGCCGATGAGACCGAGCCGCTCCAGCACCACGGTGGACATCACGACCACCTCCCGTGCGAGCCGGCGCACCAGATGACGGGCCACCGGGTCGCCCGCCGCGCTGGTCGTGAAGAGGACCGGGGTCAGCTCATGGGTGCGCCCGTACGGGATGACCCCCCGGTGCAGCGCCTCGATCAGCGCGTACATGGAGTCCAGACCGAAGTGCTCGGGGAGCGTACGGGCCAGGGCCGTCGGCTCGCCCCGGCCGTCCTCGGCGCGCGCCGCGAACCAGAGGGCCTCCTCGGCGAGGCCCTGTCCGCCGCCCCAGTCCCCGGAGATCTTGCCGATCGCCGGATAGCGCGCGGTCCGGCCGTCCGGCAGCATCCCCACGCAGTTGATGCCGGCGCCGCACACCACCGCCACCCCCCGGGGCTCGTCGACCCCGGCCCGCAGGATGGCGAAGGTGTCGTTGCGCACCTGGGTCGTACGCCCCCATCCCCGCGCGTGCAGGGCGGCGCTCAGCTCCACCTCCTCCACCGGCAGATCGGCGTTGGCGAGACAGGCCGACACATGCTCGATCGCGTCGGTGGACGCGCCCCGGGCCCGGGCCCGCTCCAGCGCCTCGCCGACGGTGCCGGCGAGCAGGTCGACGGCGCGCTCGATGCCGGCCTTCGGCGGCGAGAAGCCGTGGTGCCCCCGCGCGGACGCGAGGACCGATCCGTCGGGGCCGACAACGGCCACGTCGGTCTTGCTGTTGCCCGCGTCGATCGCGAGAACGGAAGCGGTCACGCCCACGCGAGGTGCTCCCGGTTGTGAGCGACGAGCCGGTCGGTGAGCGCCTCGGCGTACTCGTACTGCCCGATCAGCGGGTGCGAGAGCAGCGCCCGGAAGACCCGGTCGCGCCCGCCCCGCAGCGCCGCGTCGAGCGCCAGGTCCTCGTACGCCGTGACATGGGCGATCAGCCCCGCGTACAGCGGATCGACCGGGGCCACGGCCAGCGGCGCGGCGCCCCGGGCGTCCACCGAGGCCTGGGTCTCGATGACGGCGTCGTCGGGGAGGAAGGGGAGCGTGCCGTTGTTGAGGGTGTTGACGACCTGGTACGGGCTGCCCCCGCCGCCCAGCAGCGAGGCGGCGAGATCCACCGCGGCCTCCGAGTAGAAGGCCCCGCCCCGCTTCGCCAGCAGCTCCGGCTTGGAGTCCAGGGCGGGGTCCCCGTACATCTCCAGCAGCTGCCGCTCCATCGCCGCCACCTCGGAGGCCCGCGAGGGCTTGGTGCGCAGCTCGCGCACGACCTCGTCGTGCGCGTAGAAGTAGCGCAGATAGTACGAGGGGACCACACCGAGCCGCTCGATCAGCGGGAGCGGCAGGGAGAGGCTCTCCGCGATCGGCGAGCCGTGCTCGGCGAGCAGGGCGGGCAGCCGGTCCTCGCCCTCGGGGCCGCCGACGCGCACCCCGGTCTCCCAGGTCAGATGGTTGAGCCCGACATGGTCGAGATGGACCTCGGAGGGGGCCACATCGAGGAGCGCGGCGAATCTGCGCTGGAAGCCGATGGCCACATTGCACAGCCCGACGGCCTTGTGGCCGGCCTGGAGCAGCGCCCGGGTCACGATGCCCACCGGGTTGGTGAAGTCGATGATCCAGGCGTTGGGGTTGGTGCGCCGGACCCGTTCGGCGATGTCGAGGACGACCGGCACGGTGCGCAGGGCCTTGGCGAGGCCGCCCGCGCCCGTCGTCTCCTGGCCGACGCAGCCGCACTCCAGCGGCCAGGTCTCGTCCTGGAGCCTGGCGGCCTGGCCGCCGACCCGCAGCTGGAGCAGGACGGCGTCGGCGTCGGCGACGCCCGCGTCCACGTCGGACGTGGTGGTGATGGTTCCGTTGTGGCCCTGCTTGGCGAAGATCCGCCGGGCCAGGCCGCCGATCAGCTCCAGCCGGTCGGCGGCCGGGTCGATGAGCACCAGCTCGCTGATCGGGAGCGTGTCCCTCAGCCTGGCGAAGCCGTCGATCAGCTCAGGGGTATAGGTGGACCCGCCACCCACGACTGAGAGCTTCATTTCGTTTATCAGCCCTTCACTCCGGTCAGTGTGATTCCCTCGACGAACGCCTTCTGGGCGAAGAAGAAGACGAGGATCACGGGGGCCATGACCAGAACGGTCGCGGCCATGGTCAGATTCCAGTCGGTGTGGTGCGCGCCCTTGAAGGACTCCAGGCCGTAACTGAGCGTCCACGCCGCCGGGTTCTCGGAGGCGTAGATCTGTGGGCCGAAGTAGTCGTTCCAGGCGTAGAAGAACTGGAACAGCGCCACGGCCGCGATGCCCGGCTTGGCCATCGGGAGGACGACCTTGAGCAGGGTGCGCACTTCGCCGCAGCCGTCCACCTTCGCCGCGTCGATGTATTCGTTGGGGATGGTGAGCAGGAACTGCCGCAGCAGGAAGATGGCGAAGGCGTCGCCGAACGCCATCGGAATGATCAGGGGCCAGAGCGTGCCGGTGAGGTCGAGCTGCTTCGCCCAGAACAGATACATCGGGACGATGATCACCTGGGGAGGCAGCATCATCATCGAGATCACCAGCATCATCGTCAACCGCCGGCCGCGGAATCGGAATTTGGCGAGCGCGTAGGCCACCGGGATCGAGGAGAGGACGGTCAGCGTGGTCCCCAGGACCGCGTAGAGCAGGGTGTTGCGCCACCAGGTGAGAAAGCCCGGGGTGTCGAGCACCTTGCCGTAGTTGCCCCACTCCCAGGTCGTCGGGATGAGATCGCGGGTGAGCGTCTGCTGATTGCTCATCAGCGAGGTCAGCACCACGAAGACGAAGGGCAGGACGAAGAAGAGCGCGGCGGCCACTCCCAGCGAGTGCACCGCTATCCAGTGCAGCACCGCCTTGCGGCGGGCGGTGCGCGCGGCCGGGGTGAGGGGGGCGGATTCCTGGACGGCGGGAGTCCGGTCGAGGATCTGGGTCATGGCTCAGTCACCCATCTGAATGAGGCCGCCGCGCCGCCGCATCAGAAGTGCGGTGAAGGCCATGGCGAGCGCGAACAGAACCAGGGCGACGACGGCCGCCGTGCCGTAGTCGAAACGCTGGAATCCGGCGCTGTAGACGATCTGCGGAAGGGTCAGCGTGGACTTCTCCGGATAGCCCGGCTCGAACAGCTGCCCGCTGCCGCCCATATTGCCGGACGCGACCTTCGCCGCGACCAGGGGCTGGGTGTAGTACTGCATGGTCGCGATCACTCCGGTGACCACGGCGAAGAGCACGATGGGGGAGATGTTCGGCAGGGTGACGAAACGGAATTTCTGCCAGGCGGAGGCCCCGTCGAGCTCGGCGGCCTCGTACTGCTCCTTCGGCACGTCGAGCAGCGCCGCCATGAAGATCACCATCAGATCGCCGACGCCCCAGAGCGCCAGCAGGGTGAGGGCGGGCTTGGACCAGTCGGGGTCGGTGAACCAGCTGGGCGGTGCGAGGCCGAGCGCCTCCAGGCCCGAGTTCACCGGTCCGGTACCGGGGTTGAGAAGGAAGACGAAGGCCAGCGTCGCGGCCACCGGCGGGGCGAGATAGGGCAGGTAGAAGAGGGTGCGGAAGACTCCGGCACCCGTCTTGATCTTGGTGATCAGCAGTCCGACGCCGAGGCCGAAGACCACCCGGAGGGTGACCATGACCAGCACCAGCCACAGCGTGTTGCGCAGCGCGGGCCAGAACATCGGATAGTCGCTGAAGACATAGGTCCAGTTGTCCAGACCGTTGAAGACCGGCGGACGGAAACCGTCGTACTTCATGAAGGAGAAGTAGACGGTCGACAGCAGCGGATAGGCGAAGAAGAAACCGAAGCCGATCAGCCAGGGCGAGAGGAAGGCCGCGGTCCGAAGCGCCGACCGGCGGCGCTTCGAACGCAGGGTGTTGGCGGTCATCGAGTTCGGTTTCGCTACTTCAGCTTGGCGATGTCGGTGTCGATCTGCCGCGCGGCCTTGTCCAGACCGGCCTGCAGATCCTTCAGCTGTCCCGACTCGTAGCGCAGACCCACGTCCTGAAGGGTCAGATGGTAGGCCCCGCCGTCGACATTGGCCGGGCTGGTGTTGGACTTGGGGTGCTGCGCGATGTCGATGAAGGTCTTGAACTCCGGCGCGTGCTTGAGGTCGGGCGACTTCAGCGCCTCGATGGTGGAGGGCACATTGCGGATTCCGTTGGAGAAGGCCACCACCGCGTCGGTGTCGGTGGTCATGTACTTCACCAGCTCCCACGCGGCGTTCTGCTTCTTGCTGGTGGAGGCGATACCCATGATCGTGCCGGAGAGATAGCCCTTGCCGTAGTCGGCGACCTGGTCGTCGGGCACGGGCAGGGGGGCGGTGCCGATCTCGAACTTCACCCCGGAGTCCTTCGCCATGCCGAGCCGCCATTCGCCGTCGAGCTGCATGGCGACCTGGCCGGTGTGGAAGGGGTGCTTCGCGCCCCACTCGTCGCCGAAGGTGTTCCGGTACTTCTTCAGCTTGGCGAATCCGCCCAGCTTGTCGACGAGCTTCTTCTGATAGGTGATCATGTCGCGGAACGCGGGGTCCTTGGCGACATTGGACTTGCCCTCGGCGTCGAAGTAGGTCGGGGACCACTGCGGGACATAGTGCGAGATGGTCGTCTCGTAGCCGTGGTAGTTCGGCATGAAGCCGAGCTGCTCGTAGCTGTCGCCCTTGGTCTTCGTCAGCTTCTCGGCGACCTTGTCGAACTCGCTCCAGGTCTTCGGCGGGGCGTCGATCCCGGCCTTCTTGAAAGCGTCCTTGTTGTAGTAGAGGCCGTAGGCGTCGCTCAGCAGCGGCAGCGCGCACTGGTTGCCCTCGAACTGCGTGTAGTCGAGGAGCGGCTTGTGGAAGATCGCCTTCGGGTCGAGGTCCGACTTCTTCAGAAACGGGTTGAGATCGGTGAACGCGCCCGTGGCGCAGAATTTGCCGACGCTGGTGGTGGAGAAGGAGGAGACGACGTCCGGGGCCTTGGACCCGCCGGCCCGCAGCGCCTGGTTGATCTTGTCGTCGGTCATATTGCCGACGATCTCGACCTTGATGTTCTGGTGGCGGGCCATGAAGCGGTCGACATTGTCCTTCATGGCCTTCACCTCGCTCGGGGCCGACCAGCCGTGCCAGAGGGTGAGCGTGGTCTTCGCCTTGGGGTCGTCCGTGGCCGCGCTCTCCGACGACCCGGTACAGGCCGAGGCGAAGAGGGAGACTGCGGCGGTGGCGGCGAGTGCGGCGGCGGATTTCCTGGTGCGTATGGACATGGCGGTGTCTCCCTGTGGCGGGGTCGAGAGGACGGGAAGGAAGTGCCTGTCGTGCTTGAGGAAAAAAGCTCTGGGGGAGGCGGGGAGGGGTGGGGACGGGGGCTGGGGGGAGGGGGAGTGGTCAGCGGTAGGTGTCGAAGACTTCGTTCCGGGTGGCGGCGAGAGCGCTCTCCAGCGCCCCCCGCAGCACCGGGTGTTCGCGTACGGAGCCGAGGACCAGCCTCGGCCGGGGAGCGGCCAGCTCGCCCAGCTCGGCCTGGACCCGGGCGCGCAGCGGCTCGCCGCCCGCGACGATGGCCTCGCCGGAGAGGACCACCAGCTCCGGGTCGAGCACGGCGACCATGGAGGCCAGACCGGTGGCCAGGACGGTGGCGTACCGGTCGAGGAATTCCCGGTACGGCCCCGAGTCCGCCTCGGCCGCGGTGGCCACCAGCGCGGGCGCGACCTCCGTGTAGCGGCCCTCGCCGATGTCCGTCACCCCCAGCCCGCGGGCGAGCCTGGGCAGCACCTGTGCGCCGGCCAGCTCCTGGAAGCCGCCGCTGTTGGCCTGGGTGACCTGCCGTACGAGAGGGGTGCCGGGGACCGGCAGGAAGCCGACCTCGCCCGCGCCGCCGGTGAAGCCGCGGTGGAGACGGCCCCCTATCACCAGGGCCGCGCCGAGGCCCTCCTCGTTCCACAGCAGGACGAAGTTCTCCAGGCCGCGCGCCGCGCCCAGGCGCTGCTCGGCGACGGCCACGAGGTTGACGTCGTTCTCGTACTCCACCGGCATCGGCAGCGCCGCGGCCAGCTCGTCCAGCAGGGTGGCGGAGTGCCAGCCCGGCAGGTGCGAGGCGTACCGCAGCCGTCCGGTGGAGGGGTCGAACGCGCCGGGGGTGCCGATGACCAGCCGGTTGATCTCGTCGCGGGTGATTCCGGCGGCCTTGACCGCTCCGTCGAGGGCCTCGGTGACCTGCCGTACGGCGCTCTCGGCGCGCGGGCCGGAGGTCGGCAGCTCGAACTCCCCGATGGTGGCCCCGGTGAGGTCGGCGACGGCGGCGCGGACGGAGAGGGTGGTGACATCGAGGCCCGCGGCGAAGCCGGCGCGCTCGTTCACCGCGTACAGCTGGGCGCTGGGGCCCGGCCGTCCCTCGGTGGTCCCGGTGGCGACCACCAGCCCGGCGGATTCCAGCCGGGTCAGCAGCTGGGAGGCGGTGGGCTTGGAGAGGCCGGTCAGCTTCCCCAGAGTGGTGCGGGACAGCGGGCCGTGCGTCAGCAGCAGATCGAGCGCGGTGCGGTCGTTCATGGCGCGCAGCACCCGGGGGGTGCCGGGAGTGGTACCCGGGGTGGGGGTGGTTCCGGCCACGATGGATGCACCTGCCTTCCGGCTGCGACGTTTCTACCTGCACTGTTAGGAAAGTTTCCTGTCCCGTCCAGAGGAAACTAAGCCGCCTGCCGGGTGGGCGTCAATGGTCCATGCCTACGGGGCTATCAATCCGTTATCTGCCACGGTTCGGCGCGGCGTACTCCCGCGCGGGTTCTCCGGGTACGACGACGGCGGACGCCCCGGGCCGGGTGGGCCGGGGCGTCCGCCGTGGTTCCGCTCGCGCTGTTCGCGCTGTTCGCCGCTCCGTCTGCCGCGGCTACTTCGTCAGATTCACCGGGGGCGGTATCGGGGAGGCCGCGAGCGACTGCGGGGAGGTCGGGCTCGCCAGCGCGGACGGGGGCGCGACGGAGGCGGCCGGGTCGGCGGCGGGGGCGTCGTCGAGGACGAGCGGCAGCCCGCCGACGATACGGATGCCCGCCGCGTCGAAGGCGTGCTTGATCCGCCAGCGCAGCTCCCGCTCGACGCCCAGGGCCTTGCCCGGCATCGTCTTGGCCGAGATCCGGACGGTCATCGAGTCGAGCAGCACCTCGGTCAGCCCCAGGATCTCCACCGGGCCCCACAGCTGCTCGTTCCACGGCTCCGCCTTGGCCAGATCGTCCGCGACCCCGGCGATCACCTCGCGCACCCGCTCCAGATCCTCCGAGGGCCGGACCGTCACATCGACGGCGGCGGTCGCCCACCCCTGGCTGAGGTTGCCGATCCGCTTGATCTCGCCGTTCCGCACGTACCAGATCTCGCCGGAGTCGCCGCGCAGCTTGGTCACCCGCAGCCCGACCTCGACGACCTCGCCGGACGCGACGCCCGCGTCGACCGAGTCGCCCACCCCGTACTGGTCCTCCATGATCATGAAGACGCCGGAGAGGAAGTCGGTCACCAGATTCCGTGCGCCGAAGCCGATCGCGACGCCCGCCACACCGGCCGATGCCAGCAGCGGGGCCAGATCGATGCTGAACGCGCCGAGGATCATCAGCCCCGCGGTGCCCAGGATCAGGAAGGACGCCACCGACCGCAGCACCGAGCCGATGGCCTCCGAGCGCTGCCGCCGCCGCTCGGCGTTGACCAGCAGACCGCCGAGGGCCGTGCCCTCCACCGCCTGGGCGGAGCGGTTCATCCGCTCTATCAACTTGGTCAGCGCCCGGCGCACCAGCATGCGCAGCACCAGCGCGACCACCAGGATCAGCACGATCCGCAGGCTGGTGTTCAGCCAGGTGGACCAGTTCTGCTCCACCCAGCCGGCGGCGTCCTCCGCGTGCTGGGCCGCCTCGTCGAAGGAGACGGTCCCCGGCTCGGGGGAGGCGGGGGCCGAGGGCTCGTCGGCGGCGAGCAGGACGGACAGGGGACTCGCGGTCACGAGGGATGACCTCCAGGCAGGGCTTGGGGGGCTGGCCAACCACACTAACGGGGCATCCCGGCCCACCCCGTTGCCGCGTTCGGGGGAGAGAGAAGTGTCACCCGGGGACGAATTCACCCGGTCGCGCGTTGTCACAGTCGATGTGGTTGAAAACACTTCGAGCCCGTTACGGCCACGTGGTGGCGCTCGGAGCGGGCCTGAGGAGAGACTGAGAGCAGATCGTCCCGGCGCGAGCCACGCGCCGCCGGCGTACAAGGAGGCATCCACCGTGCCGCACGTCCTGGTCCTCAACGCGTCGTACGAGCCCCTCGGCGTCGTACCGCTCCGCCGCGCGCTCGTCCTCGTCCTGGAGAACAAGGCCCTCTGCCTTGAGGAGTCCGGCGCCTTCATGCACAGTGCCACCCGGATCGTCGCCGCGCCCAGCGTCGTCCGGCTGAAGCGGTTCGTCCGAGTGCCCTACCGGGGGCCCGTGCCGCTGACGCGCAAAGCGCTCTTCGCCCGGGACGGCGGGCGCTGTATGTACTGCGGGGGCGTCGCGACCAGCGTCGACCATGTGGTGCCGCGCAGCCGCGGCGGACAGCATGCCTGGGACAACGTGGTGGCGGCCTGCCGCCGCTGCAATCACGTCAAGGCGGACCGGCATCTGCTGGAGCTGGGCTGGCGGCTGCGCCATCAGCCCGCGCCGCCCAGCGGTCTGGCCTGGCGGATCATCGGGACCGGGCACCGCGACCCGCGCTGGATGCCCTATCTCCAGCCGTACGGCGCGGAGGACGCGATGGCCCGGATCGACGGCGTCTCGGCCTGAGGCCGGGGCCTCCGGCGGGCCCGGGGCCTCCGCCCGGGCCCGGCCCCGGCGGGGCTACCGGCCCGCCACCGCGTACGCCTCCACCGACCACAGCGAGTAGCTGAACCGGGTCGCCCGGCGGTCGCCCTGGACACGGATGAAGCGGACGTCGCGGCTGTCCATCCGGACCGCCTCCCGGCCGCCCGCGCCGCCGGTCACCGTCGCCGCCGTGCGCCAGACGCGGCCGTCCGCCGAGACCTGGACGCGGTAGTCCGCCGCGTACGCCTCCTGCCAGTGCAGCACCACCTGCCCCAGCCGGACCGGCTCGGGCAGCTCCGCCTGCCACCAGGCGGTGTCCTCGACCGGGGAGGACCAGCGGGTGGCCGGGTCGCCGTCGAGGACGGCGGACGCGGGGAAGTCGGGCGTCTCGTCACCGGAGGAGGACGCCCCGACCCCCGGACCGCGCAGCAGATCGGGGCCCCCGGTGCGCGGATACGCGTGCACCGTCAGGGTCCGCTCCTGGCCGGCGAAGGAGAGCGGGACCCGGTACTCCCCGGCGGGGGTGTCCTTCGGGACGGAGACCTCCACCGGCACGGTCGTCCGCACCCCGCGCGGCACCGTCGTCTTCTTGGGGGTCTTGACCTTGATCCCGGCAGGGGCCTTCGCGGTGAGCGCGCCGCGCACCTCGCCGGGCCGCTGCGGCGTCAGCCGCACCTCCGTGCGCTGCGGGCCGCCGCCGATCGCCGCGTCCGCCCGCTCCCGCGCCAGGGAGAGCCGGGCGGCGGGCTCGTCGGCGAACCACGGCACCACCGACCGCACGCCGACCGCCGTGCCGTCCTCGGCCGTGACCCGGACCGCGTCCGCGCGCACCCCGCGCGCGTCGGCCTGGGTCCAGCCGCTGGGCGAGAGCGGGCCGAGCCGCCGCCAGCCCTCGCCCGGCACATGGGCCTCCAGCCGGGCGGCCGTGCCGGGCTCGGTCATCGCGACCACCGTGCCCAGCGGCCGGGCCCGGTCCAGCCGTACGGTCGGCTCGCCCGCGCTCTTTCCGAACCGGTCCGCGCCCGTCCAGGCGGCCGACTCCTTCACCGCGCGCTCCAGGAACGGATCCAGTACGCCCTTGCCGACCGTGGCCCGGCTCGACGCCAGCTCCTCGCGCACCCGCTCCAGCTCCAGGGCGGCCGACCAGGCCCGCTCCCCGTCGCCGTCGAGCTGGGCCGCCAGCATGTCCACGGCGATCTCACCGGCCCGCCCGTACCGGGAGAGCTGGTCCAGCCAGGGGCGCACCTCGTCGTCCAGCCGGCCGCCGGCGGGCCGGGTCAGCAGGTCCGGGGCCTCGCGCATCACGGTGAACTCGGCGCGCAGGGCCTTGGCCGCCCGCTCGCCGGCCGCCGTGTCCGAGGTGCCGCGCAGCCGCCAGAAATCGTCGAGGAGGGGCTGGAGGTAGGCGGACTCGGCGGTGGGGTCGAGTATGGAGGAGGCGTGGTTGCCCGCGAGCGCGCCCAGCGCCCGGCGGGCCCCGGCGTCGCCGTCCGCGAGATCGGACAGGGCCGCCTCCCAGGACTCCCGGGGACGGTAGCCGCGCGGATTCCAGGCGAAGTCGGCGGCGGTGAACAGCGGGATGCGGGAGGCCGAGGCCTGCTCCATCGCGTTCGCCAGCAGGGCGACCGAACCGGTGGCGACCGCCGGCTCGCGTCCCGTGTAGGGGCCGAGGAAGATCCGGTCCTGCGCGTAGTCGTTGACCGGGTAGTTGTCCATGGTGACCAGCGGATGCCGGAACGCGTCCCGGACGCCCGCCAGCTCCCGGCCGGTGATGGTGCGCGGCACCACCCCGATCCCGGTCCAGGCCACCTGCACCCGGGGATCGAGCGTCTCGGCGACCGCGCGCCGGTACTCGGTCGCGCCCTCCTGGTAGAACTCCGTCGGCATCAGCGACAGCGGCTCCGCCTCCGGATGGCGCTCGGCCAGATGCCGGGCCACCGCGTCCGCCACCCGGGCCTGGGCGCGCGCCGCCGCCTGCGGGCCCGAGCCGTGGGCGCGGGCGTCGGCGCGGCAGTGCCACTCGCTGTAGCTGACGTCCTGGAACTGGAGCTGGAAGGCGCGCACGCCCAGTGCCCACATGGCGTCGATCTTGCGGATGAGCGCCCGCACCTCGCCGTCGTCGGAGAGGCACATCTCCTGCGCGGGAGCGACCGCCCAGCCGAGGGTGACATGGTTGCGCCGCGCGTGCTCGGCGAGTTCGCGGAACTCCGCGCGCTGGGCGGCGGGGTAGGGATCGCGCCAGCGCGCCTGCCGGTAGGGGTCGTCGCCCGGGGCGTACAGATAGCGGTTCTGCTTGGTCCGGCCCATGAAGTCGATCTGCGCGAGCCGCTCCTGATGGCTCCACGGCTCCCCGTAGAAGCCCTCGGTGACGCCCCGGACGACGGTGCCCGGCCAGTCCCGCACGACGGCCCCGGCGACGGCTCTTCTGCCGCCGGGCGCTCCGGTGATCAGCTGCCGCAGCGTCTGGACGCCGTGGAACAGCCCGCTCTCGCCGACGCCGTCGACCGCGACCGCGCCCCGGCCCCCGATCTCGCCGACCGCGATCCGGTAGCCGCCCGACGGCAGATCGGCGCGGTGCGGCGCGCGCAGGGCGTTCAGAGCGTCCCGCGCGCCCTCGCCGCCGATGTGGAAGACCGGGCCGCGCCCGGGCAGCGCGGTGTGGACCGTCCCCACGCCCGCCGCGCGCAGCTGCCGCTCCGTCAGCTCGACGGCGCGCGGATCGGCCCCGGACCCGGCGATCAGAGTGGCCTCCCCGCCCAGGGGTACGGCCTTCCCCGCCGCCCGGAGGGACTGCGGCCGGGGCCAGACCGGGGGCAGCGGGCCGTCCTCGGCGGGGTCGGCGGCGGCGCGGGCGGGGGAGGCGGGGTCGGTGGGGGAGGCGGCCGCGCCCGGGGCGCCGGAGAGGAGGCCGCCGATCACCGCGACGGTGACGGCGGTGGCCGTGTGCCTCCTGTGCGTACGTCGCACGCATGTCCCCTTTCGGTCACCTGAATGTCTCGCCCATGTCTCTGTTTGATTGCGAGCCCACCACCCTTGCCCGGAAAGTGTCAACGCGCGTGGCCGTTGTGTTCCTTTTGCCTGCCGAGGTGAGTGCCGAAGCGTCCGGCCGGGGGCGCGCGGAAGCCCGGAAGGGGTGTGTCCGCTCTCCGGGCAACCGGCATCCGGGGGGCGCTCGGCACGTCGGGAACGAAATGTGACGCGGGCCACGTTCACTGATCAAAGATGTCTGCGGCGGGGCCCGCCGGGTAGGGGCCGAAGGGACCGTCCGTACCGCCGTACCGTCCGTTGGGAGCGTCCGCCATGACCGCATCCGCCCATCTGCTGTGCTCCGCCCTCGCCGCGCAGGCCCAGGCCGAGGCCCGGCAGACCGAGGCCCAGTCCCGGAATCAGCCCCCGCCCCAGCCCCGGGACCGGGCCCGCGCCCGCTCGGGGAAACCCGGCGCGCGGGCCGGCGAACGCGCCCCGCGCGGCGGCAAGTCCGCCCTCCTCGGCCCGTCCGGCCCCTTCATAGCCGAGCCCTCCGCGACCGGGCCCCTGACCAGCGAGCCTCCGCTGCCCGACGCCGCCCCCCTGACCAGCGAGCCCCCGCTCGCCGACGCGGCCCCGCTCACCAGCGAGCCCACCGCCGCCGGAACCGCCGGCGCCCCCCGATCCCCAGGAGTCTGAGGAGGACCCCGCATGGGCCTGGCCCGGCTCGCCGCGCTGCACGGAGTCGAAGCCGCCCACACCCCGCCGGAAGGCGTCCCCGTCCCCGTCCCCGAGGCGACCCTCGTCGCGGTCCTCGCCGCGCTCGGGGTGGACGCGAGCACTCCGGCGGCCGTTCAGGAGGCCCTGGGCCGGGCCGAGTCCGCCGCCCGCGGCCCGCTGCCCCCGACCGTGGTCGTCTGGAGCGGGGAGCCCGATCCCCCCGCCCTCGCCGCGCTCCCCGCCGGGACGGCCCTGAGCGTCGCCCTGGAAGGCGGCGGCGAGAGCGAGGACTGGCGGACCGCGCCGTACGGGGTGCACCGGCTCACCGCCCGGACGGCCGACGGCCGCACCGCGACCGCCCTGCTCGTCGTCGCCCCCGCCCGCGCCCCCGGACCGCCCGCCCGCTCCCACGGCCTGCTCGTCCAGCTCTACTCCCTGCTCTCCAGCCGCTCCTGGGGCATGGGCGACCTCGGCGACCTCGCCGAACTGGCCGCCTGGTCCGGCCGCTCCCTCGGCTCCGGCTTCGTCCAGGTCAACCCGCTGCACGCGGCCGTCCCCGCCGGACCCGGCGGCATCAGCGACCCGTCCCCCTACCGCCCCTCCTCCCGCCGCTTCCCCGACCCCGTGCATCTGCGGATCGAGTCCGTCCCCGAATACGCCTACGCCGAGGGGCCCGAGCGCGAGCGGCTCGACGAGATCCGCGCCAGGGCCGCCCGGCTGCGCGCCTCGGTCCTCGACAAGGGAGCGCTGATCGACCGGGACGCCGTCCGGACGCTGAAGCACGAGGCGCTGGAGGTGCTGCACCGCCTCCCCCTCGGCCCCGGCCGGCGCGCCGCCCACCACGACTACCTCGCCACGGCCGGCCGGGCGCTGGAGGACCACGCCACCTGGTGCGCCCTCGCCGAGGTCCACGGCCCCCACTGGCGGAGCTGGCCGCCGGGGCTCAGGGACCCGCGCTCGCCCGACACCGCCCGCGCCCGCCACGAGCTGATGGACCGCGTCGACTTCCACTGCCGGGCGGTCTGGCTCACCGACTGCCAGCTCGCCGAAGCCGCCGGAGCGGCCCGGGACGCGGGCATGGGCGTCGGCATCGTCCACGACCTCGCCGTCGGCGTACACCCCGAGGGCGCGGACACCTGGGCACACGGCGAGATCTTCGCCCCCGGGATGTCCGTCGGAGCGCCCCCCGACGCCTTCAACGCCCACGGCCAGGACTGGGGGCTGCCGCCCTGGCGTCCCGACGCGCTCGCCGCCTCGGGGTACGCGCCCTTCCGCGAGCTGCTGCGCGGGGCCCTCCGCCACGCGGGCGCGCTGCGGATCGACCATGTCATGGGCCTCTTCCGGCTCTGGTGGGTCCCCGAGGGCGGCCCGCCGGGCGCCGGGACCTATGTCCGCCACGACGCCGAGGCGATGCTCGCCGTCCTCGTCCTGGAGGCCCACCGGGCCGGCGCGCTCGTCCTGGGCGAGGATCTCGGCACGGTCGAACCGGGCGTACGCGAGAGCCTGGCGCGGCGCGGGGTGCTGGGCACCTCCGTCCTCTGGTTCGAGCGCGACTGGGCGGGCGGCGGTCGCCCGCTGCCCGCCCGGGCCTGGCGCGAGGGCTGCGTCGCCACCGCGACCACCCACGATCTGCCCCCGACCGCCGCCCGGCTCGCCGGGGACCATGTGGAGCTGCGCGACCGCCTCGGCCTGCTCACCCGGCCCGCCCGGCAGGAGCGGCTGAGCGAGCGGGCCGATGTCGAGGAGTGGCTGCGGCTGCTCCGGAGCCTCGGGCTGCTGCCGGAGGACGAGCCCGGCGAGGAGGGCCTGATCCGCGCCGTCCACCGCTTTCTGCTGAGCACCCCCGCCCGGCTGGTCGGCGTCTGGCTGCCGGACACGGTGGGCGACCGCCGCCCGCAGAACCTCCCCGGCACCTGGGACCAGTACCCCAACTGGCGGCTGCCCCTCGCCGACGCCGACGCCCGGCCGCTCACCCTGGAGGAGCTGGCGGACTCCCCCCGGCTGCGCGGCCTCATGGAGGTCTTCGCCGCACCCGCCGCCCGTTAGCGTCAGCCGGTGCGCCCCCGCCCGTACGGCACCCCGGGCGCGCGGTCCGATCAGCCGTTCGCTACGTTGGCACCGTGGACAAGAAGAACGCTTTGCGCGCCGGCGCCGTCACGGCCGGTACGACGCTGATGATGATGCTCATGTCGTCCCCCGCGCTCGCTCTGACGCCTGACGACGGCGACGACCCGGGCCCGGGTCTGACCGTGGCCGAGACGCTCGGCCTCTTCGTGGCCGCGCCGCTGGCGATCTTCCTGGTCATCGCGGGCCTGGTGATGGTCCTCGACAAGTCCGGGAAGCAGGAGCCGGAGCAGAGCTGACCGGCCGGGCTGACGCCCACCGGTCCGCCGCGACCTTCGGCGAGGGCGCTCCGGGGTGTGCACACCGCACCCCCGAGCGCCTTTGCCATGCCCTTTTCCCGCCGCCAGCCGCCCGCCGCCAAGCCGCCCGCCGGGCGCTTCTCTATGACGGCCGCGCGGCCATCAGCAGCCGCAGCAGCTCCCCGAGCAGCTCCCCCTGCTCCTCGGTGAGCGCCGAGTCGAACAGCCGGTGCTGGAGCGCCAGTCCGGCCCCCACCGCCTCCTCGATCACCTCAAGGCCGCGTGCGGTGAGGGTGACCCGCAGCCCCCGCCGGTCGCTCGGGTCGGGGCTGCGCGTGAGCAGCCCCGACCTCTCCAGCTTGTCCAGCCGCCCGGTCATCCCCCCGGTGGTCAGCATCAGCGTCGCCGACAGCTCCCGGGGCGAGAGCGTGTAGGGCTCCCCGGACCGCCGCAGCGCCGAGAGCACGTCGAACTCGCCGCGCGTGACGCCGTACCGCCGGTACTCCCGCTCCATCAGATCGCCCACCTCGCGGGCGATCCGGTAGACACGCCCGTAGACCGCCATCGGGCCGGTGTCGAGATCGGGCCGCACCGCCGCCCACTGGTCCACGATCGCGTCGACGGCGTCCCGGGCGGGCCCGGACCCGGGCCCGGGGATGGCTGTTGAGTTCATGGGGCAAGTATCCAAAGGCCATGGGTTGAACGCAAGTAAGCTGCTTGACGTTAAGTAGCTTAGGGCTAAGCTACTTAACATCGAGCTTTTCGGCCCGCCTCGGAGGATCGCCATGAACCGCGCTGCCGTCATCGCCCTCACCGCGCTCGCCCCGGTCTCCTGGGGCTCCACCTACGCGGTCACCACGGAGTTCCTGCCACCCGACCGCCCCCTGTTCACCGGTCTGATGCGGGCCCTGCCCGCCGGGCTGCTGATACTGGCCGCCACCCGGGTGGTGCCGCGCGGCCCGTGGTGGTGGAAGACGGGTGTGCTGGGCGTGCTCAACATAGGCGCGTTCTTCCCGCTGCTCTTCCTCGCCGCCTATCGGCTGCCCGGCGGGGTGGCCGCCGTCGTCGGCTCGGTGGGGCCGCTGTTCGTCGTCGGCCTCTCCGCACTGCTGCTGAGCGAGCGGGCGACGGTCCGCACCCTGCTCGCCGCGATCGCGGCGGCCCTCGGGGTGAGCCTGGTGGTGCTGCGCGCCGGGGCCGGGTTCGATCTCGTCGGACTGCTGGCCGGGCTCGCCTCCTCCGCCTCGATGTCCGCCGGAACCGTCCTGACCAAGCGCTGGGGCCGCCCCGAGGGCGTGGGACCGCTGGTGATGACCGGCTGGCAGCTCACCGCCGGCGGACTGCTCATCGCCCCGGTCGCCCTGCTGGCCGAGGGCGCGCCGCCCGCGCTGAGCGGCACGAACATCGCCGGATATCTCTATCTCGCGCTCGCCAACACGGCCGTCGCCTACTGGCTCTGGTTCCGCGGCATCGAGCGGCTGACGGCCACCTCGGCCACCCTGCTGGGCCCGCTCACGCCCATCACCGCCGCCGTCATCGGCTGGGCGGCGCTGGGGCAGGCGCTCACCCCTGTACAACTGCTGGGAATGACCGTCGCGTTCGGCGCGACCCTGGCCGGGCAGCTGCGACCGCGCGGGCGGGCGGCGGACGCTCCGGCGGTACCGGAGCCCGGCCCGGCCCGGACGACACTTCTCAAGTAGTGGACGGCACTCCTCAGGTGACGGCGTCCGCCGTCACCGCCAGGGACTGGAGATACCGCATCAGCGTCATCAGCACATCCCTGCTGGAGCCCCTCAGCCGCGCGTCGCAGTCCACGATCGGCACCGACAGCGGCAGATCGAGCGCCGTCCGGATCTCCTCGATGGGATACATCGGGGCTTCCGGGAAGGTGTTGATCGCGACGACGAACGGCACCCGCCGCTCCTCCAGCCGCCCGATGACATCGAAGCTGACCTCCAGCCGCCGGGTGTCCACCAGGACGACCGCGCCCAGCGCGCCCTCGAAGAGCCCGCGCCACAGAAACCAGAAGCGCTGCTGCCCCGGGGTGCCGAACAGATACAGCACCAGCTCCTCGTTGATGCTGATGCGGCCGAAGTCCATGGCCACGGTGGTGGAGGTCTTGCGCTCCACCCCCTGGAGGTCGTCGACGCCGACTCCGGCCTGGGTCATCGTCTCCTCGGTGGTGAGCGGCTTGATCTCGCTCACCGAGCCGACGAGGGTCGTCTTGCCCACTCCGAAACCGCCCACGATGACCACCTTGACGGCGGCGGTGGCCGTCTCCGGCAGCACATCCTCGCTGCGCGGGCCCACGGCCTGCTCAGAGCTTCTGAAGTCCATCGATCACTGCCTCAATCAAAGCGCGGTCGGGGAGTAGCGCGGGCTGGACCGGAGCGCGGGCCATCACCTGGCTGTCGAGCAGCAGATCGCTCAGCAGGACGGTGACGACGCTCACCGGAAGACTCAGGTACGCCGATATCTCGGCCACCGAGAGCGGGGACTGGCACAGACGGATGATCGCGTTGTGCTCGGGCTGCATACCGTGCCGGGGGCCCGACTTGGCCACGATCAGCGTGACCAGGTCGAGCGTGGCCGGCCCGGAGGCTCCGCTGCGGCCCCCCGTGATGACGTACAACCGCTCGGGACTGCTCTCCTCCCAGTCCCCAGCGTTGCTCACGCGGTCTGCCTGTCCTGCCGCGGCGGGCTGGACAGGTGCTCTCCGATCCGGAGTACGAGGTCGCGCATCCGCTGACCCATGAGGCCCGCGTCGACCCCCTCATCGGCGAGCACGGCGAGGAAGGCACCCGAGCCCGCCGCCATCAGGTAGAAGAAGCCGCCGGTCATCTCGATGACCACGAGATGCATCCGGCCGTCGCTGCCCGGGAGTTCGGAGGCGACCGCGCCGGCCAGGGACTGGAGTCCGGCGCAGGCCGCCGCCAGCCGGTCCGCCGTGTCGTGGTCCGCGCCGTACTGCGCCATCCGCAGTCCGTCCGCCGACAGCACGATCACGTGTCTGGTCTGCGGTACGCCTTCCGCCAAGTCCTTGAGCATCCAGTCCATGTTGGTCTGGTTGGACTGCTGCTGAATCATGGCTGCGTACTCCCCTTGTTCGTCTGGGTTGTCTCACCGGCCAGGCCGTTCTGGAACGCCGCGAGCCACATACCGGGCTGCACCGCGGGCGCGGCCTCCGGCTGGGGCTGGGCGACGGCCGCGGGCGCTGCGGTGACGGGGCTCTTACGGCGCCGCTGAGGCAGTCCGGTCGCCGTCCGTTCGGTGATGACCGGGAGCTCGTCGTCCGTCATGAGATCCGCGATCGCGGGGCCGGCGGCCTGTCCGACCGGCTCCTCGTGGGTGATCGGCACACCGCTGGAGCGTGGCCCGGAGGCCGCGCCGATGCCGTGTGCGAGCCCTGTCGCCGAGGCGACGGTGGTGATCAGTTCCTTCGGTACGACGAGAATGGCGCGCACCCCGCCGTACGCCGAGGAACGGAGCGAGACCCGGAAGCCGTAGGCCTGGGCCAGGCGGCCCACCACCGCGAGGCCGAGGCGGGGCGTCTCGCCCAGATCGTTGACGTCGATGCCCTGCTGGGCCTGGCGGAGCATGCGCTCGGCCCGCAGCCGGGCCTCCTCGCTCATGCTCACGCCGCCGTCCTCGATCTCCACGGCGATGCCGGAGTTCACGTCGACGGCCGTGAGATGGACCTTGGTCTGCGGCGGCGAGTAGCGGGTGGCGTTGTCGAGCAGCTCGGCGAGCGCGTGGATCAGCGGCTCGACGGCGGTGCCGACGACGGCGACCTCGGAGACCGAGTGCAGCTCGACCCGCTGGTAGTCGATGATCCGGGACATCGCGCCGCGCATCACGCTGTAGAGGGGGACGGCCCGGCTCCACTGGCGGCCGGGGCGCGCGCCGCCGAGGACCGCGATGGAGTCGGCGAGCCGGCCGATCAGCGCGGTGCCGTGGTCGATGCGGAGCAGATCGCCGAAGACCTCGTTGTTCTTGCCGTGCCGGTCCTCCATCTCCCGCAGCTGCTGGGCCTGCTGGTGCACGATGGCCTGGACGCGGCGGGCGATGTTCACGAAGGCGCGCTGGGCGGACTCGCGGAGGTCTTCCTCGCGGGAGACCGCGTCGAGCACGGAGCTGAGCACGACCTGGTGCTCGGTGGAGGTCCGGAGGGAGTCGAGGATGTCCTCGGGGAACTCGCCCTCGCGCAGCCGCCGCACCACCTCGGGGAGCAGCTCGCGCACCAGCCGGGTGGTCTCGGCCTGCTCCCGGGCGAGGGCCGCCTCGCGCTCGGCGAGGCGGGCGCTGAGCAGGGTCGCCCGGCGGCCTCTGCGCACGGTCTCGGCGCAGGAGATCGCGATGGCGGTGACGGCGATGACATCGACCCAGATGACCGCGGTGCGCGCGGATCCGGACACCACGGCCGCCGCGATGGCGGCGGCGACGGCGGTCACGACGACGGGCACGAGCCACACAAGGGAAGCCGCGGGCCGCGGAGACTCGGTCGACGCTTGCTGTCGGACCATCAGCACCCTCAAACCATCGGAACGGGAATGATCATATGACGTCAGTCGGGGAGCATATCCGGGTCTGGTAACGGCAGATGACGAAGCGTCCTTAATTTGGCCTGATATTGACGCTTGGGGCAGCGCGAAGACGCCCAGCTCTGATGAGCTGGGCGTCACATGCGCTATTTTCAGCCAAGCTGGAAACGATGTCAGCCGCGGCCCGGAGGGCCCCCGGGCCGCGGCCCGGGAACGGTCTAGGAGGCCGAGGCCTCGTCCGCCGCCCGCGCCTTCAGCGCGCGCTCGACACCCGACCGGGACTCCGAGATCAGCCGCCGCAGCGCCGCGCTCGGCTGCTCCGACTCCAGCCAGGCGTCCGTCGCCGCCAGCGTCTCCCGCGAGACCTGGAGCGCCGGGTACAGACCGACCGCGATCTGCTGCGCCATCTCCGTGCTGCGGCTCTCCCACACGCCCTTGACGGCCGCGAAGTACCGCTCGGAGTACGGCGCGAGCAGCTCACGCTGGTCGCTCTGCACAAAGCCCGAGATCACGGCCTCCTGCTTGGAGTTGGTCAGGCTGTCGCCCTCCACCACCAGGGCCCAGGCCTCCGCCTTGGCCTCCTCGGTCGGCCGCGCGGCGCGCGCGGTGGCCGCGTGCTGCTCGCCCGCCGCCGTCCGGTCCCGCTCGTACTCCGCCGCGATGCCGTCCTCGTCGAGCACCCCGGTCGCCGCCAGCCGCTCCACGAACGCCCAGCGCAGCTCGGTGTCGACGGCCAGGCCCTCGATCGACTGGGCCCCGTCCAGCAGCGCCTGGAGCAGATCCAGCTGCTGCGGGGTGCGCGCGGTCGCCGCGAAGGCGCGCGCCCACGCCAGCTGGTGGTCGCTGCCCGGCTCGGCGCCGCGCAGATGCGCCAGCGTGGCGTCCGTCCACCGGGTCAGCCCCGCCTCGCGCCACTGCGGGGCCGCGTACAGGTCGATCGCCGACTTCACCTGGCGGTGCAGCGACTGCACCACGCCGATGTCCGACTCCTTGCCGATGCCCGACAGCACCAGCGAGAGGTAGTCCCGCGCCGCCAGCTCGCCGTCGCGCGTCATGTCCCACGCGGCCGACCAGCACAGCGCGCGCGGCAGCGACTCGGCGAAGTCGCCCAGGTGCTCGGTGACGAAGGCCAGGGACTCCTCGTCGAGGCGGACCTTCGCGTACGAGAGGTCGTCGTCGTTCAGCAGGATCACCGCGGGCCGGCGGGTGTCCGCCGGGAACGGCACCTCGGTCAGCTCGCCGTCGACGTCCAGCTCGATCCGGTCGGTGCGGACCAGCTTGCCGCTCGCGTCGAGGTCGTAGCAGCCGATCGCGATCCGGTGCGGTCGCAGCGTGGGCTCGCCCTTGGCCCCGGCGGGGAGCGCGGGGGCCTCCTGGCGCACCGCGAAGGAGGTCACGAAGCCCTCGGCGGACACCTCGATCTCCGGCCGCAGCACATTGATGCCCGCCGTCTGGAGCCACTTCTGCGACCAGGTCGTCAGATCGCGGCCCGAGGTCTTCTCCAGCGCGCCCAGCAGATCGGTCAGCCGGGTGTTGCCGAAGGCGTGCGCCTTGAAGTACGCCTGGACGCCCCGGAAGAACTCGTCCTCGCCGACGTACGCCACCAGCTGCTTGAGCACGGACGCGCCCTTGGCGTAGGTGATCCCGTCGAAGTTCACCAGGACGTCGTCGATGTCCCGGATCTCGGCCATGATCGGGTGCGTGGACGGCAGCTGGTCCTGGCGGTAGGCCCAGGTCTTCATGGAGTTGGCGAACGTGGTCCACGAGTGCGGCCAGCGCGAGCCGGGGGCGGCGGCCTGGCAGGCGATCGAGGTGTAGGTGGCGAAGGACTCGTTCAGCCAGAGGTCGTTCCACCACTCCATGGTGACGAGGTCGCCGAACCACATGTGGGCCAGCTCGTGCAGGATCGTCTCCGCACGCACCTCGTACGCCGCGTCCGTCACCTTCGAGCGGAAGACGTACTGGTCGCGGATGGTCACCGCGCCCGCGTTCTCCATCGCCCCCGCGTTGAACTCCGGTACGAACAGCTGGTCGTACTTCTCGAAGGGGTACGCGTAGTCGAACTTCTCCTGGAACCAGTCGAAGCCCTGCCGGGTGACCTCGAAGATCGCGTCCGCGTCCAGGTACTCGGCGAGCGAGGGCCGGCAGTAGACGCCGAGCGGCACGGACTGGCCGTCCTTCTCGTACGAGCTGTGCACCGAGTGGTACGGGCCGACGATCAGGGCCGTGATGTACGTGGAGATCCGGGGCGTCGGCTCGAACCGCCAGAGGGTGCCCTCGGGCTCGGGGGTGGTGGAGTTCGAGATCACCGTCCAGCCCTCGGGGGCCTTCACGGTGAACTGGAACGTCGCCTTCAGGTCCGGCTGCTCGAAGTTCGCGAAGACCCGGCGCGCGTCCGGCACCTCGAACTGCGTATAGAGGTACGCCTGCTCGTCCACCGGGTCGACGAAGCGGTGCAGACCCTCGCCGGTGTTGGTGTACGCGCAGTCCGCGACCACCATCAGCGTGTTCTGCCCGTGGTGCAGATGGTTCAGCGCGATCCGCGAGTCCCGGAAGACGGCCGCGACGTCGAGCGACTTGCCGTTCAGCACGACCTCGTGGACGGCCGGGGCGACCAGGTCGATGAAGGTCTCCGCGCCCGCCTCGGCGGAGTCGAAGCGCACATGGGTCACCGAGCGGTAGAGACCGCCCTCCTGCGCGCCGCTCAGGTCGAGGTCGATCTCGTACGCGTGGGTGGTGATCAGGCGCGCCCGCTGCTGCGCCTCTTCGCGGGTCAGGTTCGTGCCAGGCACGCGGTCATCTCCTCGGGTTCGTGACGTTTGCCGCCATCCTTCCACGCGGCACGTCCCGAGGGCCTGCGGGTCATCGCGTCGGCACGGAGAAACCCCAGGTCCGTCCGGTGCGCCGGGCCCCCGGCCCGGAGCGGGCAGGGGGGGCACGGCGCACCGTGCCCCGGTCAGCCCCGAAGCTCGTCGGCCACCAGCTCGGCGATCTGGACGGCGTTCAGCGCGGCCCCCTTGCGGAGGTTGTCGTTGGAGAGGAAGAGCGCGATCCCGTGCTCCACCGTCTCGTCCGCCCGGACCCGCCCGACGTACGAGGCGTCCTTGCCGGCCGCCTGGAGCGGGGTCGGGATCTCGGAGAGCTCCACCCCGGGGGCGCCGGCGAGCAGCTCGTACACCCGCTCGACGCTCAGGGGGCGCTCGAAGCCGGCGTTCACCTGGAGCGAGTGGCCGGAGAAGACCGGTACCCGTACACAGGTTCCGGACACCTTCAGCTCCGGCAGCTCCAGGATCTTGCGGGACTCGTTGCGGAGCTTCTGCTCCTCGTCGGTCTCGAAGGAGCCGTCGTCCACCAGGTTGCCCGCCAGCGGCAGAACGTTGAAGGCGATGGGCCGCTTGTAGACGCCCGGCTCGGGGAAGTCCACCGCGGAGCCGTCGTGGGTCAGCTCGGTCGCCCGCTCGGCGGTCCCCCTGATCTGGCCGTCCAGCTCGGCCACGCCCGCCACACCGGATCCGGACACGGCCTGGTAGGTGGTGGCGACCAGGGTGATCAGCCCCGCCTCCAGCGACAGCGGCTTCAGCACCGGCATCGCGGCCATGGTGGTGCAGTTCGGGTTGGCGATGATCCCCTTCGGGCGGTCCTTGACCGCGTGCGGGTTCACCTCGGAGACCACCAGCGGCACCTCGGGGTCCATCCGCCACGCCGAGGAGTTGTCGATCACGACGGCGCCCTGTCCGGCGACCTTCTCCGCCAGCGCGCGGGAGGTCGCGCCGCCCGCCGAGAAGAGCACGATGTCCAGCCCCGAGTAGTCGGCCTCGGCCGCGTCCTCGACGGTGATCTCCCGGCCCTCCCACTCGATCGTGGACCCGGCGGACCGCGCCGAGGCGAAGAGCCGCAGCTCGGCGACGGGGAACTTCCGCTCGGCGAGGATGCTGCGCATGACTGTGCCGACCTGACCGGTCGCTCCGACGATTCCGACCCTCACCGATGTCTCCTCTGTGCGTTTTGTGCCAATTTTACGAGGCTGAGTGCACCCCATGATGCGTATGTCCCCGGCCGGATTGTCCAGTCCATTGTCCGAGGGACGGACGGTGTGACGCAGGACATGCCCGGCGGCGTCGGCGGGACGCGAGGAGAGGGCGGCTGAACAGGGGAAAAGGGGGGCGTCCGGCCTCGGACGCCCCCCTCGGTTCAGCGTGTCGCGGTTACGGCGTGACCTTCTCGATCACGACGCTGCCCGCGCCCGCGGCGGTGCCGCGCGCGTTGACCAGCCGGGCCTCGCCGAAGAACTGACGTCCCTCGGGCGCGGCACCGGCCACCACGACGTTCGCGCGGGCCCGGGCGGTCTCGCCGTAGCCCAGCTTGACCGTGCTCGCCGCGTCCACCTTCAGCTCGCCGAGCGACGGCGCGAAGAAGACGTCCTGGTAGGCGTACTCGGTGGTCCCGGCCGGGACCGAGTAGCCGTCGACCACGATGCGGTAGGTGCCGGCGGCCGGCCTGGCGAGGCTGACGGCCTCCTCCGAGTCGCCGTCCGCGGCCTGTCCGACCAGCGTGCTGCCCCGGTAGACCGCCAGGTCCAGGTCGGCCTTGGCGTCCGAGACCCCGCCGATCGCGACATCGAGGCGCTCGACGCCCTCGCCGATCACGACGGTCGTCTCCTGGATCTCACCCTGCTTGACCGTCGGCCGGGCGACCTTCGCGGAACCGAGCGAACCGCCCGCCAGCTTGCCGTCCACGGCCGCGCCGCGGTTGGTCACCGTCCACTCGACGGCGGTCGGCGTGCCGATCTTCGCCTCGGTGAGCTTCTGCGGCTCCGGCGCGAACTCCGCGCCCAGCACGGTGACGTCCAGCTTGTACGGGTTGTCCAGCAGCGGCGAGGTGCGACGCGACTCGACCTCGATCTCCCAGACGCCCGCCTGCGGGTTGGCGTACGAACGCAGGTCCGGACGGCACGTGTTCGCCGGGTTGTTGTAGTTCGGGTAGCAGTTGACCGTCGCGCTGTTCTCCATCTGCACCCCGTACGGGTGGAGGGAGATGAACCGCGTCTGGCTGCCCTCGGCGAGGGAGCCGAGCGCGACCTCAAGGGTCTTCGCGCCCTGCGGCACGGTGACGAAGTACGAGTGGTGGCTGTTGCGCTGCACGGTGTCGGAGGCCGACAGGGCGTACTGCGACTTCGCCAGCTCGGTGGAGACCACGACGGTCGACAGCACCTGCTTGTCGACGCCCTCGGTGCGCGCGTCGTCCAGCTCCAGGATGGCGCTGTGCACCCCGGCCGCCTTCGGCCGCGCCTGCACGGTCACGGTGACCGGCTGGTTCAGCGGCAGCCGCACCCGGTCGCCGTTGAGCAGCCGGAAGGTGTTGCCCGGGTTGTTCTTCCACGTCAGGTCGTGCCAGCGCGCGCCCGCCGGACCGGTGGTCCTGGTGACGGTGATGTCGTACGTCTTCGACTTGCCGGCCGTCAGACCGCCCTCGCGGTCGTAGAGACCGGTGCCGAAGCCCGGGGTCTTCAGCGCGCCGTCGATCGCGGTGTCGACCGGGGCCTTGACGCTGTACTCGTGCGCGGTCGCGCCGTCCAGGACGGACTTCCAGGCGTCCACCACGTCGATCATGCCCGCGCCCTGCTCATGGGCCTTCACACCGGGGATCCTGTTCGCGGTGCTGGTGACCGCGGTGCGCAGATCGGCCGGGGACAGCTCGATGCCGCGCTGCTTGGCGGCCGAGAGCAGCAGCGCGCCCGCGCCCGCCACCTGCGGCGAGGACATCGAGGTGCCCTGCATCATCGTGTAGCCGGGCGGCAGCGCGTAACCGGACTCGGCGACCGGTCCGCCGGCCTGCCAGGTCTGGGTGGTCTGGATCGCCGCGCCGGGACCGGTGATGGTCGGCGTGAAGCCGCCGTCCTCACGCGGGCCCCGGGAGGAGAACGGCATCATGGCGTTCTTCTTGGTGACCGCGGAGCCGTAGTTGGAGGCCCAGGTCTCCTTGGTGATCGACGCGCCGACGGAGATCGCCTTGTCGGCGACGCCGGGGTCGCCGATGGTGTTGACGCCCGGGCCGTCGTTGCCCGCCGAGATGACCAGCTGGACCCCGTAGAGGTCGATCAGCCGGTTGTACATCAGGGCGCGGGTGTTGTTGCCGTCGTTCAGCGCCGGCAGACCGCCGATGGAGATGTTGACGATGTCCACACCGCGCTCGATGACGAGGTCGGCCAGACCCTCGGTCATCGCGATGTTGGTGCAGCCGCCGGTCCAGGAGCAGGCGCGCGAGGAGACCAGCTTGGCCCCGGGCGCGGCGCCGTTCATCTTGCCGCCGAACAGCCCGTTGGCGGCGGTGATGCCGCCGACGTGGGAGCCGTGCGAGCCCTCGATGACACCGATGCTGACGAAGTCGGCCGTCGAACCGGCCGCGTTGTACACGACGTCCTCACGGACCTCGATCACGAACGGGATGCGCTCGGCGACCGGGGTGGCCGGGTCGTCCTTGCCGAAGTAGCCGATCTGGAAGCCGTTGCGGTACGGCTTCATCACCTTGTCGTTGGTGAAGTCGCCGTCGTTGTCCAGGTCGACACGGACGGTCCGGGTGCCGGCGTCGTACAGCGTCGCCCAGCTGTCGGTGGTGTCGCCGTCGCGGTTGAGGTCGCCGGCCATGTCGCCGCCGAGGGTGGCCCGCTCCGAGAAGACGCTGAAGCGGTACGAGCCCGCCGGGGCGGTGTAGGCGCGTCCGGCCTCGGTGAACGAGGGGCCGGTGACGCTCTTGTCCATCCGGAGCCAGGTGCCGTCGCGGTCCAGGACCGGGTCGGTCGCCGTCACCCAGTCGACGATCTTGCGCTCGCCGGTGGTGGTCTTCTGGAGCGCCGGGTGGGAGACGTCGATGCCCGAGTCGAGGATGCCGATGGTCACGCCGCGGCCGTCGTACTTCGGGTTCTTCTTGACGAAGTCCACCGCGCCCGTCTCGAAGGACGGGTTGTACGGGTTCTTCGCCGGGGTGTCCTTCCCGGGAGCCGGGTGGGCCGCCGCCTGCTTGCCCGCCTTGCGCGCCGACTTCGAGGCGTCGCCGCCGGGGGTCGGGTCCTCCAGCTCGATCTCGTGCTTGAGGTCGATGCCCTGCACACTGGAGAGCTTCGCGGCGGCCTTCAGCGCGCCCTCGGCCTTCGCGGTGGGGATCGTGGCGCGGACATAGCCGAGCTTGTCGTACGTCTTGCCGACGAACGCGCCCTCGATGGCGTCCAGCTGCCGGGACACCTGCTCGGTCGCGCCGGGCGCGGTGGCGACCATCACGGTGACGGTCTTGTCGCCCTCGGCCTGGGCCTCGGCGAGCAGCTCCTCGTCGGCGGAGCCGAGCTTGTCGGCCGGCTTCGCCGACTTGACGGGCGAGACGGCGGCGGGGTCTTCGCCCGGGGTGGCGGCGAACACCGGCACGGTGCCCGCGGCGACCAGCGCGGCGACCATGGAGGCCGCGGCCGCGATACGGCCCGCGCGTCTGGGACCTGGCACGGAGCGCCCGGATATGGAGCTCTGGGAATCGGGGGTCATCAGCATCCCTGGTTGTGAAAGAGACGTTTCCCTGGCGGTAATCAGTCAGTCCGGATTTCGGTGCCGGATGACCGCTCAGCCTCTCTTATGGGACCGGGTTTTGTGGAGAGCTGACGGATGTCTGATGTGGTCATGGCATAGATCCGCCACTGTGCAGGACCTGCCACAGAGAGTAAACGGGGACCTATCGGATGATTCCTTCTCGCCCGGGTCCTGTTCAGCGCGGCAGCACCACCACATACGCGGCGGGCTCCCGGTCGCAGGCGGCGGTCAGCGCGGTGCGTACGACCATCGCCTGCTGCTCGGGCGACTCCCGCAGCCGGTGCGGGGTGAGATGGACGACGGTGATTCCCAGCCGCTCCAGATGCTCGCGCTTACGGGCGTGCTCCGACCAGCCGGCGTCCTTGTCGCGGCGCGGGGCCCGGGTGTTCAGCTCGACCGCCACGGCGTGGTCGGGCCAGTAGGCGTCCACCCCGCCCAGCCGGGGGCCGCCGGGGATCCGCAGCTCCACATTCCACACCGGGTCGGGCAGCCCGTACTCGCGCACCAGCGTGTACAGCCGCTCCTCGGCGAGCGCGCGCCCCTCGGCGAGCAGCCGGTCGACCGCGTCCACCACATGGGGGCGGTCCAGCAGCCGCGCCCGGTTCAGTTCGGCGACGACCGCGCCGGGCTCGCAGTGACCGCGCCGGACCGCCTCGGTGAGCAGCGCGCGCACCGCGCCCGGGTCGGTGAGCCGCTCCACGGCGTCGGCGACGGCGCGCTCGACGGGGGCGACGGGCAGCCCGGTGACCTCCACCGGCTCCGGCATCTCCTGCGCCCGGACGATCCGGGCGCAGCCGGTGGACCGCAGCCGGCGGGTCCGGTCCACCAGGACGTCGATGTGCTCCAGGTCGAGCAGCGGGGGCGCGGCGGCGAACTGGTGGAGCGCCAGGGCGGCGAGGCCGGTGATCATCGCCGTGCCGTACGGGGGAGCGGTGCCGCCCTGCGAGGGAACCGCGGGCCGTCCGGCGTAGAGCAGCACCCCGTGCAGCCGCTCCTGGCTGGTGGCCGCCGAGCGGTGGAGCAGATAGACCCCGGGGAGCAGGGCCTGCCAGGGGCCGCCGGGCCGGACGCGGGCGGCGGCCTGGGCGGGGGTGAAGCCGTGCGCCCGGAGCTGTCCGGCGGAGAGCACACGGGGGAGGGCGACGGGGGCGGGGGCGCGGGTGTCGTGTCTCATGCACGGGGCATGCCCACGGCTCGCCGTACCGCTAACCTCCGTGACGAAGCTGTCGAGTGACTGGGACGCGCCCGCCCTCAACTCCCTTGGAATACGGGCCTCTCGGGCTCCGAAACCTTCTGGCGCGGATACGTCCGCCCGGGTGGCGCGCCCCGCTGAAACATCCCGCGGCCACTTTCGCGCGGCCTGTTTCCGGGCGCCCGTCCGCCCCGCCCGTGCCCGTCCCCGGACCTGCCGCCGGGGCGGGGGTCACGTCCCCCGCCCCGGCGCACGCGGGTCAGCGGGCCGAGGCCGCCTCGGCGTCCCGCGCCTGCCCGCGCAGCCCGCGCGCGAGGTCGTCACGGGCCTCCAGCACCAGCCGGCGCAGCGCGGGCGCGGCCGACTCGTGCGCGGTCAGCCAGGCGTCCGCCGCCGTCAGCGCGGGCTCCCCCTGGTACATGGGGAAGAGGCCGGAGACCACGTCCATGCCGATCTGGATGGACCGCTCCGCCCAGACCCGCTCGATCGCGGCGAAGAACCGGTCGGTGTACGGGGCGAGCAGCTCCCGCTGGCCCGACTTCGCGAACCCGGCGATCGTCGCGCCCGCCAGCGCGTTGGAGAGCGTGTCCGACTCCACCACCTGCGTCCAGGCCTCTTCCTTGACGGCGGCCGAGGGCCGGGCCGCCAGGCAGCGGAGCTGGTGGCGGCGGCCCGACGCGGTGTCGTCCCGGGAGAGTTCCGCCGCGATCGCCCGCTCGTCGGCGAGCCCGTGCGAGGCGAGCGGCTCCAGGAAGGCCCAGCGCAGCTCCTGGTCCACCTCCAGGCCGTCGATCCGCGCGGTGCCCGCCAGCAGTCCTTCGAGCAGTTGCAGATCGGCGGCCGATTCGGCGGCGGAGGCGAAGAACCGCGCCCAGGTCAGCTGGTGCTGACTGGCCGGCTCGGCCAGTCGCAGCTCCCGCAGCGCGCCCTCGGCGAGCAGCCGCCCGCCCTCCTCGCGCCACTGGGGGGCCGCGTAGTGGGTCAGCGCCGAGTGGGTCCAGGCGTGCAGCATCTGGAGGACGCCGATGTCGCTCTCGCGCCCGGAGAACCGGAGGACCAGGTCGACGAAGTCGCGGGCGGGCATCAGCGCGTCCCGTGTCATGTTCCACAGCGCCGACCAGGCGAGCGCGCGCGCCAGCGGGTCGGTGATGTTCCCCAGCGAACTCCGCAGGGCGGCCAGCGAGGTCTCGTCGAAACGGATCTTGCAGTAGGTCAGATCGTCGTCGTTGACCAGCACCAGCTCGGGCCGCTCGGCCCCGATCAGCTCCTGGACGTCGGTCCGCGCGCCGGTGACGTCGACCTCGGCCCTCGCGTACCGCACCAGCTCCGTGCCCTCGTGCCGGTAGAGCCCGACGGCCACCCGGTGCGGACGCGGCTCGTCCCCGTCCTGGACGACGGCCAGTTCGGTGATCCGGCCGCCCGCGTCGCAGGTCACCACCGGGGTCAGCGAATTGACGCCGGCCGTCTGGAGCCAGGAGCGCGACCAGGCGGCCATGTCCCGGCCGGAGGTCTCCTCCAGCACCGACAGCAGATCGCCGAGGCGGGTGTTCCCGTACGCGTGCCGCTTGAAGTACCGGCGCGCGCCCTCCAGGAAGGCCTCCTCGCCGACATAGGCGACCAGCTGCTTGAGCACGCTGGCGCCCTTGGCGTAGGTGATGCCGTCGAAGTTCAGCTTGGCGTCCTCCAGGTCACGGATGTCGGCCGTGACGGGGTGGGTGGAGGGCAGCTGGTCGGCGCGGTACGCCCAGGCCTTGCGGTTGTTGGCGAAGGTGACCCAGCCGTTGGTGAAGCGGGTCGCGCCGACCATCGAGTACGAGCCCATGAAGTCGGCGAAGGACTCCTTCAGCCAGAGGTCGTCCCACCAGACCATGGTCACGAGGTCGCCGAACCACATGTGCGCCATCTCGTGCAGGATGACGTTGGCCCGGCGCTCGTAGGACGCCTGGGTCACCTTGCCCCGGAAGACGAACTCCTCGCGGAAGGTGACGCAGCCCGGGTTCTCCATGGCCCCGATGTTGTACTCGGGGACAAACGCCTGGTCGTACTTGCCGAAGGGGTACGGGTAGTCGAAGCGGTCGTGGAAGAAGTCCAGGCCCTGCTTGGTGACGAGGAAGATGTCGTCGGCGTCGAAGTGCTTGGCGAGCCCCTTGCGGCACATCGCGCCGAGCGGGATCTCCAGCACCGTGGAGTCCTCGAAGGTCCGCCGGTAGACATCCGTCTCATAGTGGTACGGACCGGCCACGACGGCGGTGATGTACGTGGAGATCGGCTGGGTCTCGGCGAATCGCCAGACCCCGTCGGCCTCCCGCTCGCCCGCGCTGTTGCTCCAGACGGTCCACTCCTCGGGGGCGGTCACCGAGAAACGGAAGGGAGCCTTCAGGTCGGGCTGCTCGAAGTTGGCGAAGACCCGGCGGGCGTCGGCCGGCTCGTACTGCGTATAGAGGTAGACCTCGCCGTCCTCCGGGTCCACGAACCGGTGCAGCCCCTCGCCGGTGCGGCTGTAGGCGCACTGCGCGTCCACGACCAGCACATTGGACTCGGCGAGCGAGGGCAGGGCGATCCGGGTGCCGTCGAAGACCTCCGCCGGGTCCAGCTCCGTGCCGTTCAGCGTCACCGAGGTGACCTCGGGGGCGAGCAGATCGGCGAAGGACGGGGCCCCGGGGCTCGCGCAGCGGAACCGGAGCGTGGTCACCGAGCGGAAGGTGCGGGGACCGGAGCCCGCCGCGTCCCGAGGGTCGTCCCCGACGGCGGAGCGCAGATCGAGATGGACCTCGTACCCGTCGACGGACAGCAGTTCCGCCCGCTGGCGGGCCTCGTCGCGGGACAGATTCTCACCGGGCACGGGAGCACTCCTTCAGATCTCTTCGATGGACGCGGTTCTCCGGCAGGGCGGGCGTGCGATCGAACGAACGCCCGAACGCGGTGGTCGGCACAGCGCCGGGGACAGCGACAAACGCCCCGATACTCCCATGCGCGTCCGCTCACCGGTATCCCGGGAATCGGATCCCGACCGGCGGCGTTGCCCCGATGAGGCCCGGAGCGCGTTCCGGCGACGCACTCCGTCGACATTCCCGATGAGGAGAGAGATGTCCGACAACGGCAAGACTCCGGTGGACTTCTGGTTCGACCCCCTGTGCCCCTGGGCCTGGATGACCTCCCGCTGGGTGCTGGAGGTGGAGAAGGTCCGCGACATCGAGGTCAGCTGGCACGTGATGAGCCTCGCCGTGCTCAACGAGGGCCGGGAGGACGAGCTTCCCGAGCAGTACCGCGACAGCCTGAAGCGGGCCTGGGGCCCGGTCCGGGTCGCCGTCGCCGCCGCCGAGCAGCACGGCGCCCAGGTTCTCGGCCCGCTGTACACCGCGCTGGGCACCCGCTTCCACAACAAGGGCGAGGGGCCCACCCCCGAGGCGGTCGCCGGCGCGCTGGCCGACGCGGGCCTGCCCGCCTCGCTCATCGAGTACATGGAGCGGGGTGACTACGACACCGAGGTGCGCGCCTCCCACAAGGAGGGCATCGACAAGGTCGGCCAGGACGTCGGCACCCCGGTCATCGCGGTCCCCGGCGCGGACGGCGAGCAGATCGCCTTCTTCGGCCCGGTGGTGACCCCCACCCCGAAGGGCGAGGAGGCCGCCAAGCTGTGGGACGGCACCCTGCTGGTGGCCTCGGTCCCCGGATTCTTCGAGCTCAAGCGCACCCGTACCGCCGACCCCGACTTCTCCAACCTCTAACCCTTAAGCCCCAAAAGGCCTGAAACGGGAAGAACCCCCACGAGTCACATCCTCGTGGGGGTTCTTCCGTTCATCCGTCCGCACGTGAAGGCTGAGAAGACGATCACGAGCAGGACGCGGGGGGACGAGCGGGCCGCGCCCCGGTGTTCCGGGGACGCGGCCCGGCGCGTCACGGCGCGATGAGCGGGGTGCGCTCCTTGGCCTCGGCGTAGCGCTTGGCGACGTCCTGCCAGTTCACGACCTGCCACATGGCGTCGATGAAGTCGACCTTCTGGTTCTTGTACTGAAGGTAGAAGGCGTGCTCCCAGGCGTCGAAGACCAGGATCGGCACCGAGCCCTGGCCGACATTGCCCTGGTGGTCGTAGACCTGCTCCACGATCAGACGGCGGCTGACCGGCTCGTACGCCAGTACGCCCCAGCCCGAGCCCTGAGTCGTCGCGGACGCCTTGGTCAGCTGTGCCTTGAACTTGGCGAAGGAGCCGAAGGACTCGGCGATCGCGTCCGCCAGCTCTCCGACACCGTCCTTGTCCAGCGGCTCGCCGCCGCCGTCACCGGTCATGTTGTGCCAGTAGATGCTGTGGAGGATGTGGCCCGAGAGATGGAACGCGAGGTTCTTCTCCAGACCGTTGATCGCTCCCCACTGGTCCTTGTCCCTGGCTTCCGCGAGCTGCTCAAGCGTGTCGTTCGCGCCCTTGACGTAAGCGGCGTGGTGCTTGTCGTGGTGCAGCTCGATGATCTGCGGGTTGATGACCGGTTCGAGTTCGGCGTAGTCGTACGGCAGATCAGGAAGCGTGTAGATGGCCATGGTTGTCCGGTCCCTCCGACTGCTTATTGCGCATCCTATGCATCTGCACGTTAGCAGCAGAAGATGCCGGAGAGTGATCAGGCCTTGGTCCTAGGTCCCGCGCCGCCCGCGCCCGTTCGCAGGCCCTAGGCGTTCCGTCCGGGGCGGCCGGGTCAGACCGCGCGGGCCCGCGCACGGGCCGCCGCGAGGCGTTCGAGATGGTCGTCGTAGGCCTTGGCGTAGAAGTCCGCGCGCACCGGATCGGGCTCCACCACCGCCGTCGGAGCCGTCCATCCGGCGGTGTCCAGCCCCACCCCGTACCGCTCGGCCGCCGCCAGCACCGCGCCCCGCGCGCCCACCTCGCCCTCCACGATCCGCAGCGGACGGCCCAGCACATCGGCGAACAGCCGGGTCCACGCGGGCGAGCGGGTGCCGCCGCCGCAGATCGCGAGCGTTCCCGACAGGCCCGCCGCCGACAGACAGTGACGGGCGGCGAAGGCGATGCCCTCGCAGGTCGCGCGGATCAGATCGGCCTTGGAGGACTCCAGCGACACCCCGGTCAGCTCGGCGCGCAGCCGGGGCTCGACGAACGGCGCCCGCTCGCCCGAGGGCGCGAAGTACGGCAGCACCCGCACCCCGTGCGCACCGGGCGGGGTGGCGTCCAGCAGCCCGTCGACCTCCGTGTGCGGCACCCCGGTGGTCGCCAGCACCCAGTCCAGGGCCGCCGTCCCCACCATCGCGGGCATCGCCCTCAGCCAGTGCCCGGCCCGGTCGGTGGAGATGTGCAGCCCGGCCGGTTCGCCGTCCAGGGCGAGCGCGTCGACGGCGACCAGCGCCGCCAGACACGTCCCCACGATCAGCAGCCCGTCGCCCGCCGCGGTGACCCCCGCGCCCAGCGCGCAGGCGGGCAGATCGTACGGCCCGTTCGCGATCCGCGCCCCGCGCGCGCCCGTGCCCCGGGCCGTCACCTCCGCGACCGCGACCGGATCGCTGATCCCCGGCAGCAGCCCGCGCCGCCGCGCGAGCCCCAGCGACTCCAGCACCTCGTCCGCGTACGCCCGCTCCCGGGGATCCAGGAACGGCATGGAGGCGTCCGACACATCCGTCGCCCGCACCCCGGTCAGCCGCTGGAAGACCATGTCCTTGCAGTAGACCGCCGACGCCGCCGCGTCCAGGGCGGCGGGCTCATGACGGTCCAGCCAGGCCAGCACCGGACCCGGACAGCCGGGGAACATCGCGCTCCCGGTGCGCCGGAACACCGACTCCACCACCCCCGAGGAGTGCCAGGCGTCGAGCAGCTCGTGCGCCCGCCCGTCCATCCAGGAGATCGCGGACCGCACCGGACGGCCCTCGCCGTCCACCAGCCAGACGCCGTCGCCCTGCCCGGTCAGACCGATCAGCGCGACGGGCCCGCCGACCGCCCCGGTCAGCGCGGAGAGCACCTCGACCACCGCGCCGAACACCTCGTCCATGTCCTGCTCGGCACGGCCGTCGTGAAGATCGAGGGAGACCGGCCGCGACTCGACCCGCAGGGTGTGCCCCCGCTCGTCGAAGGCCGCCGCCTTGACCATCGACGTGCCCGCGTCGATCCCGATGTATGTCGTCAATGTCAGCACACTCCTCACTGCCCCGTGCGTACGGGAAACCGGGCCGGGAAGCCGGGCCGGGACCCGGCGGGAAACGGCTCAGGACAGGGCGTGCGCCAGGGGCTCGCCCCGGACCAGCCGGCCCACCTCGGCCGCCGCGATCTCCGCCGCCTTGCGCGCCACCGCCCGGCTCGCGCCCGCCACATGCGGCGTCAGCACCACGTTCGGCGTGGACCGCAGCCGCGAGGAGACCGGCAGCGGCTCCTGCTCGTAGGTGTCCAGCGCCGCCGCCGCCAGCCGTCCCGTCTCCAGCGCGTCGCACAGCGCCCCGGTGTCCAGCAGTGCGCCGCGCGCCGCGTTCACCACCACCGAGCCGTGCGGCAGCAGCGCCAGTTCACGCGCGCCGATCAGCCCCCGGGTCTCCGGCGTCAGCCGGGCGTGCAGACTCAGCACCCGGGAGCGGGTCAGCAGCGCCTCCAGCGAGCGCGCCCGCACCCCGAGCACATCGCCGCGCACATACGGGTCGTACACCTCCACCTCGGCCCCGAAGGCGGTCAGCACCCGGGCCACCCGGCTGCCCACCGCGCCGTAGCCCACCAGCCCCACCGGGGTGTCCTCCAGTTCGAGACCGCTCCGCTCGTACGTGTAGAAGGAGCCGTCCCAGTCGCCCTCCAGGGCGAGCGACTGATGCGCCGAGGGGATGCGGCGCAGCGCGCACAGCATCAGCCCGATCGTGAACTCCGCCGTCGACGCCGCGTTCCGCCCCGGCGCGAAACACACCCGCACCCCGCGCTCGGCCGCCGCCGCCGCGTTGACGTTGACCGGCCCGCCCCGGCACACCGCGATCATCCGCAGCGAGGGCGCGGCCGACAGCACCCGCTCCGTGAACGGGGCCATCTGGGTGACGCAGACCTCCACCCCGTCCAGCGCCTTGATCAGCTCGTCCTCGGCGTCGCTCGCCTCCGCCACCTCCGCCACCGGCCCGAACGGCTCCAGCGGCCACGGCAGGGTCAGCTCGGCCAGCTCGTACGGGGTGTCGCCGAGATGGCGGCGCAGCGCCCCGGCGATCAGATCGTTGCGGACGAAGTGGTCACCGGCAGCCAGGACTCTCATGCAGTTCCTCCGCGTCGTCGTCAACCCGGCCCGGGGCCGGTACGAGGCCGCCCGCCGGCCACCGCCAACCCCTGCCGGACACCGCCAGCGGATCGTAGTCCCCGCCGGGCCCACTCGGGCGGACGGCGCGCACGGCCGGTTCCGGTACGGTGACGCCGCCGGAACCGGGAGGGCCCGTCGCATCGCAACAGAGCTTGGAACCAGCGCCGGAGGCCGTCAATCCTCCGCGCACGGGTTTCTCCCGGCGGAGGATGAGAACGCATCGGAAGAGACCGGGACCCGACGAGCCGCGGGAGACGCCATGTGGATGGGGATCGATCTGGGCACCCAGAGCGTCCGCGCCGTGCTCGCCGACGACGACGGCGAGATCCTCGGCAGCGGCTCCGCGCCGCTGACCGGCCGCCGCGAGGGCCCGCTCCACGAACAGCTCCCCGGCGACTGGTGGACGGCCACCGCCGCCGCGGTCCGCTCCGCGCTGAGCGGCGGCCACCGCCCGCGCGCGCTCGCGATCTGCTCCACCTCCGGCACCGTGCTGCTCGCCGACGGCCGGGGCCGGGCGCTCACCCCCGCCGTGATGTACGACGACGGCCGCGCCCCCGGCCGGGGCCCGGGCCGCGCCCGGCTCCTCCTCGACGCGTACGGCCCCGGGCACATCGCCCACCAGGCGGACCACATCGCGGCCCGGCTGGCGGGCCGCCGGCTCCCCACCGACTCCAGCCACGCGCTCAAGACCGGCTACGACCCCGAGCGCGAGGTCTTCGACGCCCCCGGGGTGCCGGTGCTGCCCGAGGTGGTGCGGCCCGGCACCCTCGTCGGCGAGGTCGGCCGGGAGGCCGAGGCCGCCACCGGAATCCCCGCCGGCACCGCGATCGTGGCCGGGATGACCGACGGCTGCGCGGCGCAGATCGCCTCCGGCTCGCTCTCGGTGGGCTCCTGGAACTCGGTCCTCGGCACCACCCTCGTCCTCAAGGGGGTCACCGCCGAGCCCCTGCGCGACCCCTCCGGAGTGGTCTACAGCCACCGCTCCCCGGACGGCGGCTGGCTCCCCGGCGGCGCGTCCAACGTCGGCGGCGGCGCGCTGCGCACGGCCTTCCCGGGCGCCGATCCGGCCGCGCTCGACGCCCTCGCCCGCGCCCATGAACCGGCCGGCCCGATCGCCTATCCGCTGGGCGCGCGCGGCGAGCGCTTCCCCTTCCGCGCCCCGGACGCCACCGCGTTCCTGCTCGGCGAGCCCGCCTCCGAGGCCGAGCACTGGGCCGCCCTCCTCCAGGGCGTGGCCCTGGCCGAACGGCTCTGCCTGGACTATCTGGACCTCCTCGGGGCCCCCGTCGACGGCCCCCTCGCCTTCACCGGCGGCGCGGCCCGCAGCGCCCACTGGACCGGGCTGCGCGCCCGGGTCCTGGGCCGCGAGGTGCGCGTCCCGCTCTCCAGCGAGCCCGCCGTGGGGATGGCGGTCCTGGCGGCGTACGGGGCGGGCGCGGCGGGGTACGGGAGGGACGCGGCCACCCTCGCCGGGACGGCCGCGCGGATGGTCCGGCCGGGGACGAGGGTCGAGGGGGCGGGACCGGACCGGTTCGCCGGCCCCTATCTCACCCTCGTGGACGAACTCGAACGCCGCGGCTGGCTTCCGCCACAGGTCGCGTCGCACGCACACACCCGTACGGAGAGGCGAGAATGAGCGCGACACTGCTGCTGGCCCGCCACGGCCAGACCGTCTGGCACGCGGAGAACCGCTACGCCGGGGTGAGCGATGTCGCGCTCACCGACGAGGGACGCCGCCAGGCCGCACGGCTGGGCCGGTGGGCGGCCCGGAATCCGGTGGACGCGATCTGGACCTCCCCGCTCTCCCGCGCGATCGAGACGGCCGCCCCGGCCTGCGAGGCGCTCGGGCTCACCCCGCACCGCGAGCCCGGGCTGCGCGAGTGCGACTTCGGGGTGGTGGAGGGGCGCACCCTGGCCGAGTTCCGCCTGGAGCGCCCCGGGGCCGCGCGCGACTTCACCGAGGACCCGGTCGCGCACCCCTTCCCCGGGGCGGAGGACCCGAGGGCCGCCGCCGGGCGGGCGACCCGGGCCCTGCGCCGGGCCGCCGGGGCCCATGAGGGCGGGCGGGTCCTGGTGGTCGCGCACAACACCCTGCTGCGGCTGGCCCTGTGCGAGCTGCTCTCCATCCCGCTGGGCGAGTACCGCCGGGTCTTCCCCCGGCTGGGCAACGCGGCGGTCACCGAGCTGAGGCTCGGCCACGGCACCGCGTCGCTCCTCGCCCTCAACCTCCCCGCGGACGGCTGAGAGCGCCCCGGTCCGCCCCTGGTTCAGTCCTCGCGCCGGGCGGCGGACCGCTGGAGCCAGAACCCGGTCAGCGCCAGGGCCAGCGTCAGCAGCCCGGTGTAGTAGAGCTGGGTCCGGGTCTCCGCCTCCCGCGCCATCAGCGCGAAGACGGTCGCCATCCCGGCGAGCGCCACCCAGGTCAGCCCCGGGTACCACCACATCCGCACCACCAGCCGCGCCGGGTCCTCCCGCTCGGTGCGCCGCCGCAGGATCAGCTGCGAGACGCCCACGAAGAACCACACCACCAGGGTGATCGCGCCGATCATGTTCAGCAGCCACATGAAGACGTCGTCCGGCCGCCAGTAGCTGAGCAGCACACAGACGAATCCGAAGCCGGACGACATCACGACCGCCGCCCTCGGCACCCCCCGGCGGAGGCGTCCCAGCACCTTGGGTCCCTGCCCGCGCTCCACCAGGGAGCGGAGTATTCGCGAGGACGAGTAGATGTTCGCGTTCATCGCGGACAGCAGCGCGATCAGGATGACGACGTTCATGATCTCGCCGGCCGCCGGGATCCCCAGATGGTCGAGGGTGGCGACGTACGGCCCCTGCTGGGCCACCGTCGGGTGGTCCCACGGGACCAGGGTGACGACGACCGCCATGGAACCGACGTAGAAGATCGCGATACGCCACATGGCGGTGCGCACCGCCCGTGCGACGCCCTGGACCGGCTGCTCGGACTCGGCCGCCGCGATGGTGACCGTCTCCAGGCCGCCGTAGGCGAAGACCGAGGCCAGCAGGCCAAAGACCAGCCCCTCGGTCCCATTGGGCAGGAAGCCCTCCCCGCCGGTCAGATTCGAGGTCCCCGGAGAGTCGCCGCCGCCCGGCAGCAGACCGGCGATCGCGAGGACGCCGATCCCGAGGAAGAGCACGATCGCGCCGACCTTGAGCGCCGCGAACCAGAACTCGAACTCGCCGAAGTTCTTCACCCGGGTGAAGTTCGCGAGACAGAAGGCCACGGTGAAGAGGGCCACCCAGGCCCACTCGGGGGTGCCCGGCAGCCAGCCGGCCATGATCTTCGCCGCGCCGATGCCCTCCAGGCCGACGACCACGCAGAGCAGGAACCAGTAGAGCCAGCCGGAGGTGAATCCGGCCCAGGGGCCGATGGCCCGCTCGGCGTGGACGGAGAAGCTGCCGGAGGAGGGGTACGCCGCCGACAGCTCGCCGAGCATCCGCATCACCAGCATGACGAGCAGCCCGGAGAGGGCGTACGCGACGATGATCGAAGGGCCTGCCTTGGCGATGCCCGCGCCGGATCCGACGAAGAGGCCCGCGCCGATGACGCCGCCGAGGGCGATCATCGAGAGATGGCGCTGTTTCAGGCCGTTGCCCAGCCCCCGGCCCCCGGGATCACCGTCGGCGGGCAGCCCGGAACCGGAGACGGCGGAGGTCTTGGACGCCGAGATCTTGGACATGGGTGTGTCCTGTTTCCGTAGCAGGGGGAGAGAGCGGACTCACAAGTGAGCACGGGTGCCGATCACAGGGCAACGCATCTCCACCAAACGGCCACGATCGTCACCCAAAGTACACATGCGCGTACATGGCGCGGGCGACTTGCGTGCGCTCCGCGCTTTGGTAGAACCCTACAGTCCCATTCGTCCCCATCCTTGCGTCGAACCTGCCCCCGCCTCAGTGACGAGCATCACCCAGGGCGAGGCATGATCTCCGCGCTTTGTTTGATCTCCATGAAGGCGGCCCATCGCCCTTGTCGATGGCTGACGGTGAACCCCCGACCGGCCCTGGGCTACGGTCGCACTGATCCCCCGTAACCCCGCCACCCTCCCCTCGCCGCTGCGGAGTCCCGATGAGCACAGCCACTGCCACCTCCCGTCCGGGCGCGGTCCTCGCGGACCTGCTGCCCGCCTCCCGCACCCGGGAGATCGCCCTCGTCGTCGGCGGTGCGGCCCTCACCGGCCTCGCGGCCCAGATCGCCCTCCCGATCCCGGGCTCCCCGGTCCCCGTCTCCGGGCAGACCTTCGCCGCCCTGCTCGTCGGCACCGCCCTCGGCGCCCGGCGCGGCTTCCTCTCCCTCGGGCTCTACGCGATCGCGGGCATGGCGGGCATGCCGTGGTTCGCGGAGGGGCAGTCCGGCTGGTCCATGCCGTCCTTCGGGTACATCCTCGGCATGCTCCTCGCCTCCACGGTCGTCGGCGCACTGGCCCGCCGCGGCGCGGACCGCTCCGTACCGCGCATGGCGGGCGCGATGATCGTCGGCTCCGCGATCGTGTACGCGATCGGCGTCCCCTATCTGGCCCTCGCCACCGGGATGACCCTCTCCCAGGCGGTCGCGGCCGGCCTCACCCCCTTCCTGATCGGCGACGCGCTCAAGGCGGCCCTCGCGATGGGCGTGCTGCCCACCGCCTGGAAGCTGATCGGCCGCCGCGACTGACCCCGCCGACCCCGAAAGCCCCGGTCCAGCCCTTCGCGCGTACGGGCACAACCGGGGCTTTCGTCATGCCGCCGGCCGCCGACCCCGCTTGCGCCCACCCGGATCCGCGCGTGCCACACTCGGACCCATGCGCGTGTACCTCGGTTCCGACCATGCCGGATACGAACTCAAGAACCACCTCGTCGAGTGGCTCAAGGCCCAGGGCCACGACCCCGTCGACTGTGGTCCTCACATCTATGACGCACAGGACGACTACCCGCCCTTCTGCCTCCGCGCGGCCGAGCGGACCGCCGCCGACCCGGAGAGCCTCGGCATCGTGATCGGCGGCTCGGGCAACGGCGAGCAGATCGCCGCCAACAAGGTCAAGGGCGTCCGCGCGGCCCTGGCGTGGAGCGAGCAGACCGCCGCCCTCGGCCGCGAGCACAACAACGCCAACGTCATCGCCGTCGGCGGCCGCATGCACACGGTCGAGGAATCCACCAAGTTCATCGAGATCTTCCTCGCCACCCCCTACTCCGGCGAAGAGCGCCACACCCGCCGCATCGACATGCTCACCGCCTACGAGACCACCGGCACCCTTCCCCCCATCCCCCCTCACCACCCCCAGCCCTGACCCCTCCCGTCCTGTCGGCGGCCCCGCGACACCAGCGGGGCCGTCAATCCAAACGGGGGTCAGCACATTCGGCTCCGCCGGGCGATCGGGCCAAATTCAGCCCCTCCGGCGTTTGAGGAGCGGGGTTCGGGGCAGCGCCCCGACCGGGACCCGCACGGGCCGGGACCCGCACGAACCAGCACCCCGCAAACCTAGGACCCACGTGCCCGAAGGCCACACCCTCCACCGCCTCGCCTCCGACCACCGCACCCGCTTCCTCTCCCGCACCCTGCGCGTCACCAGCCCCCAGGGCAGATTCACCGCCTCCGCCGCCCTCCTCGACGGCCGGGTGATGACCGGTGCCGAGGCCCACGGCAAACACCTCTTCCTCGGCTTCGGCGAGAGGGGCTGGGTCCATGTACACCTGGGCCTCTTCGGCCGGTCCGACTTCGGCCCCGCCCCCGCCCCGCCGCCCGCCGACACCGTCCGGCTGCGCCTGGCCGCCCCCGAGGCCTACGCCGATCTGCGCGGCCCCACCACTTGCGCCCTGATCACCGACGGCGAGAAGGACGCGGTCCACGAGCGCCTCGGCCCCGACCCGCTGCGCGCGGCCGACGACCCGGACCGCGCCTGGGCCAGGATCTCCCGCTCCCGTACGACGATCGCCGCCCTGCTGATGGACCAGAAGATCATCGCCGGGGTGGGCAACGTCTACCGCGCGGAGGTCCTCTTCCGGCACGGCGTCGACCCCTACCGGGCCGGCCGGGACCTCGGCCGCGCGGAGTGGGACGCGATCTGGGCGGATCTGGTGGAGCTGATGCGCGAGGGGGTGCGGAACAACCGGATCGACACCGTCCGGCCGGAGCACACCCCCGAGGCGATGGGCCGCGCGCCGCGCGTGGACGACCACGGCGGCGAGGTCTACGTCTACCGCCGGGCCCGTATGCCCTGTCTGGTCTGCGGCGGCGAGATCCGCACCGAGGGCCTCGCCGCCCGCAATCTCTTCTGGTGCCCGGTCTGCCAGCCGCGCTGAGTGATCGGCCGGGGGATCAGAAGTTGTGCGGCCCCCACGGCGCGACATCGCTGCCGAACGCGAGCGAGGCCGCCGCCAGCGCCCCCGGCGACAGCTCCCGCACCCGGCCGGCGTCGGCCAGCCCGCGCAGCGGGAAGCCGCCCAGATAGACCGTGCCCAGCTCCCGTACGGAGAGCGCGAGATCGGCCCGGTCCGTCGTCCGCTCGCAGGACGCGCCGTCGGCGTCCCCGCTCAGCCGCCAGCGGCCCGCGTTCCAGGGACAGAAGGCGTCCTCGACCTCCAGCACCACGTCCACCGGGGCCCGGTAGGTCCGCGCCGCCAGGGCCGCGCCCACCTCCACCGGGCGGATGTACAGACCGTCCCACGACCGCAGGGCGCAGCGCCGGGGGTCCGAGACCAGATGCTGCCAGGGGTCGTCCACGGGCCTGCTGGACATGCTCACCGTCGAGGTGAGGTCGATCCCGAACAGGTACCGCATGAGCGCCGCGTGCCCCTGCGGCTCCACCGCCTGGAGATCCTGGAGGGCGACCGTGCCGTTCGGCCCGCTCTCCTCCCAGGAGGGTTTGACGCGGTAGAGCGCGTACCCGACGACCTCCCCGTCCCGCTCGGCGAGCACGCACTGCAAGGGGGAGGCGCCCGACCGGTCGGCGGGGGTGTCGAGGATCTGGAGCCGGTCCCACTCCGGCAGCCGGGCGATCAGCCCGGGACGGCCGGGGAGCTGCCGGGCGTAGACCGCCTCGATGTCCGCCAGCACCTCGTCCGGCTCCGCCTTCCGCAGCCGGATCGCGTCGGTGCCCTCGGGCACCGACAGCGTCACCCGTGCGGTGTCGATGTCGGCCCTGAGCTGCCTGCTCGCCGCCCCGTAGCCGAACCGGCCGTAGATCGCGGGCTCGGACGCCAGCAGCACGGCCAGCGGCTCGCCCCGCTCCCGTACGTCGTCGAGCTGGCTGCGCATCATCGCGGAAAGGATTCCGCGCCGCCGGTGCGTCGCGGCCACGCTCACCATCGAGACCCCGGCCGTCGGGGCGAGCGCCCCGCCGGGCACGCTCATCCGGAAGGAGAACGAGGCGGCGGTGGCCACGCACTCCGCGCCGTCCCAGACGCCGAGCGTCCGGTCGAACTCGGTGATCTCGCGGATCAGCTCGGTGTGCTCCGGGGCGGCGGCCACACCGCCGAAGGCCAGGACCACCTTCCCGTACCACTCGTCCCACTCGGAGGGTTCGACCACTCGTGGCTCAGTCTTCATGCCACCATCTCTACCAGGGGCGTTGCCCGGGCCGCGATCGAAATACGGCGGCCGGAGGAGTCGGCCGAAAGCTCCGCGCCGGACGGGACTCAGCGCGCGTAGAGCTGCTGTCATATGCCATGACTATCAAGCGTCAGCGTGCCGGAGTGACCCGATTTCCCCTGCAATGTCGCAGGGGTGCCCTGCACGGATGGCCGATGGATCGATAAGGTCACACGAAATGGCTCAAGGTGTCGGAGTGGATTCGTTCAGGGCCCGGTTGCGCAAGGCGGTGCACCGGGCTCGCATCGCGCTGCGCAAATCCGCCGTCGACTATTTCCGCGGCGACGGCTCCGACACGCTCGCCCTCTCCGGTCTGCTGCTGACCGTCCCGGCCCTCACCTGGGGCACCATCGAGATCCCCGAATGGATCTCGCCGGCCGCCCTCGTCCTGCCGATCGTGGCCGGCGCGCTGCTGCTGCGACCCGCGAGCCTGCTCGGGCTGTACGCGGCATGCGCGGCCGGTCTGATCGTGGAGACCTTCGTCCTCGGCCCCTACACCGACGGCCCGGCCAGGGTCACCCCCGGCACCGTCCTCGTGGTCGCCGCCGCCGGATTCTTCGGACTGCTGATCGCGCAGTTCCGGGCCCGCGTCGGCGTCCCCTGGCGGCGCGGCGGCACCATGCTCTTCGACCTGCGCGAACGCATCCGGGTCCAGAGCGCCCTGCCCCGGCTGCCCAAGGGCTGGCACCGGGAGATGGCGCTGCGCCCGGCCGGCGGCCAGTCCTTCTCCGGCGACTTCGTGGTCGCCGCCCGCACCAACGGGGGCCGCACCCTGGAGATCGTCCTCACCGACGTCTCCGGCAAGGGCATGGACGCCGCCTCCCGCGCGCTGCTGCTGTCCGGCGCGTTCGGCGGACTCCTCGGCTCGCTCCCGCCGCACAGCTTCCTGCACGCCGCCAACGGCTATCTGCTCCGCCAGGACTGGGACGAGGGCTTCGCCACCTCGATCCATCTCGTACTGGATCTGGAGTCCGGCGACTACGAACTCCTCTCGGCGGGCCACCTCCCCGCGCTCCAGCTGAGCGCGGGCACCGGCCGCTGGGAGGAGATGACCGGGGAGGGCCCCCTCCTGGGGGTGTACGACGGGGCCCAGTTCGACCCGGTCAAGGGCTCGCTGCGCCCCGGCGACGTGCTGATGCTCTTCACCGACGGTCTGGTGGAGTCCCCGGGCCGGGACCTCAGCGAGGGCATGGACCGGCTCACCGGCGAGGCCGACCGCTATGTCACGGCGGGCTTCGAGGGGGCCGCCTGGCATCTCATCGAGGCGGTCGCCAAGGACGTCAACGACGACCGCGCCCTGCTGATCCTCTGCCGGGAGCCATAGGCCCCCTCAGCGCCGGTACGGGTGGCCCTGCTCCGGCCCTCCCTGCTCCGGCCCGTACCCGTACCCCTGGTGGTCGGGCCCGTACCCGTAGCCGTATCCGTACCCCTGGTCCGGTCCCTGGTCCCGCCCCCGCTCGGGCGCGTACCCGTAGCCGTGACCCTGCTCCTGCCGGTACTCCTGTTCCCGCTCCTGGGCCGGCAGCCGCCCCCGGCCGTCGTGGGCGTGTGCCGTCTCCCGCTTCGGCGGCCGGAGCGTGGCCAGCGCCCCCAGGACGAGCAGCGCGAGCGCGGCGACCCCGCCCGCGACCATCGTGGCCGAGACCCCGCCCCCGCTCCCGCCCTCCTGGGCCGCCGCCGAGGGCTCGGCGTCGGCGGAGGCCGATGAGGTGTCCTTCGCGCCCGCCGTCTGCTTGCCGTGGAGGCCGAAGTTGCCGCTCTCCGGGACCTCGCCGGTCAGCACCACGTCCGAGCAGGAGTAGTACGTCTCCGACACGCCCTCCGTGCCCTCGTTCCGCCAGACCGTGTAGAGGACATGGGCCCCGGTCAGCTCCCCGGGAAGCGTTCCCTCGATCCGGTACGCCCCGTCCTTGAGGGCGGGGTCCTTCACCGTGGCGAACGGCTCGCTCGCCAGATCGGCCCAGCGCAGCGCCTTGGCGGGGTCGTACCCCTCCTTGGTCAGATAGAGGTCGAAGGTCCCCGGCCGCCGCACGGTCGCCCGGTACTCCAGGGTGAACCGCCCGCCCGCCGTCAGCTCGGTGGTGGGCCATTCGGTGTGGGCTATGTCCAGCCCCCGGTAGGCCTCCAGGCCGGCGCTGCACAGCCGGCCGTCCGGTATGCGCTCGCGGTCCCGGCCCTGGACCCCGGCGACCCGCACCCGGTCCCAGGCGTCGAACGCCACACCGCCGTTCGCGGCGACGGCGGCCAGGCAGGCCGCCGAGGTCTGTCTCGCGCCCGCCGTGCCACAGGCGGCCGACCGGCTCACCGGGTCGACCGGTGCGCCCTGGGCGTACGCGGTCCAGGGCGCCGCGGTGGCGAGCAGTACGGGTACGGCGACGAGGGTCGCGCGGCGCAGGGCGTGTCTGGCGGCGGTGCGGGGGTCGATCGTCATTGGCGGACCTCCTGTTCGGCCCGGTGCCTGCCGTCGACTGCGAGCGGGCGCGGCGAAGCGTTCACTCCGCAGGGGACGGGCCCGCTTCACTCACTGCGACGGCCTGTGCACCGGTGGGAGCATCCTTGTGGCCGGAAAGGCCACCCGCAATGCCCTGGTCAGTAGAAAATCCACCGATTTTGCTGGCACCGGAAAGAGAGGCGGAATGTCCTGATTCGACGGCGACGCCCGCCCGGGTCGATCCCCCTGGGAGGGCATGACCGAGAGCCCCGAAGGCCCGCGTCCGGGGCTGGGGAAGGGTGAAGGGCAGGAAGGGGCGGGGCCGTTGGGAACGGTCCGCGCCGCCCCGGTCCGCCGGGAGTTCGTCCCGGCTGGAGCGTGGCGTGATCCAGACTCTAGCGGGCTCAAAGTCGTTGTGGTGGCGTGTTCTCAACTTTTTCCTGAACCCCGGATTCCGCTGCTCGGCGGCCGGGCGTCAACGCCGGTCGAGGATCGGGCGGGATTGTAGCCATGAGTAATCACTAGAGCGTGCTCCGGCGGGGAAGGCACCCAATTAACCGTCCCTCACCTGGAGCTATCGTGCAATTGATCGACCCGGCATCCGCCTCAAGTTATCGGATGAGCTTTACGGTGGGTGAGCATTCCCCCCGTCATCTACGCCGTATCACCCGGGCGTATCTCCATCTCTGGTCCCTGGAAGAGGTGGTGGACGCCGCCGAGCTGGCCGTCACCGAGCTGCTCGCGAATGTCGTACGCCATGTCCCGGACCGGCAGTGCGCGTTGCTGCTGCTGCGCCTGGACCGGGGGGTGCGGATCGAGGTGAGCGACGGCTGGGGCCGGATGCCGAGGAACCCCGCCCCGCTCGACCGCTCGGGGGAGCCGGCCCTGGACGAGGGCGGCCGGGGGCTGATGCTGGTGGAGGCGGTGGCCGACCGCTGGGGGGTGGTGCCGCTGCCGCCCGGCGGCAAGACGGTGTGGTGCGAGTGCGACACGGGGAGACTCGCCGGGCGCTGAGCCCGCCGGGGTCAGCTTCCGGCCCCCGCCACGGACTTCGGCCCGGGGTCGGGGTCGGGGTCGGCGGCGCTCAGGCCGTGCACCATCCGGGCGACCAGGGTGCGGGTCCGGTCGAAGGGGGCCTCGCTCAGCGCGGGGGAGCCGACGACCGAGCGCAGCACCCCCATGCCGAGCAGCAGCGCTCCCATCAGCTCGGCCCGGAGTTCGGCGTCCTCCCCGTCGAGGCGGTCGGCGAAGTCGCGCAGATATCCCTCGCACAACTGGGTGCGCAGCTGGTCGCGGACGGCGGGCCGGCCGGAGGAGCGCAGCATCCCCAGCACCGGGTGCTCGCCGTCGAACTGCCGCCAGTCGCCGTAGACCACGTCATGGAGCAGTTCGTCCGCGAGACGGGCGAGCGGCCGGTGCGGATCCGCACCGGCGCTCTCGGGCGCGATCACGCGCACCGCCTCCGCGTACAGCTTCTCCTTGGAGCCGAAGTAGCGGAAGACCAGGGCCGCGTCGACGCCCGCGTCCCCGGCGATCTCGCGGACCCCGGTGCCGTCGAACCCCTGCCGGGAGAAGCGCAGCCGGGCGGCGTCGAGGAGCGCGGCGCGGGTGGCCGCGCGGTCGCGGCGGCGCGGGGGCCGGGGAGTGGGGCCGGTCATGGGGTCAGCGTAAGTCCCCGAACGCCGACCGGCACCGGGTCGGCGGCACGCGGTCGCCCCAATTCCTCACCAGCACTCGACGGACGACGCGGTGTCGTTCTCGGCGCGCGGGAGGTCGGCGCGGCGGCCGTCGCGCAGATCGTGGATCGTGCCGCCCCGGCCGTACTCGGTCCACCAGTCGCAGATCTGGCCGCTGTCGTTGGACCAGGACGACATCCGGTCGTCGAAGCCGTGGTCGGCGAGCCGCTCCACATAGGTGTCCGGCCCGATGGCGACGCCGCCGCCGGTGAAACCCCGGTGACGGTAGAGACAGAGGCTGTCCGCGGGGCAGTCCGAGCCGCTGAACAGGGTGACCGACCCGGCGGGTGTGGCCGCCGAGGGGGCGGCGGCGAGGCCGGTGAAGATCATCAGAGCGGCGGCGAGCAGCGCGACACGGCGCACGGAACCTCCGTAAGGACACGGGAACACGGGAACACGGGGATGCGGGGATGCGGCGGGGCCGTCGGCCCGACCCCGGGATACCCGGATTCCGCTCCCGCGTCCGCCTGCCCCGCCGGTCTTCACCCCAAGGTGTCGGACCCGTCCCCGGGCTGACGTACGGTCCGTACGGCCCCGGGCCTCCGGTAGAGCTGCCGGGAGCCGCCCTCCGGACCCGGCTCGGCGGCCTCGGCGGGGGTGAAGCCGAGCCGCTCGTAGAAGACCCGCGCGCCGCCGGCGACGGCCCCCGGGTGATCCGGGCCGAAGGTCACCACCTCGATGACTCCCGGCGTCCGGACGAACCGCCGCTCCGCCTCGGCCATCAGCACCCGGCCGACGCCCCGGCCGCGTACCCGCTCCGCGACGACCAGCCACTCCACGTGGTACGGCGGGCCGTCCGGCCCGAACAGCAGCCCGCCGGCCGGCGCTCCGCCCGGCGAGAGGGCCACGAGCGCCGAGCCCCGGCGCACATGGGTGTCCAGGGCCCGGTGGAAGCCGGGCTCGTCGGTCATCGGTCCGAACCAGTGCTCGACCTCGGCCGCGAGTTCGAGGATGCCGGGGATGTCGGCCGCCCGTGCCGGTCTGACGATCATCCGGGCAGTCTGCCATCGTGGGCTCCGGGTCCGAAGAGCCCGAAACGGGGAGGTCCGGGGATGTGGAATCCCCGGACCTCCCCGTTTCGGGCTCTTCGGACGGGGTCAGAGCCGGGACGGCTCCGCCTCCCGGGTCCCCGGCATGAACCGGGCCAGCAGCTGGGACCGGCCCGCCACCAGCGGGGCGAGGACGGCCAGGATCAGCACATACCCCGCGATGAAGGGCGAGAGCCGCTCGTCCAGGCCGGCCGCCGCCGCCATGGTGGCGAGGATCAGCGCGAACTCGCCGCGTGCCAGCAGCGTGGTGGAGATGTTCGCCGCCTGGCCGGGGCCGAAGGAGTGGATCCGTGCGGCGATGATTCCCGCCAGGACGTTCATCGCCAGCGTCACCACGACCGCCGCCAGTACCGGCCAGAGCACGGTGGGCAGGTCGCCCGGGTCGATCGAGAGGCCGAAGGCGAAGAAGAAGATCGCTCCGAAGGCGTCCCGCAGCGGGTGGACCAGCTTCCGGATGCGCTCGCCCGAGGTGGTGCTGCCGAGCATCAGACCGACCATGAACGCGCCGATGGCGTCCGCGACCCCGAACCACTCCGAGACGCCGGCCATGAAGACCGCGGCCCCGAGGAAGGAGATGACGAGGAGTTCGTCGTCGCGGGTGTTGATGAGCCGTCCGACGACCCTGGTCCCGAACCGGGCGGCGAGGGCCAGTGCCAGCAGGAAGCCGAAGGCCTTTCCGGCGTCCGTCGCGGCGGCGGAGAGGCTGTCCGCGCCGGACAGGATCGGCTGGAGCGCGGCGAGGTAGAGCGCGAGGAAGATGTCCTCGACCACGATGATGCCGAGGATGGGCTTGGTCTCGGGGTTCCCGATCCGGCCCAGGTCGACCAGCACCTTCGTCACGATGGCGGACGAGGAGATGCCGAGGACTCCGGCGAGGACCAGCGCCTCCGAGGTGCCCCAGCCGAGCGCGAAGCCGAAGCCGAGCCCCGCTCCCACGTTGAGGAGCAGATACGCCCCTCCGGCCAGCGCCATCCGCCGGCCACCGGCCTTCAGATCGTCGAGATGGAACTCCAGCCCCAGATAGAAGAGGAGCAGGACCAGCCCGAGGGCCGAGAGCATCTCCAGCTCGTGCGGGTCCGAGAGCAGCACGATGCCGGGGGTGTGCGGGCCGAGAAGGATTCCGGCCAGGATGAACAGAGGGATCGTGGGCAGGCCTATCCGGCCGCCGAGGCGGGCGAGGAGGGCGGCGGCGAGGAACGCGCCGCCCATGGCGATGAGAGTGTCCGCGTGTCCGATGGGGTCGTCCTCCGTTTGGGGTCAAGAGGGCGTCAAGGATCCGTCAGTAATTAGTTTACCAAAAGATTGACTCTCGCAACTATATGAGTCCCCGACAGGGCGGCCCCCAGCTCCGGGGTGGGGTTCTCCCCACCCCGGGTCCGCCGGTAGCCGCCATGGCCCAGGACTGCCGTCCCTCCGTAGCGTCAAGGCATTGACCTGCACGTTTACCGATGACGGAGGACACGATGGGGCTGCGGCGCCGCAACCGACGGGACACTGGGGACACGCGGGGGAGTGACTCGTACCCCGTCGGCCCACACCCCGCCGGCCCGGCCGCCGCCGTCGAACTCCGGGGCGTACGCCGCCGCTACGGAAAGGGCAGCGGCACGGTCCATGCCCTGCGGGGCATCGACCTCACCCTCCCGCACGGCAGCTTCACCGCCGTGATGGGCCCCTCCGGCTCCGGGAAGTCCACCTTCCTCCAGTGCGCCGCCGGACTCGACCGCCCCACCGAGGGCTCCGTCCGCCTCGGCGGCACCGAGATCACCGGCATGAACGAGAACAGGCTCACCGTGCTGCGCCGCACCCGGCTCGGCTTCGTCTTCCAGGCCTTCAACCTGCTGCCGTCGCTGACGGTCGAGCAGAATGTGCTGCTGCCCATGCGGCTCGCGGGCGACCGGCCCGACCGCCGCCGCGCCGCCGAAGTCCTCGCCCAGGTCGGCCTCCACGACAAGGGTGCCCGCCGCCCCTCCCAGCTCTCCGGCGGCCAGCAGCAGCGCGTCGCCCTCGCCCGCGCCCTGGTCACCCGGCCGGACGTGGTCTTCGCCGACGAACCCACCGGCGCGCTGGACACCACCACCGCCGCCGAGGTCCTCGCCCTGCTGCGCTCGGCCGTGGACGGCCTCGGAGCCACCGTCGTCATGGTCACCCACGACCCCGTCGCCGCCGGCTACGCGGACCGGGTCCTCTTCCTCGCGGACGGCTCGATCGCCGACAGCCTCAGCGGCGCGGGCCCCGAGCGGATCGCCGCCCGGATGCGGTCCCTGACCTCGCCCGCCGCCTTCGCGGGGACGGCCGCCTGATGTTCCGTCCCAACGGCCTGGCCCGCGCGGCCGTCCGCTTCAAGCCCTCCTCCTTCATCGGCACCTTCGTCGCCCTGCTGATGACCTCCGCGATCGTCGCCGCCTGCGGCATCATGCTGGAGACCGGACTGAGAGCCTCCGTCCCACCGCAGCGGTACGCGGGCGCTCCCGTCGTCGTCGAGGCCGACCAGCGCTCCCACCTCTGGATCGGCTCCGGCGAGGAGCGCCACGACAACCACGCCGAGATCCCCGACCGGGCCCGCCTGGACCAGACCCTGGTCCGGAAGGCCGCCTCGGTCCCCGGAGCCGCCGCCGCCATCGCCGACATCGCCTTCCCGGTACGGGACAAGGCCGCCGCGCTCACCGCCCACGGCTGGGGATCGGCCGCCTTCACCGGCACCGCGCTCCGCTCCGGCACCGCCCCGCGCACCGGCGAGGTGGTCCTCGGCGGCGGGGCGAGGATCGGCGAGACAGTGACCCTGGACACCCCCGCCGGCACCCGGCGGTTCACCGTCTCGGGCCTGGCGAAGGCCCCCGGGGCCTGGTTCGCCGACCCCGAGGCGATCCGGCTGTCGGGCCGCCCCGGCAAGGTCGACGCCATCGCCGTACTGCCCGAGAAGGGCACCACCGCCGCCGCGCTCGCCGGCCGGCTCACCGAGGTCTTCGGCACCGGCGACGACAAGCCCCGCGTCCGCACCGGCGACGACCGGGGAGCGGCCGAGAGCTCCGCCCTCGCCGGGGCCAAGGAGGTCCTCACCGGAATCGGCGGATCCTTCGGCGGCATCGCCACCCTCGTCGCGATCTTCACCGCCGCCGGCACCGTCGCGCTCTCGGTCGGACTGCGGCGGCGCGAGTTCGCCCTGCTGCGGGCGATCGGCGCGACCCCCGGCCAGGTGCGCCGCTCCATCGCGACCGAGGCCCTGCTGGTGGCCCCGGTCGCGGGAGCGCTCGGCTACGCGCCGGGGCTCGCCCTCGCCGCCTGGTGGTTCGGACAGCTCCGCGACAAGGGCGCGATCCCCGCCGCCGTCGAACTGAGCCTCTCGTGGATCGTGCCGGCCGCCGCCGCGGGCACCGCGATCGTCACCGCGCTTCTCGCCGGATTCCTGGCCGCCCGCCGCCCCTCGAAGATCAAGCCCGGCCAGGCCCTCGCCGACGCCTCCGTCGAGCGCGCCGGCTTCGGCTGGATCCGCACCCCGCTGGGCATCGCCGCACTGGCCGGCGGAGTGGCCTTCGCCGCGATCGCGGCCACCGAGACGGGAAGCGACGCGGCGAACGCCGCGCTCGGCGTCGTCATGACCTTCATGCTCGCGGTCGCCCTGCTCGGCCCGCTCATCGCACGGGCCTGCGCCGCGCTCCTCGGACTCCCGCTGCGCGCCGCCGGGGCCGCCGCCTCGCTGGCCGCCGCCAACTCCTCGGCCAACGCCCGCCGCCTCGCCTCCGCGATCACCCCGATCGTGCTGGCCACCGCCTTCTCCTCGGTCCTCGTCTTCCTCCAGACCAGCACCGAGCGCGCCACCGAACAGCAGCAGCGGGACGGGATCACCGCCGACCACGTGGTGACCGCCGACGACACCGGACTGCTCCCGCTCAACGCCTCCGAGCGCGCGGCGAAGACCCCCGGAGTGAGCGCCGCCGTCTCGCTGCTGCGCACCTCCGTCCTGGTCAGGACCGACTCCGGGCCCGAGGCCACACTGCTCAGCGCCTCCGCCCAGGGCGTCGACGGCCGCCCGGGAGACCTGGCGAAAGTGCAGGACCTGGAGGTCCGGAAGGGCTCCCTGAGCGACCTCGGCCCCGGCCGGATCGCACTGGACGCCTCCCTCGCCGACTCCGCCGGGGTGGGCGTCGGCGACCGGTTCGACTTCCTGCTGCCGGACGGCGTCCGCTCCTCCGCGGAGGTCGCGGCGGTCTACGGACGCGGGCTCGGCCTCGCCGAGGTCACCCTGCCCGCCGCCGCGCTCACCGGCCATGTGACCTCCCCGTACCCGAACACCCTGCTGGTCGGGGCGGAGACCGGGGCGGTCGCCGGACTGGCCGCGCTGGGCACCGTCCACGACCGGGAGGGATACGCGGCGGCACAGCACCTCGACCGTGAGCTGACCTCGTGGGCGAACATCACGATGGCCGCCATCCTGGGCGGATTCGCGGCGGTCGCCGCGGCGAACACCCTGGTGATGACCGTCCTCGACCGCCGCCGTGAACTCGGGATGCTGAGACTGATCGGCTCCACCCGCCGCCAGGTGATGGGCATGATCCGCTGGGAGGCACTGCTCGTCGCCCTCGCCGGGGTCGCGCTCGGCACCGGGATCGCCCTGGCCACCCTCGTCCCCATGACGAACGGCCTCACCGGCGAGCCTCCCCACATCCCCCCGCTGATCTACGGCTCCCTGGTCGCCGGAGTGCTCGCCCTCGCGCTTGCCTCCACCGCCCTCCCGGCCCGCGCCGCCCTGCGCCCCTGAGGGGCCGTCCGGGGGCCGCGGACGGGATGCGGCCGTAGAGTCGAACGCATGTCACAGTCGCTGACCCTCGCCGAGGTCGAATCCCTGGCCCGCGACGCCCACGCGGGCCGGACCGACAAGTCCGGCCGTCCCTACGCCGAACACATCGCGGCCGTCGCGGAAGGCGTCCGCGCCCGGGGCGGCAGCGAGGAGCAGATCGCCGCCGGCTGGCTCCACGACGCCGTCGAGGACCACGCCCTCTCCCTGGAGTGGCTCCAGACCGCCCCGCTCCACCAGTCCGTCAAGGACATCGTCCTCGCCCTCACCCGGGGCGAGGACGAGGAACTGGAGTCCTACACCCGGCGCATCCGCGCCACCCCCGGGGCCCTCCTGGTCAAGGAGGCCGACCTCGCGAGCAACACCGACCCGGCACGGCTCGCCGCCCTCGACCCGGCGACCCGCGAACGCCTCACCGCGAAGTACGCCAGAACCCGCGCCCTCCTCGGCCTCACGGACTCATAGGGCCCTCCGGGGGCACGGCGTCCCGGCGGAACGCCCACTCCATGTCCGGCTCGGTCGCCCAGCGCAGCGCCCGCCGGACCGGGGGAGTGCAGAGCAGCGTCACCATGACCGTGGTCACCAGTGTGAGCAGGATCTCCCCGGCGGGTTCGCTCAGCCAGGCGTTCGCCTCGAAGAAGCCGGTGTACTCGGCGGCCTTCAGCGGCAGCCCGTGCAGCAGATAGCCGCAGATCGTGCCCACGCCCAGCGCCGTGAACCAGGTCCGGCGGCCGGGCGTCCACGCCAGGAACCCGGCGGTCAGCAGCACCCCGAGCGCGAAGATCACAAGCGTCGCCAGCACCCCGGTCCACCAGGGCATCCCCAGCTCCTGGGCGCTGTCGGAACGGTAGAACCAGCCCAGCGGCACCTCGGGGGCCACCCAGTACGCGAGCCCCAGCACCGCCGCGAACAGCGGCACCGCCAGCACCCGGGCCTCCCGCCGCCGCACCAGCCGGAAGTGCTCGGGCCGCAGCACGAGCCCCAGCACGAAGAAGGGGAGGAACTGGAGCACCCGCTGGAGGTTCAGATCCTCCCCGATGCCCGGGGAGACCGACGCCAGCGCGGCGATCACGATCGCGACCGGCAGCGGACGGCGGATCTGCCGCCACAGCGGGGCCGTCAGCCGCCAGACGAAGAGCGCGGCCAGGAACCAGGTCAGATAGAAGGGGTCGAGCAGACTGATCGGCTGGTCGGAGCCCTGGTCGAGCCACCGCCGCTGAAGGGAGTAGACGACCTCGAAGACGGCGTACGGCAGGGCGATCCCGGTCAGCAGCCGTCTCACCTGGTGCGGGCGGCCGGAGTAGCTCCGGGAGAAGTAGCCGGAGATCACGATGAACGCGGGCATGTGGAAGGTGTAGACGACGAGGTACAGCGCCCGGGTGGCCCGGCTGCCCTCCATCACCGGCTCCCACGCGTGCGCCACCGCGACCAGCACGATGGCCAGGTACTTCGCGTTGTCGAAGAAGGGGTCCCGCTCGGGAGCGGGGCCGGCGGCGGGAGCAGCGGCGGGAGCGGCGGCGGGGGAGGCACGGGCGGCCGGCCCCAGGGCCTTGGGGCCGGGGGGTCGGCGATATCCCTGCGGAGCGTGGAGCATTCGAGGCACCTCAGCTGTGCGGAATGGAATTCGTAAAACCCCTCCGCGCCTTCCCCCTGAGATGTCCTTAAACCTGGGATGTGCCTTCGGATCCAAGAAATTTTTGCCAGCTATGCCCCAGTTAATCCCTATTAAATAGGGCATATCAATACGACTTTGTTACCCTCGGAAATATCGCTCCACCGTGTTTGAATTTCTTGTGACCGCCAAGTGGTCGCATGGCAACGATCGAGCCGAATTCTTTTCCGTATCCCCGGCCTCCCGCGCTCCCCGACCCGCCCGGAACCCCCGCGTACTGCGGCGATGGCGGCCACTGCCCGTCGGATGGCGTGATTCCGCCCCGGACGTTCCGTCAGCCGGCCGCATACAACGCGTGGTTGGTGGCACGATGGAGTTGAGGCGGGGGTGTGCAGGGCCGCATGTCCCCGGCCGGTGAGCGGGACCGACCGAGGGTGTGTGATCAGTTGTGGCCATTTCGCTGTCCGTTGTGGTGCTGTTGGGAATCATCCTCGTCATCATGATTCGCTCCGGGCAGCTCAAGGGCGGGCCGGTGATCGTCCCGATACTCTTCGGCTTCTTCCTCGCCTCGTCGGGCATGGCCCCGTCCATCGAGCGGTTCCTCAACTCGATAGCTTCGACGATCAACGACATCAGCTTCTGAGGGCCGCTGAGGCTTCCGGGCCTCCAGGACCTCCGGCACGGGCCGACCGGGTGTGATCACCGGTCGGCCCCTCCGTCGTCCGTGCGCCCTTCGTACATCCGGTACGCAAAAGACCTCGGGCCCGGTCGTCACGGATGACGACCGGGCCCGAGGCCATGAACAGAGCGGGCGACGGGAATCGAACCCGCGTAGCTAGTTTGGAAGACTAGGGCTCTACCATTGAGCTACGCCCGCAAGCGTCGCACCGCAGGTCACAGGCTGATCGCCCGACCGCGGTACGAGAAGCATCGTAGCGGGTCCCGGCCCCGTGCCGCACACCCCGTCCGGCCCCCGCCCGCCTTCCCCCGCGCACCGCCGCGAAAATCCGGCGCTCGCCCGGTCGGCGAGCATGTACCCTACGTGTCGCACCGGCGGGGTGTGGCGCAGCTTGGTAGCGCGTCCGCTTTGGGAGCGGAAGGTCGTCGGTTCGAATCCGGCCACCCCGACCACGTTTGTCATCGACCCCCCACAAGATCGCGTTGTGGGGCTCATCCTGCGTGCGGCTACTATGCAAGCTGCGTGCCCGTGTGTCCGGCGATGAGTCCGACCGAGTGAGACGACTGAGACGACGATCCGGGCCGATCAGCTCAGCCGCTGCCTGTGCGGCGGATGCGGCAGAACCCCAGAATCAGCCATCAAGGAGACCGAACCGTGAAGAGCGCCGTGGAGACCCTGAACCCGACCCGGGTTCGGCTCACTGTCGAGGTGCCCTTCGAGGAGCTCAAGGACAGCCTCGACGCGGCGTACAAGAAGATCAACCAGCAGGTCACGGTGAAGGGCTTCCGTAAGGGCAAGATCCCGGCCCGGATCATCGACCAGCGGTTCGGCCGTGGTGCGGTGCTGGAGGAGGCTGTCAACGACGCCCTCCCGAAGTTCTACACCGAGGCCGTCAATGAGGCGGAGATCAACCCGCTCGGCCAGCCCGAGGTCGACATCACGGAGCTGAAGGACGGCGAGACGCTGAACTTCACCGCCGAGGTCGACATCCGCCCCGTCATTGAGATCCCGGACTACTCCGGCATCGAGGTCACCGTCGACTCCATCGAGGTCACCGACGAGGACGTCGACAAGGCCGTGGAGGAGCTGCGCGAGCGCTTCGCCTCCACCACCCCCGTCGAGCGTGCCGCCGAGGACGGCGACATCGTCACCATCGACCTGGAGGCCAAGGTCGAGGGCGAGGTCCTGGAGGACGGCGTCGCGACCGCCGTCCAGTACACGATCGGCTCGGGCGAGCTGCTCGAAGGCATCGACGAGGCCGTGACGGGCCTGGAGGCCGGTGGCGAGGCCACCTTCACCTCCCAGCTCAAGGGCGGCTCGGCCGAGGGCAAGGACGCCGAGGTCACCGTCAAGGTCACCACGGTCGCCAAGCGTGAGCTGCCGGAGCTGGACGACGACTTCGCCCAGCTGGCGAGCGAGTTCGACACCCTCGAGGACCTCAGGGCCGACAGCCGCAAGCGGCTGACCGGCATCAAGCAGTACGACCAGGCCACCCAGGCGCAGGAGCGCGTCCTGGAGAAGCTGCTGGAGATCGCCGAGGTGCCGATCCCCGAGAAGCTGCTCGAGGACGAGATCAACACCCGCAAGCACAACCTGGAGCACCACCAGCTCGGCCAGATGGGCCTCGACCTCGCGAAGTACCTGGAGATCCAGGGCAAGACCGAGGACGAGTTCGTCGCCGAGACCAAGGAAGCCGCGGTCAAGGGCATCAAGACCCAGTTCATCCTTGACGAGCTGGTCTCCAAGGAGAAGCTCAACGTCAACCAGGAGGAGCTCACCGAGCACCTCATGCGCCGCGCGGCTTCCTCCGGCATGAGCCCGGACCAGTTCGCCCAGGCCGTCGTCGAGGGCAACCAGGTCCCGATGCTCGTGGGCGAGGTCGCCCGCGGCAAGGCGCTGGCCCTGGTCGTCGAGGCCTCCAAGGTCCTCGACACCAACGGTGACGTCGTCGACCTGGACGACGAGGACGAGACCGAGACCGCCGCCGAGACCGTCGAGGCCGTCACCGACGCCGACGCGGACGAGGCCAAGGCCGACGAGAAGGGCGAGGACAAGCCGGAGGCCTGAGCCTCCCGCTGAGCCCCGCTCACCGCACCGCCCGAGCACAGGGCCCGGACGCCGCCGCGTCCGGGCCCTGCGCCGTATCCGAACCCCCGTATTCCGCTCAACCCTCCCTTGCGCACCTTGCGCTCCGAGCGAACAGTTCGGGAACCGGGATGGCGTTGTCCGACCTGCGCGTTAGGGTCCATGAGTACGAGGGTTGGGGAGTACCCGCCCCCGGTTACGAAGACGCTGAGACGGCAGGCAGCCGTCAGAGACGAGCAGGTGGATACGTGACGAATCTGATGCCTTACGCCGCCGGTGAGCCGTCCTTCGGCGGTGGCCTCGGCGACCAGGTCTACAGCCGGCTGCTCGGCGAGCGCATCATCTTCCTCGGTCAGCAGGTCGACGATGACATCGCCAACAAGATCACCGCACAGCTGCTGCTCCTTGCCGCCGACCCCGACAAGGACATCTACCTCTACATCAACAGCCCCGGCGGCTCGGTGACGGCGGGCATGGCGGTCTACGACACCATGCAGTACATCCCGAACGACGTGGTGACCATCGGCATGGGCATGGCGGCCTCCATGGGCCAGTTCCTGCTGACCGGCGGCACCGCCGGCAAGCGCTTCGCGCTGCCCAACACCGACATCCTGATGCACCAGGGCTCGGCCGGTCTCGGCGGCACCGCCTCCGACATCAAGATCCAGGCCGAGTACCTGCTGCGCACCAAGCAGCGCATGGCGGAGATCACCGCCCGTCACTCCGGCCAGACCATCGAGGCGATCATCCGCGACGGCGACCGCGACCGCTGGTTCACCTCCGAGGAGGCCAAGGAGTACGGCCTCATCGACGAGATCATCACCGCCGCCTCCGGCGTCCCGGGCGGCGGCGGCACCGGCGCCTGAGCAGGCCCCGCACCCCCTCCGCGGCCCGACCGGCCGCGGGAGCGGGGCCCGCGCCCTCCGGGTGTGCGGGCCGCCGCTCCGCCCCGGGGCCCAGCGCCTCCCAAGCCACTCTCCAGCCCGCGAAACGCCGCGAACGCCCGCGCACGTTACGCAGAACGCCACCAGGACGGTGAACACCCACATGAGCATCAACTCCGCGAGCGGCCTCTACACCGGCCCGCAGCTGGACAACCGCTATGTCGTCCCGCGCTTCGTCGAGCGCACCTCCCAGGGCGTGCGCGAGTACGACCCGTACGCGAAGCTGTTCGAGGAGCGCGTCATCTTCCTCGGCGTGCAGATCGACGACGCCTCCGCCAACGACGTCATGGCGCAGCTGCTGTGCCTGGAGTCGATGGACCCCGACCGTGACATCTCCATCTACATCAACAGCCCCGGTGGCTCCTTCACCGCGCTGACCGCCATCTACGACACGATGCAGTTCGTGAAGCCGGACATCCAGACGGTCTGCATGGGCCAGGCGGCCTCCGCCGCGGCCGTGCTGCTCGCCGCTGGCACGCCCGGCAAGCGCATGGCGCTGCCGCACGCCCGGGTGCTGATCCACCAGCCGTCCTCGCAGACCGGCCGGGAGCAGCTCTCCGACCTGGAGATCGCCGCGAAGGAGATCCTCCGGATGCGTGAGCAGCTGGAGCAGATGCTGGCGAAGCACTCCACCACGCCGATCGAGAAGGTCCGCGACGACATCGAGCGGGACAAGATCCTGACCGCCGACGACGCCCTGGCGTACGGTCTGGTGGACCAGATCGTCTCGACCCGCAAGAGCACGGCCGGCGCGGCGGCCTGACCGGCGCGCAGCCCTTGGCGCGGGCGGTGGGGGCGGTCCCGAACGGGATCACTACCATGTGAACCGCGCCAAGGGGGGCCCGAACGAGGGCCTCGGCAAGGTACCGTCGGATATGAGGCACCAGGAGTCGGCCGAACCAAGCCGCTCCCAGGCGAAGGGGAAGCACCTCGTGGCACGCATCGGTGATGGCGGCGACCTGCTCAAGTGCTCGTTCTGCGGAAAGAGCCAGAAGCAGGTGAAGAAGCTCATCGCAGGTCCCGGTGTGTACATCTGCGACGAGTGTATTGATCTCTGCAACGAGATCATCGAAGAGGAGCTCGCCGAGACGTCCGAGGTGCGCTGGGAGGAACTGCCCAAGCCGCGCGAGATCTACGAGTTCCTCGAAGGCTATGTCGTCGGCCAGGAGCCCGCGAAGAAGGCCCTCTCCGTGGCGGTGTACAACCACTACAAGCGGGTCCAGGCCGGTGAGACCGGCGGTGCCCAGGGCCGTGACGACGGCATCGAGCTGTCGAAGTCCAACATCCTGCTGCTGGGCCCCACCGGCTCGGGCAAGACCCTGCTGGCGCAGACCCTCGCCCGGATGCTCAACGTCCCCTTCGCCATCGCCGACGCCACGGCGCTCACGGAGGCGGGCTATGTCGGCGAGGACGTCGAGAACATCCTGCTGAAGCTCATTCAGGCGGCCGACTATGACGTCAAGAAGGCCGAGACCGGGATCATCTACATCGATGAGATCGACAAGGTCGCCCGGAAGAGCGAGAACCCCTCGATCACCCGCGATGTGTCGGGCGAGGGCGTCCAGCAGGCGCTGCTGAAGATCCTGGAGGGCACCACCGCCTCCGTGCCGCCGCAGGGCGGACGGAAGCACCCGCACCAGGAGTTCATCCAGATCGACACGACCAATGTGCTCTTCATCGTGGGCGGCGCGTTCGCCGGCCTGGAGAAGATCATCGAGTCGCGGGCGGGGGCCAAGGGCATCGGCTTCGGCGCGACGATCCGCTCCAAGCGCGAGATCGAGGCGAGCGACCAGTTCCAGGAGGTCATGCCGGAGGACCTGGTGAAGTTCGGGATGATCCCCGAGTTCATCGGCCGGCTCCCCGTCATCACCTCCGTGCACAACCTCGACCGCGAAGCGCTGCTGAAGATCCTGGTGGAGCCGCGCAACGCGCTGGTGAAGCAGTACCAGCGGCTCTTCGAACTCGACGGCGTGGAGCTGGACTTCGACCGCCCGGCCCTGGAGGCCATCGCCGACCAGGCCATCCTGCGCGGCACCGGAGCCCGTGGGCTCCGCGCCATCATGGAGGAAGTCCTCCAGTCGGTGATGTACGAGGTCCCCTCCCGCAAGGACGTCGCCCGCGTCGTCATCACGGCCGATGTGGTGCGCAACAACGTCAACCCGACGCTGGTGCCCCGTATCGTGCCCAAGAGCGACGGCCGGCACGAGAAGTCCGCGTAGCCGTCCGGCACATGACGAAAGGGGCGCCCCGGCGGGGCGCCCCTTCGCGTGGTCGTACTCGGACCTTGCCGTGGTCAGACCTTGGCGCGCGAGGTGCCGTACGCCTTGGCGGCGAGTTCGGCGACCTTGTCCAGCGAGGTGGCCTTGCCGGTGCCCATCACATTGGCCATCTCCACGGACATGACGACGGCGACCGTGCTGTAGTCGGCCCAGACGCAGATCGGCATCTCCATCGCCTTCTGCGCGGCGCCCGCCCCCTTCAGCTTCGCGCTCTGGCACTTCATCAGCGCGCCCTCGAAGCCCGCCGGCTTGAAGGCCTTGGGCGTGCCGACCAGCTCCAGCTTCTGGGCCTTGTCCTCCAGGGAGCCCTTCTCGGCGGTCAGGAACATGCCGTCGATCGACTTCTCGGGATCGGCGATCTCCCCCCAGAGGCCGCTGACCGTCAGCATCTTCTGGGACATCGGGTCCTGCTTGGACCCCGCCTCGTACTGGGCCGCCGTCTCGTTGGGGTTCCGCACCCCGATCTTCTCGGCCATGGCCCTGCTGTCCTTCGCGGTGACCGGCTTGGAGTCCTCGGACTCGGTCTGCCGGTACTCGCCGACCGTGCCGGGCAGCTCCAGCCTGTGCCCCTTGGTGGCGGCGGAGACGGCACCGTCGCCGCCGCTCCCGCCCTCACTGCCCAGCAGGAAGTACGCGCCGCCGGCGATCACGGCCAGGGCCACGACACAGGCCCCGACGATCAGCCCGGTCTTCTTCTTCGGCGCGGGCGGCGGGGGCGGCACCTGCCCGGGGAAGGGCTGCTGCCCGTACCCCCCGGGCTGCTGGGGGAAGCCCTGCGGCTGCGGAGGCTGCTGCGGATAGCCGTACCCCGGCCCGCCCGGCCCGCCCGGCCCGCCCGGCCCGCCCGGCTGCTGCGGCGGATACCCGTAGCCGGGCTCCCCGCCCTGCGGCGGCTGCCCGTAGGGACCCGGCTGCGCATAAGGCCCCGGCTGCCCGTAGGGACCGGGCTGCCCCTGAGCGCCCGGCTGCCCCTGGGGCTCGGCGGGTCGGCCATAGGGACCAGGCTGCCCATAGGGACCCGGCTGGCCGTACGGGCCCGGCTGCGGAGGCTGCTGGGGCTGCTGCCCGTACGGGCCCGGCTGGTTGTGGCTCATTCCTGGGTTCCCCTCAAGACGCTCATGCGGTTCGGCGACATCCTCACTCAGCTCCCGGGCAGGAGGAGCGGCAGGGGTCACACCGTTACCGAACTCTCCCGTTTCAGTACGGCACCGTGACACCCCTAAACTGGGCCCGTGACCGAGAACACTCAGCAGACGCCAGCCAGCAACCCCGAACTGCCGACCCAGTACGCACCGGCCGAGGTAGAGGGGAAGTTGTACGAGCGCTGGGTAGAGCGGGGTTACTTCACGGCGGACGCCAAGAGTGAGAAGCCGCCGTACACCATCGTCATCCCGCCGCCGAACGTCACCGGGGCCCTTCACCTGGGCCACGCCTTCCAGGTCACCCTGATGGACGCGCTCACCCGCCGTAAGCGCATGCAGGGGTACGAGGCCCTCTGGCTGCCCGGCATGGACCACGCGGGCATCGCCACCCAGAACAAGGTCGAGCAGCAGCTCGCCGAGGAGGGCAAGTCCCGCCACGACCTCGGCCGCGAGCAGTTCACCGAGCGGGTGTGGCAGTGGAAGGAGGAGTACGGGGGCCGGATCCTCGGCCAGCTCCGCCGCCTCGGCGCAGGTCTCGACTGGAGCCGTGAGCGCTTCACCATGGACGAGGGCCTCTCCCGCGCCGTCCAGACGATCTTCAAGAACCTCTACGACGACGAGCTGATCTACCGCGCCGAGCGCATCATCAACTGGTGCCCGCGCTGTCTCACCGCGATCTCCGACATCGAGGTCGACTACCAGGACGACAACGGCGAGCTGGTCTCGCTGAAGTACGGCGAGGGCGAGGACACCCTCGTCGTGGCGACCACCCGTGTCGAGACGATGCTCGGCGACACCGCCGTCGCCGTCCACCCCGACGACGAGCGGTACGCCCATCTCATCGGCAAGCGGATCAAGCTGCCGCTGACCGACCGCACCATCCCGGTCGTCGCCGACACCCATGTCGACCCCGAGTTCGGCACCGGCGCGGTCAAGGTGACCCCCGCCCACGACCCGAACGACTTCGCCATCGGCCAGCGCCACGGCCTGGAGTCCCTCACCGTGATGGACGAGCGGGCCGTCATCACCGTCCCCGGCCCCTTCCAGGGCCTGGACCGCTTCGAGGCGCGCTCCGCGATCGTCGCCGCCCTGCGCGAGCAGGGCCGGGTCGTCGCCGAGAAGCGGCCGTACGTCCACTCCGTCGGCCACTGCTCCCGCTGCAAGACCACCATCGAGCCGAGGCTCTCGCTCCAGTGGTGGGTCAAGGTCGGCCCGCTGGCCCAGGCCGCCGGCGACGCCGTCCGCGACGGACAGGTGAAGATCCACCCGGCCGAGCTGTCGAAGCGCTACTTCGACTGGGTCGACAACATGCACGACTGGTGCATCTCGCGCCAGCTGTGGTGGGGCCACCGCATCCCCGTCTGGTACGGCCCGAACGGCGAGACCGTCTGCGTCGGCCCCGACGAGCAGCCGCCGAGCGGCGAGGGCTGGACCCAGGACGAGGACGTCCTCGACACCTGGTTCTCCTCGGGCCTGTGGCCCTTCTCCACCCTCGGCTGGCCGGAGCAGACCCCGGACCTGGAGAAGTTCTACGCCACCGACGTCCTGGTCACCGGCCACGACATCATCTTCTTCTGGGTCGCCCGGATGATGATGTTCGGTCTGTACGCGATGGACGGCGAGGCCCCCTTCCACACCGTCGCCCTCACCGGCCTCGTCCGCGACGAGACCGGCAAGAAGATGTCGAAGTCCAACCCGAACTCGGTGGACCCGCTGGACTGGATGGACGCGTACGGCTCCGACGCCGTCCGCTTCACCCTCGCCAACGGCGCCAACCCGGGCGCGGACGTCCCGATCGGCGAGGACTGGGTCAAGGCCTCCCGCAACTTCGCCAACAAGATCTGGAACGCCACCCGCTTCGCGCTGATGAACGGCGCGACCGTGGAGGGTCCGCTGCCGGACGCCTCCGCGATGTCGGCGGCCGACCGCTGGATCCTGTCCCGGCTGAACAAGGTCGTGGCCGAGGTCGACGCGCACTACGACGACTACCAGTTCGCCAAGCTGGCCGACGCCCTCTACCACTTCGCGTGGGACGAGGTCTTCGACTGGTACGTCGAGCTGTCGAAGACGACGTACTTCGCCGGCGGCGAGCAGGCCAAGGTCTCCGCCCGCGTCCTGGGCGAGGTCCTCGACGTCACCCTCCGGCTGCTCCACCCGATCACCCCCTTCGTCACCGAGACGCTGTGGACCACGCTCACCGGCAAGGAGTCGCTGGTCGTCGCCGACTGGCCGGCCGACAGCGGATTCCGCGACGAGGCCGCCGAGCGCGAGATCGAGCTGGTCCAGCGGGTCGTCACCGAGGTCCGCAGGTTCCGCTCCGACCAGGGCCTCCAGCCCGGCCAGAAGGTCCCCGCCCGCCTCGGCCTCGACGGCACCGCGCTCGCCCCGCACGAGGCCGCCATCCGCCAGCTGCTGCGCCTCCAGCCGGAGGGCGAGGACTTCAGCGCGACGGCGACCCTGCCGGTGGCGGGGGCGACGGTGGCGCTCGACCTCTCGGGCACCATCGACGTCGCGGCCGAGCGCAAGCGCCTCGCCAAGGACCTGGCCGCCGCCCAGAAGGAGAAGGCCCAGGCCGAGGGGAAGCTCGGCAACGAGGCGTTCCTCGCCAAGGCCCCCGATCAGGTGGTGGAGAAGATCCGGGGCCGGCTCGCCGCCGCCGAGGAGGACATCGCCCGGATCACCGCGCAGCTGGAGAGCCTCCCGCAGGCGTGACCCGTCCGCGGTGAGGCGACGGGAGGCCCCGGGATTTCCCCCGGGGCCTCCTTCCGTCCACCCGGCCGCGCGGCCCCGGACCCCGGTGCGGTGAGCCCGGGGATGTGGGCGGGCCCCCGGACCATAGACTGGACCCGTGAGTGAGCATCCGGCCGACCGTCCCGCAGAGCCCGACCCCTTTGACGAGATCGTCGACGCAGAGACCGACCGTGACCCCGACCTGGCGGTGATCGAGGCCGGCAGCCGCACCCTGCGCGCCCAGTCCGGTGCCCCGTCGCAGGACGCCGTCCCCGCCCGGCCCGCCGACCCCGAGACCGACCGCGCCCTGCGCACCGTCGAGACCGAGCTGGCCGGCCGCTGGGGCGAGACCAAGCTCGAACCCTCGGTGACCAGGATCGCCGCGCTGATGGACGTCCTCGGCGAGCCCCAGCGCGCCTACCCCTCCATCCACATCACCGGCACCAACGGCAAGACCTCCACGGCCCGCATGATCGAGGCCCTGCTCTCCGCCTTCGAGCTGCGCACCGGCCGCTACACCTCCCCGCACGTCCAGTCGATCACCGAGCGGATCAGCCTCGACGGCGCGCCGGTCGACCCCGAGCGCTTCATCTCCACCTACGAGGACGTCAAGCCGTACGTCGAGATGGTCGACGCCTCGCAGGAGTACCGGCTCTCCTTCTTCGAGGTGCTCACCGGCATGGCGTACGCGGCCTTCGCGGACGCCCCCGTGGACGTCGCCGTGGTCGAGGTCGGCATGGGCGGCGCGTGGGACGCCACCAATGTGATCGACGGATCCGTCGCCGTGATCACCCCGATCGCGCTGGACCACACCGACCGGCTCGGCTCCACCACCGGCGAGATCGCCGCGGAGAAGGCCGGCGTCATCAAGCAGGACGCGACGGTGATCCTGGCCCAGCAGCCGGTGGACGCGGCGCAGGTGATCCTGAAGAAGGCCGTCGAGGTCGACGCCACCGTCGCCCGCGAGGGCATGGAGTTCGGCGTGGTCTCCCGCGAGATCGCCGTCGGCGGCCAGCTGCTGACCCTGCGCGGTCTCGGCGGCGAGTACGGCGAGATCTTCCTCCCGCTCTACGGGGCCCACCAGGCGCACAACGCGGCGGTGGCGCTCGCGGCGGTCGAGGCGTTCTTCGGCATCGGCGCGGACCACGCGCGCACGCTGGACGCGGACACCGTCCGCAAGGCGTTCGCCGCGGTCTCCTCGCCGGGCCGGCTCGAAGTCGTCCGGCGCAGCCCCACGGTGGTCCTGGACGCGGCGCACAACCCGGCGGGCGCGCTCGCCGCCGCCGAGGCCGTGACCGAGGCCTTCGGCTTCTCCCGGCTGATCGGTGTGGTCGGCGCGAGCGGCGACAAGGACGTCCGGGGGCTGCTCGAAGCCTTCGAGCCGGTCTTCGCCGAGGTCGTCGTCACCCAGAACTCCACCCCCCGCGCGATGGACGCGGACGCGCTCGCGGCGGTCGCGGTGGAGGTCTTCGGCGACGAGCGGGTGGTGGTCGAGCCCCGGCTCGACGAGGCCATCGAGGCGGCGATCACGCTGGCCGAGGAGGAGGCCGAGTACGCGGGCGCGGGCGTCCTGGTGACCGGTTCCGTGATCACGGTCGGCGAGGCCCGGCTGCTGCTGGGGAGGGGCTGACATGCGTACGCTCTGCGCGTCCACGCTGATCGGCGAGTTCTTCGTCATCGGGTTCGCCGGACTGGTCGCCATGAAGGACCCGGAGCTGTCCACGGGACTGGTGTGGACGGTCTGCGCCGTCGGCATGGTGCTCTCGGTGCTGCTCTGCGGGATGCTCTCCCGCCCCTTCGGGGTGCAGCTGGGCTGGGCGCTCCAGATCGGTCTGGTCCTCAGCGGCCTGGTGGTCCCGATGATGTTCCCGCTGGGCCTGTGCTTCGCCGGACTGTGGTGGGCCTCCGTCCACTACGGCCGCAAGATCGACGAGACCAAGGCGCGCTGGGCGGCGCAGGCCGGGGCCGAGCCCCAGGCCTGAGCCCGGGGCCGTCCGGCCGGTCCCAGGTCCGGGTGCGGGTGGCGCCGGGGCCCCCTGTAGCCTCGGCTCACCGCACACGTATGCCTGCAAGGAGCCCTGCACCATGACTCAGCGCACCCTCGTCCTCCTCAAGCCCGACGCGGTCCGGCGCAAGCTGGTCGGCGAGATCCTCGGCCGGATCGAGGCCAAGGCCGGCTGGACCATCAGCGCTCTGGAACTGCGCACCCTGGACCAGGAGACCCTGGAGCAGCACTACGGCGAGCACAAGGGCAAGCCGTTCTACGAGCCCCTGGTCGCGTTCATGGCCTCCGGTCCGGTCGTCGCGCTCGTCGTGGACGGCGAGCGGGTCATCGAGGGCGTTCGGCAGCTCGCCGGCCCCACCGACCCCATCGCCGCCGCACCCGGCTCGATCCGCGGCGATTTCGGCACCATCGTCCGTGAGAACCTCATCCACGCCTCAGACTCGGAAGAGTCCGCCATTCGGGAACTGAAGATTTTCTTTCCGGGACTTTCCTGACCCCACATCAGCCATACAGCGCTCATGACCTGGGGCGACCGAAGGAATTCGGTCGCCCTTCGGCATATGCGAACGCAATGCGGGAACGGATCGCCGCGACACTTCGTCACCTAAAGAGAGGCGTACCACCGCGCCGTCTCCGTGCGGGCGGCATTACGATGTAGCCCTCACGCCACAGCACCCAACCTGCCGTCCTGAAAAGCTGTCAGCTCGATTCGGGAAGGCCAGACGCATCCTCATGGGGAACAACATGTCGTTCATCGGCCGTGACATGGCTGTCGACCTCGGGACCGCCAACACGCTGGTGTACGTCAGGGGCCGGGGGATCGTTCTCAACGAGCCGTCCGTCGTCGCCATCAACACCAACACGGGCGGCATTCTCGCGGTCGGCTCCGAGGCGAAGAAGATGATCGGACGGACGCCGGGCAACATCGTGGCCGTCCGGCCGCTGAAGGACGGCGTCATCGCCGACTTCGAGATCACCGAGCGGATGCTCCGCTACTTCATTCTGAAGATCCACAAGCGTCGTTATCTCGCCCGTCCGAGGGTCGTCGTCTGTGTGCCCTCCGGCATCACGGGAGTCGAGCGCCGCGCGGTCATCGAGGCGTCGACGCAGGCGGGCGCGCGCCAGGTGCACATCATCGAGGAGCCCATGGCCGCCGCCATCGGCTCCGGACTCCCGGTCCACGAGGCCACCGGCAATATGGTGGTGGACATCGGCGGCGGAACCACCGAAGTCGCCGTCATCTCCCTCGGCGGAATCGTCACGGCCCAGTCCATCAGGGTCGCCGGCGACGAACTGGACAACGCGATCATTCAGCACATCAAGAAGGAGTACTCACTCCTCCTCGGTGAGCGGACCGCCGAACAGATCAAGATCACTATTGGCTCCGCATACGACATGGGCCAGGACGAGCACACCGAGATCCGCGGCCGTGACCTCGTCTCCGGTCTGCCGAAGACCGTCGTCATCTCGGCCGCCGAAGTCCGCAAGGCGATCGAGGAGCCGGTCAACTCGATCGTCGACGCGGTCAAGACCACCCTCGACAAGTGCCCGCCCGAGCTGTCGGGCGATGTGATGGACCGGGGCATCGTCCTCACCGGCGGCGGCGCGCTGCTGCGCGGCCTCGACGAGCGCCTCCGCGTCGAGACCGGCATGCCCATCCACATCGCCGAGAACCCGCTGGACTCGGTCGCGCTCGGCTCCGGCAAGTGCGTGGAGGAGTTCGAGGCGCTCCAGCAGGTGCTGGACGCCCAGCCGCGCCGATAGCCCCGGCCCGAGGCGGACGCCGCCGGTGACACGTGCCGCCGGCCCACTGGCCCCCGGATCCCGCGAGGGGCCCGGGGGTCCCGGTACGGGGGCCTGCCAACCCGTACGGCAGATCGTTGATATACAGACATCTCCATTCCTACGAGGAAGGCACGGCCGCCGCACGTGAGGGACACACGAGAGAGCCGGCTGCTCCTGGTGCTGCTGATCGCCATCGCGTTCGCTTTGATCACGGTGGACATCCGGGGCGGCGAGGACTCACCGATCGACGGCGCCCGGCAGGCCGCCGCCACGGTCTTCGGGCCGGTGGAGAACGGCGTCGCCTCCGCGGTCGACCCGGTCGGCAACGCGATCGGAGCCGTCCGTGACTCCGGCGAGCGCCACGACCGCATCAGCGTGCTGGAGCGGGAGAACGCCCAACTCAAGGCCAGACTGGGCAGCGACGACCGCAACCGCAGCCGGGCGCGCGAGCTGGACCGGATGCTGCGCACGGCCGGGGCCGGGCAGTACGGCATCAAGGGCGCGGAGGTCATCGCCATAGGAGCGGCCCAGGGCTTCTCCTGGACGATCACCATCGACATCGGCTCCCTCGACGGCATCCGCCGCGACATGACCGTGCTCAACGGAGACGGACTCGTCGGCCGGGTCACCACCGTCGGCCCGCACACCGCGACCGTCCTGCTGGCCAACGACCCCGGCTTCACCGTCGGCACCCGGATGGAGAAGACCGACGAGCTGGGCTTCGCCACCGGCCAGGGCGACCGCCCGCTCTCCGTCCAGCTGTTGAACGGAAAGCACAAGGTCAAGAAGGGCGACCGGCTGGTCACCTTCGGCTCCCGGGCCGACAAGCCCTTCGTGCCCGGCGTCCCCATCGGCCAGGTGGTCCGCGTGGACCCCGCCGGCGGCGATCTGACCCGCACCGTCCATGTCGAGCCCTACGTCGGCTTCAGCAAGCTCGACATCGTCGGCGTGGTCGTCCAGGCCCCCCGTACCGACCCCCGGGACACCGTGCTGCCCGCCAAGCCCGCGGGCCCCAGGCCCACCCCGACCGTCACCGTGACGGTCACCCCCAGCGCTCCCGGCGCCGGCGGCGAACTGCCGCAGGGCGACGCCGCCGAACGGGTGCCCGGCGACGCCCTGGCCCCCGCGACCACCCCGTCCCCCGGCGCGAGCCGGGCCCCCGCCGCCACCGGGTCCCCGGACGGCGGAACGCCCCAGGGCGACCCCGATCCGGACCCGGCCGGCGGCCGGGACGACGAGCAGCAGTAGGAGCTGATCCGTCATGCGTGTCAACCGGACGCTTCTCTCCGCGGCCCTCGTCGTGGTCGCGCTCGTCCTCCAGGTCTCCGTCCTCTCCCGGCTCCAGCTCCCCGGCGCGGTCCCCGATCTGCTGCTGCTGACCGTCCTCGGCCTCGCCCTCGTCTACGGGCACCTCGCCGGCGCGTTCATCGGCTTCGGCGCCGGACTCCTCGCCGACCTCGCACCCCCCGCCGACCACGCGGCCGGACAGTACGCCCTGGTCCTCTGCGTCATCGGCTATCTCGCGGGCCTCGCCCGCCCCGAGAACGGCAAGCTGAAGTCCGCCACCGGCCCGATGCTCGTGGTCGTCGCCGCCGCCGTCGCCTCCACCCTGCTGTACGCGGGAGTCGGCGCGCTCGTCGGCGACAGCCCCGTCCGCCATGTCGGCCTCGGCGATCTGCTCTTCACCGCCGCCGTCTACGATCTGCTGCTCGCGCCGTTCACCGTGCCGCTCATCATGGCGCTGGCCCGCCGCACCGAGAACGACCCGCTCTCCGACAGCCAGAACGCCGGCGCGGGCGATGTCTCCTCGGGCTGGCTCGCCTCCGGCACCGGACTGCGCATCGGCTCCCAGCGCGGGGGACTGCGCGTCAAGGCCGCCCGCAACAGAGCCACCCGCGCCGGACGGATCAAGGGGGTCAAGCGACTGTGAGCAACATCCCGGAGACCGGCCGGACCCCACGGGTCCAGATCCGGCTCGTCGTCATCCAGGTACTGGTCTTCTCCCTCCTCCTCACCCTCGGCGGACGGCTCTGGTACCTCCAGATCCGCAACGGCCAGGAGTACACCGACGAGGCGAAGAACAACGGCGTCCAGCGCGTCGTCCAGCCCGCCGTCCGGGGCTCCATCCTCGACGCGCGCGGCGTGCCGCTGGCCGACAACGAGACCCGTCTCGTCGTCTCCGCCTCCCGCACCGAGCTGATGAAGATGCGCGACGACGGCAAGGGCGTCCTCACCCGGCTCGCCGAAGTCCTCGACATGAAGCCCAAGGACGTCCAGGACAAGGTCCGGCTCTGCGACTCCAAGACCGGGAAGCCCTGCTGGAACGGCTCCCCCTACCAGCCGATCCCCGTCACCGACGAGGCCACCACCCAGCAGGCCCTCCAGATCCGCGAGCGCGCCGAGGACTTCCCCGGCATCACCGCCGAGCCCACCGCCGTACGCCGCTACACCGCCCCCGGCAAGGCCAACACCGCCCAGGTCCTCGGCTATCTCTCCCCCGTCACCGACGGCGAGATCGAGGAGGCCAAGGACACCGAGTCCCCCTTCCTCCGCTCCGACCAGGTCGGCCGCTCCGGCCTGGAGCGCACCTACGACAACGCGCTGCGCGGCAAGGCCGGCATCACCCGCTACGAGGTGGACAACCTCGGCCGGGTCATCGGCGAGGCCGAGCGCGACAAGGCCCAGCCCGGCGCGAACCTCGTCACCTCCATCGACGCCCGCGTCCAGGCCGTCGCCGAGTACGAGCTGAACGAGGCCATGAAGGCCGCCCGCAAGGAAATCGACAAGAACAACACCGGCAAGAACTACAAGGCCGACGCGGGCGCGGTCGTGGTGATGGAGAACAAGACCGGCCGCGTCATCTCCATGGCCTCCCTGCCGACGTACGACCCCAACGCCTGGGTCGGCGGCATCTCCGGCAAGGACTACGCGCGGCTCACCGACAAGCGCTCCAACTACCCGCTGCTCAACCGGGGCATCCAGAGCCAGGCCGCCCCCGGCTCCATCTTCAAGGTGATCTCCTCCACCGCCGCCGTCAACGCCGGGTACGACTTCGACGGCAACTACCCCTGCCCCTCCTCGCTCTCCTTCGGCGGCCGGGAGTTCAAGAACTTTGAATCCCGGGGATACGGGATCATCGACCTCGGCCGCGCGCTCGAAGTCTCCTGCGACACCGTCTACTACGGCCTCGCCCACCAGGAGTGGCTGAACGACGGCGGCATCAACCCCAAGAAGAAGCCCGACGACTGGTTCTACAAGACCGCGCACCAGTTCGGCCTCGGCGCGAAGACCGGCATCGACCTCCCCAACGAGGTCGGCGGCCGGGTCCCCGACCGCCAGTGGAAGCAGAGCTACTGGGAGCAGCTCAAGGACACCTGGTGCAAGGAGGGCAAGAAGGGCGGCACCTACGTCGAGCAGATCGCCTTCGAGAACTGCCTCGAAGGCAACCGGATGCGCGCGGGCGACTCGGTCAACTACTCCATCGGGCAGGGAGACACCCTCGTCACCCCGATACAGATGGCGTCGATCTACGCGGCCATCTCCAACGGCGGCACGATGTACCGGCCCACCGTCGGCAAGGCCGTCATCAGCGCCGACGGCAAGTCCGTCCGGGAGATCAAGCCCGAGCGGGCCGCCAAGCTCCCCATGGACGCCGCGACCAACAAGAAGATAAACGATGCCCTCGCGGGAGTCGCGACCCGCGGTTCCGCCGCCTGGCGATTCGGCGGCTGGCCGCAGGACAGGATCCCGATGCACGCCAAGACGGGCACCGCCGAGGTCTACGGCAAGCAGACCACCTCGTGGTTCGCCTCCTACACCGACGACTACACCATCGTGATGACGATCTCCCAGGGCGGCACCGGCTCCGGCGCCTCGGGACCCGCCGTCCGGAAGATCTACGAAGCGATGTACGGACTCGACGAGAAGGGCGGCCAGGACCTCAAGCGCGCCCTGCTGCCCGCCCCCCAGAAGGCCCTGCCGAGGATCGGGGCCGACGGCTCCATCGACGCGCCCGGGATCAAGCCGTACAAGCCGCGCAAGCCGCTGCCGCCGCAGACCCAGCAGGCAGCCGCCACCACCGGCGACCGCCGCCCCGGCACCCTGCCGGACACCAGCCTGCGGCTCGCGGCGGCGACCGCGCGAAGGGACTGAGGCTGAGGCATGGCCGGCACCAATGGCTTCTCCGTCTCCGGATACGGACCCCAGCGCGGCGGACTCTGGTCCCAGCTCTCCGCCCGCGACTCGGTGGTCCGGCGGCTCGACTGGCCGCTCCTCCTCTGCGCCTTCCTGCTCTCCGGCATCGGCGCGCTGCTCGTCTGGTCGGCCACCCGCGGCCGGACCGAGCTGACCGGGGGAGACCCGTACGACTTCCTCTTCCGGCACATACTGAACACCGGCATCGGCATCGCGCTGATGATCGCCACCATCTGGCTCGGCCACCGCACCCTGCGCGGCGCGGTCCCGGTGCTCTACGGCATCTCCGTGCTGCTCATCGTCCTCGTCCTCACCCCCCTCGGCGCGACGATCAACGGCGCGCACGCCTGGATCGTCATCGGCGGCGGCTTCTCCATCCAGCCCTCGGAGTTCGTGAAGATCACGATCATCCTGGGCATGGCGATGCTGCTCGCCTCCCGCGTCGACGCGGGCGACCTCGCCCACCCGGACCACCGCACCGTCGCCAAGTCGCTCGGCATCGCCGTGCTGCCGATGGCGATCGTCATGCTGATGCCCGACCTCGGCTCGGTCATGGTCATGGTCGTCATCATGCTCGGCGTCCTGCTCGCCTCCGGCGCGCCCAACCGCTGGATCCTCGGGCTGATCGGCAGCGGAGTGGCCGGCGCGGTCCTCGTCACCGCGCTCGGACTGCTGGACGAGTACCAGATCAACCGCTTCGCCGCCTTCGCCAACCCCGAGCTGGACCCGGCGGGCGTCGGCTACAACACCAACCAGGCCCGGATCGCCATCGGCTCCGGCGGACTGCTGGGCACCGGCCTCTTCAAGGGCTCCCAGACCACCGGCCAGTTCGTCCCCGAGCAGCAGACCGACTTCGTCTTCACCGTCGCGGGCGAGGAGCTGGGCTTCGTCGGGGCCGGGCTGATCCTGGTGCTGCTCGGCGTGGTCCTCTGGCGCGCCTGCCGGATCGCCCGCGAGACCACCGAGCTGTACGGGACGATCGTCGCCGCCGGCATCATCGCCTGGTTCGCCTTCCAGTCCTTCGAGAACATCGGGATGACCCTCGGGATCATGCCGGTGGCCGGGCTGCCGCTGCCCTTCGTCTCCTACGGAGGCTCGTCCATGTTCGCCGTCTGGGTGGCGATCGGACTCCTCCAGTCCATCCGGGTGCAGCGGCCGATGTCGGCCTGACCGCCCGATCGGTCCTGGCGCGGGTCTGCCGCTTCGCGTGTTCGCGAACTAGATTCGGTTCATGGCGGACACCAAGCGAGAAATCGAGCGGAAGTACGAAGCCACCCCCGAGACCCGGCTGCCCGAGCTGACCCGAGTGGCCGGGGTCGCGGCCGTCGCCGACCACGGCACGGCCGAGCTGGACGCGGTCTACTACGACACGGCCGATCTGCGGCTCGCCGCGGCCTCCATCACCCTCCGCAGGCGCACGGGCGGCGCCGACGCGGGCTGGCACCTCAAACTGCCCGTCGCCCCCGGCGTACGGGACGAGATCGGCGTCCCCCTCTCCGACGACATCCCGCGCACCCTGCGGGCGCTGGTGCGGGCCCGGGTCCGGGGGGCGGAGCCCGTCCCCGTGGTCCGGCTGCTCTCCTCCCGGCACCTCCAACTGCTCACCGACGCCGACGGGCGTCTCCTCGCCGAGGTGAGCCGGGACGCCGTCCGCGCCCGGCGGCTGCTCGGCGAGGGCGAGGGCGCCGGGCGTGAGGCGGCCTGGGACGAGATCGAGGTCGAACTCGGCGACGACGCCGACCCCGCCGTACTGGACCGGGTCCACAAGAAGCTCACCAAGGCCGGGCTGCGGCCCGCCGCCGCCCCCTCGAAGCTGGCCAGGGCCCTCGCCGAGACCGGCCTGGAGGTCCCCGGCCACCGCCCGGCCGAGCCCACCGACGCGGGCGGCCACCTCCTCGTCCATCTGCGCGAACACATCGAGGCCCTCCTCGCGTACGACCCCGCCGTACGCCGGAACCTCCCCGACTCCGTCCATCAGGCCCGGGTCTCCACCCGGCGGCTGCGCAGCGCCTTCCGCAGCTACGGCAAGGTCCTCGACCGAGCGGTGACCGACCCCATCGGCGAGGAGCTGAAATGGCTCGCGGGCGAGCTGGGGGTCGCCCGCGACCAGGAGGTCCTCGCCGAACGGCTCCGCTCCCGCATCGACGGACTGCCCCGCGCCCTGCTGCTCGGCCCGGTCCGCGGCCGGCTGCGGATCTGGACGACCGCCCAGGGCTCGGGGGCCCGCCGCCGGGCCCTGACCACCCTGGACAGCAGGCGCTACCTCGCCCTGCTGGACTCCCTGGACGCCCTCCTCGCGGACCCGCCGCTGCTCAGGGCTGCCGCCCGGCCGCCGAAGCCCGTGTTCGCCAAGGCCCTGGTCAAGGAGTACGCCCGGCTGGCCACCCGGGTCGAACACGCCCTGGGGCTGCCGCCGGGACCCGAGCGCGATCTCGCCCTCCACGACGCCCGCAAGGCCGCCAAACGCGCCCGGTACGCCGGGGAGGCCGCCAAACCCGCCCTCGGCGGCCCCGCCAAGCGGTTCGCCCGGCGGACCAAGGCCGTGCAGACCGTCCTCGGCGACCACCAGGACAGCGTGGTGGCCCGCGACGCCCTGCGGAATCTCGCGATCCAGGCCCATGCGGCGGGGGAGTCCGCCTTCACCTGGGGACTGCTGTACGGCCAGGAGCAGCGCTCCGCCTCGGACCGCGAACGCGAGCTGCCCGGGGTCTGGGCCGAGGCCTCGGACCAGGAGGTGCGCGAGCTGCTCGACGGCTGACCGGCCCGGTCCCCCCGGCCTCCCGGCCCCGGGGCCGTAAGGCGGCGGCTCTCCAGCGCGTTACGCTAGAGAGTCGCCCCCTTGCCAGCTCACGAAAGTCCCGAGATGTCTGCTGCTGAGTCGGTCTTCCCACAGCTCGAAGCGCTGCTCCCGCATGTGCAGAAGCCCATCCAGTACGTGGGCGGTGAGCTGAACTCCACCGTCAAGAACTGGGACGAGTGCGATGTGACCTGGGCGCTCATGTACCCGGACGCCTACGAGGTCGGGCTGCCCAACCAGGGCGTCATGATCCTTTACGAGGTACTGAACGAGCGCGAGGGCGTGCTCGCCGAGCGGACCTACAGCGTCTGGCCCGACCTCGAAGAGCTGATGCGCGAGCACGGCGTCCCCCAGTTCACCGTGGACAGCCACCGGCCCGTCGGCGCCTTCGACGTCTTCGGCCTCAGCTTCTCCACCGAGCTGGGCTACACCAACATGCTCACCGCCCTCGATCTCGCGGGCATCCCGCTGGCGGCGCGCGACCGCACCGTCGACGACCCGATCGTGCTCGCGGGCGGCCACGCGGCCTTCAACCCCGAGCCGATCGCCGAGTTCATCGACTGCGCCGTCATCGGCGACGGCGAGCAGGCCGTCCTCGACATCACCGAGATCGTCCGCGCCTGGAAGGCGGAGGGCCGCCCCGGCGGCCGCGAGGAGGTGCTCTTCCGGCTCGCCAAGACCGGCGGGGTCTACGTCCCCGGCTTCTACGACGTCGAGTATCTGCCGGACGGCCGGATCGCCCGAGTGGTCCCCAACAAGTCCGGCGTCCCGTGGCGGGTCTCCAAGCACACCGTCATGGACCTCGACGAGTGGCCCTACCCCAAGCAGCCCCTCGTCCCCCTCGCCGAGACCGTCCACGAGCGGATGTCCGTCGAGATCTTCCGCGGCTGCACCCGCGGCTGCCGTTTCTGCCAGGCCGGCATGATCACGCGTCCCGTGCGGGAGCGAAGCATCACCGGCATCGGCGAGATGGTCGAGAAGGGTCTCAAGGCCACCGGCTTCGAGGAGGTCGGCCTCCTCTCCCTCTCCAGCGCCGACCACACCGAGATCGCCGACGTCGCCAAGGGCCTCGCGGACCGCTACGAGAAGGACAAGATCGGCCTCTCGCTGCCCTCCACCCGCGTCGACGCCTTCAACGTCGACCTCGCCAACGAGCTGACCCGCAACGGCCGCCGCTCCGGCCTCACCTTCGCCCCCGAGGGCGGCTCCGAGCGCCTGCGCAAGGTCATCAACAAGATGGTCTCCGAAGAGGACCTGATCCGCACCGTCGCCACCGCCTACGGCAACGGCTGGCGCCAGGTCAAGCTCTACTTCATGTGCGGCCTCCCCACCGAGACCGACGAGGACGTCCTCCAGATCGGCGACATGGCCGTCAACGTCATCGCCAAGGGCCGCGAGGTCTCCGGCTCCCAGGACATCCGCTGCACCGTCTCCATCGGCGGCTTCGTCCCCAAGCCCCACACCCCCTTCCAATGGGCCGCCCAGCTCAGCGCCGAGGAAACCGACGCCCGCCTCACCAAGCTCCGCGACAAGATCCGCGGCGACAAGAAGTACGGCCGCTCCATCGGCTTCCGCTACCACGACGGCAAACCCGGCATCGTCGAAGGCCTCCTCTCCCGCGGCGACCGCCGCATCGCCGCCGTCATCCGCGCCGTCTACGAGGACGGCGGCCGCTTCGACGGCTGGCGCGAACACTTCTCCTACGACCGCTGGATGGCCTGCGCCGACAAGACCCTCCCCCAGGCCGGCGTCGACGTCGACTGGTACACCACCCGCGAGCGCACCTACGAAGAGGTCCTCCCCTGGGACCACCTCGACTCCGGCCTCGACAAGGACTGGCTCTGGGAGGACTGGCAGGACGCCCTCGACGAGACCGAGGTCGAGGACTGCCGCTGGACGCCGTGCTTCGACTGCGGTGTCTGTCCTCAGATGGACACCCAGATCCAGATCGGCCCGACGGGCAAGAAGCTGCTGCCGCTGTCGGTCGTCAACCAGTAGCGGATTTCCGACGGCCCCGTCCTGGCGGGCGGGGCCGTCGGACACTCAAGGGGCCCGCCCGCGAAAGCGTCCCCCTTGATGACCGGGCGCTCCCTGGCATCCTCCGGAACAATCAGCTCCAGGCGTACCTCCGGGGCCCGGACTCAGTGAACCTTCTGCCCGCTCCCAGCGCGCGCGAAATCCCCAGGAACTCGGTCGCACCCCCTGCCTCCTGGTCGGCTGAGCTTTCGCCCTCTTGTCCAGTGCGGCCTGGAGCGCCAGCCACTCCGGCTCAGTGAGGATCGGAGCGGCGACCTCGATCGGATCGCTGTCCGCCCCCAGCACGGTCCGGGAGCGTCTGACACCGCCGTTTCTGCACTCCTCGACGCGAACCCCCATGAGCGCCGGATTTCGCAGCCTTCGCAGCAGAGTGCTGGTGGTCCACCGGCCGCCACCGCCGGTTGGGACGTTGGCGCGGATGAGCACGGCGGTCATCCGACGGGCCGAGACCCCGCGCAAGGCGGCGCGTAAGCACCAGCGCTGCACGCGCTGTTCCTGCGGGCTGATGACGAGCCTGCCTCGGTCGTCAATGGCGTAACCGTAGGGCGGCTTTCCGACGAGCCAGTCGGGCTGATTCCTGGTGTATTCCCACAGGCTCGTCACACGGGTGCTCATGGCTGCCGCCTCGATCTCGGCGACGCCGCCGATGGCCTTCGTCATCACGCTTCCGGCGATGGTGGACAGATCGATGGTGTCGTGTCGGGAAACAAGGTCCTTCCCGTGGCGGAGGCACCACTCGATCATGGTGTGGAGATCCGTGAGCCGGCGGACGTGAGTGTCGAGAGCCTTATGGACAGGAGTGCCCTTGGCGCGTCCCGGGGCAGAGCTGTCTCCGCAGCCATGAGCGCGTTCAGAAGGGCCAGATCCGCTTTGCGCCACCGAAGGGCGGCTATGTGAGGCTCTGGCCGATTTCTTGTGACCTTCTTCATTCCGCTCGTGAGGGGCCGTACCCCAGCGCCCTGCTCCCGCACGAGGTCGAGGAGTTCGGGGCGGGTCGGCATCGGCCCGAGGTGTTCGCGGAGTACGCGAAGTTGCGGCGGTGCTGGTCACGTGTGGGGTGGGAAACGCCGGTATGGGATCCGAACGGGTGTCTGAGGCGTCATGAGCGGCATGGATGATCCGAAGCGGGACCGATCGAGGATGTCCGCTCATGAGGGGCGGGAGGGCGGCTGCCTGGCGGCTGCCGTGCGGCTGCCCGTGCGGATGGTGGTGCTGGTCGTCGTCGTGCCCGTACGGGTGCTCTGGGAGCTGCTGGCTCCGCTGAGGCCGGTGGTGGGACGGGTGCTGGTCTTCATCGGGAAGCTGATCTTCGTGTGGCCCTGGGTGGGGCTCTGGAGATATGTGCTGGTGCCGGTGTGGAGGTACGGCGTCGAGTGGCCGGCGGTCCGGCTGCACCGGTATGTGCTGCGGTACGTGGTGGTGATTCCGCTGGTGTGGCTGTGGAGGAGGGTGTTGCTGCCGGCGCTCCGGGGGCTGGGCCGGGGGATGGCGTGGGTTTTCGTCCGGCTGGTGTGGCGGCCGTTGTGCTGGGTGGTGGCGCGGGTGGTCGCGCCGCCGCTGAAGCTGTTGTGGAGGTATGTGCTCGCGCCGGTGGGCAGGGAGGTCCTGGCCGCGCTGGCGCTGGCGGGCCGGATCGGCGTGCGGCTCGCCCGGGTGGTCGCGGCGGCTCTGGTGTGGTGCTTCGGGCCGGTGTGGCGGTCGGCGGTGCGGACGGCCCGGGAGACGGCGGAGCAGATCCGCAGGGCGCTGGGGGCGGGGTCGGGGCGTTGACGGGCCCCGGAAACGGGCTCGGGGGAACCGGGCGGGCCCATGGCGCGTACTCTGGGTAGTACAACGACTGTCCCCGGCGCGGCGGCCGGGCCCGAGATCTCCCTCCATCAGCGGGGGTGAGCCGGGCGAGGCCCGCACGGGGCGCCCCGCATTCCGAGGGCGGCGTCACCCGCGCCGTCCCGCACCGAGGAGAAGAACCACTGGGCAAGCGACAGCCCGAAGGCCCGCCGCCCGCGCCTGCGGTCCAGCGGATCAGACTGCGCTACACCAAGCGCGGCCGCCTCCGGTTCACCAGCCACCGTGACTTCCAGCGCGCTTTCGAGCGGGCGTTGAGGCGTTCCGAGGTGCCCATGGCGTACTCGGCCGGCTTCACCCCGCACCCGAAGGTGTCGTACGCCAATGCCGCACCCACCGGCACGGGCAGCGAGGCCGAGTATCTGGAGATCGCCCTCACCGAGCACCGTGACCCCGCGATTCTGCGGGATCTGCTCAATGAGTCGCTGCCGAGCGGACTCGACGTCACCGACGCCGTCGAGGCCCGCACGTCCGGACTCGCCGACCGGCTCACCGCCTCCGAATGGGAACTGCGGCTGGACAAGGTGGCGGCCGAGGACGCGGAGAGGGCGGTCGCCCTCTTCCTCGCGGCCGAGACCGTGGACGTCCAGCGCCGTGCCAAGAACGGCATGCGCACCTTTGACGCGCGTGCCGCCGTGGTGCGGCTTCAGGTGGTCTCTCCACAGCCTGATAGGCCCGTGGACGGCCCCTGTGCGATACTGCGGCTGGTTGTTCGGCACGTAACGCCTGCCGTGCGACCCGACGACGTCCTGTCCGGTCTCCGCGCTGTGGCCGACCTGGCGCCGCCGGTCCCCGCAGCGGTGACCAGGCTGGCGCAGGGGCTCTTCGACGAGGAGTCCGGCACGGTGACCGACCCGCTCGCACTCGATCGCGAGGCAGTTCCGACCGCCCCACCCACGGCCGTCGGGACGTCCTCCCCCCAGCTCTGACCGGGGGGTCCACGCGGCGAAACGGGTGTTTTGGTCCCGCCGCGCTCACAGGCAGTCGTTGCAGCACGGCCCTGGTACTCGGGAGCCACCTGAGTCGGGCCGCGCGCCACCACACAAGACTTTCGCCAGGCCGTGCGTACATCGCGTAGGGAACCGGCGAGCCAGACATTGAGCTCCCGTGCGGCGCCCGCGCCCCGGACGACACCACCGCGCCCCGCGCGGTTCGTGGACGTACGGCAAGCCGGCGCCCGGGAGCGTGACGGGAGAACCGCCCGCATGCTCGAGCGATCCGAAACCGGCACCGCCGGAGACCACACCGAGGCCAACGGCGACAGCCCCAGCGACACGCTGCCGCCCCGCCGCCGTCGCCGCGCCGCGTCCCGCCCGGCGGGACCGCCCGGCGGGACCGCCGCCGAGGCCGCGCCCGCCGAGAGCGCCGGGAGCACCGAGAGTGCCGCCCCGGAGGCCGCCGCCGAGGAGACCCCCGCGCCGCGTGCCCGCCGCCGGGCCACCCGCAAGGCCACCGCGCCCGCCGGAGCGCCGGAGGCCGTCGAGGCCCCTGCCGCCGAGGAGGCCCCTGCGCCGCGTGCGCGTCGTGCTACCCGTAAGGCCACTGCTCCGGTGGTCGAGGCCGTTGAGACGGCTGAGGTCGTGGAGGAGGCTCCGGCCGCGCCGAAGCGCCGTCGTGCGACTCGTGCGGTGAGCACCCCGGAGCCGGAGGCCGTCGAGGCCCCTGCCGCCGAGGAGGCTCCCGCGCCGCGTGCGCGCCGTGCCACTCGTAAGGCCACTGCTCCGGTGGTCGAGGCCGTTGAGACGGCTGAGGTCGTGGAGGAGGCTCCGGCCGCGCCGAAGCGCCGTCGTGCGACTCGTGCGGTGAGCACCCCGGAGCCGGAGGCCGTCGAGGCCCCTGCCGCCGAGGAGGCTCCCGCGCCGCGTGCGCGCCGTGCCACTCGTAAGGCCACTGCTCCGGTGGTCGAGGCCGTTGAGACGGCTGAGGTCGTGGAGGAGGCTCCGGCCGCGCCGAAGCGCCGCCGCGCCACCCGTGCGGTGAGCACCCCCGAGACCGCCGCCGCCGAGCCGGTCGCCGAGAGCGCCCCGGTGGCCCCCGAGGCCCCCGCCGCCGAGCCCGCACCGGAGCCCGAGGCCGCGCCCGCCGCCCCGGCCGGCCGCGCCCGCCGCCGGGCCACCCGTGGGGCCTCCGCCCCCGCGACGGCGACCGAGGCCCCTGTGACCGTCGAGGCCGTCGAGGCTCCCAAGGCCCCGGAGGCCGTCGAGGCCGCCGAGCCGGTCGCCGCCGAGGAGGTTTCCGCGCCGCGTGCCCGCCGCCGGGCCACCCGTGGCGCGTCCGCCCCCGCCGCCGCGCCGCAGGCCGCCGAGCCCGCCGCCGAGGAGGTCGAGGAGGCCGCCCCCGACTCCCGCCGCCGCCGTCGTGCCACCCGTGCGGTGAGCACCCCCGAGGCCCCCGCCGCCGCCGAGCCGACCCCGACCCCGGCCCAGGCCCCGGTCCAGGCCCCGGTCCAGCGTCAGCCCGTACAGTCCGCCGAGCAGCCCGCCCCCCGGGGCCGTGGCCGCAGGCGCGCCTCCTCGCCCGAGTTCACCGCGCAGTCGGACGCCTCCCCGGCGCGCCGCGCCGCCCGGCCCGCCGTCGCGGTCTTCCAGGCCCCGGTCTTCGCCGAGCCCGTGTTCCAGACGCCGGAGACGGCCGCCGCCGCTGCCGCCGCCGCGACCCTCGACCTCGACGAGGAGGAGGAGCTGATCGAGCCGGAGGAGGCGCCCGTCGCCGTCGCCGAGCCGGTCGCCGAGCCCGCCGGACGTCGCCGTCGCCGTCGTCGCGGTGAGAGCGCCGAGGCCCCCGCGCCGGTCGAGAAGGCCGCGGCCAAGGCCGTCGAGCAGCAGCCCGAGGAGCAGATCGCCGAGCCCGCCGAAGAGCCCGAGGCCGAGGCCGAGGCCGCCGGCGAGGAGCACGACGAGTTCGAGGACCGCCCCTCGCGCCGCCGCCGCCGGGGCGGCCGTCGCCGTCGTCGCGGTGAGCTTGCCGACGCCGACGAGGCCGCCGACGAGCAGCAGCAGGACGAGCGGGCCGACGAGGCCGCCGCCGTCGACGAGGAGGCGGAGGACGAGGACGAGCACACCGGGTCCGGCAGCTCCAGCAGCCGTCGCCGCCGCCGTCGCCGTCGTCGCAGTGGTGACGCCCTGAGCGAGGAGGAGACGGCCGCCGGCGACCCCGAGCGCACGGTCGTCAAGGTCCGCGAGCCGCGTGCCGCCCGCTCCCGCAGCAGCGAGGAGCCGTCGGACGAGGTGCAGTCCATCAAGGGCTCCACCCGTCTGGAGGCCAAGAAGCAGCGCCGCCGCGAGGGCCGTGAGCAGGGCCGCCGCCGGGTGCCGATCATCACCGAGGCCGAGTTCCTGGCCCGCCGCGAGGCCGTCGAGCGCGTGATGGTCGTCCGCCAGAGCGGCGAGCGCACCCAGATCGGCGTCCTTGAGGACAACGTGCTGGTCGAGCACTACGTCAACAAGGAGCAGGCGACCTCGTACGTCGGCAATGTCTACCTGGGCAAGGTGCAGAACGTCCTGCCGTCCATGGAGGCCGCCTTCGTCGACATCGGCAAGGGCCGCAACGCGGTCCTGTACGCCGGCGAGGTCAACTTCGAGGCGCTCGGCATGGCACACGGACCGCGCCGGATCGAGGCCGCGCTCAAGTCCGGCCAGTCGGTGCTCGTCCAGGTGACGAAGGACCCGATCGGCCACAAGGGCGCGCGGCTGACCAGCCAGGTCTCCCTGCCCGGCCGCTACCTGGTCTATGTGCCCGAGGGCTCGATGACCGGCATCAGCCGCAAGCTGCCCGACACCGAGCGCGCCCGGCTGAAGACCATCCTCAAGAAGATCGTCCCCGAGGACGCGGGCGTCATCGTGCGCACCGCCGCCGAGGGCGCGAGCGAGGACGAGCTGCGCCGTGACGTCGAGCGTCTCCAGGGCCAGTGGGAGGAGATCCAGCAGAAGGCGAAGAGCGGCAACGCCCCGACGCTGCTCTACGGCGAGCCGGACATGACCGTCCGGGTCGTCCGCGACATCTTCAACGAGGACTTCTCCAAGGTCATCGTCAGCGGTGACGAGGCCTGGGGGACCATCCACAGCTATGTCAACCAGGTCGCGCCGGACCTCTCGGACCGGCTCCAGCGGTGGACCAGCGAGGTGGACGTCTTCGCGACGTACCGCATCGACGAGCAGCTGATGAAGGCGCTGGACCGCAAGGTCTGGCTGCCCTCCGGCGGTTCGCTGGTCATCGACAAGACCGAGGCCATGATCGTGGTCGACGTCAACACCGGGAAGTTCACCGGCCAGGGCGGCAACCTGGAGGAGACCGTCACCAGGAACAACCTGGAGGCGGCCGAGGAGATCGTGCGTCAGCTGCGGCTGCGCGACCTCGGCGGGATCGTGGTGGTCGACTTCATCGACATGGTCCTGGAGTCCAACCGCGATCTGGTCATGCGCCGGCTGCTGGAGTGCCTGGGCCGCGACCGTACGAAGCACCAGGTCGCCGAGGTCACCTCGCTGGGCCTGGTCCAGATGACCCGCAAGCGGGTGGGCCAGGGTCTGCTGGAGTCCTTCTCCGAGACCTGTGTCCACTGCAACGGGCGCGGTGTGATCGTGCACATGGAGCAGCCGACCTCCGTCGGTGGCGGCGGTGGCGGCAAGCGTGCCAAGAAGCGCGGCCGGGGCGGTGCCGAGCACGTTCACGAGCACGAGACGGAGACGGCCGGCGGCCGTGAGGCCGAGCACGAGCCGGAGACCGAGACGGAGGCGGAGGTCGCGGCCGAGGTGGCCGAGCCCACCGCGCTGCCCGAGCCCGCGTTCGCGCCCGACGAGGATCTGTACAGCAGCGCCGCCGAGGCGGAGGCGGCTGCCCTGCGCGGCCGTGGCCGCCGCCGGGCGACCCGCAGGGCGTCGGCTCCGGCCGGCGCGCCCAGGGCCGCCGCGCCGGAGGTCGTGGTCGAGGCGAAGGCGAAGGCGGAGGTCGTGCCGGAGCCCGTGGCGGTTCCCGAGCCCGAGCCCCGGCCCGAGCCGGCCGCCGTGCCCGCCGCTGTCGTGCCCGACGCCGCTCCGCCGAGGGCCCGCCGCCGGGTGACCCGCAAGGTCACCGCGCCGGCCGGTTCCCCCTCGGGCGGCGAGGACGCCGCCGTGGTCGTGGTCGAGAACCCGTCGGCTCCCGCCGTCGAGGCGGTCGAGGCGGAGGAGCCCGCAGCCCCGGCCCCGGCCAAGAAGGCGGTCCGCAAGACGGCCGCCAAGAAGGCCCCCGCGAAGCAGGCCGCCGCCAAGAAGACGGCGGCCAAGACCACGGCCAAGAAGGCGGCGGTCAAGAAGACCACCGCCAAGAAGGCCACGAAGAAGACGGCCGCGGCCGAGCAGCAGTCCCCGGCGTCGGTCACGGCGTCGACCGACGGCTGACCGACCGACTGCTGACCGACCGACAGCGCCGACCGACAGCGCTGACCGGCCGACCGGCCCGGCCTCCGGGCCGTACAGAGCGCGCCGTGCCCCCGTCCCGTACTCCGGGCCGGGGGCACGGCGCTTTCCGTACCCGCGAAGCTCCCCCGTGAGGGGGACTTGGGGACCGAATGGTTGACGCGCCGGGTTGACGGTCCGTTCGTATTGCGCCGGACGGGTGTTCCCCGCCTCGCGGGTCCCTCGTGGGACCCCGGCCCCGCCCTCCCCTCCTGCACGATGGCACTGCCGCGGCACTGCCGCGATCAAGGAGGGCGTCCATGACGACCAGCAGTCGGCACCCCATTCCCGCCGCTCGCCCGGTCATCGACGAGGAGGAGATCGAGGCCGCCGTCCGGGTCCTGCGCAGCGGCCGGGTGGTGCAGGGCCCCGAGGTCGCCGCGTTCGAGGAGGGCTTCTCGGAGCTGGTCGACGGACGGCACTGCGTCGCGGTCAACTCCGGCACCTCCGCGCTCTATCTGGTCCTGCTGGCGCTGGGTCTCGGCCGCGGCGACGAGGTCGTCGTGCCGTCGTTCTCGTTCGCCGCCACCGCCAATGTGGTCAGACTGGCCGGCGCGGAGCCCGTCTTCGCCGACATCGACCCCGCCAGTTACTGCCTCGACCCGGCCGCCGTCGAGGCGGCGATCACCCCGCGCACCGCCGCGGTCATCCCGGTGCATCTGTACGGGCACCCGGCGGCCATGGACCGCATCATGCCCATCGCCGCCGCCCACGGCCTCGCCGTGGTCGAGGACGCCTGCCAGGCGCACGCGGCGGCGCTGCACGGCACCCCCGTGGGGGCGTTCGGCGACGCCGGGACCTTCAGCTTCTATCCGACGAAGAACATGCACTCGCTCGAAGGCGGCATGGTCTCCACCGCCGACGCCGGGCTCGCCAGGACCCTGCGGCTGCTGCGCAACCAGGGCATGGAGCAGCGGTACGCCAACGAGATCATCGGCGTCAACATGCGGCTGACGGACGTCGCCGCCGCCGTGGGCCGGGTGCAGCTGGCGAAGCTGCCCGCGTGGACCGAGCGCCGGATCGCCAACGCCGCCTGTCTCAGCGAGCACATCACCTCGCCCCGGGTGGTCAAGCCGTCCGTGGCGAAGGGGGCGCGGCACAGCTGCCACCAGTACACGATCCGGGTCCCCGGCGACCGGGAGGCGGCGGTGGCGAGGCTGGCCGAGGCGGGGGTGGGCAGCGCGGTCTACTACCCGACGCCGATCCACCGGCTGAAACCCTTCTGGGAACCGGATCAGCTGGCCGGCCGCCGCTGGGAGCTGCCGGAGACCGAGCGCGCGGCGGCGGAGGTCGTCTCGCTGCCGGTGCACCCCTCGCTGACCCGGCCGGAGCTGGCGCGCATCGCCGCCGCCGTCAATGAACTGGGGGAGCGGTGGTGACCGCCGCGCCCCCCGGGGTGACCGCCGCGCCCCGGGGCCCGCTGCGGGTCGGGCTCACCGGCCTGGGCTCGATGGGCCGGCACCACGCCCGGGTGCTCGCCTCGCTGGAGGGGGTGCGGCTGGTCGGCGTGGTGGACCCGCTGGGCGACCGGGAGGGCTGGGCGCAGGGCGTTCCCGTGCTGCGCACGCTGGGGGAGCTGATCGCCCTCGGCATCGACTACGCGGTGGTGGCCTGCCCGACCGCGCTCCATGTGGACGTCGGTCTGGAGCTGGCCGGGGCCGGGATCTGCGCGCTGATCGAGAAGCCGGTCGCCGACAGCGTGGAGGGTGCCCGCGCCCTGGTGGCGGCGTTCGAGTCGCGCTCCCTGGTGGCGGGCGTCGGCCACATCGAGCGCTGCAATCCGGCGCTGCGCTCGCTGCGGCGGCGGCTGGAGGAGGGCGAGCTGGGCGATGTCTACCAGGTGGTGACCCGGCGTCAGGGCCCCTTCCCGCACCGGATCGCCGATGTGGGGGTGGTCAAGGACCTCGCCACCCATGACATCGACCTCACCGGCTGGGTGACCGGCCAGGAGTACGTCTCGATCGCGGCGCGCACGGTCTCCAAGTCGGGCCGCCCGCACGAGGACATGGTCTCGGCGGTCGGCCGGCTCTCGGCCGGCGCCACGGTCAACCACCTGGTCAACTGGCTGAGCCCGCTGAAGGAGAGGTTCACCTCGGTCACCGGCGAGAAGGGCTGTTTCGTCGCCGACACCCTCACCGCCGACCTCACCTTCTACTCCAACGCGGCGCAGGCCACCGAGTGGGAGGCGCTCCAGGCCTTCCGGGGGGTCTCCGAGGGGGACATGGTCCGGTACGCCATTCCCAAGCGGGAGCCGCTGCTGGTCGAGCACGAGCTGTTCCGGGACGCGGTGCTCGGCGGGCCCGCCGACATCTGCACCCTCCGCCAGGGGCTGCGGACGGTGGAGGTGGCGGCGGCGGTGCTGGAGTCGGCCGCCGGCGGCCACACGGTGGAGCTGCCCGCGCCCGCCGTGGTCCGGTAGGGCGGTGCGTGCCGTGACCGTGCCGCAGCGTCCGCCGGGAGCACCCCGTACCGCCGTCGCGGTGGCCGGGCGGCCCGATGTCACGGTGATCCTCGCCGTGTACAACACGATGCCGTATCTGACCGGCTGTCTGGACTCGCTGCTGGCGCAGTCCATCGGTCTGGACCGGCTGCGGATCGTGGCGGTGGACGACGGTTCGACCGACGGCGGCGGGGCCGAGCTGGACCGGTACGCCCGTGCGCACCCGGGCACCGTGACGGTGGTCCACCAGCCCAACTCGGGCGGTCCGGCGGCCCCCAGCAACCGGGCGCTGGAGGCGGCCACCGGCCGGTACGTGTACTTCATGGGCTCGGACGACCGGCTCGGGCCGGAGGCGCTGGCCCGGCTGGTGGCCTGCGCCGACGAGTACGGCTCCGACATCGTGGTCGGGAAGATGACCGGGGTGGGCGGCCGTTATGTCCATCAGGCGCTCTTCGCCGAGAGCGGGCCGAGCGCGCCGGACGTGGGGCTGTACGACTCGGCGCTGCCGTTCACGCTCTCCAACGCGAAGCTGTTCCGGCGTGAGCTGGTGGAGCGGCACGGGCTGCGCTTCCCCGAGGACATGCCGGTCGGCAGCGACCAGCCGTTCACCATCGAGGCCTGTGTCCGGGCCCGCAGGATCTCGGTGCTCGCGGACTACACGTACTACTACGCCCTCAAGCGCCGGGACGCCGGGAACATCACCTACCGGGCCGGTCATACGGACCGGCTGCGCTGCACCGCGCGGATCATGGACCACACCGCCGGGCTGATCCCGCCCGGCCCCGAGCGGGACAGCGTCCTGCACCGCCATTTCACCTGGGAGCTGGCGAAACTCCTCCAGTCGGACTTCCCGGCGCTGGCCGCGCCGGTCCGCGCCCGGGTCTGCGAGGGGATCGGCGCGCTCGCCGACGCCTATCTCACCGATCCGCTGCGCGATCTGCTGCCGGTCCGCCGCCGGGTGCGGATCGAGCTGGCGCGCCGCGGGGCGGCCGAGGTCCTGGTCCGGGCGATCGAGGACGAGGAGCGGAACGGTCCGGTGTTCGCGCTGGCGGGCGACGGACGGGCGCATCTGCGCTGCCCCGGCTTCCGGGATCCGGCGCTCGGCCTTCCCGACCGGGTCTTCGAGGTCCTGGGCGAATCGATTCTCCCCGCGCTGGCCTCCGGCACCGAGCTGCTGGAATCCGCCTGGGAGCAGCACGGCGACGATCTCGCGCTCACTCTCGCGGTGCGCACCCCGCTGACCGGCGACACCTCGTCCGCCGTCGTCCGGCTGCTGCCCGGAGCCCTGCCGAAGAGCGCCGACGGGCCCGGCGGCCGGCAGCTGCCCCCCGGCCACGATCCGCCGCCCGCCGCCGGCCGGTTCACCCGCGAGGAGCTGCCCGGCGGTACGGTCCTCCGCGCCAGGATCCCGGTCGAGGCGCGCACGGCCTCCCTCGCCGTGCGCCTCCATGTCCGGGTCGCGGGGCGGTGGTACGAGATCCCCGTACGGGGACGGGGCAAGCCGATGCCGCTCGCCCGGCGCTGGCGGCTGGACGACTCCTACCGGGTCTCCGCCCGCGTCGACGCCAGGGGCCGCATGGTCGTCCGCACCGGCCCGATGTTCCCGCCGCGCGTGCCCTGGCCGACGCGGGTGCGCCGCCGGCTGGCCGCGCTGCTGCCCGGGGGCCCGTCCGCCCGCTCGTCCGCCCGTTCGTCCGCCCGCGCGAAGAGGAAGTGATCCGATGGACATCTGTGTGGTGGCGCTCGGCAAGATCGGTCTCCCGCTCGCCGTCCAGTTCGCGGCCAAGGGCCACCGGGTCATCGGCGCGGACACCGACGAGCGGGTCGTGGAGCTGGTCAACGCGGGCACCGAACCCTTCCCCGGCGAAGCGGGCCTGGACCGCCTCCTCAAGGACGCCGTCGGCGCCGGGCTGCTCACCGCCACCGCCGACACGGCCGCCGCCGTCGCCCGCTCGGAGGCCGTCGTCATCGTCGTACCGCTGGTTACCGACGCGGCGGGCGTCCCCGACTTCACGGCGCTGGACTCCGCCACCCGCGCCGTCGCCCGGGGCCTCGCCCCCGGAACCCTCGTCTCCTACGAGACGACCCTGCCCGTCGGCACCACCCGCACCCGCTGGGGGCCGCTGCTCGCCGAGGGCTCCGGACTCGCCCCCGGCGAGGGCTTCTTCCTCGTCTTCTCGCCCGAACGCGTCCTCACCGGCCGCGTCTTCGCCGATCTGCGCCGCTACCCCAAGCTCGTCGGCGGCGTCGACGCGGCGTCCGCCCGGCGCGGGACCGACTTCTACACCCGGGTGCTCGACTTCGACCCGCGCCCCGACCTGCCCCGCCCCAACGGCGTCTGGGACCTTCGCACCGCCGAGGCCGCCGAGCTGGCGAAGCTCGCCGAGACCACCTACCGCGATGTGAACATCGCCCTCGTCAACCAGTTCGCCCGCTTCGCCGACCGGCAGGGCATCGACATCGACGAGGTCGTCGAGGCCTGCAACTCCCAGCCCTACAGCCGGCTGCACCGGCCCGGCATCGCGGTCGGCGGCCACTGCATCCCGGTCTACCCCCGGATGTATCTGTGGAACGACCCGGACGCCACCGTCGTACGCGCCGCCCGCGAGGCCAACGCCGCCATGCCCGGGTACGCGGTCGAGCTGCTCGCCGAGGCCTACGGCGAGCTGCGCGGGGCCCCGGTCCTGGTGCTCGGCGCGGCCTACCGGGGCGGAGTGAGGGAGACCGCCTTCTCCGGAGTCTTCCCGACCGTGGCGGCGCTCACGGCACGCGGCGCGATCCCCTATGTGTCCGACCCCCTGTACACCGCCGCCGAACTCACCGCGCACGGACTCACCCCGCACCGGGGCGAGCCGGTCACCGCCGCGATCCTCCAGGCCGACCACGCCGAATACCGCGAGCTGACCCCCGCCGACCTGCCCGGGGTGCGCGTCCTGGTCGACGGCCGCCGCACCACCGACCCCGCCCGCTGGGCGGGCGTACGCCGGGTCGTCATCGGCGGCTGACCGCCCCGCCCCACCACAGCGAAGGACTCGATGCGCATGCCCCCGTCCCCCACCCCGCCCAAGCTGGCCGTCGTCGTCGCCAACGGCATCACCGGGGACTCCCGGGTGCAGAAGACCGCGCTCGCCGCCGCGCACGCGGGCTGGGACGTCACCCTGGTCGGCCGGGCCGCCGGGAAGAAGCCCGAACACTCCTGGCTCGGCCCCGTCAAAGTCGTCCGCCTGCCCGTCGGCAACCGGATGGAACGCCTGGTCAACGCCAGGAAGAGCCGGGGCGGACCGCGCGCCCGACTCACCCAGTGGGGCATCCGCGACCGCGCCGCCCTCGACCAGATCCGCGACGCCCACCGCGTCTGGGTCCGCGAGCAGACCACCCGGATCGGCCATCTCGCCGCCACCCCGCTCGGCGGGGCCGCCGCCGTCGGGCTGCGCGCCCTGGTCCGCGCCCGGCGCGGCGCGCACCGGCTCCGGCTCCGCGCCTACCGCTGGGAGCAGCGCCGCAAGACCACCGGGACGACCACCGGCGACTGGCGGCGCGACTGGCCCGCCCTCCTCGATCTCGACCTCGCCTTCGGACCGTTCATCGAGGAACTCGCCCCCGACGTCGTCCACGCCAACGACATCACCACCATCCACACCGCCGCCCGCGCCGCCTCCCGGCTGCGCGCCCGGGGCCGCCGCTGCGCCTGGCTGTACGACTCCCACGAGTACGTCGCCGGCATCGCCTGGGCCAAGGCGGCGATGCGCAGCGCCTTCCCGGCGGTGGAGCGGGAGTACATCCACCGGGCCGACGCCGTGGTGACCGTGTCGCCCGAGCTGGCCGCCCTGATCCGCGCCGACCACCGGCTCCCCGAGACCCCGGCCGTGGTCCGCAACGCCCCCGTCCGCGCGGTCGTCGGGGCGGCGGCCGGCCGGGTCTGCGTCCGCGCCGCCTGCGGTCTGCGACCGGGCGTTCCGCTGCTGGTGTACGCGGGATGGCTCGCCCCCGACCGGGGCGTGGGCACCGCCGTCGAGGCCCTGCCGCTGCTGCCGGAGCACCATCTGGCGCTGGTCGCGGGACGGCCGGGGGCCGGGCTGACCGCGCTGCTGGACCGGGCGGCGGAGCTGAGGGTGCGCCACCGGGTGCATGTGGTGCCCTATGTGCCCCAGCACCAGGTGGCGGACTATCTCGGCAGTGCCGATCTGGGTCTGGTGCCCTTCCACCGGATGCCCAACGCGGAGCACTCGCTGCCCACCAAGGCCGCCGAGTATCTGCACGCCGGGCTGCCCCTGGTCTCCAGCGACATCCGGACCACGAGCGAGTTCGTCCGCACCCACGGGGTGGGGGAGGTGTTCACCGCCGAGGACGCCGGCTCCTTCGCGGCGGCGGTGCTGCGCGCCACCGCCGACCGGGACGGGCTGCGGAAGAACATCACGGACGAGCTGCTGGACGGGCTCTCCTGGGAGCGCGAGGCGAAGACCCTGCTGCGGCTCTACAGCCGGATCTCCGGGAAGACGCCCGCCCGGGGGACGGGCGGCGGGCCGTACTGGGACGCCGAGGAGCGGGCGGCGGCCCGGGGCGGCCCCGCCCCCGAGGGCGGCGGCTGGCGACCGCTGGGGGCCACCCCCGTACGGCTCGGTCTCGCCCCGGCAAACCACGCGGGACAGCTCGCCGCCTTCGCGACCGCGATCACCCACCGCCGCGAGGGCGTCTCCGCCGAGGTCGTCAAACACCGCTCGGCGGGCCGCCTCCACGACTACCCCGCCGATGTGCTGGTCGACGGCGCGGCCCTGAAGAATCTGGACGTCCAGCTCGAACAGGTCCGGCGGACCCTGCGCCGCTACACCCATCTGCTCGCCGACGCCTTCCGCCCGGTCTTCGGCCCGCTCAACGGCACCAGCATCGAGGGCGACCTCCCGGCGCTCGCCCAGGCCGGCGTCAAAGTGGCCCTCCTCGCCCACGGCGGCGAGGTCCGCGACCCCGGGCGCCACCGCGCGCGCCACCCGTACTCCCTCTTCCGCGACGCCCCCGAGGGGTACGAGGCCGCCCTGACCCGGCTGGCCGCCCGCAACCGGCGCATCGCCGAGGAGTCGGGGCTGCCGGTCTACGTCACCACCCCGGACCTCCTGCTCGATCTGCCGGGCGCGGTCTGGGCCCCGCTGGTGGTCGACGCCGGGGCCTGGACCGGCACCCGCCCGGTGATGACCCGGCGCAGACCGCTGGTGGTGCACGCGCCCTCCGCGCGCTGGACCAAGGGCACCGAACGGGTGCTGCCGCTGCTCCAGGAGTACGACCGGCGCGGCCTCATCGACTTCCGCCTCGCCGAGGGACTGCCCCCGGCCGAGGTGCGCGCACTGGTGCGCGGCGCGGACGTGGTGGTCGACCAGTTCGCGATCGGCACCTACGGGGCCTTCGCCTGCGAGGGAATGGCGGCGGGCCGGCCCGTCGTCGCCCATGTCGACGAGGAGTCCGTCGCGGCCTGCGGAATCCGCCCGCCGATCGTCAGCGCCACCCCGGACACCCTGGGCGCGGCGCTGGAGCGCCTCCTGGACGACCGGGAGTTCGCCGTCCGCACCGGCCACGACTCCGCCGCCTTCGTCCGCGAGCACCACGACGGCACGGCGACGGCCGCCGCGCTCGACGCCTTCCTCAGCTCCTGAACCGGCCTCGGCCGCAGCCACCCCGAGCCTCAGCCGCCCACCGCCGCCCGCGCCGGCACGGCCTCCTCCTCCAGCAGCCGCACGACCCGCCCGGCGGCCGTCCCGTCCCCGTACGGCTCCCCGCGCGGCGACCGGGGCGCGGGCCGGGCCGCCAGGGCGGACCACCGCTCGGACGGCAGCTCGTGCGGATCCGGTACGAGGACGTTCCAGCCGCCGTCCAGCGTCTCCACCCACTCCGTCTCCGGGCGGAGCGTGGTGCAGGGCCGGCCGAGGAGGAACGCCTCCTTCTGGAGCCCGCCCGAGTCCGTCACCACCCCCGCCGAGGCCAGGACGGCGGCGACCAGCTCCGCGTACGGCAGCGGTCGGCACACCCGCACCGAGCCGCGCGCCAGCTCGACGCCGTACTCCCCGGCGCGGGCGACCAGCCGGGGATGGGCGAGCAGCGCCACCGGCAGCGGCAGCGCCGCCAGCGCGCCGATCAGCGAGGCCAGCCTGACCGGGTCGTCGGTGTTGGCCGGGCGGTGCAGGGTGGCCAGCAGAAACGGCCGCCCGGCGGGGATCCGCGCGGGCGGTACGGGTACCCCGGCCGCGAGCACCCGGTCCCGCACCCGCAGACAGATGTCCACCATCACGTCCCCGGCCAGCCGGGTGCGGCCGGCCAGCCCCTCCCGGGCGAGATGGCGCACCGCCTCCTCGGTGGGGGCGAGCAGCAGATCGGCGCAGTGGTCGGTGAGCACCCGGTTGTGCTCCTCGGGCATCCCCCGGTTGAAGGAGCGCAGCCCCGCCTCCAGATGCGCCACCGGCAGCCGCGACTTCACCGCCGAGAGCGCGCCCGCCAGGGTCGAGTTGGTGTCCCCGTACACCAGCACCCAGTCCGGCCGCTCCCGGGCGAAGACCTCGTCCAGGGCGGCCAGCGCCGCCCCCGTCTGCACCCCGTGGCTGCCGGAGCCGATGCCGAGACGGACGTCCGGGGCGGGGATGGAGAGCCCGGAGAAGAAGACGTCGGAGAGATCGGCGTCGTAGTGCTGCCCGGTGTGGACGATGACATGCCGGTGCCCGGTGCCCGCGAAGGCCGCCGCGACCGGAGCGAGTTTGACCAGCTGGGGGCGGGCCCCGACCACACTCAGAACCTTCACGCTGCCCCTGTTCCTGGGTTCGTACCGCGATCGCCGGGCTGATCCCGCACCGGCCGCGCGTGGCGAATGCACCGGAAAACCGATCAAACCATGACGATGGTGCGGCCGGCGGGAATACCGGGCGGGATCACCGCCCGGCGTCGCATCGGATCGGAAAGGCGTGCGCATGGAGCCCTCGAACGGCGCCCGGGGCCGGGTCGTCATGCTCGTCGACAACGGCGTCAAGGCCGACTCACGCGTCCAGAAGACCGCCCGCTCCGCCGCCGAGGCGGGGTGGGACGTCATCCTGCTCGGGGTGTCGCCCACCTCGAAGATCCAGAGCTGGCGGCTCGGCGGGGCCCGCGTACGGCTGATCCCCAAACCCGCCCATCTGGAGCCGCGCCGCCACGAGCTGCGCCGTCCGCTGCTGCGCCGCCCGCTGGCGTACCGCTCCCAGCGGATCGCCCGCTACCGGGTGCAGACCGCCAAGGCCTGGCGCTCCGACCTGGCCTTCCGCCGGGCGGCGGCGAAGGCCGCGCGCGGCGGCCACCCCGGCACCAGCGCCGGCGGCTCCCCGGCCCGGCTGCTGCTGCCGAGGGCGGCGGCCAGGGCGCTCGCCGCCTGGGTCGGGCTGCGGGCCCGCGAGACCGACCGGCTCCAGCGGCTGCGCGGTCCGCTGACCGCGCCGCTGGACCGCACCTCGACGGCCCTGTGGTCGAAGCTGATGGGCGAGCGCGCCTGGCGGCGGCTGATGCCCGGCCTCTGGGACTACGAGCTGGCCTTCGCCGCCCACATCGACGCCTTCGAACCCGATCTGATCCACGCCCACGACTTCCGGATGCTCGGCGTCGGGGCCCGCGCGGCGGTCCGGGCCAGGGCCCGGGGGCGGGCGGCCAGGCTGGTCTGGGACGCGCACGAGTACGTGCCCGGACTCCCCGCCTTCCACGGCCGCTGGCTGCCGGGCCACATCGCCTGGGAGAAGGAGCACGCGCCCTTCGCGGACGCCGTGATCACCGTCTCGCCGCCGCTGGCCCGGCTGCTCCAGGAGGAGCACCGCCTCCCCGAGCCGCCCGCCGTCGTCCTGAACGCGCCGGTGACCCGCCCGGCGGCGGACGAGCTGGCGGACGCCCCGCCGCCGGGCGATCTGCGCGCCCTGTGCCGGATCGGCCCGGACACCCCGCTGCTGGTGTACGCCGGGGGCATCAGCCCGGTGCGCGGGGTGGAGACCGTCGTCGAGGCGCTGACCGCGCTGCCCGGCGTCCATCTCGCCCTGGTGTCGGTCACCCCGAGGAAGATGAAGGCCGTCGCGAGCACCAAGGTGGCCGCCGCCCGCGCGGGCGTCGCCGACCGGGTCCACTTCCTGCCGTACGTCCCGCACTGGCAGGTGCCCGAATTCCTGGCCCCGGCGGACGCCGCCGTCAGCCCGCTGCGCCATCTCGCCAATCACGAGCTGGCCCTGAGCAATAAATTCTTCGAGTACGCGCGGGCCGGGCTGCCGCTGCTGGTGAGCGACATCCGGACGATGGCCGAGGTGGTCACCGAGACCGGGACGGGCGAGGTCTTCCGGGCCGGGGACACCGAGGACTTCGCCCGGGCGGCCCGGACCGTGCTCGCCGACCCGGAGCGCTACCGCGCCGCGTACCGCGCGCCGGGGCTGCTCGACGGCTGGACCTGGGAGGCGCAGGCCGAGATCCTGGAGGCGCTCTACAGCCGGCTGCTGCCGAACCGGCCGCCCTCGCCGCCACCGCCCCCGCCGCCGTCGTCGCTCTCGGCGAGCGTGCCGTCCGGGGACTCGCGGTAGTGCGCGCCGGTGCTGGGGCACTCCCACACCCCCGGCTCCCCGCCGGGCCCCCCGCCGCGCCCGGCCGGCCGCACCAGCCGCACCCCGGCCCGGCCCACCCAGCCCACCCGCTTCGCCGGGACCCCGGCGACCAGCGCGAAGTCGGGCACGTCCCGGGTGACCACGGCCCCGGCGGCGACCATCGCCCACCGGCCGATCCGCAGCGGGGCCACGCAGACCGAGCGCGCGCCGACCGACGCGCCCTCCGCGACGCTCACCCCCACCGGCTCCCAGTCGCCCGCGCCCTTCGGCCGGCCGTCCGGGTCCACGGCGCGCGGATGGCGGTCGTTGGTGAGGACCGCCGCCGGGCCGATGAAGACGCCGCGCCCCAGCTCGGCGGGCTCGTAGACCAGGGCGTGGTTCTGGAGCTTGCAGTGGTCGCCGATGCGCACGCCCGCGCCGACATAGGCCCCGCGCCCGATCACACACCCCTCGCCCAGCCGGGCCCCCTCCCGGATCTGGGCCAGCTCCCAGACCCGGGTGCCCGCGCCGATCTCGGCGCTCTCGTCCACCTGCGCGGTGGGCAGGACCGTACAGCTCACCGTGTCACTCCTCGCGCACCCGGGGTCGGACGTGCGCCGAGCATAGGCCCGGTTTGACCCTCCGGAGCGGTTCCCCGTACCCTTGACCCTCGGTGTGTTTCCCTACGCACCCATCCCCTGAGCACCCACCTCCCGTCGGTCTCCCCGGCCCGGTTCTCCCGGTCCGGTACACCAGTGCGGGGGAGGCCGCTCGTCCTTCCGGATCGTCACTGGCCCCCGGGCCCGTGTGAGCGGCTGGCATCAGGGGTCCGATCCGAGCGAAAGAGAGATCCGCGTGTACGCCATCGTGCGCAGCGGTGGTCGCCAGCACAAGGTTGCTGTCGGCGACATCGTTGAGGTTGACAAGATTCCCACCGCCAAGGTTGGCGACACGGTAGAGCTCTCTACCCTGCTCGTGGTCGACGGCGAAGCCGTCACCAGCGACCCGTGGGTCCTGGCCGGGATCAAGGTCACCGCCGAGATCGTGGACCACCACAAGGGCGTCAAGATCGACATCCTGCGCTACAAGAACAAGACCGGCTACCGCCGTCGCCAGGGTCACCGTCAGCAGTACACGGCGATCAAGGTCACCGGCATCCCCACGGCCGCGAAGTAAGGGACTGAGGAGACATGGCACATAAGAAGGGCGCATCGTCCACTCGGAACGGTCGCGATTCCAATGCTCAGCGGCTCGGCGTGAAGCGCTTCGGCGGTCAGGTCGTCAACGCCGGTGAGATCCTGGTCCGCCAGCGCGGCACCCACTTCCACCCGGGCTCGGGCGTCGGTCGCGGCAGCGACGACACCCTGTTCGCGCTGAGCGCCGGAGCGGTCGAGTTCGGCCGTCACCGTGGCCGCAAGGTCGTGAACATCGTTCCGGTCGCCGGCTGATCGATTCACTCGATTTTCCGGAACCGTAGAACGGTTTTGGCCGCGGAGTATTCCGTGAGTTTTGTGTGGAGGCGGATCTCACTTCCCTTATCGGGAAGCGGGTCCGCCTCCGCTGTGTTACAGCTAGGAAAGTTCCGTAAGCAATGGAGGCACACCCATGACCACCTTCGTGGACCGCGTCGAACTGCATGTCGCCGCGGGTAACGGAGGCCACGGCTGCGCCTCCGTCCACCGGGAGAAGTTCAAGCCGCTCGGCGGCCCCGACGGCGGAAACGGCGGTCGCGGCGGCGATGTGATCCTGGTGGTGGAGCAGTCGGTGACCACCCTGCTCGACTACCACCACAGCCCGCACCGCAAGGCCACCAACGGCCAGCCCGGAGCCGGTGACAACCGCTCCGGCAAGGACGGCCAGGACCTGGTCCTGCCGGTCCCGGACGGCACCGTCATCCTCGACAAGCAGGGCAATGTCCTCGCCGACCTGGTCGGCCAGGGCACCACCTTCGTCGCGGGCCAGGGCGGGCGCGGCGGCCTCGGCAACGCGGCGCTCTCCTCCGCCCGCCGCAAGGCCCCCGGCTTCGCGCTGCTCGGCGAGCCGGGCGAGTTCCGCGATGTCGTGATGGAGCTGAAGACCGTCGCCGACGTGGCGCTGGTCGGCTACCCGAGCGCGGGCAAGTCCTCGCTGATCTCGGTGCTCAGCGCCGCCAAGCCGAAGATCGCGGACTACCCCTTCACCACCCTGGTGCCCAACCTGGGCGTCGTCACCGCCGGCTCCACCGTCTACACCATCGCGGACGTCCCCGGTCTGATCCCCGGGGCCAGCCAGGGCAAGGGCCTCGGCCTGGAGTTCCTGCGCCATGTCGAGCGCTGCTCGGTGCTGGTGCACGTGCTGGACACCGCGACGCTGGAGTCCGACCGCGACCCCGTCTCCGACCTCGATGTCATCGAGGCCGAGCTGAAGCAGTACGGCGGCCTGGACGACCGGCCCCGGATCGTCGTCCTCAACAAGGTCGACATCCCCGACGGCCAGGACCTCGCGGAGATGATCCGCCCCGAGCTGCTCGCCCGCGGCTACCAGGTCTTCGAGGTGTCGGCCGTCGCCCGCACCGGGCTGAAGGAGCTGTCCTTCGCCCTCGCCGGGATCATCGCCGAGGCCCGCGCGGCCAAGCCCGCCGAGGAGGCCACCCGTATCGTCATCCGCCCCAAGGCGGTCGACGACACCGGCTTCACCGTCGTCCGCGAGGAGGACGACCTCTACCGGGTGCGCGGCGAGAAGCCCGAGCGCTGGGTCCGCCAGACCGACTTCAGCAACGACGAGGCCGTGGGCTATCTGGCCGACCGGCTCAGCCGCCTCGGCGTCGAGGAGAAGCTGATGAAGGCCGGCGCGCGCGCCGGTGACGGCGTCGCCATCGGCCCCGAGGACAACGCGGTCGTCTTCGACTGGGAGCCGACCATGATGGCGGGCGCGGAGATGCTCGGCCGCCGTGGCGAGGACCACCGTCTGGAGGCCCCCCGGCCCGCCGCCCAGCGCCGCCGCGACCGCGAGGCCGAGCGGGACGACCCGCAGCGCGAGTACGACGAGTTCCACCCGTTCCAGTGACGGAACCGATCCGGTGAGGAACCGATCCGGTGACGGGAGCGATCCCGTCCCGGACCGTTTCCGTCACCGGCGGTCCCCGCCGATCCCCGCGACCAAAGGCCCGAGCGCTCCGCCGGGCCTTTTCGCCGTCCCCCGCCCCCGCCGGCCGGGGGCGGTCCCCGTCCCCCCGGCGGTCCACTCTGGTCAGCACGGCTGCCCGTACCGCTCTCGCGGGCCGGGTCTCCTCGGCGTGTCCCGATGCGCCGCGAGCGGCACGGCACGCTGATGCCGTAAGTGTTCTGAAGAGCGGTAAAAGCGGTAGAAATCGCTCAAAAAGGACTGGGCGGACGAGCGGAGCACCTGTGAAGATCTCTTTCCTCATCCACACCATCTACGGAATCGGCGGGACCATCCGGACCACGCTCAATCTGGCGGAGGAACTCGCCGCCGAGCACGAGATCGAGATCGTCTCGGTCTTCCGCCACCGCAACGTGCCCCTCTTCGACATCGACCCCCGCATCGCCGTCGTCCCCCTGGTCGACACCCGCCCCGGCTCACCGGCCCAGGAGAAGGACCACCCCGAGCACCGCACCCCGGCCGGGCTCTTCCCCCGCTCGGAGGCGCGGTACGAGGAGTACAGCGCCCTCACCGACCGGCGGGTGCGCGAGCACTACGCCGCCTCCACCGCCGGCGTCGTCATCGGCACCCGCCCCGGCCTGGTCGTCTACGCCGCCCGCTGCGCGCCCCCGGGCGCGGTGGTCATCGGCCAGGAGCACATGAGCCACAACCACCACAGCGAGGCCCTCCGCGAGGAGATGCGCCCGCACCTCGCCGCGCTCGACGCCTTCGTGACCGTCTCCGAGGGCGACGCGGCCGTCTGGCGGGCCCGGATGCCCCTCCCGGACACCCGGGTCCTCGCCATCCCCAACAGCGTCCCCCGGCCCGTCGTGGCCCCTTCCGCGCTGACGGCCCCCGTCGTCGTCGCCGCGGGCCGGCTCTCCCGCGAGAAGCAGTACGAGGTGCTGATCCGCGCCTTCGCCAAGGTCGTCGCCGAACACCCGGAGTGGACCCTGCGGATCTGCGGCTCGGGCGCGGAGAAGGACCGGCTCCGCCGCTGCGTCCAGAAGCATCTGATGAGCAACCACGTCCTGCTGATGGGCCCGCGCTCGCCGATCGACCCGGAGTGGGTCAAGGGCTCCGTCGCCGTCTCCACCTCCCGCCACGAGTCCTTCGGCATGACCCTCGTCGAGGCGATGCGCAACGGCCTGCCCGTCGTCTCCACCGACTGCGACTACGGCCCCCGCGAGATCCTCAAGGACGGCGAGGACGGACTGCTCACACCGGTCGGCAAGGCCGACGCGGTCGCCGCCGCGCTGCTCACGCTCATCGAGGACGAGGGGCTGCGCCGCAAGATGGGGGCCGCCGCCGCCCGCAACTCCCGCCGGTTCGACCCCTCCGCCGTCGCCCGGCGGTACGCGGACCTCTTCGCCGAACTCGGCGCGGGCGACCGCGCCTCCTCCCCCCGGCCCTCCGCCCTCCCGGAAGGCCCCGGCCCCGGCGCCGCGCCGGACGCCGCCTTCGAACCGGTGGCGGACTGCGTCGCGGAGGACGACGGCTCGCTGACCGTCACCCTCGTCACCCCGCCGGACGCCGTGCTCGCCCACCCCGGACTGCGCCTGGTCTGCGTCCGCACCGGCGGCTCCGGCGCGGCGGACGAGCGGATCTACCCCTTCCGCGCGGACGGCACCGCGACCGTCCCGGCCGGCGACGAGTTCGCCGAGGGCCAGTGGCTCTGCACCGCCGACCGCCCCGGCGGCGGTCGCCGCACCGTGCTGCTGAGCCGCTCGGTCGACCAGCGCGGCTCGCTCCTCGCCCCCGCCCGGCTCGCCCCCGGCTCCGGGGTGCGCCACCGGGTGCCCCACCGGCGCGGCCCCCGCCACCAGCTCGCGCTGCGCTCCTGGGTACGGCCCGTGCACGCCGAGGCCGGCGACATCAGCCGCTCCGGCACCCGGCTCACCCTCCAGGGGCGGCTGCTGGGCCCCGCCCTGCCCGCGGGCCGGCCCGAGCTGGCCCTGCGCCGCCGGGGCGGCCCCGAGGAGGAGATCGTCCTCCCCGCCGACCGGGAGGGCCCGCACGGCTTCCGGGCCGTCATCGACGGCGAGACGCCCGCCGCACGCCAGCTGACCCCGAACGACGTCTGGGAGGTCTGGCTGCGCCCGGCCCCCGGCCGGGAGCCGGTGCGGGTCGCCCGGCTCCTGGACGACGTCGTCGACAAGAGCGGCGTCTTCGTCTATCCGGACGCCCTCACCCACAAGCGCCGTCCGCTGCTGCTGCCGCGCCGGGTGCTGCGCAGGCTCCTCGGCAGGCCCCAGCGGCTGGTGAAGGTGTCACTCGGCTACGACGGGGACAATGGACTCGTCCTGAGACTCACCGACCGGATCACCGACCGGAACACCGGCCGGCCCGCGGACCGGCCCGCCGACCGGGCCGCCGCCAGGCGATGACGGCGACCCGCCCCCGGAGGGGCGCAAACCCGCCTCGTCTGTGGCGTCCGTCACGGCCCGATCGGGGGTCCCCGGCCCCAACCTCCCTGGCCACCGAGTGAACGCGCGGTGGACCCGGGGGAAGTGTCCCCCCATACCCGCCTTGCGATGCGGTCACACAGAGTGCGACCATCGCACCGTCTCACTCGTCTGAAGGTAGGTCGTTCTGTGTCTGTGCCGCACGAAGCCAAGCCCCGTACCACGGCCGTCGTCCTCGCCGGGGGTACCGGCCAGCGCGTGGGTCTGTCGATCCCGAAGCAGCTGCTGAAGATCGCCGGCAAGGCTGTCATCGAGCACACACTGACGATCTTCCAGCAGGCCGACTCCATCGACGACGTGATCGTGCTGATGGCCCCCGGGTTCGTACCCGACGTCGAGAAGATCGTCGCCAAGGCCGGACTGACCAAGGTCACCAAGGTCATCGAGGGCGGCTCCACCCGCAACGAGACCACCGAGCGCGCCATCGCCGCCCTCGGCGAGGGCCTGGCCGAGGGCGAGGACCGCAATGTCCTCTTCCACGACGCCGTCCGCCCGCTGCTGTCACAGCGAGTGATCCAGGACTGTGTGGACGCGCTGGAGCGCTACCAGGCCGTCGACGTCGCCATCCCCTCCGCGGACACCATCATCGTGACCCGCACCCACGGCGAGGACGGCGAGTTCATCACCGACGTGCCGGACCGCTCCCGGCTGCGCCGCGGCCAGACCCCGCAGGCGTTCAAGCTCTCCACCATCCGCCGGGCGTACGAGGTCGCCGCCGGCGACCCGAACTTCCAGGCCACCGACGACTGCTCGGTGGTCCTGAAGTACCTGCCCGACGTGCCGATCCACGTGGTCGCGGGCGACGAGTACAACATGAAGGTCACCCAGCCCGTCGACGTCTTCATCACGGACAAGCTCTTCCAGCTGGCCTCCACCGCCGCCCCCCGCCAGGCCGACGAGGCCGCCTACCGCGAGCTGCTGGAAGGCCGCACGCTGGTCGTCTTCGGCGGCTCCTACGGCATCGGCGCGGACATCGCCGAGCTGGCCAGGACCTACGGCGCCCAGGTCTACGCGCTGGGCCGCTCCACCACCGGCACCCATGTCGAGAACCCGGAGCACGTGGACGACGCCCTCTCCAAGGCGTACTCCGAGACCGGCCGGATCGACTACGTCATCAACACCGCGGGCGTCCTGCGCATCGGCAAGCTCGCCGAGACGGACAACAGCACCATCCAGGAAGCGCTGAACGTCAATTACCTGGCCCCGGTGCAGATCGCCCGTGCCTCGTACAAGTACCTGGCGGAGACCAAGGGGCAGCTGCTGCTCTACACATCCTCCAGCTATACCCGAGGCCGCGCCGAGTACAGCCTTTACTCCTCCACCAAGGCCGCCATGGTGAATCTGACCCAGGCGCTCTCCGACGAGTGGGCGAATGACGGGATCCGCGTCAACTGCGTCAATCCCGAGCGGACCGCGACCCCGATGCGCACCAAGGCCTTCGGCACCGAGCCCGCGGGCAGCCTGCTCTCCTCCGAGGCCGTGGCGCGCACCTCCCTCGACGTGCTGCTCTCGGAGCTGACCGGTCACGTCATCGACGTGCGCCAGCAGGACCCGACCCGGGGCGCGAGCGAGGCGTCCGGCTTTGAGCAGGCGCTCGCCGCGGTCCTGACCCGCGAAGAAGATATGCAATAATTCGCTGTTAAAGCGATGAATGCTGCCACAGCAGTTTCACAGCAGTTTTGCGGGCCTCCATGCCCCCTCCCTGTGTGCGAAATGCCGGGGATACAGGGGGCGCGGGGGCCCGGCCGTGCGCTGTGTGAAGTCCTGACTCCGCCTTCGGGTTGCGAAGTTCCGGATTCGCAATTCTCGCAAAGAGGATCAAATCACACCCTTGGAGCAGGTTCTTCGTGATTTCCACAGCCATTCGTCTGGCGCGCGTCGGCAGCCTGTCCGAGCTGGCCGCCGCGGTTCTCCTCGGACTCGGCTATCCCTGCGTCATGATCGCCGCACTGCTGCCGAACGTCTGGATGTTCGCCGCCGCGGCGACCGCCACCTACGTGGCCGACTGGTATCTGCACCGCAAGGGCAGCTATCTGATCAACCGCCTCGGCAAGGTGCGCGTCGGCATCACCATCCGCTTCCTGCTGCGCCAGGTGATGCTGGTCCTGCTGCTCGCCCGTGAGGGCCTCGCCGAGACCACGCTCTTCTACGTGGCCGTCGCCGGCTTCCTGGTCTTCTACGGCATCCAGGCCCCGCACGGCGCGCTGGTGACCCTGATCCGGCTCCGCCGCGGCATGCCGGTCGTCACCCGCAACGTCGACCTCCAGGCCCTCGGGATCCCCGACGCGCCGCCGGCCGCACTCCGGGTCCGCGCCGCCGAGAAGATACTGCACATGGACATCCCGGCGGTCCTGGGCGTGCTGCTCGCCACCGCCCTGAACCGGGACGCCATCGGCTACGCGGGCCTCGCCGCCAGCCTCGGCCTCGCCGTCCTCTACATCCTGGCGCTCGCCCCGTATCTGCGCCGCAAGCGCCGGGTCCCGGCCGCCCCGGAGGTCCTCGAAGCGGTCAGCGACTGGCTGCGCGAGTACCGGCCCACCGTGGTCCTGTACTTCTCCGGCTCCAAGGAGTCCGCCTACCAGGCCAACATGTGGCTGGAGACGATGGAGAACGTCGACGGCCGGCCGCTGATCATCATGCGCGAGCGCGGACTGGTCAACAAGCTCCACCCGACCACCGTCCCCGTCATCTGCGTCCCCGGCGCGACCCACCTGATGAACATGGACCTCTCCTCGGTCCGGGTGGCGCTCTACGCGGCCAACGTCGGCAAGAACATCCACCTGCTGCGCGTGCCCACCATCCAGCACGTCTTCATCGGCCACGGCGACAGCGACAAGCTCGCCAGCGTCAACCCGTACAGCAAGGTCTACGACGAGGTCTGGACCGCCGGCCGGGCCGGCCGCGACCGCTACGCCCTCGCCGACGTCGGTGTCCGCGACGACGACATCGTCGAGGTCGGACGCCCCCAGCTCGCGCCCATCAAGTCCTGGACCGGCACCCCCAAGAACCCCATCCCGACGGTGCTCTACGCGCCCACCTGGGAGGGCTGGGACGACAACCCGGGCAACACCTCGCTGCTGCTCGCCGGCGAGAACATCATCAGCCGGCTGCTGACCGCCGAGCGCCCGGTGCGCGTGATCTACAAGCCGCACCCCTTCACCGGCATCCGCGACAAGGAGGCCAAGGTCGTCCACCAGCGGATCCGGGAGATGATCGCGGAGTCCAACGAGGCCCGTCTCACCGACCCCCGCTGGTCGGGACAGGCCGAGGCCGCCAAGCCCGCCCAGGAGGCCGCCCGCGAGGAGATGGCCCGCATCACGGCCGAGCTGACCGCGCTCGCCAAGCCGGGCCGCGCGCGCCGCGACTCCGCCGAGGAGTCGCGCGACTCGCTCGCCGACCCGCAGCGACTGGAGCGGATCAAGGCGCTCCGGGCCGAGTGGAACGAGGCCTACTGGCTCTCCAAGGGCTGGTGGGAGCACCTGGTCGTGACCGGTGCCGAGCCCAAGCTGTACGACTGCTTCAACGAGTCCGACGCGATGGTCTCCGACATCTCCAGCGTGGTCTCGGACTTCATGGCCAGCGGCAAGCCGTACGCCCTGACCGACTCCGCCGAGCTGGGCGCGGCCGAGTTCCAGCGCCAGAACACCGCAGCCCGCGCGGCGGTCGTCCTGACCAACAGCGCGGAGGAGCTGGACGTGCTGCTGGCTGCCGTCGCGTCGCCGGAGCGCGATCTGCTGGCGGCGGGCCGCCGGGAGCTGAAGGAGTACCTCCTCGGCCCCGACAGCCCCTCCTCCATGGAGCGCTTCAACGCCGCCGTACAGGCCCTCGCGGCCGAGTCCGAGGCCCGCAACCTGGGCGTCGAGCAGCGGCTGAACGAAGAGGCGCAGTTCGAGCTGAACCTTCAGCCCGACGCCGGACCGGAGGCCGTCCCGGCCGAGGCCGAGTCCCTCGACCGGGCCTGAGCCCCACCAGCCCCACCAGCGCGGCCAGGGCCCGCACGGCATCCGCCGTGCGGGCCCTCGGCGTTCCGGCCCCGGGCCCGGCCGGCTGTCCAGCCGGTGAAATGCCGGGGCGTCCGGAGCCCGCCCTGACATAGATTCCCTCTGTGACAGTGGCAAGACAGCAGGTAACCCAGGCCCGCAGGATCGTCGTCAAGGTCGGCTCCTCCTCGCTGACCACCGCTTCGGGCGGCCTCGACGCCGACCGGGTGGACGCGCTCGTGGACGTGCTCGCGACGGTCCGGTCGGGAGGCGAGAAGGAGATCGTGCTGGTCTCCTCCGGCGCGATCGCGGCCGGGCTCGCGCCCCTGGGCCTGGCCCGCCGCCCCAAGGACCTCGCCCGCCAGCAGGCCGCCGCCAGCGTCGGCCAGGGCCTTCTGGTCGCCCGCTACACCGCCTCCTTCGCCCGCTACGGCGTACGGGTCGGCCAGGTGCTGCTCACCGGCGACGACACCAGCCGCCGCGCCCACTACCGCAACGCCTACCGGACCCTGGACCAGCTGCTCGCCATGGGCGCCGTCCCCGTGGTCAACGAGAACGACACCGTCGCCACCGACGAGATCCGCTTCGGCGACAACGACCGGCTCGCCGCCCTGGTCGCCCATCTCGTCCGCGCCGATCTGCTGGTCCTCCTCTCGGACGTGGACGGGCTGTACGACGGGGACCCGGCCAGGCCCGGCAGCTCCCGCATCGACGAGGTGCGCGGCCCCGCCGACATCGCCCATGTCGAGACCGGCGGCGCGGGCAAGGCGGGCGTCGGCACCGGAGGCATGGCCACCAAGGTGGAGGCCGCCAGGATCGCGGCCGCGGCCGGCGTCCCGGTCGTCCTCACCTCCGCCGTGCACGCCGCCGACGCGCTCGCCGGGCGGAGCACCGGCACCTTCTTCCACCGCACCGGACGCCGCTCGGCGGACCGGCTGCTCTGGCTCGCCCACGCCTCCACCCCGCAGGGCGCGCTGATCCTCGACGACGGCGCGGTGGACGCGGTCGTCCACGGCCGCAAGTCGCTGCTGCCGGCCGGGATCGCCTCGGTCGAGGGCGAGTTCAGCGCCGGGGACCCGGTGGAGCTGCGCGACGCCCGGGGCGGCGCGGTCGCCCGGGGACTGGTCAACTTCGACGCCAAGGAGCTCCCCCAGCTCCTCGGCCGCTCCACCCGGGACCTCGCCAGGGAGCTGGGTCCCGAGTACGAGAGGGAAGTCGTACACAGGGACGATCTGGTCGTCCTGCACCCCTGAAACGGCTGAAAGTCCCGCCAACCAACAGGGACCTTTACCAAAACCACCCCATGTTCCGTCCAGGACTGGTCAACTTTGTTGCGGGGGATGCCGGGGTACAAGCAGGACCACACATGCAAACAGGAGGCCGCCGGTGAGACGAGCGCGCCCAGGGGATGTGCCCCGAGGAACCGGGGGCGTCCCGAACATCCGCAGGACCGCGGGCGACCACACCCGAAGGACGGCGGGTGAGAAACGACCCCTGACGAGCGTCGAGGCGGGCGCCGACTTCGAGGGCGCGGACTTCGACGACTCCGAGGAGGGGCACGAACAGGAGCGGGCGGATCGGCCGCCGCGTTCCCGAGGCGAGGGCCGGACGGGAGAGGCACAGGCCCGCGCCGAGGAGCGAACGCAGTCGAAGCTCTGGCACATCACCCTCAGCGTCGCCGGCGCCGAGGCACCGCTCAAGGAGGTCAGACGCGGCCTTGAACAGCTGGCCCACGACCACCCCTTCCTGCTGACCAGCCGGTACGCGGTCGACCACGCCGAGATCCGGTACTGGGAGGAGGCACGGGACCTGCACGACGCGGCGGCCGTCGCGCTCCGGCTGTGGGGCGAGCACCGCTCCACGTCGAAGCTGCCGCCGTGGAAGATCGTGGGGCTGGAGGTCATCGACCGGCAGACCTACCACCAGCGGATCGCGGAGGGCTACGGCCCGCCGCCCGCGTCCCCGGTGGGGGTCCATCCCTTCTGAGCACCCGGGGTCTCCATCTCGCAGTGCGGGACATGTCGGAATACGGATCGGACGGCTGCGGCGAGCGCACTACCCTGCGGGTATGACCACGCCCTCGCCGCTTTCGCCGTACGACAACCTCACCCCGGTCACCCGGGCCGCCTACCGGGCCCGCTCGGCCGCCGCCGACCTCGCGCCCCTGCCGCGCTCGGCGAAGGACGACGCGCTGCTGGCGATCGCCGACGCGCTCGAGGTCCGTACGAGTGAAGTCGTCTCGGCCAATGCCGAGGACATCGCCCGCGCCAGGGAGGCGGGCACCAGCGAGTCGATCATCGACCGGCTCACCCTCACCCCGGAGCGGGTGCGGGCCATCGCCGCCGACGTCCGCCATGTCGCCGCCCTGCCCGACCCGGTCGGCGAGGTGGTGCGCGGCTCGACCCTGCCCAACGGCATCGATCTGCGGCAGATCCGGGTGCCCCTCGGCGTGGTCGGCATCATCTACGAGGCCCGGCCCAATGTCACCGTCGACGCCGCCGCCCTCTGCCTCAAGTCGGGCAACGCGGTCCTGCTGCGCGGCTCCTCCTCCGCGTACTCCTCCAACACGGCGCTGGTGCGGGTGCTCCGCGACGCGATCGGCGGGGCGGGGCTGCCCGCCGACGCGATCCAGCTGGTGCCCGGCGAGTCCCGCGACTCGGTCCAGGAGCTGATGCGCGCCCGGGGCCTGGTGGACGTGCTGATCCCGCGCGGCGGCGCCGGTCTGATCCGCACGGTGGTCGAGCAGTCCACCGTCCCCGTGATCGAGACCGGCACCGGCAACTGCCATGTGTATGTGGACGCCGAGACCGACATCGACATGGCCGTCGACATCCTGATCAACTCCAAGGCCCAGCGCCCCAGCGTCTGCAACGCGGCCGAGAGCCTCCTCGTCCACCAGGACGTCGCCGCCGCCTTCCTGCCGCGCGCCCTGGACGCCCTGGCGGAGGCCGGGGTCACCGTCCACGGCGACGAGCGGGTGCGGGCGCACGCCGCCGAGGCCGGCACCAAGGCCACCGTCGTGGCGGCCACCCCGGAGGACTGGGAGACCGAGTACCTCTCCTACGACATCGCCGCCGCGGTGGTGGACTCGCTGGACGCGGCGGTGGCCCACATCCGGCTCTGGTCCTCCGGCCACACCGAGGCGATCGTCACCACCTCGCAGGCGGCGGCCCGCCGCTTCACCCAATTGGTGGACTCCACCACGGTCGCGGTGAACGCCTCCACCCGCTTCACCGACGGCGGCCAGTTCGGCTTCGGCGCGGAGATCGGCATCTCCACCCAGAAGCTGCACGCCCGGGGCCCCATGGGGCTGCCCGAGCTGACCTCCACGAAGTACATCGTCACCGGCGACGGTCATATCCGCTGAACCTCCTTCCGCCCCCTCCGCCCCCTCCGTCCGCCCGGCGCGCGACCGGTCGCGCGGGCGGAGGGAGAGTTCTTCCCCGCTCTGCCCAAACCCGGCGGCCGGGTCTACTCTGATGGCGTGCCGGACGACGTGGGGGGCAGGCCGTTCCCGGACGGCTGGGAGCCCGACGACGACCGCGGAGGCGCGGACGAGGACTTCGCCCCCGTGGTGTTCGACGAGGACTTCGTCAAGGCCGCCCTGATCCGCGAACCCAGCGCCGTCGAACGCCTGCTGGCCGCCGCCCAGGCCCGCGCCGAGGCCGAGGCGTCACGGGCCGCCGCGGCGGCCCGTGACGACGGACCCGACCCCTACGCCGCGACCTGCTCCCCGACGACGAGGACGGCCCCTACGGCAGCCACGGCGGCGCTCTGCGCCCCTACCGGGGCACCGCCCGCTGGCACCGCCCGGTGGCCTGGGTGCTCGCCCTGCTGATGGGCATCGGGATGGTCGCGCTCGCCTTCACCGCCGTGTACCGGGGAGCCTCCGGCAGCCGCCAGGACCAGGTGCCCGCGCCCGCCACCAGCGGCGTCGACGCCACCACCTCCACCGGCTCCACCGCCGACCGGCTCGTCGTCCCCTCCCTCTCCACCGACCCCGGAGCGCCCTGAGCCCCCCTCGCCGCGCTCGCCGCGCGCCCGCCCCATGAACACCTTCGTGGGAACTCGTCAGAGTTTGTCGCCCCCTGTGGTGTTTAGCGGAGCCCCGTCAGACCGAGCCTCAAGGTATGGCCGGTCGCGGAGACCCGCCTGAGGGAACACCCGAGGGAACACCCGAAGGGCTTCCCGGGGGCGGAGAGGACGAATACCGGTTCGTCGTCTTCGACGAATCGTTCGTACAGGCTGCGCGGCTTCAGGAGTTCTCCGCGACGGAGCGGATGGGTCCCCACGCGCCCGCCGTGCGCTCGCTCCCCGTCTGGCGTCTCGGAGCCGGTCCCACACCGGCCCTCCTCCTGGTCCTGGTCGTGGCCGTCGCCGTCGTCTTCGGCACGGCGATCTATCTGAGCATCCGCCCGCCGCACCAGACCTCGCCCGCCAAACGGGCCGAACCCCTGCGTGTCACCCTGATACCTCTCGCCCCCTCGGGCCCCGTCCCCGGCGGCGCTCCCGCCGATCTCCACGCCACCGGCCCCGCCGCGCGATTCCGCGCCGGCGCCGCGGGGATCACCCTGCCCGGCGTCCGCCCCACCGAGAACTTCTCCGTGAGCCAGGTGACGGCCGCGCTCACCACCGCCAAGGACTATCTGGTGGAGTCCTCGCTCGACCCCGACGTGCTCACCGGCGGCGCGGTCCGGCCGGTGCGGGTGCTGCTCGACCCCGACCAGCTGGAGCAGTTCGACCGCAGCATGGCCAAACCCGCCGCGGACGGCCGCCACGCCGCCACCGGCTGGCTGGTCCGCTACGACCCGGCCGAGGTCGCCCTCGCCGACCCGGAGGTGCGCGTCGGGGGCACTCTGCATGTCACCGAGACGAGCCCCGACACCCTGGAAGTGACCTCGGACCACACCTTCGCCTATGTCCTGCGCCCCGCCGGCGGCACCGCTCCCGCCGCCCGGAGCCGTGCGGGCGGGGCCTCGCTGTTCACCGTCCGCCGGGAGCTGCGCTTCCGGTTCGACCGGGAGGATCTCCTGCGGCACCGGACGGAGCTGCTGGCCAGCTCGGTGCAGGCCGGACCGCAGAGCTGCTCGGCCGAGACCGCCGGGGTACTGCGCCCGCTGCTCGCGGGCCGCAGCCCGTCCACCCGCGCCCCGGCCGGCACCGACCCGTACGCGCTGGGCGACACCGCCCCGGCGCTCTGCGGCTCCCTGGCCCCCGGGGCCCAGCCCCGCCACCCGGTCCGGCCCCGGGCCCCCGGCCGCTGACCGGGCGGCCCCGGCCGGCCGCCTCAGCCCGCGGTGCCGTTGCTGTTCCCGCTGCCGTTTCCGGTGCCGCTGCCGTTTCCGGTGCCGCTGCCGTTTCCGGTGAACTTGTCGCGCAGCTTGCCGCCCAGGTCGCCCGCGCCGCCGGCTATGTCGCCGACCAGCTTCATCAGCGGATCCTTGCTGGTGCGCACGGTGTCCGCGTAGTGCGAGGCGGACTCGCGGAACGAGTCGGTGACCGAGGTGTCCCGGTCCTCCGAGCGCTTGGGGTAGTGGCCGTCCATGATCCGCTGGTAGTCGCGGCTCTCGGCCCACTTCTTCAGCTCGGCCGCCCGCACGGTGGTGAACGGGTGCGAACGCGGCAGCACATTGAGGATCTTCAGCACGGAGTCACGGAGATCGCCCGCCGCCTCGTACTCCTCGGCCTGCTCCAGGAACGCGTCCACGTTCATCTCATGGAGGTGATTGCCGCCGGCGATCTTCATCAGCCCGCGCATCGAGGCCTGGAGATCCTGTCCCACCAGCAGCCCCGCCCGGTCCGCCGACAGCTCCGACTTGCGGAACCACTCCCGGAGCGCGGTGACGATCGCCATGATCGCCACATTGCCGAGCGGGATCCAGGCGACCTTGAGCGCCAGATTGGTGAGGAAGAGCAGGACCGTGCGGTAGACGGAGTGCCCGGAGAGGGCGTGACCCACCTCGTGGCCCACGACCGCCCGCATCTCCTCCTCGTCCAGCAGCTCCACCAGACCGGTGGAGACCACGATGATCGGCTCGTCGAGGCCGATGCACATGGCGTTGGGACGCGGATCCTGGGTGACGTACATCGCCGGGACCTTCTCCAGGTCCAGGATGTAACAGGCGTCCCTCAGCATGGAGTGGAGATGGGCGAACTGCCGCTCTCCGACCCGTACCGAGTCGGAGAGGAAGAGCAGCCGCAGACTGCGCTCCGGCAGCAGCCCGCTCAGCGCCTTGAAGACGGTGTCGAACCCGGTGAGCTTGCGCAGCGCGATCAGCGCCGAGCGGTCCGCGGGATGTTCGTACGCCCGGGAGGAGATGCCGGGGAAGCGCTTCCGCTGCCGACTCGGCACATTCTCCTGATTGCTTTCGGTCATTCCTGCCCCCTGTGTGACCCGGATGGTGCTTGGTGGTTCATGGTGCGGTGATGGTGTGGCTGACGTGCTCGTCCCCCTGACAGACCCCAGCGTAGGCGGTGGGCCCAGTGGCCGTCGGAGCCTGTGGATAACCCCGGAACGGCCAGGCGTCGCAAGCCCTGTGCCGACTCGGTGCCACCGCCGGAACGGCGTCGTGATCACCACAACGACCGAGTCGGCGTGAGCGTGCCCGAGCCGCCCGCATACGATGTGGGCGAAGTCTCTCCGCTTTGTTTCTCCGATCGATAAGGGCCCGCCGAAGATGAGCCTCACCAGCACCGCCACCCACCTGGTCACTCTCGCCGAGGGCGCCGAGGGCGGGGGCCGCCACCAGAGCCTCGAACCGATCGTCACCGGCGCCGGCGCGCTGGCCGTGCTCCTGCTGCTGCTGTGGATCACCACCCGCTTCAACCGCGACCGCTGACGGCCGGGGGGTCGGGCCGGGCCGCCGTGCCAGTAGGCTCTGCACGCATGGGAGAGCAGGAAGTACCGGTGGGCTCGGTGCCCGGCCGGCGGCGACTCGGCGTGATGGGCGGGACGTTCGACCCGATCCACCACGGACACCTGGTGGCCGCCAGTGAGGTGGCCGCCCTGTTCCACCTCGACGAGGTGGTGTTCGTGCCGACCGGGCAGCCGTGGCAGAAGAGCGAGAAAGCGGTCTCGCCCGCCGAGGACCGCTATCTGATGACGGTCATCGCCACGGCGTCCAACCCGCAGTTCTCGGTCAGCCGGATCGACATCGACCGCCCGGGGCCGACGTACACCATCGACACCCTGCGGGATCTGCGCTCCCTCAACACGAACGCGGACCTGTTCTTCATCACCGGAGCCGACGCGCTCTCGCAGATCCTCGGCTGGCGGGACGCCACCGAGCTGTTCTCGCTGGCGCACTTCGTCGGTGTGACCCGGCCGGGTCACGATCTGACGGACGACGGACTGCCCGAGGGGAAGGTCTCCCTGGTGGAGGTCCCCGCGCTGGCGATCTCCTCGACCGACTGCCGGGGGAGGGTCGCCCAGGACGACCCGGTCTGGTATCTCGTGCCCGACGGTGTGGTGCGCTACATCGACAAGCGGCAGTTGTACCGCGGCGAGTGAGCCGCGGAGAGGGGCACCGGTGAACGACCAGCAGAACCCGTACGACCCGTATTACCCGCAGCCGGGGATCGTCGGCTACGACGAGTACGGGCAGCCGGTCTATGAACAGCCCCAGCAGCCCCAGCAGTACGACCCGTACGCCCAGCAGCAACAACAACCGCAGCAGCAGCCGGACCCTGGCCAGAGCCAGGGCCGGCTGTACGGCTACGACCCGTACGCGCAGCCGCAGCCCGTGTCGTACCAGCAGCCCCAGCAGTACGACCCGTACGCCCAACAGCAGCCGGACCCGGGGCACACGCAGGGATACGGCCAGGGATACGAGCCCTCCGCGCAGCAGTCGCAGCAGCAGCAGCCGCCGCAGCAACCGCCGCCCGCCCCCGCGGAGGCGGAGCGGAGCCGGGGCGAAGCCGTCGTCCCCGGTCAGCGGCGGCCCGAGGGCGAACGCGACTACCGCACCGAACAGTTCTCCTTCATAGAAGAGCCGGACGCCGACTCCGAAGACGTCATCGACTGGCTGAAGTTCACCGAGAGCCGTTCCGAGCGCCGCGAGGAGGCCAAGCGCCGCGGTCGCGTCCGGAACATCGCCCTCATCGTGGTCCTGGCGCTTCTCGTCGTGGGCGCGGGCGGCTACCTCTGGTACGCGCAGACACGGCCCGGCCAGTCGTCGGCGGGCGGCTCCTCCGCCGCCGGCCCGCAGAAGCGGGACGTGATCGTGCTGCATCTGCACAACACCAAGAAGAAGGGCACCTCCACGGCCCTCCTCGTGGACAACGTCACCACCCGGCAGGCCGCCACCGTCCTGCTGCCTGGCGCGCTCACCGTCGCCAATGACGACGGCACCGTGACCACCCTCGCCAAGTCCGTCGAGGACGACGGCTCGGACGGCACCCGGGAGGCGGTCGGCACCCTCCTCGGCGCGAAGATCACCGGCACCTGGCGGCTGGACACCCCCTTCCTGGAGAACCTGGTGGAACTGGTCGGCGGCATCGACCTGACCACCGACACCGCCGTCCCCGGGGCCAAGAGCGGCGACGCCCCGCTGGTCGGGAAGGGCGAGAACCAGACCCTGAACGGCCGCGCGGCCGTCGCGTACGCCACCCACCGCGCGCCCGGCGAGGCCGAGCCCCGCCAGCTGGCCCGGTTCGGCCAGGTCATGCAGGCCGTGCTGAAGAAGCTCCCGAGCGACGCCAGGTCGGCCACCGTCACCGTGGAGACCCTCGCGCAGATCCTCGACCCCTCCCTCACCGAGAGTGACCTGGGTGCTTCGCTGGCGAAGCTGGCCGAGCGGGCCAAGGGCGGCGACCACAAGACCGAGCTGCTCCCCGTGCAGCAGGACGGCACCCTCACCGCACAGGCCTCCGGCACGGTCGTCAAGGACATCCTCGGCGGCTCGGTCAGCGCACCCGACAAGGGGGACGCCGTCCGCGTCGGCATCAGGAACGCCACCGGCGCCACCACGGCCACCGAGACCGCCCGGGTCTCCCTGGTCAACGGCGGCTACGCGGTCGTCGACGGCGGCAAGGCCGACCCCGCGACCGCCTCACAGGTCACCTACGGTGACGAGGCGCGCAAGGAGGAGGCGATCGAGGTCGCCAAGACCCTGGGCCTGCCCGCCGGCGCGGTGAAGAAGGGCGACACAGCCCCCAACGCCGACGTCAGCGTGGTGCTCGGCCAGGACTTCAAGACGGGGTGATGAGGCCGACAGGCACCGTGTGACCTGCACGGACGGCATAACGACGATCATGGACAGGTAATCGCCGCGAGGAGTGTCGGCGGTACGTGAGACCCTGGTGGGGTCATCCGACCGCCGACGAAAGCCTGCTTGTGACCGCTACGGACCGCTCCATCGAGCTCGTCAGCACCGCCGCCCAGGCGGCTGCCGACCTGCTCGCCCACGACATCATCGCGTACGACGTCAGCGATGTGCTGTCGATCACCGACGCCTTCCTGCTCGCCTCCGCCCCCAACGACCGTCAGGTCAAGTCGATCGTCGACGAGATCGAGGAGCGGCTGAACAAGGAGCTGGGCGTCAAGCCGGTGCGCCGCGAAGGCGACCGCGACGCCCGCTGGATCCTTCTCGACTACGTCGACATCGTCGTCCACGTCCAGCACAGCGAGGAGCGTGTCTTCTACGCCCTGGAGCGGCTCTGGAAGGACTGCCCCGAGCTGCCGCTGCCCGAGGACGCCCTGAAGACCCGTGGCAAGGGACAGGAGCACGCCCGGCTGACCGGCAACCCGGACGGTGAGTTGAGCTGAACGAGGACGCCTACAAGAAGACCGGCCGCCGGATAGTCCTGTGGCGGCACGGTCAGACGTCGTGGAACCTGGAGCGCCGCTTCCAGGGCACCACGGACATCGCGCTGACCGAGACCGGTGTCGCCCAGGCGCGCCGGGCGGCCCGGCTGCTCGCCTCCCTCAAGCCGGACGCGATCATCGCCTCCGACCTGAAGCGGGCCTCGGCCACGGCCGAGGAGCTGGCCGGGCTGACCGGCCTCCCCGTCCAGTACGACCAGGCCCTGCGCGAGACCTACGCGGGCGTCTGGCAGGGGCTGAGCCACCAGGAGATCATCAAGCGGTACGGCGACGAGTACTCCGCGTGGAAGCGCGGCGAGCCGGTGCGCCGGGGCGGTGGCGAACTGGAGAGCGAGGTCGCCGACCGGGCCGCTCCCGTGGTGCTGCGCCACGCGGAGAAGCTCCCCGAGGACGGCACCCTCGTCGTGGCCAGCCACGGCGGCACCATACGCACCACCATCGGCCGTCTCCTCGGCCTGGAGTCCCAGCACTGGGAGAGCCTGGGCGGGCTCTCCAACTGCTGCTGGTCGGTGCTGGGCGAGGGCGCGCGCGGCTGGCGGCTGCTGGAGCACAACGCCGGCACCCTCCCGGAACCGGTCCTCGGCGACGACGACTGACTCCGGCCCGGCCTCCGGGACCGGCCCGTACACGGCCGGCCCGGCCGGACCGGAGTGGTCCGGCCAGGGCCCGTACCCCCGGATTTCGCTTTCGGGCAGGTCGCAGGCTAAAGTTCTTCTTGTTCGCAGCGCAGAGCGCGAAGAACACAAGGGGCTATAGCTCAGTTGGTAGAGCGCCTGCATGGCATGCAGGAGGTCAGGAGTTCAATTCTCCTTAGCTCCACAGAATGAAACGCACGGATCCCGTCCTCGATAGAGGGCGGGATTCGGCGTTTCACGCATCCCTTCGTGTCAACGCCGCTGACCTGCTTGCGTGGTCATGGCAGAATCGGACGGCCGGAAGGGACCACCGGCCAGAGCGGGAAGGGAACGCCATGTCGGCTCTCCTCGGCTGCCCGTCCTGCGGATCCGTGCATGTCGCCCAGGTCCTCGGCGACAACGGCGGAGTTTCTTACGTGTGTACGTCCTGCGGTCACAGCTGGAGCTGAGCGATGGGGGCACACAGGCGTAAATGCGACTGGTGCGGCAGCGGTACGCCGATTGTCCGCGACATGGATCCCATCAACCCCGAGTACCAGTACTGGTGCGAGGAGTGCGCTCGGGCGCTGATCATAAAAGGCGACCCGATCGAGACCTACCGTGAGCTGGAGGGCGAGCCGATCTACGGCCGCCTCCTCGACGAGCACTGCACCCTGAAGCGCTTCTACTCGTTCGCCACCGACTGAGAGCCGTCCGCCGCGCGGCCCGGGGGCAGCCCCGGGAGGCCCTCCGCGACAGTCGTTTTCCGGCCTTCCTCGGTGGTCGGGTCCCCCCGCGCGCCGGGTTCCTCGCGGGGTCGCGGGAACGGATTTGGTGAAGCGCGCGAGGGGGCGTTAATGTTGTCCACGTCGCCGCAACGGAGAAAAGTTCGGAACGGCGGCATCTCGCAAGGGGCTATAGCTCAGTTGGTAGAGCGCCTGCATGGCATGCAGGAGGTCAGGAGTTCAATTCTCCTTAGCTCCACAGTGAAGAAGCGGTGGGTCACCCGGTCGGGTGCCCACCGCTTCCGCGTTGCCCGCCGGCCGGACCCCTCGCCTCCCCGGGCGGCCCGCGAAGCCCCCGGGCCGTCGCGCCCGAGCCCCGGCGGTGCCCGTCCCCGCGCCCGGAACGCCCGCTGCGGTACCCTGAAGCCATGCGTGCCGTACGCCTTCTGCTTAGCGAGCCGCGCTGATCAGTCCCGGCGGATGAAGAGATCCGGTCGGAATCGGCGCGGCGTCCCCTCCTGTGTGAGGGGTCCTTTTGTTTCCGGGACACGCCCCCCGTGAACCGCTGGCAGAGACGATCGATGGAGCTTTAAGGATCATGAGCGAGACGAATTCTGCTGCTTCCGCCGCCGAGGTGGCCGCACCTCACCGCTACACGGCCGCCATGGCCGCCGATGTGGAGGCGCGCTGGCAGGACTTCTGGGACGCCGACGGCACGTACGAGGCGCCCAACCCGAGCGGGGACCTGGCCGGGGACCCCTCGGCGGTGGCCAGGCCCAAGAAGTTCATCATGGACATGTTCCCGTACCCCTCGGGCGCGGGTCTGCACGTCGGACACCCCCTGGGCTACATCGCCACGGACGTCTTCGCCCGCCATCAGCGCATGACCGGGCACAATGTGCTCCACACCCTGGGCTTCGACGCCTTCGGCCTGCCCGCCGAGCAGCACGCCGTCGCCACCGGCACCCACCCCCGGGTGTCGACCGAAGAGGCCATGGCGAACATGAAGCGCCAGCTGCGCAGGCTGGGCCTGGGCCACGACCAGCGCCGGTCGATCGCGACGATCGACCCGGAGTACTACAAGTGGACCCAGTGGATCTTCCTCCAGATCTTCAACTCCTGGTACGACGAGACCGCCCGGAAGGCCCGCCCGATCGCGGAGCTGGTGGCGCAGTTCGAGAGCGGCGAGCGCGCGGTCGAGGGCACCACGCGCCCCTGGAGTGAACTGAGCGCCGTCGAGCGCGCCGAAGCGCTGGGCCGCTACCGCCTGGCGTACGCCTCCGACGCTCCCGTCAACTGGTCCCCCGGTCTGGGCACCGTGCTGGCGAACGAGGAGGTCACCGCCGACGGCCGGTCCGAGCGCGGCAACTTCCCGGTCTTCAAGGCCAAGCTGCGCCAGTGGAACATGCGGATCACCGCCTACGCCGACCGGCTGCTGGACGATCTGGACGCCCTGGACTGGCCCGAGGCGATCAAGCTCCAGCAGCGCAACTGGATCGGCCGCTCCGAGGGCGCGCGGGTCGACTTCGCCGTGGAAGGCCACGACGACGCCAAGGTCACCGTCTTCACCACCCGCCCCGACACCCTGTTCGGCGCGACGTACATGGTGCTGGCGCCCGAGCACGGCCTGATCGACTCGATCCTGCCCGCCGAGTGGCCCCAGGGCGTCAAGGAGACGTGGACCGGCGGTGCCGCCACCCCGGCGGAGGCCGTGGCCGCGTACCGCAAGCAGGCGCAGACCAAGAGCGACGTCGAGCGCCAGACCGAGCACAAGAACAAGACCGGCGTCTTCAGCGGCGCGTACGCCGTCAACCCGGTCACCGGCACCCGTATCCCGGTCTTCGTCGCCGACTACGTCCTGATGGGCTACGGCACCGGCGCGATCATGGCCGTACCCGGCCAGGACGAGCGCGACTGGGAGTTCGCCGAGGCGTTCAGCCTGCCGATCATCCGTACCGTACGGCCGCCGGAGGGCTGGGAGGGCGAGGCCTTCACCGGCCAGGGCCCGGCGATCAACTCCTCCAACGACGAGATCTCGCTGGACGGCCTGGAGGTCGCCGAGGCCAAGGCGCGCATCACCGGCTGGCTGAACGAGCGCGGCATCGGCGAGGGCACGATCAACTTCCGGCTGCGCGACTGGCTGTTCAGCCGGCAGCGGTACTGGGGCGAGCCCTTCCCGATCGTCTACGACGAGGACGGCGTCGCGCACCCGCTGCCCGAGTCGATGCTGCCGCTGGAGCTGCCGGAGGTCGACGACTACTCGCCGCGCACCTTCGACCCCGAGGACGCCGACAGCCGGCCCGAGACCCCGCTCTCCCGCAACGCCGAGTGGGTCAATGTCACCCTCGACCTGGGCGACGGCCCCCGGCGGTACCGCCGCGAGACCAACACCATGCCCAACTGGGCCGGGTCGTGCTGGTACGAGCTGCGCTATCTGGACCCGCACAACAGCGAGCAGCTGGTCGCGCCCGACATCGAGCGCTACTGGATGGGCCCGCGCGACGGCATGCCGCACGGCGGCGTCGATCTGTACGTCGGCGGTGCCGAGCACGCCGTACTGCACCTGCTGTACGCGCGGTTCTGGTCCAAGGTCCTGTTCGACCTGGGCCACGTCTCCTCCGCCGAGCCCTTCCACAAGCTGTACAACCAGGGCATGATCCAGGCCTATGTCTACCGGGACGCCCGGGGCTTCCCGGTCCCGGCCGCCGAGGTCGAGGAGCTGCCCGACGGGACGTTCGCGTACCAGGGCGAGCCGGTCAGGCGCGAGCTGGGCAAGATGGGCAAGTCCCTGAAGAACGCCGTCACTCCGGACGAGATCGCCGCCGAGTACGGCGCGGACACCCTGCGTCTGTACGAGATGGCGATGGGCCCGCTGGACGTCTCCCGGCCCTGGGACACCCGTGCCGTCGTCGGCCAGTACCGGCTGCTCCAGCGGCTCTGGCGCAACATCGTCGACGAGTCGACCGGTGAGGTCACCGTCGTCGACGGCGAGGCGGACGTGACCGTGCTGCGCGCGCTGCACAAGGCGATCGACGGCGTCGGACAGGACATGGCGGCGCTCCGCTTCAACACGGCGATCGCCAAGATCACCGAGCTGAACAACCATCTGACGAAGGCGGGCGGTCCGCTGACCCGCGGCGTCGCCGAGAGCCTGGTGCTGCTGGTCGCGCCGCTGGCACCGCACATCGCCGAGGAGCTGTGGCGCAAGCTGGGCCACACCGACTCCGTGGTGCACCAGGACTTCCCGGTCGCCGACCCGGCGTATGTCGTGGACGAGTCCGTGATCTGCGTGGTGCAGATCAAGGGCAAGGTCAAGGCGCGGCTCGAAGTCTCCCCGTCGATCTCCGACGCGGAGCTGGAGGCGCTGGCGCTGGGCGACGCGGGAGTGGTCGCGGCGCTCGCCGGCGCGGGCATCCGCAAGGTGATCGTGCGCGCGCCCAAGCTGGTCAACATCGTCCCCGAGTAGTCCTGCCGGGTCTCCCCGGCGGCGATCCCCCGGGGTTACCCCTACGGGCAGGTTGGGGGTTCTGGTGGAACCCCCGGCCTGCCCGTTGCGTTTACGGTGGAGGAAGCACAATCGACGTACGCAGCCGGCGCACACAGCCGACGCCGAAAGGGTCCGCATGGATGTCGTGATCACGATACTGGCGCTGCTCGCCATCGCCTTGGTGGCGCTGGGGGTGTACGCCACAGTGAAGGCGGTCGGCGTCGCCAAGCGCGGTGTGGAGCGCACGGTCACGCAGGCCCGCCGCACGGTCGAGGACACCACGCTGCGTGCCAAGAGCCTGGGCCAGGTCGGTGTCGCCGGAGAGCTGGCGCAGCTGCGGCTGTCGCTGCGCACCTCGATGAGGGCCACTCAGGACGCCCTTCAGGCGGGGGCGTCGGAAGACGCCTCGCTCTCCGAGACCATCGTCCTCTTCGAGCGGCTGAGTGTGCACGGCCGTGAGCTGGACGACGAGCTGAAGCGCCTGGAGCGCGAGCCCGACCGGTCGACGGTGGCCTCCCGGCTGCCCGACCTCCGTGAGCGCACGGAGCGGATCACGCACTCCGCGGAGTCTCTGCGCTGGGCGGCGCGGGACCGCGCGCGGAAGTTCGCCGACGACGATCTGGACCTGCTCAGCTCCGAGATCGACATGGAGGCCGGGGCGCTGCGCCACTGGTCGGAGACCGAGAGCGGAACTGGAACCGGAACTGGGACCACTGGAACCGGGGGGAGCCGGCCGCAGGCGGGGTCCGCCGGTACGGCGGGCTTCGACGCGGCTGCGGAGACCCCTGCCGGGGCCCCCGGACCGGCCGCGGAGCCTCAGGCGATCACCGCGCGTGACCCCCGGCAGCGGACCGTGTACTCCTGGGAGAAGACCGACCGCCCCGAGCCCGAGACCAGGAACTGACCGGGCGGACGGCGGGCCGGGGCCGTGGCGGCGATGCGGGCCGGGGCGGCGGCGGTGGCCCGGTCCGGACCCAGGCTGCCGTGCGGTGCCCGTGACCGGTAACCTCCCGCTCATGTCCCGCCATGTCGCGATCGTCACCGATTCCACGGCCTACCTGCCGCCGCCGGCGATGGAACGCCACGGCATCGTGGCGGTGCCGTTGACCGTCGTCCTCGGCGGCCGCCCCTTCGAAGAGGGCACCGAGATCTCGGCCCGTTCGCTCGCGCAGGCGTTGCAGAAACGACGCTCGGTGACCACATCGCGGCCGAGCCCCGAAACCTTCGCCGAGGTCTACCGTGCCGCCGCGACGGCCGGGGCGACCGGAATCGTCTCGCTGCATCTCTCCGCGGAGATGTCCGGCACCTATGACGCCGCGGTGCTCGCCGCCAAGGACGCACCCGTGCCCGTGCATGTCGTGGACACAGGGATGGTCGCGATGGCCCTCGGGTTCTGCGCGCTCGCGGCGGCCGAGACCGCAGAGAGCGGCGGCTCCCCCGACGAGGTGGTGGCCACCGCGGAGAAACGCGCCTCGGGCACCTCCGCCCACTTCTACGTCGACAGCCTGGACTATCTGCGGCGCGGCGGCCGGATCGGGGCCGCGCAGGCCCTGCTGGGCTCGGCGCTGGCGGTGAAGCCGCTGCTGCGGCTGGACGGCGGGCGGATCGAACTGCTGGAGAAGGTGCGCACCGCGTCCAAGGCGATCGCCCGGCTGGAGGAGCTCGCCGTCGAGCAGGCGGGCGCGAGCGGCGTGGACATCGCGGTGCACCATCTGGCCGCCCCCGAGCGGGCCGAGGCGCTCGCGGACCGGCTGCGGGAGCGGGTGCCGGGGCTGGTCGATCTCCATGTCAGCGAGGTGGGCGCGGTGATCGGGGCGCACACCGGGCCGGGGCTGCTGGGCGCGGTGGTCTCGCCGCGCTGAAGCCGGCGCCACCGGTCGGAACACCCGCCCAGGGCCCCGGAAGGGTGACGGAGTTTTCCACAACGCCGTTGTTCTCCACCGGAATCCGGCCTGCTCGGCGGGTTCCGGCGCGGGACCCTACCGTCCTGTTCATGGCTCCTCGATCACGATCCGCGACCAGCGGGCCGGGCCGCGCCCCGGCCTCCGACAGCCGTGCCCGTGCCAGACGCGGCGCGGCTCCCGGACCGGGCCGCACGGCCCGGGGACCGGCCCGTGCGCTCTCCCGCGTACGGGGCGGCCGGATCGCCGCCGGGCCGCCCCGGCCGTGGGGGCCCGCAGGGCTCTGGTCCGCGGCCGACGGTGCCACCGGCACCCCCACCGATCCCCGTCCGCATCCCCGCGCGGACGCGGACGCCGAGGCACCGAAGGGCCCGGCTCCGGAGCCGAAGGCGGCCTCCGCGACCGGTGGGCGGTGGCGGCCGGGCCCGGCGCTGCGGGAGCGGCTGCCGCTGTGGATCCAGCTCCACTGCGGACTCAGGCCCAGGACCCTGGCCGCCCTGTCCGTCCTCCTCGTCGCGGCCGTCCTCCTCGCCCTCCAGCACTTCTGGGCCGGCCGGCCGCAGAGCGTACGAGCCCCGGAGCAGGTCCGCCCCGGAGTGTCGGCCTCGCTGCCGCAGGCGCGCGCGACACCGACGGCCGGGCCCGGTGGGGCCGGGCGGGTCGTCGTCGACGTCGGGGGCGAGGTCCGGCGGCCGGGAGTGCTCCGGCTGCCCGCAGGCTCCCGGGTCGCCGACGCGCTGCGGGCCGCCGGGGGAGTCACCCCGGGCGCGGATCTGACCGGGCTCAACCGGGCCCGGGTGCTCATCGACGGCGAGCAGGTCGTCGTGGGCGCGCCGCCCGCCCAGACGGCCCCGCCGGCTCCCGGCACGGGCACGGCGGCCCCCGGGACGTCCCCCGGTCCGCTGAGCCTCAGCACCGCCACCGCCGACCAGCTGGACGCGCTGCCGGGGGTGGGCCCGGTGCTGGCGCGGCACATCATCGACTACCGCACCCGCCAGGGCGGATTCCGTTCCGTCGACCAACTGCGGGAGGTGGAGGGGATCGGCGACCGCCGGTTCACGGACCTTCAGCCGCTGGTACGGCCATGAGCGGCCGCGACCCGGTGACGCCCGCCGCGCCGCGCCCCCGCCGGGCGGTGCACGCCGCGTCGGGCCGCCGACTGGGCGCGGCGGACCCGCGCCAGGAGGGGCCGGCCGATCTCCGGCTGGTGCCCCCTGCCCTGGCCGCGTGGGCGGCCTCCGCCGTGGCCGTGGGCGCCCCGGGACGGTGGACGGCGGTCGCCGTGACGCTCTGCGTCGTCCTCGCCGCCGCGGCGCTCCGGCGGGCACGCCAGGCCCCTCCCGCCGGTTCACCGGACCCGGGGGGCCGACGGCCGCGCGCGAGGGCCAACGCCACCGCGCTCGCGGCGGTCCTGCTCTGCGCCGCCGCCGGAGCCACCACCGCCGGGCTGTACGGGGCGGATCTGCGGCGCGGCCCGCTGCCCGCCCTGGCCCAGCGGTACGCCCACGCCACCGTGGAGCTGACGGTCGACTCCGACCCCCGCCTCACCCGCCCCCGGGCCGTCGGCGGCCAGGGCGCGGCGAGAGCCCTGGTCTTCGACGCGCGGGCGACCAGGGTCACCGCCTCCGACGGGACGGCCACCCGCGTCCGGACGCCCGTGCTGGCGGTGGTGCGGCCGGGGCTCTCCCGGAAAGACCTCGCCCGCTGGCAGCGGCTGCTGCCCTCGACCCGGCTGCGCCTGGCCGGCCGGCTCGCGCCCCCGCTCGACGGGGACGACCGGTTCGCCGCCGTCCTGAGAGTGAGAGGAGACCGCCCGGAGATCACCGGAGGACCCACCGCCGCGCAGCGCGCCGCCGGAGAACTCAGAGCCGGGCTGCGCCGCGCCTCCGACGGGCTCTCCCCGGACGCCCGCGCCCTGTTGCCCGGACTGGTCGTCGGAGACACCTCCCGGATCGCCCCGGACCTCCAGCGGGCCTTCGAGGCCACCGATCTGACACATCTGCTCGCCGTCTCCGGAAGCAACCTCACCATCCTCCTCATGGTGCTCGTCGGACCACCGGGCAGAGCGCTCCGCGCCGAGCGGGGCGGGCTCGCGCCCCGGCTGGGCATCACCCTGCGCGGGACAGCCCTCGCCGGAGGGGCGCTGACGCTCGCCTTCGTGGTCGTGTGCAGACCCGAGCCGAGCGTCCTCAGAGCAGCCGCCTGCGGGGCGCTCACCCTGCTCGCGATCGGCACCGGCCGCCGCCGCTCCCTTATTCCCGCGCTCGCCGCAGCCGTGCTCCTGCTGGTCCTCTGCCTCCCGGAGCTGTCCCGCAGCTACGGCTTCCTGCTCTCCGTGCTGGCCACCGGCGCGCTGCTCACCGTCGCACCCGGCTGGAGCGCGGCCCTGTGCCGCCGGGGCGTGCCGCCGAGGCTCGCGGAGGCGCTGGCGGCCGCCGGGGCGGCACAGGCGGTGTGCGCCCCCGTGGTCGCGGTCTTCGCCGCCCGGGTCAGCCTGGTCGCGATCCCCAGCAATCTGATCGCCGAGTTCGCCGTGGCCCCGGCCACCGTCCTGGGCTTCGCCGCGCTCGCCGCCGCCACGGTGTCCATGCCGGCGGCCGAGGCGCTCGCCCGTCTCGCGGGCTGGCCCGCCGACTGGATCGCCTCGGTCGCCCGGGCCGGGGCGTCACTGCCGGGAGCCGAGCTGGCCTGGCCGGACGGCTGGCGCGGCGGGCTGCTGCTCGCGGCGGTCACCGCGCTGGGATTGCTCACCGTCCGCCGGCTGCGGCATCACCCCTGGACGGCCGTCGGCTGCGCCTTGCTGCTCCTGCTCGCGATCCTCCGCCCGGCCCCGCTGACCAGGGCCGTCACCGGCTGGCCGCCGCCCGGCTGGACATTCGCCCTGTGCGATGTGGGTCAGGGCGACGCCGCGGTGCTCGCGGCGGGCGACGGCACGGCGGTGGTGGTGGACGTGGGGCCCGACCCGGAGCTGATGGATCGCTGTCTGCGTGATCTGGGGGTCAGGGCGATCCCGCTGATCGTGCTGACGCACTTCCACGCCGACCATGTCAGAGGGCTGCCCGGAGCGCTGCGGGGCCGGGCGGTCGGCGCGGTGCAGACCACGACGCTCGAAGAGCCCAGGGAGCAGAGCGCGTTCGTCCGCAGGGTCGCGGCGGGGGCGGGAGTGCCGCTGGTACGGGCGGCGGCGGGGGAGCGGCGGCGCGCCGGGCGGCTGGAGTGGCGGGTGCTCTGGCCGGATCCCGGTCCCGCCCCGGACCTGACGACACCCGGCGGACCGCCGGTGGTGGAGCCCAACGACGCCAGCGTCACCATGCTCGCGCGGATCGACGACGGCCCGACCCTGCTGCTCCTCGGGGACCTGGAACCGCCGGCCCAGCGGGAGCTGCTGCTCGCCCATCCCGCGCTGCCGCCGGTGGACGTCCTCAAGGTGGCTCACCACGGATCCGCTCAGCAGCACCCCGCCCTGCTGCACGCCGTGCGCCCGAGGATGGCTCTGATCTCGGCGGGCCGGGACAACACCTACGGCCATCCCTCTCCGCTCACCGTGGCCGCCCTCCAGGCCCGGGGAGCCGTGGTGCTGAGCACCGACCGGTCCGGGCCGATCGCGGTCACCGGAGCGGGCCCGGGGCTGCGGGCGCATCCGCGCCGGGAGAGCCCGGGAGGGGATGCCGGGGCTGTTCGGTCAGACCAGCCAGACACCGTCCCGCATCAGGTCCCGGCCGGCGATCTCGTTCACCTCGCGCCAGGCCTTCACAGTCGACGGAGTCACCCGGAGGAAGACCCAGGGCTTCTGCAGACGGGGGTCCCACCCCTGCTGCTTGACCGTGAACGCCTCGGCCGACTCGGGCTCCAGGTCCGCCCCCTCCACCACCTCGGCGGTGCCCTCGATCAGCACCACGTCCCTGGTGTGCCCCAGAGTGAGGACCATCCGTCCGGTCGGGGTCACATTGCGCGCGGTCGGGTTCGTCCGCCGGGTGGACATCAGCAGCGTCTGCCGGTCCCAGACGAACGACAGCGGCACCAGGGTGGGCTCACCCGCCCCCGCCGCGGTGGCCACCCAGACGTCCTCCTCCGTCTCCAGCTTCGCCAGTACGTCCCGCTTGCGCTGCTCCGGCGTGCGCGCCGGCTCCCTCTCAACGGTCATTCCCCGCACGGTAGTCGGCCCGGCCCCCCTCGCGCCTCCGACGCAGGTCCTAAGACCGGAAGACCATGGTGCGCGGCGCGCCCCGGGCGCAGACTGATCACATGGACGCATACCTTCGCCGTATCGGGGCCGAGCGCCCCCGCCGTGCCGACCTCGAAGCCCTCCGCGATCTCCAAGTGCGGCACCTGCTGGCCGTCCCCTTCGAGAATCTCTCGGTCCATTTACGCGAGGAGATCGTGCTGGAGGAGGCGGCGCTCGTCGCCAAGGTGGTGGAGCGGCGGCGCGGCGGCTTCTGCTACGAACTCAACGGGGCGTTCGCCGCGCTGCTGCGCGACCTCGGGTTCGGGGTCGGTCTGTTGCAGGCCCAGGTCTACGACGAGAACGGTCTGCTCGGCATCCCCTACGACCATCTCGCCCTGCTGGTGGAGACGGAGGACGGCGGGCGGTGGCTCGTCGACGTGGGGTTCGGCGACAACTCGCACCACCCGCTGGCGTTCGACGAGCGGGGGGACCAGAAGGACCCCGCCGGGACCTTCAGGATCATCGCCACCGACGAGGGCGACCTCGATGTGCACCGGGACGGGAAGCCCCAGTACCGACTGGAGACCAGGCCGCACCCGCTCCAGGACTTCCGGGGCGGTGCCTGGTGGCACAGCACATCGCCCCGGTCGCCCTTCCTCAAGTCCCTGGTCTGCTCCAGGCTCACCGCCGACGGCCGGGTCACCCTCAGCGGGCGCGAGCTGGTCCGCACCGTGCGCGGCGAGCGCGGGCGGGAGCGGCTGGCCGACGACGCGGCGGTCCTGGCCGCCTACCGCGACCACTTCGGGCTGCTGCTCGACCGGCTTCCGCCCGATCCGCGCGAGTCCGGCGGGCAGAGCCCGTGGGACGAGCTGGGCGGCCCGGGCGCCTAGAAGGCCGGGAGCGGCCGGGCCCGCGCCGGGCCCGGCCGCTCAGGGGGCCTCCAGCCACCCGTCGTACTCGGCGACGAGCGCGTCGAGGGCGGCGGGGTCCAGCCGGGCTGCGGGGTCCTCCACCACGACCAGCCACTGGGCGTCCTCGGCGTCGTCCTCGCCGGCCAGCGCGTCCCGCACCAGCTGGGGTTCCTCGGCCACACCGAAGCCGTCGGCCAGCTCCCGCGCCACCTCCTCGGCGGCGTCGCGGTCGGGCAGCACCAGTACATGTCGTCCATCGCTCACCCCCGTATTCTCCGGCACGCCGGAGGGTGTCAGTGGCCCGTGGGATGCTGGACGCGATGGCCACCAGGAAGAATTCGACCGACGATCCGCTCGCCCCCGTCACGCTCGCCGTGGGCCAGGAGGATCTGCTTCTCGACCGCGCGGTGCGACAGGTGGTGGCGGCGGCGCGCGCCGCCGACGCCGACACCGATGTGCGCGACCTCACCGCCGACCAGCTTCAGCCGGGCACCCTCGCCGAGCTGACGAGCCCGTCGCTCTTCGCCGAGCGCAAAGTCGTGATCGTGCGGAACGCCCAGGATCTGTCCGCCGACACGATCAAGGACATCAAGGGGTATCTCTCCGCTCCGGTGGAGGAGATCACCCTGGTCCTGCTCCACCCCGGGGGCGCGAAGGGCAAGGGGCTGCTGGACGCCGCCCGCAAGGCCGGGGCGCGCGAGGTCGCCTGTCCCAAGACGACCAAGCCCGCCGAGCGGCTCTCCTTCGTGCGGTCCGAGTTCCGGACCCTGGGCCGGTCGGCGACGCCGGAGGCGTGCCAGGCGCTGGTGGACTCCATCGGGAGCGATCTCCGGGAGCTGGCCAGCGCGGTGTCACAGCTGGTGGCGGATGTCGAGGGCACGATCGACGAGGCCGTCGTCGGCCGCTACTACACGGGCCGGGCCGAGGCCTCCAGCTTCACCGTCGCCGACCGGGCGGTGGAGGGGCGGGCGGCCGAGGCGCTGGAGGCGCTGCGGTGGTCGCTCTCGACCGGGGTCGCGCCCGTGCTGATCACCAGTGCGCTGGCCCAGGGGGTGCGGGCGATCGGGAAGCTCTCCTCCGCGCGGGGCGGCCGGCCGGCCGATCTGGCCCGGGAGCTGGGGATGCCGCCCTGGAAGATCGACAGGGTGCGTCAGCAGATGCGGGGATGGACGCCGGACGGGGTGGCGGTGGCGCTGCGGGCGGTCGCGGAGGCGGACGCGGGGGTGAAGGGCGGCGGGGACGATCCGGAGTACGCGCTGGAGAAGGCCGTCGTGGCCATCGCCCGCGCCGCCCGGGCCCGCGCCTGACCCCTGGCGCGGCGGCCGGGCACGGCCCGGGACCCACAGCGGGCCCCGGGCATGCCGAAGGCCCCCGGTCCCGGTTCCTCCGTCCTGGGGAAGGACGGGAGAAGAAGGGATCAGGGGCCTTGGCGAGGTCTTGCGGTGGACTCGCACCCGCGTGGCGAACGCAGGTCCAAGTGCGAGTCCGGGGGGATGCCGGTCGGGGAGCGGATGAGAGAGGGCCCGCTCGGGTCCGTCCGGCGATCAAGTCGTCCGGCGATTCACCCCGGAGGGCGCCGCGCCGGAGTCACAGCAAGAGTGCTCAGCCCTGCAGGGAGACCAGCTTGGACGCCAGCGCCGACTTCTTGTTGGCGGCGGCGTTCTTGTGGATGACACCCTTGGAGACAGCCTTGTCGAGCTTGCGGGTGGCCTCGCGAGTGGCCGCAGTGGCCTTCTCGACGTCGCCCGCGGCAGCGGCCTCACGGGCCTTGCGGATAGCGGTCTTGAGCGAAGACTTGACGGCCTTGTTGCGCAGGCGCGCCTTCTCGTTCGTCTTGTTCCGCTTGATCTGGGACTTGATGTTCGCCACGAAAGAGCCTTCTCAGGTTCGATTGATCTTCGATGAGCGTCTCGTGCGCCATGGAATACACCAGGGAATGAGACACAGCTAGCCAGGCTACCAGCAGCATCAGCGGCGGCCCAAACCGGCCGCAGTCCCTCACCCGTGGGACGATGGGGGCTACGTATCGATCCGCCATCGCCCGAGACGAGACGCCCCGCGTCTCAAGAATCAGGACCCTGCGTGCCCGCGACTCCTTCCAACGTGCCCGAGCCGAGCCGTACAGACCCGGCGCTGATCCGCAATTTCTGCATCATCGCGCACATCGACCACGGCAAGTCCACGCTTGCCGACCGGATGCTTCAGCTGACCGGTGTGGTCGACCAGCGGCAGATGCGTGCTCAGTATCTCGACCGGATGGACATCGAGCGCGAGCGCGGCATCACGATCAAGTCCCAGGCCGTCCGGCTGCCCTGGGCCCCCAAGGAGGGCGAAGGCCAGGGCACGACCCACATCCTCAACATGATCGACACCCCGGGGCACGTGGACTTCACCTATGAGGTCTCCCGTTCCCTGGCCGCCTGTGAAGGCACGATCCTGCTGGTGGACGCGGCCCAGGGCATCGAGGCGCAGACCCTCGCCAACCTCTATCTGGCGATGGAGAACGATCTCGCCATCGTTCCCGTCCTCAACAAGATCGACCTTCCGGCCGCCCAGCCGGAGAAGTTCGCCGAGGAGCTGGCCAACCTGGTCGGCTGCGACCCGGACGATGTGCTGAAGGTCTCGGCGAAGACCGGTCTCGGCGTCGAGGCGCTGCTCGACCGTGTGGTGCGCGAGGTCCCCGCCCCCGTCGGGGTCGTCGACGCCCCCGCCCGCGCCATGATCTTCGACTCGGTCTATGACTCCTACCGGGGCGTCGTCACCTATGTGCGAGTCATCGACGGCCAGCTCGGCAAGCGCGAGCGGATCCGGATGATGTCCACCGGCGCGACCCACGAGCTGCTGGAGATCGGCACCAACTCGCCCGAGATGCTCCCGGCCGACGGCCTCGGCGTCGGCGAGGTCGGCTATCTGATCACCGGTGTGAAGGACGTCCGGCAGTCCAAGGTCGGCGACACCATCACGCAGCAGCACAAGGGAGCCACCGAGGCGCTCGGCGGCTACAAGGATCCCAAGCCGATGGTGTTCTCCGGCCTCTACCCGCTGGACGGCTCCGACTACCCGGAGCTGCGCGACGCCCTCGACAAGCTCCAGCTCAACGACGCCGCGCTGGTCTACGAGCCGGAGACCTCCGCCGCGCTCGGCTTCGGCTTCCGCGTCGGCTTCCTCGGTCTGCTGCACCTGGATGTGATCCGGGAGCGGCTGGAGCGCGAGTTCGGCCTCGATCTGATCGCCACCGCGCCCAACGTGGTCTACCGCGTCCTCATGGAGGACGGGACCGAGCACACGGTCACCAACCCGAGCGAGTTCCCCGAGGGCAAGATCTCGGACGTGTACGAGCCCGTCGTCCGGGCCACCATCCTCGCGCCCAGCGAGTTCATCGGCGCGATCATGGAGCTGTGCCAGACCCGCCGGGGCACCCTCATCGGCATGGACTATCTCTCCGAGGACCGGGTCGAGATCCGCTACACCCTCCCCCTCGCCGAGATCGTCTTCGACTTCTTCGACCAGCTGAAGTCCAAGACCCGCGGCTATGCCTCGCTCGACTACGAGCCCACCGGCGAGCAGGCCTCCAGCCTGGTCAAGGTGGACATCCTGCTCCACGGCGACAAGGTCGACGCGTTCTCCGCGGTCACCCACAAGGACGCCGCGTACGCCTATGGCGTGCGGCTCGTCGCCAAGCTGCGCGAGCTGATCCCCCGGCAGGCCTTCGAGGTGCCGATCCAGGCCGCCATCGGCTCGCGGGTCATCGCCCGTGAGACCATCCGCGCCATCCGCAAGGACGTCCTCGCCAAGTGCTACGGCGGTGACATCTCCCGTAAGCGGAAGCTGCTGGAGAAGCAGAAGGAGGGCAAGAAGCGGATGAAGATGGTCGGCAGCGTGGAGGTTCCGCAGGACGCCTTCATCGCCGTCCTCTCCAGTGACGAGAGCGGCGGCAAGAGCAAGAAGTAGCCACCGCTGCTCACCCGTCACGGGCCCGTCACGCACCCACGACGCGCCCGCGACTCACCCGGGACACGCCCCGGGCAGGACCGGAGTAATTCGTTCCGCAGAGGGTCGCCCCTTTCCCGCAGCGGCGGGGAGAAGCGTGGGGAAAGCGTCCGTCCCATCCCCGGGGCGGGCGCTTTCGCCGTCTCCGGAGCCGTCCGGACAGCCCCCTCCGTCCCCCGCCGGGCCGTGTTCTTCGTTATCAAGCGGCAGCCCGCATCCCCTTACGCACCGGCAGAGTGCGCTCTACTCTGATCACGGCTCGTTGGTTACTCGCCAGTTAAAGAGCCAGCCCGTCGTGCAGTGCTGCCGCAGGCCCGGAGGACGTCGTGAGCGACACACAGACCCAGATCGAGAACCGGCCGCCATCGGTGGCCGCCCTCTTCGCCGAACGCGTCGCGGCGACCCCGGACGCCGAGGCCTTCCGCCATCCCGTGCCCGCCGCGTCCGGGCGCGGCCCCGATGGCTGGAAATCGCTCAGCTGGAGCGGGGCCGCCGAACGGGTCTACGCCGTCGCCGCCGGTCTGATCGGTCTCGGTATCGAACCGGAGGAGCGGGTCGCCCTGCTCTCCGCCACCCGTATCGAGTGGATCGTCGCCGACCTCGGGGTGATGTGCGCGGGCGGCGCCACCACGACCGTCTACCCCTCCACCAACGCCGAGCAGTCGGCGTACATCCTCGCCGACTCCGGCAGCCGCGTCCTCATCGCCGAGGACGCCGTCCAGCTGGCCAAGGCGCGCGAGCGGCGCGCCGAGCTGCCCGAGCTGCGGCATGTCGTCGTCATCGACGGCACGGGGGTGACGGCCGAGGAGGACGACCCCGACGGCTGGGTGCTCACCCTCGCCGAGCTGGAGGCGCGCGGAGCCGCGTATCTGCGACAGCACCCCGAAGCCGTCAGGAAGCGCATCGAGGCGATCACCGCCGATCAGCTGGCGACCGTGATCTACACCTCCGGCACCACCGGCCCGCCCAAGGGCGTACGGCTGCCGCACGACAACTGGTCGTACATGGCGAAGGCGATCGCCGCGACCGGGCTGCTTTCCAAGGACGATCTCCAGTACCTCTGGCTGCCCCTCGCCCATGTCTTCGGCAAGGTGCTGCTCTCGGGGCAGATCGAACTCGGTCATGTGATCGCCGTGGACGGCCGTATCGACAAGATCGTCGAGAATCTGCCGGTCGTCCGGCCGACCTACATGGCCGCCGTGCCGCGCATCTTCGAGAAGGTCTACAACGGCGTCGCCGCCAAGGCCCGGGCCGGCGGCCCCGCCAAGTACAAGATCTTCCAGTGGGCGGCCGAGGTCTCCCGCGAGTACTCCAAAGCCACCCAGGACAATTTCCGCCGCACCGGCACCGTCTCCGCGCCCTTCGCCCTGACCGCCAAGCACAAGGTCGCCGACAAGCTCGTCTACGCCAAGCTCCGCGCGGCCTTCGGCGGCCGGCTGCGCGCCGCCGTCTCCGGCTCCGCCGCCCTCTCGCCCGAGCTGGGCCACTTCTTCGGCGGCGCGGGGATCCACATCCTGGAGGGGTACGGACTCACCGAGTCCAGCGCCGCGTCCTTCGTCAACCCCGGCGAGGCCTACCGCACCGGCACGGTCGGCAAGCCGCTGCCCGGCACCGAGGTGCGGATCGCCGACGACGGCGAGATCCTGCTGCGCGGCCCCGGGATCATGGAGGGCTACCACGGGCTCCCCGAGAAGACCGGGGAAGTGCTGGAGCCGGACGGCTGGCTGCACACCGGGGACATCGGCGAACTCTCCCCGGACGGCTATCTGAGCATCACCGACCGCAAGAAGGACCTGATCAAGACCTCCGGCGGGAAGTACATCGCCCCCACCGAGCTGGAGATCCAGTTCAAGGCCCTCTGCCCGTTCGTCTCCAACATGATCGTCGTCGGAGCCAACCGCAACTACTGCACCGCGCTGATCGCCCTGGACGAGCCGACCCTTCTGAACTGGGCGAAGGAACACGGCCTCGACGGCAAGACCTACGCCGAGGTGCTCGCCGCCCCCGCCGCCCGCGAGCTGCTCCAGGGCTATGTCGACCGGCTCAACGAAGGGCTCCAGCGCTGGCAGACGATCAAGAAGTTCCGGCTGCTGCCCCGGGACCTCGATGTGGAGCACGGCGACCTCACCCCCAGCCTCAAGCTGAGGCGGCCGGTGGTCGAGCGTGAGTTCCAGCACCTGATCGAGGAGATGTACGCCGGGGAACGGGAGGCGTAGCACCGCGGACAGCCCCCGGACCGCCCCCCCCGGCGGGCCCTCGCGCCCGCTCCGGGGGCCGTCCGTCACCGGCCGCGGCACCGCTCGCCGCGCCGGTGACGGACAATGGAGGACATGCCTTCCGTACTGCCCGACGGCGAGACCATGCCCGAGGACGGGTCGCTCCCCGCTTCCGCCCTCGCCGGGGCCGGTGACCGGCCGCTCGCCTTCTATCTGCATGTTCCGTACTGCGCCACGCGCTGCGGCTACTGCGACTTCAACACCTACACGGCCACCGAGCTGCGCGGCTCGGGCGGTGTGCTGGCCTCCCGCGACAATTACGCCGACACTCTCGCCGACGAGATCCGGCTCGCCCGCAAGGTCCTCGGCGACGACCCCCGCCGGGCCCGCACGGTGTTCGTCGGAGGGGGTACGCCGACGCTGCTGGCCGCCGCCGATCTGGTGGCGATGCTCGGCGTCGTACGGGAGGAGTTCGGCCTCGCCGACGACGCGGAGATCACCACCGAGGCCAATCCGGACTCGGTGAACCCGGAGTATCTGGCCGAGCTGCGGGCCGGGGGGTTCAACCGGATCTCCTTCGGGATGCAGAGCGCCCGGCAGCATGTGCTGAAGGTCCTCGACCGCACCCACACGCCCGGCAGGCCCGAGGCGTGTGTGGCCGAGGCCCGGGCGGCCGGGTTCGAGCATGTGAACCTGGATCTGATCTACGGCACCCCGGGGGAGAGCGACGAGGACTGGCGCGCCACCCTGGCGGCGGCGGTGGAGGCGGGGCCCGACCACATCTCGGCGTACGCGCTGATCGTGGAGGAGGGCACCCAGCTGGCGCGCCGCATCAGGCGCGGCGAGGTGCCGATGACCGACGACGACATCCACGCCGACCGCTATCTGATCGCCGACTCCGTCCTCGCCGACGCGGGCTACTCCTGGTACGAGGTCTCCAACTGGGCGACCTCCGAGGCCGGCCGCTGCCTGCACAACGAGCTGTACTGGCGGGGCGCGGACTGGTGGGGCGCGGGCCCCGGCGCGCACAGCCATGTCGGCGGGGTGCGCTGGTGGAATGTGAAGCACCCCGGCGCCTACGCGGCGGCGCTGGCCGGGGGCCGCTCGCCCGGCGCGGCCCGGGAACTGCTGCCGAACGAGGACCGCAGGGTGGAGCGGATCATGCTGGAGCTGCGGCTGCGGGACGGGGTGCCGCTGTCGCTGCTGAAGCCGGACGGCCTGGCGGCCTCCCGCAAGGCGCTCGCGGACGGGCTGCTGGAGGAGACGGCGTACGAGCGGGGGCTCGGGGTGCTGACCCTGCGCGGCCGGCTGCTGGCCGACGCCGTCGTCCGCGACCTGGTGGACTGAGTGGTCTGAAGGGGCCGGGGGAGTCCGGGGAGTCCGGGCCGGGGCTCAGAGGGCCGCCAGACTCCCGCCGCGCGCCGCCCAGCTGGCGGTCCAGCCGTTGTTGGGCGAGGTCTGCCACTTGTGCCAGAGGGCGTTGTCGAAGCTGAGGTGGAGCGATTCCAGCCGGCCGTCGGCGTTGCGCCCGAGCACGGGATCGGTGGCGAGCAGCCCGCCGTGCGCCTGCCAGTCGCTCCAGCTGCCGCCCGGCACCTGCTGCGCCGCCCGCCACGCGCCCAGATCGGTCCCCCGGGCGAAGACCACCAGCCGCCCGTCGGCCTCCTGGGAGACGGCGGGCACCCCGATCCTGGGCCCGCCGCGATTGGCCCAGCTCTGGTGCCAGGAGCCGCCGGGCACGGTCTGCCAGATGTGGCGCAGCGTGTTGTCGGGGGCCTTGGCGAAGACCTCCAGCCGGCCGTCCCTGTTGGGGAAGACCGCGGGATCGGCCCGCAGATCGCCGCCGCGCGAGACCCAGCCGGGGTTCCAGGGGCCGTTCGGAGCGGTCTGCCACCGGTGCCACAGGGCGTCGTCGCCGCCGCGCACGAAGACCTCCAGCCGCCCGTCGTGGTTCTGGAAGACGGCGGGGCAGCCGCGCAGCACCCCGCCCCGGGAGATCCACCGGTCGTGCCACCGGCCGCCGGGCGAGGTCTGCCAGATGTGCCAGAGCGCGCTGTCCTCGCCCCGGACGAAGACCTCCAGCCGGCCGTCGGCGCTCTGGAAGACGGCGATGCGCCGCCCCAGCACCCGCTGCTCGCCCAGCGGTCGCCAGGCCGTCGTCCAGCCGCCGCCGGGCGCGGTCTGCCAGAGGTGCCACACCCGGCCGTCGGGGCCGCCCGCGAAGACCTCCAGCCGGCCGTCGGCGTTGCGGAAGACCGTGGGGTCGGTGGTGAGCGAGCCTCCCCGGCCGACCCACTCGGTGGCCCAGGAGCCGCCGGGTCCGCTCTGCCGGATGTGCCGGAGCGTGCCGTCCGAGCCGGTGGCGAACGCTTCGAGGCGGTCGTCCGCGTCCCGCGCGGCGCGGAGACTCGCGAGGCCGGGGTCGAGAGCCATGGCTGTCCTCCTCAGTCTGCGGCGTGTACTGGCTACCCAGAGTGTGCGCGCTGTCGCAGGGAGGAGTTGTCCACGGTCGGCGGTTATTACACGACAGGAGTGATTAACGGCTCAAAGTCGCAATACTGACCTGAAGGAGACTTATTCACATATTCATCCCGTCAACCCGCCCTCATCCGGTGATCAATCCAGGGCTGATCCAGGGCTGATCCAGGGCCTTTCGCCGTCATTCCGCCGTCATTCCGCGGTCACGAAGTCGATCAGCTCCTCGACCCGCCCCAGCAGCGCCGGCTCCAGATCCCGGTACGAACCCACCCTCGACAGAATGTGCTGCCAGGCCGCGCCCGTGTTCTCCGGCCAGCCCAGGGCCCGGCACACCCCCGTCTTCCAGTCCTCGCCGCGCGGCACCACCGGCCATGCCGCGATCCCCAGCGAGGACGGCTTCACGGCCTCCCAGACGTCGATGTACGGATGGCCCACCACCAGCACATCGGATCCAGTGACCCGCGCGGCGATCCGGGACTCCTTGGAGCCGGGGACCAGATGATCCACCAGCACCCCCAGCCGGGCGTCCGGGCCGGGGCCGAACTCCGCGACGACGGCCGGGAGATCGTCGATGCCCTCCAGATACTCGACCACCACCCCCTCGATCCGCAGATCGTCGCCCCAGACCCGCTCCACCAGCTCCGCGTCGTGCCGCCCCTCGACATAGATCCGCCCCGCCCGCGCCACCCGGGCCCGCGCGCCCGGCACCGCGACCGACCCCGAAGCCGTACGGGCCGCGGGGGAGGCCGCCCGCGCCGCCGGGCGGACCAGTGTCACCACCGCGCCCTCCAGCAGAAAGCCCCGGGCGGCCAGCGGGAAGACCCGGCGCTTGCCGAAGCGGTCCTCCAGCGTCACCGTCCCGGCCTCGCAGCCGGTCACCGCGCCGCAGAAGCCCGTGGTCACCTCCTCCACCACCAGATCGGGGTCGGCGGGCACCTCGGGGGCCGGGGCCGACTTCTTCCAGGGCGGGGTCAGATCGGGGTGGTAGCTGCGCATTCGGCGACGCTACGACACGGCGAACCGCTCCGCCAGCGCGTCCCGCTGGGCGCGCACGAAGGCCGCGCCGACCACCGCGCCGTGCCCCGGCACATAGAGCGCGTCCTCGCCGCCGAGCGCCAGCAGCCGGTCCAGCGCGGCGGGCCAGCGCGCACCCGTCGCGTCCGGGCCCGCCTGCGGTTCGCCGGACTCCTCCACCAGATCGCCGCAGAACACGATGCCGGGAACACCGGGAACACCGGGAACACCGGGAGCGCCGGGGCTCCCGGCGGCCTCCGGCCGGCCCGGCACGAAGGCCGCCAGATCGTGCCCGGTGTGCCCCGGGCCCACGTTCGCCAGCAGCACCCGGCAGCCGCCCCCCAGGTCCAGGGTCAGCTCCCCGGAGACCAGGTGCTCCGGCGCGACCAGCACATCGGCCGCCTCCGCCGCCTCGTCCGGCGCGACCCCGTGGCGTACCGCGTCGAGGCGGAGCGTGTCCCGCTCCCGCCGCAGCAGCGCGTCCACGCCCGCCGCGCCGTACACCCGGGCCCCCGCGAAGGCCGCGGTCCCCATCACATGGTCGAAATGGGGATGGCCCAGTGCGATATGCGTCACCCGCCGGCCCCGCAGCAGCGCCTCGGCCTGGGCGCGCAGCTCCGCGCCCTCCCGCAGGGTGGAGCCCGTGTCGTACAGCAGCGCGCCCCCGGAACCCACGATCAGTCCGCAGGTCGCGTCCCAGCCGGGGAGTCTGCGCCGGCCCACCGTGTCGGCCAGCCGTTCCCAGCCGTGGTCTTCCCAACTCACGTTCATACCGCGACGCTACTGGCAGTGCCCGAAGCGGGCGCGCGGTACCGTGACCGGTCGCCCTTGCCCAGGGCGTACCCCACGGCCGTACACTGGCACGGAGAAATTTTGGCACTCGAACCGGGTGAGTGCCAGGCAGTGACCGAAGAACCACCGAGGGACAAGCTGGAGGTGTGCGCGATGCTCAGCGAACGCAGACTCGAAGTGCTGCGCGCCATCGTCCAGGACTATGTGGGCACCGAGGAGCCCGTCGGCTCGAAGGCGCTCACCGAGCGGCACCGGCTCGGCGTCTCCCCGGCGACGGTCCGCAATGACATGGCGGTGCTGGAGGAGGAGGGCTTCATCGCCCAGCCCCACACCAGCGCCGGCCGCATCCCCACGGACAAGGGGTACCGACTCTTCGTGGACCGGCTGGCCGGGGTCAAGCCCCTGTCGTCCGCCGAGCGCCGCGCGATCCAGAGTTTCCTGGACGGCGCGGTCGACCTCGACGACGTCGTCAGCCGTACGGTGCGGCTGCTCGCGCAGCTGACCCGTCAGGTGGCCGTGGTCCAGTACCCCTCGCTCACCCGCTCCACCGTCCGTCATGTGGAGCTGCTCTCGCTCGCGCCCGCGCGGCTGATGCTCGTACTGATCACCGACACCGGCCGGGTCGAGCAGCGCATGATCGACTGTCCCGCGCCCTTCGGGGAGGTCCCGCTCGCGGATCTGCGGGCCCGGCTCAACAGCCGGGTCGTCGGCCGCCGCTTCGCGGATGTGCCGCAGCTGGTCCAGGACCTTCCGGAATCCTTCGATCCGGAGGACCGGGGCGGTGTCTCCACCGTGCTCTCCACGCTGCTGGAGACCCTGGTGGAGGAGACCGAGGAGCGACTGGTGATCGGCGGGACCGCCAATCTCACCCGCTTCGGGCACGACTTCCCGCTCACCATCCGGCCCGTGCTGGAGGCGCTTGAGGAGCATGTGGTGCTTCTCAAGCTGCTGGGTGAGGCGAAGGAGTCGGGCGGTATGGGGATGACCGTCCGCATTGGTCACGAGAACGCCCATGAAGGACTCAACTCTACGTCCGTGGTCGCCGTCGGCTACGGTTCGGGCGACGAGGCAGTCGCCAAACTCGGCGTGGTCGGACCGACCCGCATGGACTACCCCGGAACGATGGGAGCGGTACGCGCAGTGGCACGTTACGTCGGACAGATCCTGGCGGAGTCGTAAGTGGCCACGGACTACTACGCCGTACTCGGCGTGCGCCGCGACGCATCTCAGGACGAGATCAAGAAGGCTTTCCGGCGGCTCGCACGCGAGCTGCATCCGGACGTCAACCCGGATCCGAAGACCCAGGAGCGGTTCAAGGAGATCAACGCCGCTTACGAGGTGCTCTCCGATCCGCAGAAGAAGCAGGTCTACGACCTCGGCGGCGATCCGCTGTCGCAGGCCGGCGGCGCGGGCGCGGGCGGCTTCGGAGCCGGTGGCTTCGGGAACTTCTCGGACATCATGGACGCCTTCTTCGGGACGGCGTCCCAGCGCGGGCCGAGGTCGCGGACGCGGCGCGGCCAGGACGCGATGATCCGGCTGGAGATCGAGCTGGGTGAGGCCGCCTTCGGCACCACCAAGGAGATCCAGGTCGACACCGCCGTGGTCTGCACCACTTGCAGCGGTGAGGGCGCGGCTCCGGGCACCTCGGCCCAGACCTGTGACATGTGCCGCGGCCGTGGTGAGGTCTCGCAGGTCACGCGGTCCTTCCTGGGTCAGGTCATGACCTCGCGGCCGTGCCCCCAGTGCCAGGGCTTCGGGACCGTCGTCCCGACCCCCTGCCCGGAGTGCGCGGGCGACGGCCGGGTGCGCTCCCGGCGGACCCTGACCGTGAAGATCCCCGCCGGTGTCGACAACGGCACCCGCATCCAGCTCGCGGGCGAGGGCGAGGTCGGCCCCGGCGGCGGCCCCGCCGGCGATCTGTACGTCGAGATCCACGAGCTGCCCCACCCGGTCTTCCAGCGGCGCGGCGACGATCTCCATGTCACCGTGACCGTCCCGATGACGGCGGGCGCGCTCGGCACCAAGGTGCCGCTGGAGACGCTCGACGGGGTGGAGGAGGTCGACATCCGGCCCGGCACCCAGTCGGGGCAGTCGATTCCGCTGCACGGGCGCGGTGTCACGCATCTGCGCGGCGGCGGGCGCGGCGACCTCATCGTGCACGTCGAGGTGACGACCCCGCAGAAGCTCGACGCCGAGCAGGAGAGGCTGCTGCGCGAGCTGGCGAAGCTGCGCGGCGAGGAGCGCCCGCTGGGGCAGTTCCAGCCCGGCCAGCAGGGCCTGTTCTCCCGGCTGAAGGACGCCTTCAACGGTCGTTAGCCGTCGGCGCGGACAGTCGAAGGGGGTACAGGTCCGTCCCGTGCCCCCTTCTCCGTGCCCGCCCGCGCCGCCGCCTCCCCGCCTGCCTCCCCGCCCCTTCGCGCGGGCTCCCGGTAAGGGGCGCGGCATGGGAGCGGGCCCAACTCGCCGCTGCCGTGAGGATCTTGGCGAACGGCCCGTCCGGCCCCCGAAACCCCTCTGCGGACTGGGCAGCGCTCGATTCGGCGGCCCGGGAGCGGCATGGCACGATGCAAGCATGTCCTCCGCACTGACCGATCTCTGCCGGTATCCCATCGTGCAGGCCCCCATGGCGGGCGGCGCGTCGTGTCCGCAGTTGGCCGCTGCCGTGTCCGAGGCCGGCGGGCTCGGCTTCCTGGCCGCCGGATACAAGACCGCGGGCGGCATGTACCAGGAGATCAAACAGATCCGGGGACTCACCGCGCGGCCCTTCGGGGTCAACCTCTTCATGCCGCAGCGGGCCGCGGCCGACCCCGCCGCCATCGAGGTCTACCGCCATCAGCTCGCGGGCGAGGCCGCCTGGTACGAGACCCCTCTCGGCGACCCCGAGTCCGGCGGGGACGACGGCTACGAGGCCAAGCTCGCCATCCTCCGCGACGACCCGGTGCCCGTCGTCTCCTTCACCTTCGGCTGTCCGGGCTCCGACGTACTGGAGTCCTTCGCCAAGGCCGGCACCCTCACCGTCGTCACCGTCACCACCCCCGAAGAGGCCAGGGCCGCCCAGCTCGCGGGCGCGGACGCGCTCTGCGTCCAGGGCGTGGAGGCCGGCGGACACCAGGGGGCCCACCGGGACGACCCCGCCGCCGACGGCGCCGGGATCGGGCTGCTCACCCTGGTCGCGCTGATCCGCGAGGAGGGCGTCGAACTGCCGGTCATCGCCACCGGCGGCCTGATGCGCGGCACCCAGATCGCCGCCGTGCTCGCCGCCGGGGCGAACGCCGCGCAGCTCGGCACCGCCTTCCTGGTCTGTCCCGAGTCCGGCGCGCACACCCTGCACAAACAGGCGATGACCAACCCCCTCTTCACCCGCACCGAACTCACCCGCGCCTTCTCCGGCCGCCCCGCGCGAGGGCTCGTCAACCGCTTCATGCGCGAGCACGGGCCCTACGCCCCCGCCGCCTACCCCCAGGTGCACCATCTGACGAGCGGTCTGCGCAAGGCCGCCGCCAAGGCGGGCGACGCCCAGGGGATGTCACTGTGGGCGGGGCAGGGCCACCGGATGGCCCGTGCCGTCCCCGCCGGTGAGCTGGTCGAGATGCTCGCCGCCGAAACATGTCATGCCCGCGCCGCACTCGCCCCGGAGAGCCCCTGATGACCGCGCCCGTCTTCCTCGTCGACTCCCTGGAGGGGGCCGTGCCCGGCTCCCCGCTCACCCTCGAAGGGTCCGAGGGCCGCCACGCCGTCTCCGTACGCCGCCTTGAGCCCGGCGAGGAGATCGTGCTGACGGACGGCCTGGGCCGGGGCGCGGCCGGGGTCGTGCTGCGGACCGAGGGCAGGGACCGGCTGATCGTCGAGGCCCGGGAGTTCCCGGTGGAGCCCGAGCCCCGGCCGCGGATCACCGTCGTCCAGGCGCTCCCCAAGGGCGACCGGGGCGAACTCGCCGTCGAGACCATGACCGAGACCGGTGTGGACGCGGTCGTGCCGTGGTCGGCGGCCCGCTGCATCACCCAGTGGAAGGGCGAGCGCGGGGCCAAGTCCCTCGCCAAGTGGCGTGCCACCGCGCGCGAGGCCGGCAAGCAGTCCCGCCGTCTGCGCTTCCCCGAGGTGGCCGAAGCCGCCACCTCCAAGCAGGTCGCCGCCCTGCTCGCGGCGGCCGACTTCGCCGCGGTCCTCCACGAGGAGGGATCGGAGCCGCTCGCCACCGCGGAGCTTCCGGCACAGGGCTCGATCGTGCTGGTCGTCGGCCCCGAGGGCGGTGTCTCGCCGCAGGAACTGGCCCTCTTCGCCGAGGCCGGGGCCAGGCCCTACCGGCTCGGCCGCACCGTGCTGCGCACCTCGACGGCGGGCACGGCGGGCGTCGCCCTGCTGCTCGGCCGCACCGGCCGCTGGTCGTAGCTCCTCGCCTCGGCCTCTCGCCCGGAGTCTCAGCCTCCGCCCACCCGTGAGCCGGTGATCGCGACGAAGAGCGGCCAGCCGTCGATCTCGACCGTCCCCGGCCGCGAGGGCATCAGCCCGCGCGCCGTCACCTGGTCGACGAAACGCCGAATGACTCCCGGTTCATGCAGATTCAGCCAATTCCGTTCGCTGTCACCCACACTGCCGGATTCGTCATACCCGTCCGCGATGATCCAGCCGTCCCCGGGCCGGAAAACGATGTTCAGCCGGGGTGTGGTGCCCTCGCGGCGTAAAGAGAGGACCGTACGACAGTCACGCCAACGGCCCTGTTCCCCCTCGTGTTTGTGGCGAACCGTCCACATATGGACCGTATCGGGGTCGGTGATGAGTCTGCGGGGCCGGAGCGGCTTCCTGGTCATCCCCGTGACCGTACGGGGGATGTGTGTCCGCAACCACTCTTTTGCTGACCGCCGCTCGGTGCCACGCTGCCGTCCATGAACGGCACCACCGGTAACGGCATGACCACGAACGGCGCGCGACGCGACCGCCGTTCACTCCCGGCCGCGAGCGGCACCGCGCTCGCCGCCCTCGTCGTCCTCGTGACGGTCCTCGCGCTGGCCGGCTGCGAACCGGCCCCCGGCGGCGGGCTCAACGCCGGTTCCGTGGCCCACACCACGGACCGCACGGCCACCAGCACCTTCGAACGCCTCGGCGTCGGAGTGCGCTGGCTCAGCTGCCGGGCGGCGCTCGGCGAGGGCGGCGAGGGCGGGGGAGGAGGAGGGACCGCGACCCCGGCCGCCCGGACCGGCCCCGCCACCGTCGACTGCGAGGGCGAGACCGCCTCCCGCAAGGAGATCACGCTCAAGGGCACCGTCACCGACGAGCGTTCCGGCACCTGTGTACGCGGCGACCTCAGGGCCAGGATCGACGGCAGGACCGCCTTCGACGCGACCTTCCTCGGCTCCTGCGACGACCCCGCCCCCACCGCCACCCGCCCCACCACGCCGGACCAGCGCTCCAGGCCCGTACCCGCCGTGACGGTGACACGGACCGTCACCGCGACGGTGACACAGACGGCGACGCGGACGGCGACGCGGACCGTGACGCGGACCGTGACCGGGGCGGCGGCCGTCACAGCCGAACCCTGATCCGTCAAACCCCTGCCCTCCCGGCCCCGGGCTGCCTAGGGTGACAGGGTGACGCAGCCTGCCTACCTTCGGTATCCGCACACCCACGGCGAGTTGATCGCCTTCACCGCTGAGGACGACGTCTGGGTCGCTCCTCTCGACGGCGGCCGCGCCTGGCGCGTCAGCGCCGACGACGTACCGGTCGACCATCCCCGGATCTCGCCCGACGGCTCGCACATCGCCTGGACATCGCGCCGGGACGGCGCGCCCGAGGTGCATCTCGCGCCCGTCGACGGCGGTCCGACCCGCCGGCTCACCCACTGGGGCAGCCACAAGACCGCCGTCCGGGGCTGGACCCCGGACGGCGAGATCCTCGCCCTCACCACCCACGGCCGGCACTCCCTGCGCCGCACCTGGGCCCGCGCCCTCCCGCTGGACGGGGGGCCCGGCACCGAGCTGCCCCACGGCCCGGTCGGCGGCCTCGCCCACGGTGGACCCGGGGTGCTGCTGCTCTCCGCCACCATGGGCCGTGAGGCCGCCGCCTGGAAGCGCTACCGGGGCGGCACGGCCGGAAAGCTCTGGATCGACCGCGACGGCACGGGCGACTTCACCCGGCTGCACACCGGGCTCGACGGCAAGGGCAATATCGAGTATCCGCTGTGGGTCGGCGGCAGAATCGCCTTCCTCTCCGACCACGAGGGCGTCGGCGCGCTCTACTCCTCCCTGCCCGACGGCTCCGAACTGCGGCGGCACACCCCCGTCGACGGTTTCTACGCCCGGCAGGCCGCCACCGACGGCACCCGTGTCGTCTACTCCTCCGCCGGCGAGCTGTGGATCCTCGACGACCTCGAAGGGGCCGGGCCCCGCAGGCTCGACATCCGCCTCGGCGGTCAGCGCACCGATCTGCGCCCCCGCCACATCCACGCCGACCACCACGTCGGCGCCGCCTCGCCCGACCACACCGGACGCGGCAGCGCCGTGGAGATCCGCGGCGGCATCCACTGGATCACCCACCGCGACGGCCCCGCGCGGGCGCTCGCCGTGGAGCCGGGCGTACGGTCCCGACTGCCCCGCACCTTCCGCGCCGGGGGCGAACAGCAGGTCGTGTGGGTGACGGACGCCGAGGGCGAGGACGCCCTGGAGTTCGCGCCGGCGGCCGGCGCCGTGCTCGGCGCGGCCCCGATCAGGGTCGGTGCCGGACTCCTCGGCCGGGTGCACGGCCTCGCCGTCTCGCCCGACGGGAGCAAGGTCGCCATCGCCTCCCACGACGGCCGGGTCCTGCTGGTGGAGCGCGAGTCCGGCGCGGTGCGCGAGGTCGACCGCAATGAGGACGGCGACGCCACCGGGCTCACCTTCTCCCCGGACTCCCGCTGGCTCGCCTGGTCGCACGCGGGCCCGCTCCCGCTCCGGCAGCTGAAGCTCGCCGACACCGCCGACCCCGCGAACCCGGTGGTCTCCGAGGCGACCCCGCTGCGCTTCCGCGACTACGGGCCGGCCTTCACCCTCGACGGCAGGCATCTGGCGTTCCTCTCCGAGCGCTCCTTCGACCCGGTGTACGACACCCATGTCTTCGACCTCGCCTTCGTCGGCGGCTGCCGCCCGCATCTGATCACCCTGGCCGCGACGACCCCCTCGCCGTTCGGCCCGCAGCGCCACGGCCGGGCCTTCGAACCCGAGAAGCCCGAGAAGCCCGAGAAATCCGAGAAGGACAAGACCGACAAGGAGAACGGGCACCCGGACGGCGAGAACGGCGGTGCCCCCGTCACCCGTGTCGACCTCGAAGGACTCGCCGACCGGATAGTCCCCTTCCCCGTCGAGGCCGCCAGCTACTCCACCCTGCGCGCCGCCAAGGACGGAGTGCTGTGGCTGCGCCACCCGGTGCGCGGAGTCCTGGGCGCGACCCGGGCCACCTCCGACGACCTCGGCCCCCGCACCACCCTGGAGCGGTACGACCTGGTCCAGCTGCACAGCGAGGAGCTGGCCTCCGAGGCCCGGGGCTACTCCGTCAGCGGGGACGGCAAGCGGGTGCTGCTCGCCGTCGACGGAGGGCTGAAGGTGGTGCCGAGCGACCGCCGCGCCTCCCGTGACGAGGACAGCGACAGCAACATCACCGTGGACCTCTCACGGATCCGCCGGCTGCTGGACCCGGCCGCCGAGTGGCGTCAGATGTACGCCGAGGCCGGCCGGCTGATGCGGGACAACTTCTGGCGGGCCGACCTCGGCGGCACCGACTGGGACGCGGTGCTGGAGCGCTACCGCCCGGTCCTCGACCGGGTCGCCACCCATGACGACCTGGTGGACCTGCTCTGGGAGGTGCAGGGGGAGCTGGGCACCTCGCACGCCTATGTCACCCCCCGGGGCGGATACGGCAGCCGCGCCACCCGGCAGGGGCTGCTCGGGGCCGACATCTCCCGCGCGGCGGACGGTACCTGGCGGATCGACCGCGTACTCCCCTCGGAGACCTCCGACCCCGAGGCGCACTCCCCGCTGGCCGCCCCCGGCGTCGCGGTCCGCGCGGGCGACGCGATCCTCGCCGTCGACGGCCGCCCGGTCGACCCGGTCGCGGGCCCCGGCCCGCTGCTGGTGGGCACGGCGGGCAAACCGGTCGAGCTGACCGTCGCCCCCGCGGCCGGCGGCGAGCCGCGCCACCCGGTGGTGGTGCCCCTCTCCGACGAGGAGCCCCTGCGCTACCACGCCTGGGTCGCCGACCGCCGGGCCCATGTCCACGAGAAGTCCGGCGGCCGGCTCGGCTATCTCCATGTGCCCGACATGCAGGGGGCGGGCTGGGCCCAGATCCACCGCGATCTGCGCGTCGAGGTGGCCCGCGAGGGCCTGGTCGTGGACGTCCGGGAGAACCGGGGCGGCCACACCTCCGAGCTGATCATCGAGAAGCTCGCCCGCCGGATCGTGGGCTGGGACCTGCCGCGCGGCATGCGCCCCTCCAGCTATCCCCAGGACGCCCCGCGTGGCCCGGTGGTCGCGGTGGCCAACGAGTTCTCCGGCTCGGACGGCGACATCGTCAACGCGGCGATCAAGGCCCTGGGCATCGGACCCGTGGTCGGCACCCGCACCTGGGGCGGGGTGATCGGCATCGACAGCAGATACTCCCTGGTGGACGGGACCCTGGTGACCCAGCCCAAGTACGCCTTCTGGCTGGAGGGGTACGAGTGGGGGGTGGAGAACCACGGCGTCGACCCGGACGTGGAGGTGGTGATGACCCCTCAGGACCACGCCGCCGGCCGTGACCCCCAGCTCGACGAGGCCGTACGGATGGCTCTCGCGGCCCTGGCCGAGACCCCGGCCAAGACGCCTCCCGCGCTGCCCTGACCCCTGCCGCACCGGCCGGTACCCGCTCACGGGTCCCGGCCGGCGCGTCGGCGGCCCGCTCCGGTCGATAGCATGCTCGGGACATCGGCCCACCCGAGGAGGAAACCGGTATGGCGGGAGAACCCCAGGCTGACTGCCTGTTCTGCAAGATCGTCGCGGGCGATGTGCCGGCCACCGTGGTGCGCGAGACCGACTCCGTCGTCGCCTTCCGGGACATCAACCCCCAGGCCCCCAGCCATGTCCTGGTCATCCCCAAGGCCCACTACCCCGACGCCGCCTCCCTCGCCGCCGCCGAGCCCGCGCTCGCCGCCGAGGTGCTGCGCGAGGCCGGCGAGGTCGCCGCCCTGGAGCGGACCGTCGACCCCGGCTACCGGATCGTCTTCAACACCGGCTCCGGAGCCGGACAGACCGTCTTCCACGCCCACGCCCACATCCTCGGCGGACGCGGCCTCGCGTGGCCCCCCGGATAACCCGGACCACCCGAACAACCCGGAGAACGAGGCCTTCCGCATGTCCGTACGAGAGCTCGTGGTCCTCGGCACCGCCAGCCAGGTGCCCACCCGGCACCGGAACCACAACGGCTATCTGCTGCGCTGGGACGCCGAGGGCCTGCTCTTCGACCCGGGCGAGGGCACCCAGCGCCAGATGCTGCGCGCCGGGGTCGCCGCGCACGACCTCAACCGGATCTGCGTCACGCATTTCCATGGTGACCACTCCCTGGGGCTGGCCGGCGTCATCCAGCGGATCAATCTCGACCAGGTCCCGCACGAGATCACGGCCCACTACCCGGCGAGCGGGCAGCACTTCTTCGAACGGCTGCGGTACGCCACCGCCTACCGCGAGAGCGTGGCGCTGACCGAGGCCCCGGTCAGCGGCGGCACCGGTCCGATCACCCTCGCCAGGACCGGCGCGTACACCCTTGAGGCGCATCTCCTCTCGCACCCCGTCGAGTCCTACGGCTACCGGCTCACCGAGCACGACGGCCGCCGGATGATCCCCGAGCGGCTCGCCGCCCACGGCATCGCCGGGCCGGACGTCGGCCGCCTCCAGCGCGAGGGCGAACTCCGCGGGGTCACCCTGGACGAGGTCAGCGAGGAGCGCCGGGGGCAGCGCTTCGCCTTCGTCATGGACACCCGGCTCTGCGAAGGCGTCCACGCCCTCGCCGAGGGCTGCGACATGCTCGTCATCGAGTCCACCTTCCTGGACGAGGACGAGCGGCTCGCGCGGGACCACGGCCATCTGACCGCCGGCCAGGCCGCCCGCGCCGCCCGTGACGCGGGCGTGCGCCACCTCGTCCTCACCCACTTCTCCCAGCGCTACCCGGACCCCGGGGAGTTCGAGCGCCAGGCCCGCGCCGCCGGGTTCGACGCCGAACTGACCGTCGCCTCCGACCTTCTGCGCGTCCCCGTCCCCAAACGTCGACCATGAGCGAAGCTGGACCCGTGCCCCTCCCCAAAGCCGAACTGCACCTGCACATCGAAGGCACCCTGGAGCCCGAACTCGCGTTCGCGCTCGCCGCGCGCAACGCGGTGGAACTGCCCTTCGAGAACACCGAAGCGCTCCGCCGCGCCTATGACTTCGAGGATCTCCAGTCGTTCCTGGACCTCTACTACAGCCTGATGGCCGTGCTGCGCACCGAGGACGACTTCGCGGACCTCACCGACGCCTATCTGGCCCGCGCGGCGGCCCAGGGCGTACGCCACGCGGAGATCTTCTTCGACCCGCAGGCGCACATCTCCCGGGGCGTCCCCATGGGCACCGTCGTCGACGGACTGGCCCGCGCCCTGGACGCGAGCGAGCAGCGCCACGGCATCTCCACCCGTCTGATCATGTGCTTTCTGCGGGACCGGTCCGCCGAGTCCGCCATGGAGACGCTGGAGGCCGCCAAGCCGTATCTGCACCGGATCACCGCCGTGGGCCTGGACTCCGCGGAGGCCGACAATCCGCCGTCCAAGTTCCGCGAGGTGTACGAGGCAGCCGCCGCGCTCGGTCTGCGCAAGGTCGCGCACGCGGGCGAGGAGGGCCCGGCCTCGTACGTCAGGGAGGCCCTGGACGTCCTCGGGGTGGAGCGCGTCGACCACGGGCTGCGCTGCCTGGAGGACGCCGAGCTGGTCGCCCGGCTGGCCAGGGAGCGGATCCCGCTGACGCTCTGCCCGCTCTCCAACGTACGGCTGCGGGTCATCGACACACTGGAGGACCATCCGCTCGACCGGATGATGGACGCGGGCCTGATGTGCACCGTCAACTCCGACGACCCCGCCTACTTCGGCGGCTATGTCGGCGACACCTTCCACGCCGTGCGCGAGGCGCTCTCGCTCGACGAGGAGCGCCTGCGCGAGCTGGCGCGCAACTCCTTCCTCGCCTCCTTCCTGGAGGACGACGAGGAGCGGCGGGCCCGGCTGATCGCCGAGGTCGACGCGTACGACTTCACCGTGGAACTGGCCGAGTAGCCCCGCCCTCCCGGCAGACGGATCCTTCGCCCCGGCCGGCCCCGGTCATCCTCCGGTGGTCGCGCCGGGGCGGAAGATCATCAGCACGACGACGACCGTCCAGAGCAGATTGAAGATCCCGGTGAGCCCGCTGAGCCGGGCCGCCGCCGGGCGGGTGCGCTTCTCGTCCGCCCCCGCCCCCGCCGCCGTCAGTTCGAGCAGGGTCGCCTGGAGGGGCAGCAGCATCAGGACGAGCACCCCGGCGGCGATCGCGGTGAGCACCGTCGAGACCAGCAGCCAGGCGTCCGTCAGAATCCCCATCCTCGCCCCGGTGGCGACCCCGAAGACCGGCACGGCGAGCCCCGCGATGGCATAGCCCCGGCATATCCGGTGCAGCAGCCCGGCGATCGAGGCCGCCCGCTCGCCCCTCTCCTCGCCGTCGTCCGCGATCTCCCCGACGGCCCCCGCCGCGCGGGCGTAGCGGGGAAAGATCGAGGCGGCCACGGTGATCGGCCCGATCGTCAGGATCGCCGCGAGGACATGGATGGACAGCAGCATTTTTGACACGGGTGGTGGCCCCCAGACGCACTGATGTGTTGGCTGCCAATAGATAGCATGCCAAGACAGCCCTTGTGTAGGCTGCCTACTCATGAGGACAGACGCGGTGCGAGGGCACCTGGACGGACTGCTGCTGGCGGTGCTCGAACCGGGCCCGCTGCACGGGTACGCGATCATCTCGGCGGTGCAGCGGCGCAGCGGCGGTGTGCTGGAGCTGAAGACCGGCACCATCTACCCGGCGCTTCAGCGGCTGGAGCGCCTCGGACTGCTCGACAGCGGCTGGGAGTCGACCGGCGAGCGCCGCCGCCGCCGCTACGAGCTGACGGAGGCGGGCCGGGGGGCCCTGACGGCCGAGCGGTCCGCCTGGAGCGAGTTCACCGCCGCGATCGGCTCCGTACTGAACCCCGCCGTGCACCCCGTCGCTCCCCGGCCCGCCGGATGAGCGCCACCCCGGCCCCGGCTCCGGCCCCCGCGGACGCGGATCCCGTGGAGGCGTACGTCGCGGCCCTCGCCGCCGCCGTGCACGGCCCGGCCCGGGTCAAGGCCCGGATGATCGAGGAGATCCGCGACGGCCTCGTCGAGACGGCCGCCGCCCACGAGGAGGACGGCGTGCCCCCTTCGCGGGCCGCCCGCCGGGCGGTCCGCGAGTTCGGGACCGTCGAGGAGCTGGTGCCCGGCTGGCAGCGGGAGCTGACCGTGGCCCAGGCGCGGCACACCGCCCGGGCCGCCGCCATGGCCTTCCCGTTCCTGCTGGTCTGCGGGCTGCTGGTGCACACCGTGGGCGAGGGCTGGGGGCTGCGGCTGCTCGCCGTCCTCCTCGCGGCGGTCGCGGGCGTCGCCGGACTGCTCGCCGCCGCGACACCGGCCGTCACCGGGATCCTCGCCCGCAGGGTGGCGCTCCCGCCGGGGCTGCCGCTGGCCGTCGCCTGGACCGGCACCGCGACCGCGGTGGCCACCGCGCTCGCCGCCCTCGGCCTGGTCGTCGCCTCGGCGCTGGCGCGGGAGTGGCCGGTGACGGCGCTCGCCGGGGTGCTCGCCGCCGTCGCGCACGCGCTGGTCGCGGGTCCGGCCAGGGCCTGCCGCCGATACGCCCGGCTGACGGCCGCCTGAGCCCGCGGCCTCCACGTCGTACGCCTCAGAAGCACCAGGAGAGCACAGCTTTCGCGAATGCCCCCAAGGCCCCAGCAGTCACCATGATTCGCCGTGTCCGACCGTCCCGCCGACCCGGTTTGGCAGACTGGCCGGAAGCACCACGCACAGAAGCGGCGGCACAGTGAGCACTCGGCACGCGAACCACCACGGCCCACCGGTGACGGGCCACCACGCCCCCTGCCTCGATCCCCTCGCCCGGCTGCGGACCCCCGAGGACCCCGGCTGCGACGTCTATCTCACCGGCACGGTCTTCCTCGACATCATCTTCACCGGCCTCGACTCCGCCCCCGTGCGCGGCACCGAGTCCTGGGCCCGGGGCATGGGCTCCAGCCCGGGCGGGGTCGCCAACATGGCGACCGCCCTCGCCCGGCTCGGTCTGCACACCTCGCTCGCCGCCGCGTTCGGGGACGACCACTACGGCGACTACTGCTGGGACGCCCTCGAACAGGGCGAGGGCATCGACCTCTCCCGGTCGCGCACGGTGCCCGGCTGGCACTCTCCCGTCACCGTCTCCATGGCGTACGAGGGCGAGCGGACGATGATCTCCCACGGTCACGAGGCCCCGCCGCCGGAGTCCGCCCGCGACACCCCGCCGCCCTCCAGGGCCGCCGTGGCATCCCTGACCCCCGGCCGGCGCGACGAGTGGATCGCCCGCGCCGCCGCCGGGGGGACCAGGGTCTTCGCCGACGTCGGCTGGGACGAGACGGGCCGCTGGGACCCGGCCGACCTCGCCGATCTGGAGCACTGCGAGGCATTCCTCCCCAACGCGCAGGAGGCGATGCGCTACACCCGCGCCGCCACCCCGGTCGCCGCCGCCCACGCGCTCGCCGAGCGGGTGCCGGTGGCCGTCGTCACCCTGGGGGCCGAGGGGGCGTACGCGGTGGACGGCCGCACCGGCGAGAGCGCCCAGGTGCCGGCCATCGCGGTGGAGGCGCTCGACCCGACCGGGGCCGGCGATGTCTTCGTGGCCGGATTCGTCACCGGGACCCTCGCGGAATGGCCGCTCGCCGACCGGCTCGCCTTCGCCGGGCTGACCGCGGCCCTCTCGGTGCAGGAGTTCGGCGGCTCGCTCTCCGCACCCGGCTGGCTGGAGATCGCCGTCTGGTGGCAGCGGGTGCGGGAGGTCGCCGGACAGGACGCCGCCCCGCTGCGCCGGTACGCCTTCCTGGACGCGCTGCTGCCCTCGCCCCCGCTGGACTGGCCGCGCCGGCGAGCCGTGCCGACCATCGGCTTCCGCAGCCCGGTCTGACCCGCGCCGCCCCGGCCCCGGCGGGCCCCCGCCCACGGCGGAGGCCCGCCGGAAAACCCCTCGGCCCCTGTCAGTGCGGCGTCGTACGCTTGAGGTCCAGAGGTTGTCGAGCGGCGAGAACCCTCAGCGGGAGGTATGCGCAGGCCACAGAGCCGGCCCATGACTCAGACACCCACAGCCCATACCGTCCCCCCGCGCCCCGAGGGCGCTGCGGGACCCCTGGCCACGGGACAGGCGCGCGCCGCGTTCACCGTCCCCGCCCACCACCCGATGGTGTCGCTCCTCGGTTCGGGCGACGCCCTGTTGCGAGTGATCGAGAAGGCCTTCCCGGCGGCCGACATCCATGTCCGGGGCAATCAGGTCAGCGCGGTCGGGCCGGCGGCGGAAGTCGCCCTCGTTCAGCGCCTGTTCGACGAGATGATGCTCGTGCTCCGCACCGGGCAGCCGATGACGGAGGACGCAGTGGAACGCTCGATCGCCATGCTTCGCGCGAGCGCGGAGGGCGCCGCCGACGGCGCCGAGACCCCCGCCGAGGTGCTCACCCAGAACATCCTCTCCAGCCGCGGCCGGACCATCCGCCCCAAGACGCTCAATCAGAAGCACTATGTCGACGCCATCGACAAGCACACGATCGTCTTCGGCATCGGCCCCGCGGGCACCGGAAAGACCTATCTGGCCATGGCCAAGGCGGTTCAGGCGCTCCAGTCCAAGCAGGTCAACCGGATCATCCTGACCCGCCCCGCCGTCGAGGCGGGAGAGCGCCTCGGCTTCCTCCCCGGCACCCTCTACGAGAAGATCGACCCCTATCTCCGCCCGCTCTACGACGCGCTGCACGACATGCTCGACCCCGACTCCATCCCCCGGCTGATGGCCGCGGGCACCATCGAGGTCGCCCCCCTGGCGTACATGCGGGGCCGCACCCTCAATGACGCGTTCATCATTCTCGACGAGGCGCAGAACACCAGTGCCGAGCAGATGAAGATGTTCCTCACCCGGCTGGGCTTCGACTCGAAGATCGTCATCACCGGCGATGTCACCCAGGTCGACCTGCCCAGCGGCACCAAGAGCGGTCTGCGCCAGGTCCAGGAGATCCTGGAGGGCGTGGAAGACGTCCACTTCTCGCGGCTGACGTCCCAGGACGTCGTCCGGCACAAGCTCGTCGGCCGTATTGTCGACGCGTACGAGAAGTACGACGGCCGGGACGGCGGTCAGCACGGCGGCCCGAGCGGCGGCCGGAGCGCCGGACGCCACGGCCATGGGACCGGAAACGGGAAGTAGCGGTAAAAGCACCATGTCGATCGACGTCAACAACGAATCCGGGACCGAGGTCGACGAGCGGTCGATCCTCGATGTCGCCCGTTACGCCCTCGCCCGGATGCGCATCCACCCGCTCTCCGAGCTGTCGGTGATCGTCGTGGACGCCGAGGCCATGGAGCAGTTGCACCTCCAGTGGATGGATCTGCCGGGACCGACCGATGTCATGTCCTTCCCGATGGACGAGCTGCGTCCGCCGGTCAAGGACGACGAGGAGCCTCCGCAGGGTCTCCTCGGCGACATCGTGCTCTGCCCCGAGGTGGCGAAGCAGCAGGGCGAGCAGGCTCCGACGGGGCACTCCATGGACGAGGAGCTTCAGCTGCTCACCGTCCACGGAGTGCTGCACCTCCTGGGTTACGACCACGAGGAGCCCGACGAGAAGGCCGAGATGTTCGGCCTCCAGGCGGCGATCGTGGACGGCTGGCGGGCCGAGAAGGGCTTCACCGGCCCCTCCCCGGCGCCGACCGTCTCATGAGCGCCCCCCTGGTTCTCGGCGCGGTCGCGCTGGTCATCGTCGCCTGGCTGGCCGCCTGCGCCGAGGCGGGTATCGCCCGCGTCTCCAGCTTCCGCGCCGCCGAGGCGGTCCGCGCGGGCCGGCGCGGCGCGAGCCGGCTGGAGCAGGTCGCCGCCGACCCCACCCGCTATCTCAATGTCGCCCTGCTGGTGCGGGTCGCCTGCGAGATGGCGGCCGGGGTGCTCGTCACCTACGCCTGCCTCCAGGAGTTCCCCGAGACCTGGGAGGCGCTCGCCGTCGCCATCGGCGTGATGGTCCTCGTCTCCTATGTCGCCGTCGGTGTCTCCCCGCGCACCATCGGCCGCCAGCACCCGCTGAACACCGCCACCGCCGCCGCCTATGTGCTGCTGCCGCTGGCCAGGATCATGGGCCCGATCCCCCAGCTGCTGATCCTCATCGGCAACGCGCTCACCCCCGGGAAGGGCTTCCGCAAGGGCCCCTTCGCCAGTGAGGCCGAGCTGCGGGCGCTGGTCGACCTCGCCGAGCAGGAGTCCCTGATCGAGGACGACGAGCGCCGCATGGTGCACTCCGTCTTCGAGCTGGGCGACACCCTCGTGCGCGAGCTGATGGTGCCTCGGACGGATCTGATCAGCATCGAGCGGTACAAGACGGTCCGTCAGGCGCTCACCCTCGCGCTGCGCTCCGGCTTCTCCCGCATCCCCGTCACCGGGGAGAGCGACGACGACATCGTCGGCATCGTCTATCTCAAGGACCTCGCCCGCAAGACGCATGTCAACCGCGACTCGGAGTCCGATCTGCTCTCCACCGCGATGCGCCCCGCGGTCTTCGTCCCCGACACCAAGAACGCCGGGGACCTGCTGCGCGAGATGCAGCAGAAGCGCAATCACGTCGCCGTCGTCATCGACGAGTACGGCGGCACCGCCGGCATCGTCACCATCGAGGACATCCTTGAGGAGATCGTCGGCGAGATCACCGACGAGTACGACCGGGAGCTGCCGCCCGTCGAGAATCTCGGCGACGGCCGCTACCGGGTCACCGCCCGGCTCGACATCGGAGACCTCGGCGAGCTGTACGGCCTGGACGAGCTGGACGACGAGGATGTGGAGACGGTCGGCGGACTGCTCGCGAAGTCCCTGGGCCGGGTCCCGATCTCGGGCGCGAGCGCCGTGGTCGACCTGCCGGACGGACGCGCGCTGCGGCTGACCGCCGAATCCTCGGCCGGCCGCCGGAACAAGATCGTCACAGTGCTGGCGGAGCCCGTCGAGGCCCGCGCGGAGGGGGAGCACGCGGCATGAGAGCGCGACAGCTGAGGGCGTTCTGTCTGGACTTCAACGACGCGGTCGAGGAGTTCCCGTTCGGCCCGGAGACCTCGGTCTTCAAGGTCGCGGGCAAGATGTTCGCCCTCAGCGCGCTCGACGGCGAGCCGCTGACGGTCAATCTCAAGTGCGAGCCGGAGATCGCCGAGCGGCTCCGCGCCGACCATCCGGAGATCGTCCCCGGCTGGCACATGAACAAGCGCCACTGGAACACGGTGACCGTCGGCGGGCTCCCGGCCAAGATGGTCCGGGAGCTGATCGAGGACTCGTACGACCTGGTGGTGGCCGGCCTCCCCCGGGCGGAACGCCTCCGCCTCGACCGCCCCTGAGGCCGTCCCCGGGACCGCCCCGAGTGCGAGCGGCCCCGGTGGTATCACCGGGTGCTGCCGCCCTCGATGGCGGTGAGATCCCGTTTTGTGTGTACTCTCCTCCAGTCCAGCAGGGTGGGCGCAAGAGGCTCCCCGGCAGCAACATCCATCAGGGAGTCACCACTTTCATGCGTGCCCGTATGCGTCGCGGCGTCGCCGCCGTCCTCACCGTCTCCGCCCTCTCGCTGACGGCCGCCGCCTGCGGCGGGTCCGACTCCGGCTCCGGCTCCGACGGCGACAAGAAGGCGAAGGAGACGGCCGCCAAGCCGCTGACCGCGGCCCAGATGAAGGCCGGTCTCGTCGGCGTCAAGGACCTCCCCGCCGGTTACAAGGTCGGCGAGGAGACCGCCGACGACGAGAAGTACACGGCGGACAAGAAGGAGTGCCAGCCGCTGGCCGACTTCCTCAGCCAGAAGATCGCCGGGGGCACGGACGGCGGCTCCGCCGACTTCGAGAGCGCCGACCAGAGCAGCATGCTCGCCCAGAGCATCGTCACCTTCCCCGGCGCGGGCGCGACCGACTACACCAAGAAGCTCTCCACCGCGCTGGACGCGTGCAAGGGCTTCGGCGTCGGCGAGGGCGACCAGAAGATGGCCATGACCATCGAGAAGCTCTCCGCCACCCCGAAGGCCGGCGAGGAGTCCCACTCCTTCCGCATGAAGACCGAGATCAAGTCGCTCTCCCTGAAGTTCGAGACGAACTTCCAGGTCGTGCGTCAGGGCACCGGCATCTCCCGGGTGCTCCACGTCCCGGCCGACGCCTCCGGTCACAAGGACTTCGACGACCTCGCCAAGCGCGTGGGCGAGAAGTTCGTGAAGGCCGTCCAGAGCTGATCCACCCGGGCCGGGGCCCCCGCGTACGCGCCGGGGCCCCCGCCTATGCTCGGGGCATGACGCAGAGCACCGATTCCGGCGACCTCGGCCCCGAGGACCGCAAGATCATCACGCTGGCGCGCAGCGCCCGGGCCCGCAACGGTGTGCCCGAGGGCGCGGCCGTGCGCGACGAGACCGGCCGCACCTATGTGGCGGGCACCGTCGCCCTGGAATCCCTCGCGCTCAGCGCGCTCCAGACCGCCGTCGCCATGGCCGTGGCCAGCGGCGCGCGCTCCCTGGAGGCGGCGGCCGTCGTCTCCGAGGCCGAGACCGCGTCCGACGCGGACCGCGCGGCGGTGCGTGACCTGGGCGGGCCGGACACCCCGGTGCTGCTCGCCGGTCCCGACGGAGAGCTGAAGTCTGCGGTCACCGCCGGCTGACCCCCGCACCCGCCCCTTTCCGATTCCGGTACGGCGCAAGAATCAAGCTGCCTTGTCTTGCAATCGCCGCCCGGGTGCGCCTCAATGACGCAGCCGCCTCCGTGAGCGGTCGCCCCCGTCCGCCCGTGCTGCCCGGGTGCCCCTGACCCGGTTCGGGCCGCCGTCGTGCGAGCCCCGGCGGCGGCTGCCCATCCATCCCTGAACGGGAAAGGGGACTTCCCCATGCGAGGCAGCAGTCCACTGATCGGCACGGCACTGACGGCGGGAGCGCTCGCCGCCGTCTCCCTCGTCTTCGCCCCGGCCGCCGCCGCGGTCACCCCCGGCACGGCACAGGCCTCCTACGACTGTGGATCCTGGGGCGGCGGTACGGCGACGCTCACCGCCACCCAGAACGGCACGTCGGCCACGATCACCATCAACTCGGCGGTGACCACCCCGGTCGCCGTCGCCAGGGACACCATCAGCTCGACGCTCACCCTCGCGAAGCGCGGCGGCGGGACCGTCAAGTTCACCGGCAAGAAGAACCCCGCGCTCGCCGCCAACTCGGCGGTGACGATGGGGCCCCTGAGCGGCACGGTGGCCGCCGGGAACAGCCTGGACTCGTACTTCGCCGGGACCGCCCTGTCGATGACGATCTTCGGCTTCCCGGTCAGCTGCGACGCGCTCACCTCGCAGACCCCGGGCCCGTTCGTCTTCAACTGAGCCGCCCCGGATCAGAGCCGGCCCGCCGGGCGGCGGTGTGCGCGACGCCCGCCGCCGTCCGTCCTGCCGGACGACCCCGCCATTATCTGATGGCCCATCAGTCGACGGGCCCCGGCTCCCTTGACTTCTCGCCCGGCCCGCCCGTCAATGGCCCCCCGCGACTCTCCGAAGGGGGCACCCCGATGGCCTCAGCCGACCGAGCGACCGCCGCGCGCAAACCAGCCTCCCGCCGTGGCGGCACCCCCCGCCGGGCCGTCGCACTCGGCGCGCTCGCGCTCGTCATGGGGACGACGGCCCTCGCCGCGCCCGCACAGGCGCGGAGCGCCGCCGACGGCGCGGTGACCTTCGCGACCCGCTGTGTGCCCCCGCCCGTCGCGGGCATCCCGCCCATCCAGGGCACCACCACCGCCGAGATCACCGTCGACCGGGCGACTCCCCGGGTCGGCGACACCGTCACCGTCACCTACAAGGTCGCCAAGCCCGCCGCGAGCAACCCGGTCGACCTGGCGCTCCCCGCCGACATCATGACGCCGAGCGGCGAGGTGACCCTCGGCGGGGCGCAGAGCGGCAAGCTCACCGTCACCGGCCCCAAGAAGAATCCGCCCGTCCCCGGCAAGGGTGAATTCCCGCCGTTCTCGATGACCGGAACCTTCAAGGTCACCGCGCCCGGCTCGATCACCCTCTCGCCGGGCGACTACAACATCCACACCAGCTACATCATGGAACTCGACACCCCCTGCGCGGTCAGCTCCCCGCCCGCGCCCGTCTCCCGGACCATCGTCGCGAGCGGGCAGCCCGGGGCCAATGAGCGCGCCATCGCGCTCGCCACCGCCTCCGGCAAGCCCGGCGACCGGGTCACCGTCACCGGAACGAAGTTCACCCCGCTCACCGGGATCACCCTCGCCGGCCGGGCCGGCCAGGCCCAGACCGCCGACAGGCTGACCTTCACCTCCGACGCCGAGGGCGGCTTCACCGGCCGCCTCAAGGTCAACGACAGGGCGACCACCGGAATCGTCGCGTACGAGGGCTCCTCCTGGTCGGCCGAGAAGGGCGCGGGCCCGGCCGCGTACACCGTCACCGACGACACCCCGCTGCCCAGGGACAGTCAGAGGCTCACCGCGTCCGTCACCGCCGGTGAGCTGTCCATGTCCCAGGAGGGCGACACGGTCCGGCTCTCCTCCGTCGACTTCGGCACCGGCGGGGGAGCCGACGGCGATCTGCGCACCATCACCGTCAAGGACTTCCGGGGCGGCCCGGCCGGCTGGTCCCTCACCGGCAGGGTCACCGACTTCACCGGACCGTCCGGCAGCGAGATCGACGCGGGCCGGCTCCACTGGGTCCCCGCCTGCACCACCAAGCAGGGCAGCCCCAGCACCTGCGAGGCCGGCTCCGGGGGAGTCGTCGGCAGCGCGGGCGCGACCCTCGCCTCCGCCCCGGACGCCACGCTCACCGGCGGCGAGTTCACCGTGGACGCCTGGGTGTCGCTGAAGGTCCCGGCCTACACCGCCCCCGGGAGCTACTCCGGCGTGCTCACCCTCACGCTCACCTGACCGCCCGGCGGGCCGGGCGCGCGCCCGGCCCGCCCGCCCGCTCCCCGGGAGCCGCACCCATGCCCGTACCGCGCCGCCCCGCGCTCCCGGCCCCGCCCGGCCGCACACCCACCCTCGCGCTCGGCCTCGCCCTCGTCGCGACCCTCGGCACCGCGCTCGGCCCGCTGCCCGCCACCGCCGCGCGGGCCGCCGACAACGGCGAGTGGTCCGTCTTCCCCGCCGCCGCCTCCCGGCCGGACGGCGGCCGTCCCTACTTCCATCTCTCCGCCGACCCCGGGCGCTCCGTCACCGACCGGGTCACCGTCGCCAACAAGACCGCCGCCCCGCTGACCTTCCGGCTGTACGCGGCCGACGCCTACAACACCGCCCGCGACGGCGGCTTCGCCGTGCGCTCCCCGGACGAGCGCCAACGCGGCGTCGGGGCCTGGGCGAAGCCCGCGCGCCAGCGGATCACCGTCCCCGCGCGCTCCTCGGTCACCGTGCCCTACACCCTCACCGTCCCCGAGTCCGCCGAACCGGGCGACCACTCCGGCGCGCTCGTCGCCCTGGACGAGCGGGTCGCGCCGCCGTCCGGCGCGGTCGCCGTCGGGGTCCGCCGGGCGGTGGGCGCGCGCGTCCATCTCAAGGTGACCGGGCCCGCCGTCCCCGCCCTCACCGTCGAGGACGTACGGATCAGCCAGGACCGGCCGCTGGTGCCCGGCACCGGCGAGAGCAGTGCTCTCATCTCGTACACCCTCCACAATCGGGGCAATGTGACCCTCGGCCCCGAGGTCGCCCTCAAGGCCGAGGGCCTCTTCGGCCGCGATCTGCTCAGCCGGCGGCTGACGAGGGTCCCCTCCGAGCTGCTGCCCCGCCAGCGGATCCGTCTCACCGAGCGCTGGGCCGGCTCGCCCCAGCTGGAATGGGGAGAGATACGGCTGACCGCGAGCGCCGGACAGCTGCGGGAATCCGCGGGCGTCTCCTTCCTCGCGCTGCCCTGGACGGTGGCCGCCGCGCTCGCCCTCGCCCTGGCCCCCATCGCCTTCCGGATACGGAGACGGGTACGGAAACGCGCACGGGCACGGCGCGCCGGGACCCCGGCGAGAGCCTGACGACACGAGGGCGTCCGGCATCAGCGACAATGGGCGGCATGAGTGTTCGTACCCCGTCCTCCGAGCCCGCCGCCCACCGGGCCGGCTTCGCCTGCTTCGTCGGCCGCCCCAACGCGGGCAAGTCCACCCTCACGAACGCTCTCGTCGGTCAGAAGGTGGCGATCACCTCCAACCGGCCGCAGACGACCCGCCACACCGTGCGCGGCATCGTCCACCGCCCCGAGGCGCAGCTGATCCTGGTGGACACCCCCGGTCTCCACAAGCCGCGCACCCTTCTCGGCGAGCGCCTCAACGACGTCGTGCGCGCCACCTGGGCCGAGGTCGACGTGATCGGCTTCTGCCTGCCCGCCGACCAGAAGCTCGGCCCCGGCGACCGCTACATCGCCAAGGAACTGGCGGAGGTCAAGAAGACCCCCAAGGTCGCGATCGTCACCAAGACCGACCTGGTCGATTCCAAGGCCCTCGCCGAGCAGCTCATCGCGATCGACCAGCTCGGCCGTGAGCTGGGCATCGAGTGGGCGCAGATCATCCCGGTCTCCGTCGTCGGCGAGAAGCAGGTCCAGCTCGTCTCCGATCTGCTGGTCCCGCTGCTCCCGGAGGGCCCCGCGCTCTACCCGGAGGGCGACCTCACGGACGAGCCCGAGCAGGTCATGGTGGCCGAGCTGATCCGCGAGGCCGCGCTGGAGGGCGTCCGCGACGAGCTGCCGCACTCGATCGCGGTGGTGGTCGAGGAGATGATCCCCCGCGAGGACCGCCCGGCGGACCGGCCGCTGCTGGACATCCACGCCTATCTGTACATCGAGCGCCCCAGCCAGAAGGGCATCATCATCGGCCCCAAGGGCAAGCGCCTGAAGGACGTCGGCACCAAGTCCCGCAAGCACATCGAGGCGCTGCTCGGCACCCCGGTCTTCCTGGACCTGCACGTCAAGGTGGCGAAGGACTGGCAGCGGGACCCCAAGCAGCTCCGCAAGCTCGGCTTCTGAGATTCGGCGGTGGCGCGTGACCGTCGCGGACGGTCACGCGCCCTCCTTCAGCACCCGGGAGAACAGCTCCCGCTGCTCGTCGGTGAGCCGGGGATCCGAGCAGTACACCGTCCGCCCGTCCACCGTCAGCTCATAGCCGAACCCGTCCGGAACGCCCGCCGGGGGAGCCCCGGCCGCGTCCGCGAGGGCCTGCTCGGCCAGGACGCGCCATGTCTCCGCGTCGGCCCGGTCCAAGGTCTCCACCTCGGCGTATCGCTCGATCCCGGCGAAGCCGCCGGTACGTCGTACCTGGATGCGCATGGCTTCCGTTCTAGTACGGATCGGCCCGGTGCGGAAGCCGGATCCACCCCGGGCCACCCGGCCGTGGAGCAAGCTCTCAGTTCGTCGGCACCTTCACCGTCGACCACGCCTTCAGCACCGCCTGAAGCTCCTCGCCGTCGCCGTAGCGCGCCCGCGCGGACTCCACCGTCAGCCGGGCGAACTCGCGGAACCGCGCGTTCGGCGACAGCTCGCCGCCGGTGAGGGTGTCGAACCAGATCTGCCCGGCCCGCTCCCACGCCTTTCCGCCCAGCTCGGTGGCGAGCAGATAGAAGGCGTGGTTGGGGATGCCGGAGTTGATGTGCACCCCGCCGTTGTCCCGGCCGGTGCGCACATAGCCGTCCATGGTGGCCGGCTGCGGGTCCTTGCCGAGGACGTCGTCGTCGTACGCGGTGCCCGGGGCCTTCATGCTCCGCAGCGCCACGCCCGTGACCTCCGGGCCCAGCAGCCCCGCCCCGATCAGCCAGTCGGCCTCGGCGGCGGTCTGGCCGAGGGTGTACTGCTTCACCAGCGAGCCGAACACGTCGGACACCGATTCGTTCAGCGCGCCCGACTGGGTGAAGTACTCCAGGTTCGCCGTGTACTGGGTGAGGCCGTGCGCCAGCTCGTGCGCGATGACGTCGACCGGGATGGAGAAGTCGAGGAAGAGCACCCCGTCCCCGTCGCCGAACACCATCTGCTCGCCGTCCCAGAAGGCGTTCGCGTACTGCCGGTCGTAGTGGACGCTGGCGATCAGCGGCAGCCCCTCGCCGTCGAGGGAGCTTCGGCCGTACGACTTCAGCAGCAGCTCGAAGGTGGCCCCGAGCCCGGCGTACACCCGGTTGACGGTCGCGTCCTGCCCGGGCTCCGAGCCCTCCTCGCGGACCTTCTTCCCGGGCAGCAGGGTGCGGTTCTCGCAGTCGTAGATCGTCCGGTCCGGCTCCTCGGGACCGACCGCGGCGGCCGACGGGGCGGCGGCGCTCAGACCCCGTACGGTGGTGATCCGCCGCCTGGTCCGGTTGGCGGCGTCGAGTTCCAGGGTCCGCTGGGCGAGCGTGGCGATCGCGGTGTCCGCGCCCCGGGCGAGGGTGTCGAGGACATGCGGCGGGATGATCGTGCAGAAGACGGGATGCCGGGAGCCTGCGTGGGTGTTTGCCATGAGCGGCAATGTGGCACCGGGTCACTCTCCTGTCACTGGTTGCCACGATGATTAGTGAAATGGAGTGAAGTATCCCGGTTGGCCGAATACAATCGGCATCCCGCATAGTGATACGACACGGTGGACCGGGGGATTCCTCGGTTAGGCTGCCGCGCATCATGCGTTTCGGGCTGCTTCTTCTTAGCTGCCGCGGCGAGGGCCTGTAGTCGTAGGCCGACTCCCTCCCCGCGGGATCTGGTGCTGCTTCGAAATCGTCGGCCGTCCACACCTTTGGACCCCGAGGAGCCCTGCGCATATGTCTGAATCATCTGTCGGTCGCCCCACGCCCGTCACCAACGCGACCCACACCCAGAAGCCGTCCGGCATGCCGATCCACAAGTACGGCCGGTACGAGGCCGTCGACATCGCCGACCGCACCTGGCCGGACAACCGGATCACTGTCGCCCCCCGCTGGCTCTCCACCGATCTGCGCGACGGCAACCAGGCCCTGATCGACCCCATGTCCCCCGCCCGCAAGCGGGAGATGTTCGACCTGCTGGTACGCATGGGGTACAAGGAGATCGAGGTCGGCTTCCCCTCCTCCGGCGAGACCGACTTCGCCTTCGTCCGCTCCATCATCGAGGACGGCGCGATCCCCGAGGACGTGACGATCTCCGTACTGACCCAGGCGCGCGAGGAGCTGATCGAGCGCACCGTGGAGTCCCTGCGCGGAGCCCACCGCGCCACCGTCCATCTGTACAACGCGACCGCGCCCACCTTCCGCCGGGTCGTCTTCCGGGGCTCGCGCGAGCAGGTCAAGCAGATCGCCGTGGACGGCACCCGGCTGGTCGTCGAGTACGCCGAGAAGCTGCTGGGCCCGGAGACGGTCTTCGGCTACCAGTACAGCCCCGAGATCTTCACCGACACCGAGCTGGACTTCGCCCTGGAGGTCTGCGAGGGCGTCATGGACGTCTGGCAGCCGGAGGCGGGCCGTGAGATCATCCTGAATCTGCCGGCCACCGTGGAGCGCTCCACGCCCTCCACCCACGCCGACCGGTTCGAGTGGATGAGCCGCAACCTGTCCCGCCGTGAGTACGTCTGCCTCTCCGTGCACCCCCACAACGACCGGGGCACCGCCGTCGCCGCCGCCGAGCTGGCGATCATGGCCGGCGCGGACCGGATCGAGGGCTGCCTCTTCGGCCAGGGCGAGCGCACCGGCAACGTCGACCTGGTCACCCTGGGCATGAACCTGTTCTCCCAGGGCGTCGACCCGCAGATCGACTTCTCGCAGATCGACGAGATCCGCCGCACCAGCGAGTACTGCAACCAGATGGAGGTCCACCCGCGCCACCCCTACGCGGGCGACCTGGTCTACACCGCCTTCTCCGGCTCCCACCAGGACGCCATCAAGAAGGGCTTCGACGCCATGGAGACCGAGGCGCGGGCCGCCGGCAAGACCGTGGACGACCTGGTGTGGAACGTCCCGTACCTGCCCATCGACCCCAAGGACGTCGGCCGCTCCTACGAGGCGGTCATCCGGGTCAACTCGCAGTCGGGCAAGGGCGGTATCGCGTACGTCCTGAAGAACGACCACAAGCTGGACCTGCCCCGCCGGATGCAGATCGAGTTCTCGAAGATCATCCAGGTCAAGACCGACACCGAGGGCGGCGAGGTCACCCCCGCCGCGATCTGGTCGGTCTTCCAGGACGAGTACCTGCCCAACCCGGACAACACTGCGGCTCGATGGGGCCGGGTCCAGCTGCGCTCGGGCCAGTCGACCACCGACACGGACGGTATCGACACCCTGACCGTCGAAGCGGTCGTGGACGGCGTCGAAACCGTGCTGTCGGGCTCCGGCAACGGTCCGATCTCCGCCTTCTTCGCCGCACTGGGCGCGGTGGGCGTCGACGCCCGGCTGCTGGACTACACCGAGCACACCATGAGCGAGGGCGCGTCGGCCCAGGCCGCCTCGTACATCGAGTGCGCCATCGACGGAAAGGTGCTGTGGGGGATCGGTATCGATGCCAACACCACCAGGGCATCTCTGAAGGCGGTCGTCTCCGCCGTCAACCGCGCCAGCCGCTGAACCGGGTTCTCTTCGACGCCGTGCCCCTGGCACATCCAGCCGTGGATGTTCCAGGGGCACGGCCCGTGGCGCCGGGGGTTTCCCCTGCCGACAGCCGGAATCCGGGTGTGGTTCGCGGGGATTTCGCCGGTGGACCGGATGGCGGGTAATCGGCCATGTGCCGATGTCCTGTCGCCCGAGTGCTGACGGCACCCTCGTCATGTGGCTAACATCACGTCAACGCGGGAATGTTGCCGGAGCGTTACGGAGGTGCGCGGTGCGCGCAGGCCGGGGTTTGTTTGGCCGAAAGCTGCTGGTCTGCGGCATTCACACATCCTGGAACACGGTGGGGGACGGCGAGTTCTTCTGCCCGGACTGCGGCGGCGACCGCAACTACCGCCGCCGGACCGGCCGTCGCCGCTTCACCCTCCTCGGTGTTCCGCTGCTGCCGCGCGGCGCCGCCGGCCCGGTGGTCGAATGCGCCTCCTGCCACGGCCACTTCGGCATGGACGCCCTCGACCACCCCACCACCGCCCGCTTCTCCGCGATGCTCCGGGACGCCGTGCACACCGTGACCCTCGCGGTGCTCGCCTCCGGCGGCACCGCCTCCCGCCAGGTCAGGGAGACCGCCGTCGCCACCGTCCGCGCGGCCGGCCTCCACGACTGCACCGAGGACCAGCTCACCGGCCTCATCGAGGCACTCGCCGCCGACACCGGCCGCTTCGTCACCGACGCGGGCCCCTACGGCGCGGCCCTCGCCATCGAGCTGCACGAGGCACTGGAGCCCCTCGCTCCGCACCTGGCCCCGGCGGGCCGGGAGTCCATCCTCCTCCAGGGCGCCCGTATCGCCCTCGCGGACGCCCCCTACACCCCCGCCGAACGCGAAGTCCTCGCCACGGTGGGCGCGGCCCTCCAATTCCTCCCGGCCGACACCGACCGCCTTCTCTCGACCGCCCGCACGCCCTCGCCCTGACCTGGGCTCTCGCACCGCTCAGTGGGCGGCGGTCCCGTCGTCGACGAGATGGGCGAGGGCCGCACAGGCGCGGGCCATGGTGTCCCGCCGCACCTGGTCGTCCAGGACCCCGCGCAGCAGGAAACCACTGGTGAGGGCCAGGAGCGAAGAGGCGATCAGAGCTGCCTCGCTACTGCTGACGCGCCGCGGCGAGGGACCGTCCGAGACGGCGCGGCCGGTGAAGAGACCGGCCAGGGCGTCCCGTTGCCTGTGCTGGAGGCGCAGGGACTGCTCACGGAAGAATTCATCGTCCAGGCAGAGCAGCACCAGCAGGACTTCGAACCGGGCCTCCTCACGGAAATCGCCGTCGAGCCCGGCGGCGACCCGGCGGGCGTACAGATCGAGGAGACCGGGAAGGGCTTCCTCGCTCTCCCGGAGCCGCTCGATGTCTTCGAGATACTCGTGGACGCCCTCCTCGATGACCGCGAGGATCAGATCGCGCTTGCTCCCGAAAATGGAGTAGACGGCGCCTGTGGTCAGACCGGCCGCCTCGGCGATGGCGTCGACGGAGACATTCGTCCCCTGGGTCGCGATGAGGTGCCGAGCCGATGCCAGGAGCGCGCGACGGTTGAACTCCCGCTGCTCGGCGCGATTGCGGCGCATGAGATTCCCTGCTGTCCGAACACCCTGTGGAGGTGTCACCGGTGTGGTGCCCGCGCCGAGATTACAGGGACCGGGCCGCGGTGAACGCCACGTCGAGTTGGAGCGCGGTCAGATCGCGCGGATCGAGATGACGGCCGGGGAAGTCTCGCCGCATGTGCGAACACCGGCGGACGAACCACTGCCTCAGCCGCTTCCGTGCGCGCCGGACGTCCGGAGCGTCGTCGCCGATTCCGTCTAGGTCGATTCCGTCCAACAGCTGGAGGAGCATGCCGGCGGGGCGAAGGGTGAGGGTGTGGCCCATCCAGAGGAGATCGAATCGCTCGGCCACCGTCGCCTCGCGGTCCTGGGCCGGATCGGTCGCCGACCGGCGGTAGGCCCGCGTGAATCGCCCGATCAATTCCCGGCCTTCGGTCACCGCGGCGAAGTGCGGGGAAAGCGCCGGGAAACGGTCACTCGTCCGCCGGACCGTGTCCGCCAGCATCTCCCCGTCGCGTTCGAGCCCGTCCGCCGCCCGGCCGAGCAGCTCGGGAAGGCGGTGGCCGCTGCCGCGTGTGTCCTCGAACGCGGGCGAGTGCCACATGGCCGTCTCCGGCAGGATGCCCAGCGCTCCGTGCCGCTCGGCGTACTGGATGCTGGACGCCCCCGGCGTCATCTGCTCGCCGGGGACCGGCTCCACACGCGGGAGCAGGAGATAGGCCCCCGGGCCGAGAGGTGTCGCCCCGCCGTCCGTCGGGGCGGCGTGGAAGGGGAGACCGCGCCGGGCGATGGCCCGTTCGACGCCTGACACCAGCTCCGGCACATCGCGGTTCATCATGAAATGAAAGCCCGTGAAGTCCGAGCTGTGCAGCGTGTAGACGAGCTTCGGTTTCAGCTCGTCGATGACCGCCATCAGATGTCGTGTCTCCGGGAGCGGGCTGTTGAATCCGCCCTCGACGGGGAAATTCCATTCCACCTGATTCCGGAAGGCGGGGCGGTAGAACTTTCCGTAGTAATTCTCGATCGTGTGCGGGCCGCCGTACCATCCTTCGCCCAGACGCATCGCGTCCGGGTCCATGCACGGCACGATGTGCCAGGTCACATCGAGCCCCTCGGCCAGCTCGGGGTGTTCGGCCGCCAGCCGTGCCAGATGAAGCACCGTCAGGAATCCGGTGGGCTCATTCGGGTGCGGACCGCCGAGCACCAGTGCGTTGTTCCGCCCCTCGCCGACGGAGAGCAGCAGAATCTCCCGCCCGCCCCTGGACCGTCCCACCGTGCGCAGCTTCGTCCTCCTCGGATGCTCCCGCCGGACGCCCTCGATCGAGCGGTGCAGCTCGCCCAGTGTGGGATAGCCGCGTATCTCCGGGATCTCCGCCTCCCAGTCGAGTCCGCCGATACGCGGCCCGGTGCGGATTCTTTCGCCGCCCGTTGATCCCGCACTGTCCGTGAATCCGGTGATGGAGGAGCCGACGGCCGCGACAGCGCCGATCGATCCCGTGGTGCGGAGAAAGGCGCGCCGACTCGCGTCTTTTGGCCTGGGCGTCTCATCCATTGGTGCGCACTCCCGTCAGGGGGCCAGCTTCGATAACGTCATTATTGACATAATGACGTTATCGAAGTCAAGGGTGGTCGATGCGGGCGCTCGCGGGGCGGGCCGGACAGGGGTTACATGGAAGGAGGCCCTGTTCGTCCGTTGATCGGAGGGCTGCCGCCATGACCGGCATGGTGTTCCAGGTCGCCCGCTCCGCGCTGAAGGAACTCTGCAGACTGATCCCGGTCGAGGCCGACGCGTCCGGCAAGGTGATCGACATCCTCGACCCGCCCTCCCCGCTCGAATTCAGCGGCGGGAGCCCCGTCGGCACCCTGCACGGGCAGATCATCGTGCGGTCGCTGGACCTGTGGCCGGAGGTCGGCACCGACCGCACCGTCCTGCACCTCGCCTTCGACGAGAGCTGGGTCGAGCTGCGGGGCACGGACCGGTCGGCCTCCCCGCTCGCCGGTGCCCTGAACGTCTCCTTCACGCTGATGTTCCGTCGGATCGACGCGGAGGGCGGCGGATCGCTCGCGCAGCTCTGCGCCGATCTCGGTTCCTGCGTGGTCAAGCTCGATCCGGATCCCGCCTCGGACGCCCGGATCGACACGGCGGCCCAGCCGCTGGCCGGCTGGGAGGTCGTGGCCGCCGCCGAGGCGGCTCTGACCGATCGCTTCCGCGAGCTCGGACAGCTGCCGGCCGGGTTCGCGCTGACGCTCGCCGAAGGGCGGCCGAGCGAGCGGCTCACCACCGTCTCCGCGCTGCCGACCGTCCACTTCGCCGACGTCGACACCTTGCGGGTGCTCGCCGACTACGGACCGGCGACCGAGGCCGCCGCCGCCCCCGACGAGCTGCCGCTGCGCCGCACGGTGCTGTGCGCGCTGACCCCGCCGGGCTTCCAGCAGACGGTGCGCAACCCCGCGGTGCGCGCGATGGTCCGCTCCATGGTCGCCGACCGCCACTACGCCGAGTACATCGGCAAGGCGGCCACCCCCGAGGACGAGAAGAAGGGCGCCCGCCTCCTCGGCGAGTATCTGGACAGCGAAGCGGGCCGGCAGGAGCTGGCGGCGAACACCCCGCCGCCGGTCGGCACCGGGGCCCTGGTGCGGCACGTCCCCAACGTGCCCGACCCGTTCTCGGACTTCGACGTACTGATCGACCGCATCGAACTCTCGCTGGGCGACGGCCGGATCAACGGCGAGCTGCACGCGCACGGCGAGGTGAACAATTTTGGACTGAGGGCCCGGGTCGGGATCTCGGCGGTGCCGGTCGTCTCGCAGAACCGGGTCGAACTGAGCGACTTCCAGGTCGGCGAGCCGGATGTGGACGTCTCGCTGCCGTTCGTGCTGGAGTGGGCGTCCGGCATTCTCACCGACATCCTGGCCGGTCCGATCGCCGGAGTGCTGGCCCCGATCCTGCTCTCCGCCGTGGCCAACGAGATCGCGGACTCCCTGCTGACCGCCGAGCACCTCTCCCTCGACCCCGAAGAACTCGCCGAGCAGGGCCCCAGCCTGGCCGGTCTGCCGCGCGGCATGTCCTTCAGCACCCTCACCGTCACTCCGGCCCTGATGCGGCTCGACGGCTACTGGACGGTGTACGTCGAGGACCCGCGCCCGTTCTTCCCGGACGTGCACATCACCGGCAGGCTGACCCAGGAGGAGGAGCCGGAGGCGCTCGCCACCGGCCAGGTGTGGCTGGAGTGCCGGCCGATCATCGGGGTGGTGATGGCCGTCGACAGACCGACGGCCGGCAGTGTCTCCTTCGAGTACGACCGTCACACCCTGCACGCCACCGTCGAGCTGGCGCTCTCACCGCGTTACGTGCCGGGGCCCTTCACCTACAGTCCGTGGACCCTGCGCGTCGGATACCGGGACACCTACGGGTACCGCGACGCCGTCGGCGGCGGCGAAACCTACCCGCTGGAGCCGGGCGTCCTGGAGGTCACCTCCCTGGTGTGGCTGCCCGAGCCGCCGCTGCACGGCACCGTCGAACAGCGGACCTTCCCCGTCACCGTCCGCGGCGACCATCAGCGGCTCGAACTCGACCTGCCCGCGGAAGCGGCCAATGTCGTGCTCTTCCTGGAGACCGAGGTGACCGACGGCCTGGGCCGGTCGTGGAAACCGACCGGCTCCCTCGATGTGCAGAACCTGACCGTCGACCTCGGCAGCGCATTCGCCGACTACCAGAAGGAGTGCGCCGGGACCCGCCGCACTCTCCGCGTGGGCCGGAAGGCGAGCCTCAAGGACATGGTCACCCGCGAGTCCTTGGCCGAGGCGGTCCAGCACGCGATCCGGGTCGGCGACCCGGCGCTGGTCGCCCAGGTGGAGTCCATCGGCGTACGGCACGGCTTCAGGGCGGTCGCCGAGTCGATGGCCGCCAGGCTGAGGCACGGTTAGGCGTCGGCGCTTTCGGGAGTCAGCCGAGGACGGCGTCGACCTCCACCTCGACGAGCCAGTCCGGATCGATGAAGCGTGAGACCTCGACGAAGGTGGTCACCGGGCGGACCGCCGCGAACCGTTCCCCGTGGGCCCGCGCGGCTTCTTCCCAGCGCGTCACGTCGGTGAGCATGACGCGGGTCCGTACGACGTCCTCCAGCGACGCGCCGGTCGCTTTGAGCACGGCCTCCGCGATGTCCAGACACCTCACGGTCTGGGCGTGGACGTCCCCTCGCCCCACGGTCGTCCCGTCGTCCCCGATGGGGGCGGTTCCGGCGACCGCGACATGGGCTCCTTTGCGGACCGCCCGGGAAAAACCGATGCGGGGTTCGAGCGGCGAACCGGAACTGACCGTCTGCCGAGTGTGATCCATCGCATCATGCTCTCAGACCGCCGCGCGTGAGAGCGGGTGGGCGCTGAGCGGAAAACCGGGTCGACGCGGATCGGTGCGGTACCCGATCATGCGTTCATGCCTCTGAGAGAGACCCTTGCCCGAGTCGATGCGGACCTGGCGGCCGGCCGGGTTCCCGTCGCGCGCCAGCGTTTGCGCGGTCTCGTCTCGTCCTTCCCGCACGACCTGACGCTCCGCCGGCGTCTGGCCGAGGTGTACCGGCTCTACGGCGATGCCGCCGAGGCAGGACGCTGGATGTACCTCGAAGAGGACCGCGACGACCGCGATGCCGACGAGACCGCCGCCTTCGAGGCGCGGTACGGGACTCCCCGGTCACGGATGAAGGCCCTCGCCTGGCGCGGCCCCGAGGCCGCGGCCGCCGACTCCTTCGCGGAGGAGCGGCTGATCGCGGTGCGGACCGCCTGCGCCGAGCAGTTGGGGCTTCGTGTCGCGTGGGACGACCCCGACTCCTACCGGGACGACCTGGAGGAGGAGCGCGAGGACCCGGCCCCCGCGCCGTGGACGGTCAGAGATGTACTGACGGGCGCCGGCTGCCTGGTGGGGAGCCTCGTGGTCCTCGCGATCTGGGTGAACGGACTCGTCGCCCTCTTCGGCTGACCGGATCGCGGCGCCCTAGAGAGGTGCCACGCCGAACGGCAGCAGAAGCAGCAGCGCCGTGGGGACGAGCCCGGCGAGCAGCCCGGCCGCCGACTTGGCCCGGTTGATCCTGCTGACCAGTCCGAGGATTCCGAAGGTGACGGCCAGCGGGCCCAGGACGAAGGCGAGCGGGGCCACGCCGAAGGTGTAGAGGGCCAGGCAGACGAGGCCGACGACGCCCAGTCCGAGGGAGACGCCTCCGTAGAGACTGGCGGGACCGTCTGCCGCTTTGTTGGTCATGGCGAAACCCCTGTATTAATCCATGTTCACCCTGCATGTAAAGCCCTGTGTGCGAGGTGAAAATTACAGTTGGGTGACATGATCGCCACTCCGGCGATCATGTTAGCATCCCCGTCTGTTCCGGCCGCTGGGCCCCCTTCCGCTTACTGCGGGGCCATGCTGACGGGACTGAACGACAGTAATCATGGGGGGAAACAAATGAAGAGTTTTTCAGCGGCGAAGATATCGGCCCTGGTGATCGCTCCGGCGGTAATGATGACGTCGGGAATCGCTCCGGCGGCCTCGGCGGCCGATGTCGAAAAGAACGCCGATTCGGTGGCGTTCTCCCTTTCGGCGATCATGAACGGGGAGACCCGGAAGCTGGATTCGTCCGCCGCGCGCGGCGCGGGCGCCGGTGCGCCGAAGGGGACCGACTTCGCTGTGGAGCAGGCGAAGTCGGGCGAGCGGGCCGTGGTCGACCGCTCCAGTCTGGGACAGGGAATCGCGGTTTCGTACGGCGGTTCGTTCGTCGATCTGTCGTGGCGCGCGTACGCGCCGGACGCACGGTACGCGGTGACGCGGGACGGGCGTGAGGTGGCCGTTCTCTCCGCCGGTGTGTCCGCGTTCCGCGACACGAACGTCGTGAAGGGCGCCGAGTACGACTATCAGGTGGCCCCCGTACTGCCGAAGGGGGGTCACCCCGAGGCCCGCCTCTGGGGAGTCAAGGCGACTGTCCCCGAGTCGAGTTCCCGTGACGGGCTCCGCCGGGCGGCCACCGAGCGGGTGGCGCTGGCGGCGGCGGCGAAGACGACCACGCTCTCCTGGATCACCTTCATTCCGCAGAAGAAGATCGACGCGCCGCCGGCCGGCTGCTCGTACAAGAAGGGCTACCAGTTCGGCGGCGACGGACGCGGATACGACTGGAAGTCGAGCAAGTACCGGTCCGCTCTCCACGCGACCGTCACCTGGAGCAACAAGAAGGTCGTCGGCAATAAGTCGATGGGTGCGACGACCGTCTACAAGAAGAGCAATGGAAAGAAGGTGGCGACCAAGACCGCCACCGACAAGAAAATGGAAGCGAAGAAGCTCGGCAGCACCGGCAGCAGCGTCGACATCCGTATGAAGATGCTTGCCCAGAACCCCTTCTGCAGCGGAATTCTGGGCGTCAAGGGCGGAATCGACGGTGCCTTCACCATCAATATGACGAAGGGCGGGAACTGGACCATCCGCTCCGGGAAGCACCGTCTGATGCCCAACCACCACATCTACCTCTACAACGGCGGCAAGGTCACCAACGTCTACCAGCGCGGGTACGCCTCCGTCACGTGCCTGATCGGCAAGGCGACCTGCTCGGAGGCCGACCTCACCGGCTACCGCGGCAAGTTCTGACCCGCCCCGGGGGCGTCCGGTGCGACCCGCTTCGCACCGGGCGCGACCCCGGCCCACCGCAGGAGCTTCGCGGTGGCCAGCGCCTTGTCCCGCTCGTTGAGATCCCTGATGTGGGCGTAGTGGTCCGCGCCGGGGGCCGTCAGCACCGCGCTGTCCCTCGCGCCCCTGCCGAGGCGGTACGGCTCCGCGCTCCAGGGGTCGTACGCGCCGTTCACGAAGAGCATCCGCCGGGCGCTGTCGCGCACCCAGCGGTCGACGTCCGCCATGGCCTTCGGCTTGAACGTCATCGGGATCTCGCGCGGCACGAAGGTGCGCGGCTGCTGGTGCGGATACCGGGTCAGCCCCTTGAGATGCGCGGGCGTCCGCCGCGTGGGGGAGCCCAGCTCGGTCCCGGCCTGGTACTCGTACGCGAAGTCGGCGAAGTTCTGGTCGGCGAACACGCTGAGCTTCACGATGCCGTTGAGCGTGTCGTACAGCTGCTGGTCCGTGAGGGCCGCCGGGTCGGGGAGCGCGGGACGGCCGCCCGCCGGGGGAGCGGCCCAGTAGTTCCAGGACATCTCCCGCACCACGGCCTCGTACGCCTTGCCCAGGGAACCCACGGCGGTGAAGGTCAGCCCCTCGGCCGTCGCGTCGGCCGCCAGCCGCCGTTCCATCGCCTCCCGTCTGATCAGCCCCTCCCGCTCCAGGGCCCGCAGCCCCGCGCGCTGCTCGGCGGTGCCGACCCGCTCGAAGAACCGGTCGTACGCGGAGTCCTCGTCGTTGTCGACGTCGTTGGGGGCGACATAGGCGACCACACCGTCCATGTCGTCGGGGTGGAAGCGCTCGTAGAAGGTCGCCGTCATCCCTCCCTTGGAGTTGCCGGTGGCGATCCACTTCTTGGTGTAGATCTTCTTCAGCGCGGTGAACAGCCGGTGCTGGTCGTCGGCGGCCTGCCGGATGGTGAGTTTCGACCAGTCGGCGGGCTGTGGCATGGACGGCGGGGAGAAGCGGTGCTCCAGCGAGATCTGATTGCCGTCGACGATCTCCGTCGGCTCGGCCGTTACGGGACCCTCCATCAGCTCGTAGCCGGAGGTGTGGAAGACGGTGGGGCGGCCGGTGTCCTTGTGGAGCAGGGAGAACCGCTGCTCGAAGACGCCCGCGTCCGGGTTCCGGTGGTCGACGGGCTGGGTGAAGCCGAGGATGAGGAACCGGTGGTGGGGCGCGGGCTGTTCCTCGATCAGCCGCATCCCCGGAATCGCCAGCACCCGGGCCAGGATGTCGCCGCTCGCGGAGGTGCTCGCGGAGGCGCTCGCGGAGGCGCCCGTCGGGGCGGCGGGATCTTCGATGCCGGCCGTGTGGGCCCCGGCCGCTGTCACGGTGCCCGCCAGCACGGCCAGGGACACGAGTCCGGTCAGCGTCTTGCGCATGTGTCTCCTCGTGGTGGATGTACGCACCTACGGACGTCGGCGTACGCGCCCGAGTTGAGAAGACCTGCGGCCGGGAAGGTCAACCGGCCTGAAAAGAAGGGCGGGTCGGCTCGAAGCGGCCCCTTCCGGGACCCCTTCCCACCGACCCGCCCACCCGCTCGGGGTGATGCCTACGGAAGCCGCAGCACCCGGTCCCGCTGACCGTCCCTGCGGTCCAGCTCAGGGCTGAACGCGCCCAGCGGCTTCGCCTTCGACGGGTCCTTCAGCACGGACCCGGGCGCGACCCCGGCCCACTTCTGGATCTTCGCGATGGAGAGCGTCCGCTCCTTCTGGGGCAGCCCGGCCACATCCGCGCCGTGGTTGGCCTTGGGCACGGTGAAGACGTAACTGTCCTTCGCGCCCTTGCCGAGGCGGAACGGCTCCGCGCTCCACGGGTCGTACGAGCCGTTGACGAAGAGCATCTGCCGGGCGTTGTCCCGCACCCAGCCGCCGATGTCCGCCATCGCCTTCGGCTTGAACGTCATCGGGATGTCGCGCGGAACGTACGAGCGCGGCGGCAGGTCCTTGTAACGCGCTAGGTCCTTCAGGTGCTTGGGCACCGTGAGCATCGGCGCGCCCAGCTCGGTGCCGGCCTGGTAGTAGTACGGCGTGAACGGTTCGAGGTTCGCGTCGCTGGACCCGTCGACCCCGCCCAGCTCCAGCAGCTCGGCGTAGAGCCGGTCGTCGCTCAGCTTCTTCGGCGAGGCGGGGATCGCGTCGCACGCCTCGACACCCGAGTACTGCCAGAAGCCCCAGGGCATGCCGAGGATCGCACCCTCGTACGCCTTGGCCAGCGAGCCCACCGTCTTGAAGGTCGCGCCGGTCTCGGCCGCCGTGGCGGCGAGGCGCTTCTCCATCGGACCCCGGCGGACCAGCGCCTCGCGCTGGATGCCCTTCAGCCGGTCCCGGCACTTCTTGGTGCCGACCGTGTCGAAGAACTTGTCGTACGCCGAGTCCTCCTTGTCGTTCACGTCGTTGGGCGCGACGTACGCGACCACACCGTCCATGTCCTTGGGGTGGAAGCGCTCGTAGTACGAAGCGGTCATGCCGCCCTTCGAGGCCCCCGTGGAGATCCACTTCTTGGTGTAGATCTTCTTCAGCGCGGTGAACAGCCGGTGCTGGTCGTCGGCCGCCTGCCGGATGGTGAGCTTCGACCAGTCGGCGGGCTTCGGCCGCGACGGCGGGAAGAAGCGGTGCTCCAGCGAGACCTCATTGCCGTCGATGATCTGCGCCGGCTCCGAGCGCTCCGGGTTGGGCCACAGGAAGTAGCCGGAGGTGTGGAAGACCGTGGGGCGGCTGGTGTCCTTGTGCAGCAGGGTGAACTGCTGCCGGAAGGTGCCCTTGCGCGGGTTCTTGTGGTCGATCGGCTGTGCGTAGCTGAGCGTGAAGAAGCGGTGCTTGCCGACCTTCTCCTCGCTGATGAACTTGATCCCCGGTATCGCCAGCAGCCGGCTCTTGATGTCCGCCGCCTTCGCCTGGTTCCCGACGGGCCGCTCCGGCACCTCGGCCGCGTGGGCCCCGGCCGCTGTCACCGTGCCCGTCAGCAGGGCCAGGGACACCATTCCCGTGAGCGTTCTGCGCATGCGCTGTCCTCCCCATGGATGCATCTACGACCGGGGGGACGGCGGAACGCGCCGGATGGTTGAGAGCCGGGTGTGTGACATGGGCAACTCAACAAACCTCTGGACAGGGCGGGATGGCGCGCTGCTTCAGCCGGTGGCCGCTTCCCTCTGCCGCCGCTGCCACTCCCTGAGCGCGTTGACCCGGTGGCGCGGCTGGCGCCGCCGCGACCGCGCCCCGCAGTTCGACGTCCGGCCCCTTCGCCGGCGGGAGCAGCGCCCGGGTGACCTTCGCGAGGCGGGGGTCACCGCCGGTCACCGCGCGGGTCCACAGGTAGTCCGCCACGAAGCGGCGGTGTGCCGGGGAGGGGTGGTGGCGATGAGCCACCACGGACGACCAGGTCTCGAAGCCGCGACGTCCGGTGAGGGTCCAGCGGGTCGCCGACCAGTCCACATGGTCCTCGTCCTGCCGCCGCACGGCGCGGGCGGTCAGTTCGTCGACGGGCGTCAGGATGCGAAGGCCCACTCCAGCGAGGTCAGGACGGCACCGTGCCCGGCCCGTACCGTCCTTCCGCCGAGGGCGACCTCGTCGACCCAGTCGTACTCGCCGTCCTGGACCCGGACCGTCGTGGCGGCCCTCGGCACCCCCGTCTCGTACCAGCCCCTCGCCAGGGCGAGAAGCCGTTACGCCTCCGGCCGCCAGTCGAACGGGAAGTGCTTGCTCGACCCGCCCCGGTATGCGCGCGAGAAGTCAAAGCCCTCGGCGCGGTCCTCGCTCACCACACCCCAGGTCGCCACCTGCCCCGGCCCCACCTCCGCCCCCGGCGCGTTGATCAGCTGCACCCGGCGCGTGGGGTCCGCCGTCGGCCCGGTCAGCGCCTTCGCGCCCACGCTCACCTTGTCGGAGACGGTCGCCCGCCAGTACGCGAGATCCGACGCGGCGTCGAAACGGATCGGCGCGTACGCCACCTCCCGCACCTCAGTGATCAGCGAGCCGAACTTCCCCGGCCACCCGCCGACGTTCCCCCGGAAGATCTCCTCCAGCGCGTCCCGCTGCTCCTGGGTCCCCTTCTCGTCTATGTAGAACATCGCCTTCATCGTGGCGTCGGGGTCCCCCACCCACATGTTCCCGGCGAACTCCCCGAGCGCCACGATGCCCAGGCCGTCCAGGCGCACATCCCCGAAGTGCCCCTCATGGATCTGCCACACGAGCGTGAACAGGCAGCCGCCGTCCGTCGGAGCCTGCGCGAAGGTACAAGGACAGGGCATCGAGCAGCTGCACACGTCGAACCACTCGCCCTTGAGGTGCCAGTTGGTCTCGCTCATCACCGTTCCCCTTTCTTCATACCCCGGAGGGGTATGCGTCTGCCGGAACGGTAGCCCGGCGTCCGTCATTGCGTCAAATACCCATGGGGGGTATCTGGTTGGGTGATGCGCGCGGTCGGACGGGTAGGGGTGGGCACGGCCCGGGAGCAGGTCGGCCGGCCGGTCCGTCAGGGACGGAATCCCGTCCACGGTTCCGGACCCAAGGTGGTGCCAGTGCCAGTGCCGGTGTACGCCTCGTGCGCGATCTCGCCGCCACGGGTCACCAGTACGGCTCCGGTCGTCGACGTCATGGGACGCGGCCGGCCGCGCGGGAGCCCTCGCCGCCGTACGAGGGACGGTTGCGCCGACTGCCGAGCCCGCGCGGGCGACGCCACGGCATTGCGGTCGCTCGAACGCGCGGCCCGGCTCCCACCATGCGGGGAGGTCGTCCGAGCCGTGGAAGGGAGCCGGCCGTGTCGGAGGCGTACGCCCCCCGCGCGCTGCCGCGGCGCGCCTGGGCGGCCAATCCGCCGCTGGCCGGGGCCGCGATCGTCCTGCTCCTGATCACCCTGGCGACCCTGGTGGGGCTGATCGTGGACCCGGGGGAACTCACCGGGCAGCCCACCTGGGCGAAACCGGCCCGGTTCGGATTCTCCTTCGCCCTCTATGCCGTCACGCTGCTGTGGCTGCTGACCTTTGTACGGGGTCACTCCCGGCTGGTACGGGTGATCTCCTGGGCCACCGCGACCGGCGTGGTCGCCGAAGTCCTTTGGGTCGCCGGATCGGCGATGGCCGGAAGGACGAGCCACTTCAACCACAGCAGCTCCGCCTCCACCGCGCTGCTGGTGACCATGCTGACGATCATCGTCGTGGTCGGTCTGATGGCCGTGCTCACCCTCGGCCTGCTCCTGCGGCAGCGCGTCGAACCGCCCGCGCTGGCCTGGGCGCTGCGCCTGGGTCTCGTCCTCGCGGTCATGGGCATGGCGACCGGGGCCCTGATGGTCACCCCCAACGCGGCCCAGGAGGCCGCCGCCGACCTCGGCCAGGGCATGCCGATCATCGGCGCGCACACCGTCGGACTGCCCGACGGCGGCCCCGGCCTGCCCGTCACCAACTTCAGCACCGCCGCCGGTGATCTGCGCGTCCCCCACTTCGTCGGCACCCACTCCCTCCAGGCCCTCTGCCTCCTCGGGCTGCTCCTCACCCTCGGCCCCCGCGTGCTCGGCCAACGCCACCGCACCGCCCTGGTCTGGATCGCCGCCGCGTTCTTCCTCGGCCTGATCGCCCTCCTCACCTGGCAGGCCCGCCGCGCCCAGCCCTTCACCGCCCCCGACGCGCGAACCGCCACCGCGTACCTCGTCCTGACCGTCGCCGCGGCGGCGGCCGTCACCGCCGTGTTCCGGCACGCCCGCAGGGCGACGGCTGCCCGGGAAACCCTCTGAGGTCACAGCACCTTGTACGTCAGCTCGTACAGGGACAGCGACAGCGCGCCGATCGCCTGCGTCCGTTCCCCGAGACCCACCTCGGAGGGGATGATCTTCGCCCCGCCGATGAAATTGACCTGGCCGGTCGCCTCGTTCACTTCATGCAGAACGATGTCGATCGGCGCCTGATTGACGAACGGAACGAACCGCTCGTCGAATTCGAAGAACTCCCCCTCGCTCAACCGGATCTTCTCGAAGACGCCCCCGTCACCCCTGCCGACGAGGATCTCGTCCGCGCCATCCGGGTCCTGAACCCTTTTCGCCTCCAGAAACAAAAGCTTGGCGAAGGCCGCATTCGTCATGTTGGTCCTCTCGCGCGCTCCCGCGCTCCCGTGTCGCACAACATATGGCTAAGTCGTAGTGCACATGTCCGGGCAGCGCATGCGGTGAGATTCCCCCGCCCGCCGCGCCGAAGTGACCGACCGGCTGGTCAGGGCGGGTGGACATGGTCCCGGGTTCACCGGTTCGGCCGTTGCCCGGCCGACGTAGCGTTCTCACGGCCGACCCTTGACCTCAAGCTCGCTTGAGGTCGCAGAGTGGTCCGCATGGACACCAAAACCACGGACATCAAGGCCATCGAGCAGGTCGTCGCCACGGTCGAGCGCACCCAGCGCGCCAAAGACACCGAGGGCTTCCTCGCCCTCTTCCACCCCGACGCCCTCTGGACCACCGGCCACGGCAAAGTCCTGATCGGCTTCGACACGATCGCCGAATTCACCCGCTCCGTGCTGCCGACGGCCAGTTGGGACGGCGAGATCACCTACAAGGTCGTGCACACGCAATTCCTCCGGCCCGATGTGGCGGCCGTCAAGGTCCGACAGCTCTACCGCTCGCCGGAGGGCGAAACGGAAGGCGCTCCGCTGTACATCATGACGAAGCAGGAGGATGGGAGATGGCTGCTGCACGCCTGCCAGAACACCGGAGTGGTGCAGGCTGAATAGAACCGGGTGATCACGCGCGCGGAGATTCCAGCCGCCCCGCGAATCGCCTCCTCGAAACCGGTCGTACTGCGCAGGGCCCAGACCGCCGACCCCAGGCAGGGCCAGACGGCACCGTTGAACTCGGTCGCCCTGTCCGGATGCCAGTCGGCGGCGAGGACCGTGGCGTACCGCCGACGGTGCTCGGGATGTACGAGATCCAGCACCTCGGGGACGGCGAGGCGCGGGTCGCTGACCGGCAGGGCGCGGCGTACGAGTTCGTGGAAGACGGCCGTGCCCTCCCCGGCGGCGGGATCGCCGTGGGTGAGGGCGGAGATACGCCGGGCGGCGTCCATCGTGGCCGACTGCCCGGCCCGCGCGAAGTGCACGGCGGAGGTCGACGCCCGCATCAAGGACCCGTTGCCGGCCGCCCGCCGGTTGATCCGGAAGTGGGTCGCGGCGGCCCGCTCCGTGCGGAGGGCCCGACTCGTCGCGGTTGCGGGGGAGTCGGGCCCGGGCGGATCAGCCTCGGAGGTGGGAGACAAATGTCTGCCAGGCGGGGGCGGGGAGGACGAGGACGGGGCCGGAGGGGGTTTTGCTGTCGCGGACGGGGACGACGCCGGGGATGTTGTCGAGGACCTCGACGCACTCCCCGCCGTTGCCGTCGCTGTGGGTGCTCTTGCGCCAGGCGGCACCCTCGAAGTCGTAGCCGATCTCGACGCATTGGCCGCCGTTGCCGTCGCTGTAGCTGCTCTTGCGCCACCGAGCAGTGCTCAGGTCGTACTCGCGCATCGTCTGTGGTCCTCTGCTGCTGACTCGATCAGGGCGAGGGACGCCTCCGGGGACAGCGCGGCGGCCCTGAGCAGATCGTATGCCCGCTGTGCGCGCTTCACCACCGGCGGATCGTCCAGCAGATTCCCCGAATACACCGCCTCTGTATAGACGGTGGGAGGGGTGTCCTCGAACTCCATGAGCGTGAACGTCTTGCCCATGAGGGTGTGGGCACCGGCCTCGAACGGGATGATCTGAACCAGCGCCCTCCGGCTGCGGGCGAGATCCGCGATGTGGTCGAGCTGCCCCGCCATCACTTCGGTTCCACCCACCCGGACTCGCAGCACCTGCTCGTGCAGGATCGCCCAGTACGTGGGCTTGTCGGGGTCCTCCAGCAGGCGGCCCCGATCCATACGGCCGCTGACCATGTCCTTGATCTGCTCGTCGGGCGCGAAGGGGTTGTCCGCGAGGACTATGGCCCGGGTGTACTCGGCGGTCTGCATCACCCCAGGCACCAGAGCGGGCTCGAAGTCGTAGATATGGGTGGCCAGTGCCTCCAGCTCCGCAGCGGCCACGAAGTAACTGGCGTACGGCGAACTGTCGATCAGTTTGTGCCACAGCCGCTCGAAAAAACCTCCGGTTTGTAGGAGGACATCGAGCCGCGTCGCCACATCCAACTGCGGCTTTCTAATCGCCTGTTCGAATTGGCCGATGTATCCGCCGGAGACGAACACCGCCATCCCCACTTCGGACTGCGTCAGTTCCGCGTCCTCCCGTCGCCGTTTCAGCTCCGCGCCGAAGAACTCCCAAGCGGCCTGCTGCTGACCTTTGGCCATGGCTCAACTCCTTTTCCCTGCCGGTGCGTTGTAGAGCGCCAACCCCTGGCGAAGGTAGCCCCATCGCTGTCACCGTCGCAATACGAAGCGTGAAATCCACCCAGGGAAGAAAGGCCCGTCATGACGGACCAGGAAAAGCGCCACCCGGCCGACTGTCTGAGCGATGCGGAGGACGCCGTACAAGAATTGCGCAAGGCGCTCCACCGTTCAGGAATCGTCCTCCCCTCGCTCCGCGTGGAAACCGACTCCTACGCCCGCGCCGTCCCCTGCCCCCTCATCGAGCTGGGCCGTTCCACAGTCGACGTCGTCCGCCGCCTCACCGCCGCCCTCCGGAAGGACGAGAGCGCGGGGACCCCGTGACCGAGACCCCCGTCGGCTCCTACGCCGTGGAGGCCGGCACCGGCCGGGTGGGGGTCGTCATGGGGTACGAGGGGCCGTATGTCCAGCTCAGACCGTTGGGCGGCGGACGCGAATGGGACTGCGTCCCCGAGGACGTCAGGGCCGCCACCCCCATGGAGCGGATCAGCGCGATGAACGCGTACGCGAACGCGCGCAGTCGGGGCGAGGTGGTCTGAGGCCGGAATGATTCACGGGACGGCCGTCATACGGACCCGTCCCGTGACATCACGTTCAGACTGTTAAATCATCCGCGAGAACACCGTGCGCCGGATCTCGAAAACCAGATGCCAATCGACAGCAACCGCCACTACGGTGAGCCAATGGCATTGATCAGGAAGTTCCAGGTCACCTTCGACTGCGCGGAGCCCGAGCGTCTCGCCCGCTTCTGGTGCGAGGTTCTCGGATACGTCGTCCCGCCGCCCCCGGAGCCCTTCACCACCTGGGACGACTACAAGCGCTCCCTGCCGCCCGAGAAGCAGGATTCCTGGTCCGCCTGCGTCGACCCCTCCGGCACCGGCCCGCGCCTGTTCTTCCAGCGTGTCCCCGAGGGCAAGGTCGTCAAGAACCGCGTCCATCTCGACGTCCGCGTCGGCACCGGTCTCGTCGGCAAGGAGCGCCTGGCCACCCTTGAGGCCGAGTGCACCCGTCTGCTCCCGCTCGGCGCGGTACGCCAGCGGCTGCTGTACGACGGCGGCGACGACTCCTGCATCGTGATGCAGGACATCGAGGGCAACGAGTTCTGCATCGACTGAAAGGCCGTATACGCGCCCTTCGCTTACGGTGGGCCGATGGCACCGATCAGACAGTTCCAGGTCACCTTTGACTGCGCCCAACCCGAGCGCCTCGCCCGCTTCTGGTGCGAGGTCCTCGGATACGTCGTCCCGCCGCCCCCGGCACCCTTCGCCACCTGGTCCGATTTCGACCTCACCCTCCCGCCCGAGAAGCGCGACGCGGAGGCCATCTCCGTCGACCCCTCCGGTACCGGCCCGCGCCTGTTCTTCCAGCGTGTCCCCGAGGGCAAGGTCGTCAAGAACCGGCTCCACCTCGACGTCCGCGTCGCCACCGGCCTCGTCGGCAAGGAGCGCCTGGCCACCCTTGAGGCGGAGTGCACCCGCCTGGTCGCTCTCGGCGCGACGCGGGTGCGGCTGCTGCCGGCTGACGACGAGAACGAGTCGTGCATCGTGATGCGGGACATCGAGGGCAACGAGTTCTGCCTCGACTGAGGACCCGCGAACCTGGGGGCCATGGCCCCGTCTCCTCCTCCTCTGCAGCGGTTTCCCCTTTCGGTATTGCCCGGGACGGTCGATGTGATCGACGGGCAGGCGGACCCGCACCTTGGTCGAGCGGCGATCCGGGAGCGGCAGGCCGCCGGCGCTGGAAGTTGAAAGCTGCGGCCGTGGACGGGGGAGCCGCCGCTGCGGGGCGGTGATCGGACGCCGGGCAACGGGCAGCCGTCAGAGGCTACTTGACTCGGCGGGGAGCCCGAACGGTCCGGTGGCCGTCCACGTAAGATGATCTGTGGGGAAGTGGCAGGCGTAGGCCCGCGCCGTATTCTCCCGATCTTCCGGAAGGTCTCGCTCTCGTGCTCACGACCGTTGCCATGCACTGGATCTGGCTGATGGCCGCTGCGGCCACGGTGATTCACTGTTTCGCCATGGCGAAGTGGATTCCCCTGCCGGTCGTCCGTACGAAGTACCCCCTGATCATCGTCGGGTGCGGCGTGCTCGTCATCGCGCTCGGCGACGGGAGGGAACTCAGTTCGGTCGAGAAGCTGGTGCTGTACTCGTCCACGCTCATCGGACTGACGGTCGGCCTGTTCCCCAACCGCAAGCTGTTCACGGCGTGGGCCCTGGAGGTGAAGCAGGGGGTGCGGCACGCGAGGTTCGAATACCCACGCGGGCGCGTTTCGTTCGCGGTCGCCACCACGGCCGCCTTCATCGTTCTCGGGGTCGCGCTGACGCGCTGAGCGTTCCGGCCCCCTCGATGCGCCGATCCCGCACAAAACCGCCTGTCCCCGCCCCGGCCGCTCGCCGATGATGTGGCCATGACCTACAACGCCGAGATGTATCCGCCGATCGAACCCCGGCTGCGCGGCATGCTCGATGTCGGGGACGGCAATCGCGTGTACTGGGAGGAGTGTGGGAACCCGGAGGGGAAGCCGGTGCTCGTGGTGCACGGGGGGCCGGGGTCGGGGTGTGGGCCGGGGCTGCGGAGGATGGTCGATCCGGGGAGGTGCCGGATCATTCTGTTCGATCAGCGGGGGTGCGGGCGGAGCACGCCGCACGCGAGTGATCCGGCGACCGACATGCGGCACAACACCACCGCGCATCTGATCGCGGACATGGAGCTGCTGAGGGAGCGGCTGAGGGTCGCCAGGTGGCTGCTGTACGGGGGATCCTGGGGATCGACGCTGGCGCTGGCGTACGCGCAGACGCATCCGGAGCGGGTGTCGGAGATCGTCCTTCAGGCCGTCACCACCTCCCGGCGCTCCGAGACCGACTGGCTCTACCGGGGCGCGAGCCGCTTCTTCCCGGAGGCGTGGGACCGCTTCCGGGCGGGAGCGCCGGGCGTCCCGGCCGACGGCGAGGGCATCGTCGCGGCGTACGCGCGGCTCACCGGGCACCCGGACCCGGCCGTACGGGCGAAGGCGACCGCGGACTGGTGCGCCTGGGAGGACTCCGTGCTGCTGATCGAGACGGCGGGGGCGAGCACCCCGTACACCGATCGCGCGGACCCCGCCAAGCTGGCGTTCGCGCGGATCTGCGCGCACTACTTCGCGCACGGCGCGTGGCTGGAGGAGGGCGCGCTGCTGCGGGACGCGGGACGGCTCGCGGGGATCCCGGGGGCGCTGATCCACGGCAGGCTGGACATGGTGTGCCCGGTCGGCACCGTGTGGGAGCTGGCCAGGGCGTGGCCGGACGCGGAGCTGACCGTGGTCGAGGACGCGGGGCACATGGGGTCGGAGGCGATGCTCGACCGCGTACTGCGGACCCTGGACCGGTTCGCGGGCGCACCGCGCTGACGTCGGCCACGGCGGCGCTCAGCGGGCGACCGACAGACCGAAGGGCACCGGACCCAGCGCCCGGACCAGGCCGCCGACCATCAGGACGAAGGACTCGGGGCCCCGGGCGCTCGCCACGCCGCCGAGATCGAGGATCCACGCGGGCGGCCAGCCCAGCGAGGTGAGCAGCGCGGTGGCGGCGCGCTTGGCGTCGCCGTCGTCCCCCGACAGGAAGGCGGACGGCGGGACGCCGAGCGAGGCGGGATCGGCCATGACCGAGACATGCACGGTGTTGAGGGTCTTCACCACCCGGACACCGGGCAGGGCCCGCTGAAGCTCCTCGGCGAGGCTGCTCCCCGGATACCGCAGGGCCGAGGCGAAGCCGTGCGCGTCCGGCACCACCGCGTTGGCCACATCGATGAGCACCTTCCCCGCGAGCCGGGGCGCGAGCGGGCCGAGCACCTCGGCCGACACCGCCCCGGGCAGCGCGTTGATCACCAGATCCGCCGCCTCGGCGGCCTCTTCGGGCCGGGTGACCCGTACCCCCGGGCCCCAGTCCCCGGCGGCGTCCGGGCGGCGGGCGCCCACGATCACCCGGTGGCCCGCCGCGCTCAGCGGGCGGGCGAGGGCGCGGGCCACGTGGCCCGCGCCGGCAATTCCGACGGTCTTCGTCATGCCCCCGACGCTAGGGCGGCGCTACGGTCGGGCGGGAGTAGGCACTTCACCGTGCCCAGCGCACCCGGAGGGACGTCCATGACCACCCGCACCGCCGCCGAGCGCCGCGCCGAGGCCCGTACCGCGCACCGGGCCCGGTTCGCCGAGTGCCCCACCAACCGGCTCCTCGACCGCCTCGGGGACAAATGGGTCGCGCTCGTCCTCAAGGAACTCGCCGACGGGCCGCGCCGCCACGGCGAGCTGAGCCGGGCGATCGCGGGCGCGAGCCAGAAGATGCTCACCGAGACCCTGCGCCGCCTGGAGCGCGACGGCCTCCTGACCCGGACCGTCACCGCCGCCGTCCCGGTCCGGGTGACCTACCGGCTCACCCCCCTCGGCCGCGGCCTGCTGCCCGTCCTGGCCGCCGTGACACGCTGGGCCGAGGAGAACTCCGGCCGGATCGACGCGGCGCGCCGGGAGTACGACGAGTCCGGGGCCCGCGACGCGGTACGGGCGGGGTCCGGCGGTACGGGACAATGAGGCCATGAGCCTGTTCCGCGACGACGGCATCGTGCTGCGCACCCAGAAGCTGGGCGAGGCCGACCGTATCGTCACGCTGCTCACCCGCGGCCACGGGCGGGTGCGGGCCGTGGCGCGCGGGGTCCGGCGGACGAAGTCGAAGTTCGGGGCCCGGCTGGAACCCTTCTCCCATGTCGATGTGCAGTTCTTCGCGCGGGGGAGCGAGCTGATCGGCCGGGGGCTGCCGCTCTGCACCCAGAGCGAGACCATCGCCCCCTACGGCGGCCGGATCGTCACCGACTACCCGCGCTACACGGCGGGCACCGCGATGCTGGAGACCGCCGAGCGCTTCACCGACCACGAGGGCGAGCCCGCCGTACAGCAGTACCTCCTGCTCGTCGGCGCGCTGCGCTCCCTCTCGCGCGGCGAGCACGCGCCGCACCTCATCCTGGACGCGTTCCTGCTGCGCTCCCTCGCGGTCAACGGATACGCGCCGAGCTTTGACGACTGCGCCAAGTGCGGACTGCTGGGGCCGAACCGATTCTTCTCCGTCGCCGCCGGCGGCGTCATATGCGGGGACTGCCGGGTGCCCGGGAGCGTCGTACCCTCGGCGGAGGCCATCGGACTGCTCAGCGCGCTGCTGACCGGCGACTGGCCCACGGCGGACGCCTGTGAGGCGCGTCATGTCAGGGAGGGCAGCGGGCTGGTCTCCGCGTATCTGCACTGGCATCTGGAGCGCGGCCTGCGCTCGCTCCGCTATGTGGAGAAGTAGCGGCCCGGCCTTCAGCACCGGGCGAACACCGAAACAGAAGACAAGAAGCTAGGAGATGTGAGCCGCATGGCACGACGCGGAATCCTGGGCCGGTCCCGCCGCGAGTACAAGATCCCCGAGCCGCACCCCTCCGGGGAACGGCCGCCGAAGATCCCCGGTGAGCTCGTCCCCAACCACGTCGCCTGCGTCATGGACGGCAACGGCCGCTGGGCCAAGGAGCGCGGCCTGCCGCGCACCGAGGGGCACAAGGTCGGCGAGGCCGTCGTCCTCGATGTGCTCAAGGGCTGCCTGGAGATGGGCGTCAAGAACCTCTCCCTGTACGCCTTCTCCACCGAGAACTGGAAGCGCACGCCCGACGAGGTGCGCTTCCTGATGAACTTCAACCGGGACGTCATCCGCCGCCGCCGCGACGAGATGAACGAGCTGGGCATCCGCATCCGCTGGGTCGGCCGTATGCCCAAGATGTGGAAGTCGGTCGTCCAGGAGCTTCAGGTCGCCCAGGAGCAGACCGTCGACAACGACGCCATGACGCTGTACTTCTGCGTCAACTACGGCGGTCGCGCCGAGATCGCCGACGCCGCGCAGAAGATCGCGCGCGATGTGGCGGCGGGCCTGCTCGACCCGGCGAAGGTCAATGAGAAGACCTTCCAGAAGTACATGTACTACCCGGACATGCCGGACGTGGACCTCTTTCTGCGCCCGAGCGGCGAACAGCGCACCTCCAACTATCTGCTCTGGCAGAGCGCGTACGCGGAGATGGTCTTCCAGGACGTGCTGTGGCCCGACTTCGACCGCCGCGACCTGTGGCGGGCCTGCCTGGAGTACGCCCGGCGCGACCGCCGCTTCGGCGGCGCGGTGCCCAACGAGATCCCCGGGCAGACCGGTGCCTGAGGACATCAGTGACATAACGGGAGGCGTGGCGGGAGGGGCGGCCGGTACCCGGACCCCGGTCGCGCTGACCTACCGCACGACGGCCGGGGACTTCACGGCCGCCCTCAGGGTGCGGAGCCGCAAGACCCCCGCCGGGCGGCGGCAGCGGATCCTCTGGCCGCTGCTGGCGCTCCTCACCTTCGCCGTCGGCGCGCTGCGGCTGAGCGAAGCGGGCCGGCCGACGGACCCCTTCGGCCTCGTCATGCTGGCCCTGGGCGTGCTCCTGGCCGTCCTGCACTTCGCCACCCCGCCGCTGACCGCGCGCCAGCTCCAGCAGGTCTTCGGGACGTACGGCGAACTCCGCACCGTGGTGGACCACAGCGGGATGCGGACCGGCTCCGAGGACTTCGAGCAGGCCCTCGGCTGGTCCGCCATGAGCCGGTACGCCGAGACGCCCGAGCTGTTCGTGCTGCTGATGGCCGGGAAGAACGCCGCCGCGCTCGGCGTGCTGCCCAAGCGCGGCCTGGCCGACCCCGCCGACGCCGACCGGCTGCGGGCGCTGCTCGACGAGCATCTCCAGCGGGTCTGACGGCTCCCCCGAGCCCGAGCCCGAGCCCGGTCAGGCCCTAGCGGCCTCCGGGCTTGGCGCTCGCGCACTCCGCGCAGGTGCCGAAGATCTCCACGGTGTGGGCGACGTTCACGAAGCCGTGCTGCGCCGCCACCGTCTCGGCCCACTGCTCCACCGCCGGGCCCTCGACCTCGACCGCCTTGCCGCACACGCGGCAGACCAGATGGTGGTGGTGGTCGTCGGTCGAGCAGCGGCGGTAGACGGACTCGCCGTCATTGGTGCGCAGGACATCGACCTCGCCCGCGTCGGCGAGGGACTGGAGCGTCCGGTAGACCGTGGTCAGCCCGACCGAATCACCCCGGTGCTTGAGCATGTCGTGCAGCTCCTGGGCGCTGCGGAACTCGTCCACCTCGTCCAGTGCCGCCGCCACCGCGGCGCGCTGCCGGGTGGATCGGCCTCGCACTGGTGCGGTGTTCCCGCCGCTTGGCGCCGTCGCCACAGGTGCCTCCTCGCCTAGCCCGACCTGCTTGTCAGGGCCAATTCTGCCAGGCCCGGCGTCAGACCTTGACGTCGTCGCCCGGGAGCCGGGTGCGCGGGACCTGCGAGAGGGCCTCCGAGGTGCACTCCGGCGCGCCGGGGGCCCCGCCGTCCGCCCCGGCCCTCGCGGCCTCCGTGCGGCGCGCCCGGAGCCTGGCGAGCGGGGTGGCGAGCGCGGTGAGGGCGATGAAGACGGCGATGGCGAGCAGGACGATGGTCGCGCCCGGGGGCACGTCCTGGTAGTACGAGGTGGTGGTGCCGGCCAGGGTCACGGCCACACCGATGCCGACCGCCAGGGCGAAGGTCGCCCTGAAGGAGCGGGAGATCTGCTGGGCCGCCGCGACGGGGACCACCATCAGGGCGCTGACCAGCAGCAGCCCCACCACGCGCATCGCGACCGAGACGGTGACGGCGGCGGTGACCGCGATCAGCAGATTCAGGAAGCGCACCGGCAGCCCGGTGACCCGGGCGAACTCCTCGTCCTGGCTGACGGCGAACAGCTGCCGGCGCAGTCCGACCGAGACCAGGACGACGAAGGCGGCGAGCGCCCCGATGGCGATCAGGTCGGAGTCGGAGACGGAGGAGAGCGAGCCGAAGAGGAAGGAGCTGAGATCGCCGGTGGAGCCGGTGTCGGAGACGTTGATCAGCAGCACGCCGCCCGCCATGCCCCCGTAGAAGAGCATCGCGAGCGCGATGTCGCCCCGGGTCCGCCCGTACGCCCTGATCAGCTCCATGGTGACCGCGCCGACGACGGAGACGAGGGTCGCCATCCAGATCGGGTTGGTGGAGAGCAGGAAGCCGAGGCCGACGCCGGTCATCGCGACATGGCCGATGCCGTCGCCCATCAGCGCCTGGCGGCGCTGCACCAGGTAGATGCCGATGGCGGGCGCGGTGATGCCGACCAGCAGGGCCGCGATCAGCGCCCGCTGCATGAAGGCCGTCTCAAGGATTTCCATGGTCAGGTCAGCAGTCCTGTGCGGAGCGGCTCGTCGGCCGCGTGCGGATGTACGTGGTCGTGGCCGGGCAGCGCGTGCTGGCCCACGGCCTTCGGCGGCGGCCCGTCGTGCACCACGCAGCCGTCGCGCAGCACCACGGCCCGGTCGATCAGCGGCTCGATCGCGCCCAGCTCGTGCAGGACGAGGAGCACGGTCGTACCGGCGGCGACCTGGTCGCGCAGGGTCGCGGCGAGGATCTCCTGGCTGGCCAGGTCGACCCCGGCCATCGGCTCGTCCATGATCAGCAGCTCGGGCTCGGAGGCGAGCGCGCGGGCGATCAGCACCCGCTGGTGCTGGCCGCCGGAGAGCGCGCCGACGGAGTCCTTGGCCCGGTCGGCGAGGCCGACCAGCGCGATCGCCCGGTCCACGGCCGCCCGGTCGGCGCGGGAGAGCAGTCCGAGCCGGGTGCGGGAGAGCCGCCCGGAGGAGACGACCTCGCGCACGGTCGCGGGGACCCCGCTCGCGGCGGTGGTGCGCTGGGGCACGTATCCGACGCGGGACCACTGGCGGAAGCGGCGCAGTCCGGTGCCGAAGAGTTCGATCTCGCCCTCGGTGAGCGGTATCTGCCCGATCACGGAGCGTACGGCGGTGGACTTGCCGGAGCCGTTCGCGCCGAGGAGGGCGACGACCTCGCCGCGGCGCACGGTCAGATCGACGCCGCGCAGCACCGGGCGGGAGCCGAGGGTGGCGCGCGCTCCGCGCATGCTGATGACGGCGTCGCCGATGACGGTTTCGCCGCCGGCGGCTATGGCGGGCTCGCTCACAGGGGACTCCGATCGGGTGGTCACGACGCGCCCAGCGCCTTCTTCAGCGCCGTCAGATTGGACTCCATCACCTCGAGGTAGTCGGAGCCCCTGGACTTGTCGGTGATGCCTTCGAGCGAGTCGAGGACGTCCGTCGTGAGCCCGGTGTCGTCGGCGAGGGTCTTGGCGGTCCGGTCGCTGGCGAGGGTGTCGAAGAAGACGGTGGTGACCCTGTCCTTCTCCGCGATGGTCTGGAGTTCCTTGATCCGGGCCGGGCTGGGCTCCGCGTCGGGGTTGATCCCGGCGATGCCCTCCTGGTCCAGGCCGTACCGCTCGGCGAGGTGGCCGAAGGAGGTGTGGGTGGTGATGAAGGTCTTGGTGGCCGTCTTCTTGAGGCCCTCGCGGTAGTCGGCGTCGAGCTTGTTCAACTCGCCGACCAGGGTCGCGGTGTTCTTCCGGTAGGCGTCCGCGTTCTTCGGGTCCGCCTTCTCCAGTGATGCGCCGACGCCCTTGGCGACCTCCGCGTACTTCGCGGGGTCGAGCCAGATGTGGGGGTCGCCGGCCTCGGAGCCGTGGTCGTGGCCGTGATCGTCGTGGCTCTCCTCGGCCGCGTGGTCGTGGCCCTCGTGGCCCTTCTTGTCCTCGTGGCCCTTCTCGTCCTGGTGGGTCTCCAGGGAGGTGAGGGTCGCGGCGTCCACCGTGTGCTTCACGCCGGACTGCTCGATGGCCTTGTCGACGGCGGGCTGGAGGCCCTTGAGGTAGAGGATGTAGCCGGACTCGCCCAGCTGGGCGGCCTGGCGCGGCTTGAGTTCGAGATCGTGCGGCTCGACGCCCGGCTTGGTCAGCGCCGTGACGGAGACATGCTCGCCGCCGATCCGCTCGGCGAGGAACTGCATGGGGTAGAACGACGCCGTCACCTTCAGCTTGCCGCCCTCCTCGCCGCCGGAACCGGAACCGGAGCCCGAGTCGGCGGAGGAGCAGGCGGCGACCGCCGTCAGGCCGAGAACGACCGCTCCGGCGGTGGCGGTGGTGCGTATGAGGCGTCGTACGTTCATGACAGTCATTTTCAACAAAAGTGGAAACGATTGTCAACAAACCTGGAGCGAATGCGGGCGAACACACACAGCCGCCCCCACCCGGGGATCCCCCCGGCTCCCCGGGGTGACCTGCGCGGCGAGTCCCGGCCGTACCCGCCCGGCCATCGATTTGATCCAGGGGGTGCGTGCGCCGGTAATCTGGAGCATTCCTCGTTCGTCGTCGTCATCTATGAAGAGAGCACCGTGGCCGCCGACAAGATCGACACCATCGTCAGCCTCAGCAAGCGCCGTGGCTTTGTCTACCCGTGCAGTGAGATCTACGGCGGTCAGCGCGCCGCCTGGGACTACGGACCCCTCGGCGTTGAACTGAAGGAGAACCTCAAGCGTCAGTGGTGGCGCTACATGGTCACCTCGCGCGAGGACGTCGTCGGCATCGACTCGTCGGTGATCCTGGCCAGCGAGGTCTGGGAGGCCTCCGGCCACGTCGCGACCTTCTCCGACCCGCTCACCGAGTGCACCTCCTGCCACAAGCGCTTCCGCGCCGATCACCTGATCGAGGCGTACGAGGAGAAGCACAACGGCCGCGCCCCCGAGAACGGCCTCGCCGACCTCAACTGCCCGAACTGCGGCAACAAGGGGACCTTCACGGACCCCAAGCAGTTCTCCGGCATGCTCTCCACCCACCTCGGCCCCACCCAGGACTCCGGCTCGGTCGCCTATCTGCGCCCCGAGACCGCCCAGGGCATCTTCACCAACTTCGGCCAGGTGCAGCAGACCTCCCGCAAGAAGCCGCCGTTCGGCATCGCCCAGATGGGCAAGTCGTTCCGCAACGAGATCACGCCCGGCAACTTCATCTTCCGCACCCGTGAGTTCGAGCAGATGGAGATGGAATTCTTCGTCAAGCCCGGCGAGGACGAGGCGTGGCAGGAGTACTGGATGGAGCAGCGCTGGAACTGGTACACCGGTCTGGGCCTGCGCGAAGAGAACATGCGGTGGTACGAGCACCCGAAGGAGAAGCTCTCCCACTACTCCAAGCGCACCGCCGACATCGAGTACCGCTTCCAGTTCGGCGGCAGCGAGTGGGGCGAGCTGGAGGGCGTCGCCAACCGCACCGACTACGACCTCTCGGCGCACTCCAAGGCCTCCGGCCACGACCTGTCGTTCTTCGACCAGGAGGCCGGCGAGCGCTGGACGCCGTACGTCATCGAGCCCGCCGCCGGTGTCGGCCGCACGATGCTCGCCTTCCTCCTCGACGCGTACAACGAGGACGAGGCCCCCAACGCCAAGGGCGTCATGGAGAAGCGCACCGTGATGCGCCTCGACCCGCGCATCGCGCCGGTCAAGGTCGCGGTGCTGCCGCTCTCCCGCAACCCGCAGCTCTCCCCGAAGGCCAAGGGCCTCGCGGCGGACCTGCGGCAGAACTGGAACATCGAGTTCGACGACGCGGGCGCCATCGGCCGCCGCTACCGCCGTCAGGACGAGATCGGCACCCCGTTCTGTGTGACCGTCGACTTCGACACCCTCGACGACAACGCGGTCACCGTGCGTGAGCGCGACACCATGGCGCAGGAGCGGGTCTCCCTCGACCAGATCCAGTCCTACCTGGGCTCGCGTCTGCTCGGCTGCTGACGCGACACCGCCTCACAGAGGCCGGACGGGCATCCTTCGCCCGTCCGGCCTCTCGCCGTTCCCGGCGGGAAAAGCTGGTGCGGCCCCGCTTCGGGGGCCTGTAGGCTCGCCGACATGTCTTCGTTCTTCCAGATCTACGAGTGAGAGAGCCTCGGCGCACGCCAGCCCTCATCTGACGATCACCCAGTCACTTCTCACCCTGAATGGGAGAACCCCATGGCCAAGAGCCGTAACAACCTCCTCGGCGTCGGCGGACAGCGCAAGAAGGTGTCCCGCGCCGACCAGTCGGGCCTCGGCCCCACCCCCGAGGCCAACCGCAAGAACGCCGCCGACCAGAAGGCCGAGCTGCTCCGCAAGATGCGCGAGCGCGCCCAGGGCACCTCGTCCGACGGTTCCTCGGAGTCCTCGGACTCCGGCTCCGCCGGGTCCCAGGACTCCGCCCAGGGCTGATCTCCGCCCCGTAAGCCTCGCTTCGCCCCGCCGGGCCGCTGTCCGGCGGGGCGAAGTGCTGTCCGGGGGCGGTACGGGCCGGGCCGGGCCCCGGCTCAGCGGTGCACGGCGGGCTCCGGCGGGCGGTCGGAGCCGAGGCGGTCGGCGCAGTGGAGGGCGGTGCGGCGGGCCCAGGGGCCGGTGGTGAGGGCGCCGACGGCGAGGATGCAGAGGCCGCAGCCGGCGATGATCCACCAGGCGGTGCGGGAGGCGGCGAGGAAGGCGTCCGGGTAGCCGGGGGAGCCCGCGGCCGTGGCGGCGACGCCGTGGGCGAGGACGGTGCCGATCACGGCGACGCCGAGGGTCTGGCCGATCTGGCGGCTGGTGGAGGCGACGGCCGCGGCGACCCCGGCCTGGGCGCGGGGCATGCCGGAGACGGCGGTGTTGGTGATCGGGGTGTTCACCAGGCCGAAGCCGATGCCGAAGAGGACGTAGCCGGTGAACAGCAGGGTGTTCGAGGTCTCGGCCTCGAAGGCGGCGAAGAGCACCCCGCACGCGCCCATGGTGACCCCGGCGAGCAGCAGCGGCAGCCGGGGGCCCCGGCTGCCCACCATCCGGCCCGAGAGCGGGGCGCAGACGAAGGTGAGCGCCGCCATCGGCAGCATGTAGAGCCCGGCGTGGAGGGCGGAGTAGCCGCGTACGTCCTGGAGATAGAGGGTGTTCAGGAAGAGGAACCCGCCGAGGGCGGCGAAGGCGGCGACGGCGATCACCGTCGCGCCGCTGAAGGGCGCGCTGCGGAAGAAGCGCAGATCGATCAGGGGCTCCCGCCGCCTCGGCTCGTACAGCACCACCCCGATCAGGGAGGCCACCGCGACGGCGGCGAAGAAGAGATCGGTCTCGATGATGGCGTAGGTGAGCGAGCCGAGCAGCGCGATGATCAGCAGCTGGCCCACCGGATCGATCCGGCGGGGGTGCGGGGCGCGGGATTCGGGGACGTACCGCCAGGTCAGCAGGAGGGCGGCGATACCGACGGGCAGATTGACCCAGAAGATCGAGCGCCAGCCGACGCTGTCCACCAGCAGACCGCCGATGAGCGGTCCGGCGGCCATGGAGATGCCGACGACCCCGCCCCACACCCCGATCGCGCGGGCGCGTTCGGCCGGATCGGTGAAGGTGTTGGTGATGATCGACATGGCGACCGGGTTGAGCATCGAGCCGCCGACCGCCTGGATCATCCGGAAGGCGACGAGGGACTCCAGGGTCGGTGCGAGCGAGCAGAGCAGCGAGCCGAGGGTGAAGAGCACCAGACCGGCGACGAAGACCTTGCGGCGGCCGATCCGGTCGGCGGTGGAGCCCGCCAGCATCAGCAGGGAGGCCAGGACCAGGGTGTAGGCGTCGATCGTCCACTGGAGCCCGGAGACGGAGGCGTGCAGCTCACGGCCCATCGACGGCAGGGCGACATTGAGGATGGTGTTGTCCAGGCTGACGATCAGCAGGCTCATGCAGCAGATGGCCAGCACCAGGAGCCGGCGTCGGGAGGTCAGCTCTGCCATGCGTGGATCGTACGGCCGTCCCATGATCGCCGCCCGGTGTCGGCGGATACGCGACAATGGACGGATGACCACGCTCGCCCCGTCGCCGTCGGCGTCCTCGACGCTCACCATCGGCCCGCACGCCGTACAGCCTCCCGTGGTGCTCGCACCCATGGCAGGGATCACCAACGCGCCCTTCCGCACCCTGTGCCGGGAGTTCGCCGAGGGCGTCCGGGGCTTCGGCGGCAGCCCGGCGCGGCAGGCCGCCCCGGGCTCCAAGGGGCTCTTCGTCAGCGAGATGATCACCACTCGGGCGCTGGTCGAGCGCAATGAGAAGACCATGCAGCTGATCCACTTCGACGCGCACGAGACCCCGCGCTCGATCCAGCTGTACGGAGTGGATCCGCTCACCGTCGGCAGGGCCGTCCGCATGATCGTGGACGAGGGTCTCGCCGACCACATCGATCTGAACTTCGGCTGCCCGGTCCCCAAGGTGACCCGCAAGGGCGGCGGCTCGGCCCTCCCGTACAAGCGGCCCCTGCTGCGCGCGATCCTGCACGAGGCGGTCTCCAACGCGGGGGCGCTGCCGGTCACCATGAAGATGCGCAAGGGCATCGACGACGACCACATCACCTATCTCGACGCCGGCCGGATCGCCGTCGAGGAGGGCGTCACCGCGATCGCGCTGCACGGCCGCACGGCCGCGCAGCACTACGGCGGCACGGCGGACTGGGACGCGATCGCCCGGCTGAAGGAGCACGTCCCGGAGATCCCGGTGCTGGGCAACGGCGACATCTGGTCGGCCGAGGACGCGCTGCGGATGGTGCGGGAGACGGGCTGTGACGGAGTGGTCGTGGGGCGCGGCTGTCTGGGGCGGCCGTGGCTCTTCGGGGATCTGGTGTCGGCCTTCGAGGGGACGGGCGCGTCCGCCGCGCCGACCCTGCGGGAGGTCGCGGGTGTGATGCGCCGGCACGCGGAGCTGCTGGGGGAGTGGATCGGCGACGAGGCGCGCGGAGTGATCGACTTCCGTAAGCATGTGGCCTGGTATCTGAAGGGCTTCTCGGTCGGCTCGGAGATGCGCAAGCAGCTGGCGATCACCTCCTCGCTGGCGGAGCTGGACGAGCGGCTGGCGCTGCTCGATCTGGACCAGCCCTGGCCGGTGGGGGCGGACGGCCCGCGCGGGCGTACGTCGGGCAACAACCGAGTGGTTCTGCCGGACGGCTGGCTGAAGGATCCGTACGACTGCGCGGGTGTCGGCGCGGACGCGGAACTGGACACTTCGGGCGGCTGACCCGGCCCCTGGGCACGTGATTCTCGCCACCCTTGATAGGGGTGACGCTCAGATGAGCGTTATGGGGGTGGGTGCATCTCTCGGAAGGGTGGCACTGGGTGCCACCCTTCATGGCTTCACCCTTTCAAGCCCCCGCCCGCTCCCTCGGCACTCGGCGTCGACGCGGCCGGGGCTTCTCGTCGCTCTGTGTGCGCGCGCCTTCAAGCCTTGAAGTGAGGGCGTGGGAGCGGTTGATCGCGGGGCCGCTTTCGATCCGCTGGCGGACGAGTGGTTACGGCCGTATGACGGCCAAGTGGACGTACCCAGATGCCTTCGATCTGGGTATGTTCCTCGCCGTCAGGGCAGCCACCGAGCCTCGGGGAGTCGAGAGCCGTGTCGGAAATCAAGGATCAGCCGGACCAGAAGTTCGTTTACGACTTCACCGAGGGCAACAAGGACCTGAAGGATCTGCTCGGCGGCAAGGGCGCGAACCTCGCCGAGATGACCAACCTCCGGCTGCCCGTCCCTCCGGGCTTCACCATCACCACCGAGGCGTGCAAGGTCTACCTCGCCACCGGCGAGGAGCCGGCCGCCCTCCGCGACGAGGTGAGCGCCCACCTGGACGCCCTGGAGCGGCACATGGGCAAGCGGCTCGGCCAGGCGGACGATCCCCTTCTCGTCTCCGTGCGCTCGGGCGCGAAGTTCTCCATGCCCGGCATGATGGACACCGTCCTCAACATCGGCCTCTCCGACGAGTCCGTCGCCGGCCTCGCGCGGCAGTCCGGCGACGAGCGCTTCGCCTGGGACTCCTACCGCCGGCTGATCCAGATGTTCGGCAAGACCGTCCTCGGCGTCGACGGCGAGCTCTTCGAGGAGGAGCTGGAGGCGGCCAAGGCCGCCAAGCAGGTGACCGTGGACACCGATCTGGACGCGGCGGACCTCAAGTCCCTGGTCCAGAGCTTCAAGAAGATCGTCGAGTCCCGGGCGGGGCGGGCCTTCCCGCAGGACCCGCGCGAGCAGATGGACCTCGCGGTCAAGGCGGTCTTCGAGTCGTGGAACGGCGACCGCGCCAAGCTCTACCGCCGCCAGGAGCGCATCCCCGGCGATCTCGGCACCGCCGTCAACATCTGCTCCATGGTCTTCGGCAACCTCGGCCCCGACTCCGGCACCGGCGTCGCCTTCACCCGCGACCCGGCCAGCGGCCAGCAGGGCGTCTACGGCGACTACCTCCAGAACGCGCAGGGCGAGGACGTCGTCGCGGGCATCCGCAACACCGTCCCGCTCGCCGATCTGGAGCGCATCGACAAGACCTCGTACGACCGGCTGATGCAGATCATGGAGACGCTGGAGAACCACTACAAGGATCTCTGCGACATCGAGTTCACCATCGAGCGCGGCCAGTTGTGGATGCTCCAGACCCGCGTCGGCAAGCGGACGGCGGGGGCCGCCTTCCGGATCGCCACCCAACTCGTCGACCAGGGGCTGATCGACGAGGCCGAGGCGCTCAAGCGGGTCACCGGGGCGCAGCTCGCCCAGCTGATGTTCCCGCGCTTCGACGAGGAGGCCAGGGGCGAACTCCTCGGCCGGGGCATCGCCGCCTCGCCCGGCGCGGCCGTCGGCAAGGCCGTCTTCGACTCGTACACCGCCGTCAAATGGTCCCGCTCGGGTGAGCGGGTCATCCTGATCCGCCGGGAGACCAACCCCGACGACCTCGACGGAATGATCGCCGCCGAGGGCATCCTGACCTCGCGCGGCGGCAAGACCTCGCACGCCGCCGTCGTCGCCCGGGGCATGGGCAAGACCTGTGTCTGCGGCGCGGAGGAGCTGGACGTCGACACCAAGCGGCGGCGGATGACGGTCGGCGGGAGGGTGATCGAGGAGGGCGACCTCGTCTCCATCGACGGCTCCACCGGCAAGGTGTACCTCGGCGAGGTGCCCGTCGTGCCGTCCCCGGTCGTCGAGTACTTCGAGGGCCGGATGCACGCGGGGGCCGAGGACGCCGGCGAACTGGTCGCCGCCGTCCACCGGATCATGGCCTACGCGGACCGGGTGCGCAGGCTGCGTGTACGGGCCAACGCGGACAGCGCCGAGGACGCGCTGCGCGCCCGGCGGTTCGGGGCCCAGGGCATCGGGCTGTGCCGCACCGAGCACATGTTCCTCGGCGAGCGCCGCGAGATGGTCGAGCGGCTGATCCTCGCCGACACCGACGACGAGCGCACCACCGCGCTGGAGCAGCTGCTGCCGCTCCAGAGGAAGGACTTCATCGAGCTGTTCGAGGCGATGGACGGCCTCCCGGTGACGGTCCGGCTGCTCGACCCGCCGCTCCACGAGTTCCTGCCCGACATCACCGAGCTGTCGGTGCGGGTGGCCCTCGCCGAGTCCCGCGAGGACCACAACGAGAACGATCTGCGGCTGCTCCAGGCCGTCCACCGGCTCCATGAGCAGAACCCCATGCTCGGGCTGCGCGGCGTCCGGCTCGGACTGGTCGTCCCCGGTCTCTTCGCCATGCAGGTGCGGGCGATCGCGGAGGCCACCGCCGCCCGCATCGACGCCAAGGGCGACCCGCGCGCCGAGATCATGATCCCGCTGGTGGGCACCGTCCAGGAGCTGGAGATCGTACGGGAGGAGGCCGAGCGGGTCATCGCCGAGGTGGAGGCCGCGACCGGGGCCGAACTCCGGCTCGCGCTGGGCACGATGATCGAGCTGCCGCGCGCCGCGCTGACGGCCGGACAGATCGCCGAGGCCGCCGAGTTCTTCAGCTTCGGCACCAACGACCTCACCCAGACCGTCTGGGGCTTCTCCCGCGACGATGTGGAGGCGAGCTTCTTCACCGCCTACCTGGAGAAGGGCATCTTCGGGGTCTCGCCGTTCGAGACGATCGACCGGGACGGCGTCGGCGCGCTGGTGCGCAGCGCGGTGGCGGCGGGCCGGGCGACCCGGCCGGACCTGAAGCTCGGGGTCTGCGGGGAGCACGGCGGCGATCCGGAGTCCGTGCACTTCTTCCACGAGGTGGGGCTGGACTACGTCTCCTGCTCGCCCTTCCGGATCCCGGTGGCCCGGCTGGAGGCGGCCCGCGCGGCGGCCCTGTCGAAGGGGACGGCGGCCGGCTGAGGCGGCCTGGGAGGGGGCGTCCGCAGGGGCGCCCGCCCCTCCTGTTGCACAGGCCAGGGCGTCCCCTTCTGTTTCTTTCGGCACTTCCGTAAAGACCCTGTCGAATTCAGGGGCCTTGATAGGCGACATGACGCGCGTAGCCTGATCTTGACGTAACCCTAATTTCTGTCGTTCGCCCTTTGAAACAGCGGGCGGGGCGCGGCCTGTGGATCCCCATCCACGGGCCGCGCCCCATTACCCCACCGGACAGGGAGCCGCACCTTCTGTCACCCGCCGCCGGATGTGCGAAGCCCCCCACGGTCTTCGACTCATCCATCGGAGACAGAAGGAACCTGCCCGACGCCGTACAGCCTTTCGGTTCGCACCCGACCCGGGCGAGACATTTCAACTCTGGCTGAAACTCCGTGGTGACCGGCTGTGATGACGTGCATACTCAGTGATCGGGGCGATTGCGGGTGCAACAGTGGGGGTTTCAGTGCTGCGTATCCATTTCACCGGCGACGACCTGGCCAGGGTGAGAATGGCCACAAGGCCGGATGCCCTGTGGGAAACGATTCTCAGTTTTCATCGATTGAGAGAGCGCCGCCGCGCTCAGATGTTCGGGGAATGGCGTACGGAAACCCGGACGCGGTTGAATAGTGAAACAAGCCTGCTCTCCGCACTGGTGCCGCTCCGGGGCTATTTCCCGGACTTTCTCACCCCGCCGGAAGGCATCGGAGGTCTGGAGGCCGGTCTTGAGGCGATCCGCGCCACCGATGCCGGACGGCTTCATTCCGAACTGACTCTGGTGTCAGCGGGAACCGCCCCGGAACAGCAGGCCGAACGATCGGTCGAGCGACCCTCCGAGCGCGCCGCCGAACGGGCCGGAAGGCTCGCCGGACTCGCCGAGGGCAGGCCCGAACCGCTCGCCCGGCTCATCTCGGTGCTGCGCGGCTACCACCGCGCCGCCATCGAGCCGTACTGGGCGCACATCCAGGCCAGGGTGGAGGCGGACCGCGCGGTGCGCGGCCGGGCCCTGCTCGACGGCGGCGCGGCCGAACTGCTCTGCTCGCTGCCGCCCGTGCTGCGCTGGCGGGCCCCGGTGCTGGAGTCCGACTACCCCGTCGACCGCGAACTGCGCCTGAACGGCCGGGGGCTGCTGCTCCAGCCCTCCTTCTTCTGCCGGGGCATGCCCGTGGTGCTGCGCGACCCCGCCCTCCCGCCGATCCTGGTCTACCCGGCGGCGCACAGCCCCGAGCCCGCCTTCGGGGAGACCGGCGGCACCGCGCTCGGCCCCTCCCTCGGCAGACTCGTGGGCCACACCCGCTCGGCCGTCCTCCAGGCCATCCGCTACGGCTGCACCACCAGCGAACTCGCGCGCAGGGCCGGTGTGTCGCTCGCCTCCGCCAGCCAGCACGCGGCGGTGCTGCGCGAAGCCGGCCTGGTGCTCACGCTGCGCCACGGCAACGCGGTGCTCCACACCCTGACCCCGCTGGGCGCGGCCCTGCTCAGAGGCGGGGCGCCGGCGGAAGCGACAGGCTGCTGACCCAGTTCCGCACGGGGGAGCCGGCCTGCTTCCGGAACGGCCCGGTCACCTCGTAGGTGATCCCGCCCGAGTCCGCACCGCTCGTACCGCGCTGGCTGGAGAAGTAGAGCCGGCCGCCGTCCGGGGAGAACGCCGGACCGGTGATCTCCGAGTCCGGCTGGCCGTCGATCCGCAGGAAGGGCGCGACCTCGCCCTCCGGGGTGATCACGCAGATCTCCATCGTGCCGCCGTCCTCCGCCACGTACAGATCCCCGGACGCGCCGCCCGTGATGTTGTCCACCCCGGTCAGCGGCCCGCCCCCGCTGATCGCGGACTCGTCGTAGGCCAGCTCGTAGGTGTCGGAACCGAGGTCGAGCCGCCAGACCCGGTCGTCGCCCTTGGTGGTGAACCAGACGCTGTCGTCGGCGTAGTGGCACCCCTCGCCGCCGCTGAACCGCTTCGCGCCCGGCACCTGCTCGCGGGTCCTCCTCTCGGCGGCGGCCGGGTCGGGGACGTCCGTCCAGGTGAAGGAGCCCGAGTCGGCCTCGCCCGCCGTGAGCACCTGGAGCGTGCCGGAGGCGAGCGAACCCCACTCGGCGGGCACGAACCGGTAGAGACAGCCGTCGCGCTCGTCCTCCGTCAGATACACCGCCCGGCGCACCGGGTCGGCCGCCGCCGCCTCGTGCTTGAACCGGCCCATCGCGCCCCGGCGCACGGCGGGCCGCACCCCGCGCGGATCGGTCTCGTAGACATACCCCCGCGAGACCTCCTCGCAGGAGAGCCAGGTGTTCCAGGGGGTGCTGCCGCCCGCGCAGTTCTGCCGGGTGTCCGACAGGATCCGGTACGCGCCGGTGATCGCCCCCGAACCGTCGAAGGCCACCGCGCTCGCGCCGCCCGAGGGGCTGATCTCCGAGTTCGACACATAGATCCAGCCCGTGCCGTCGGCGAAGCACGCGCCGCCGTCGGGGGCGCTGTGCCACGCGTACGAGGTGCCCGCGACCTCCTCGCCCGAGCGCGCGATCACCCGGCCGGTGAAGCCGGGGGGCAGCGCCAGCCCCCCGGCGTCGGCCGCCAGCGGGGCTCCGTACGGTCCCCGGCCCGGCCGGGCCGTCCCCGTGACGGCCGCCCCGCGCCACAGCGAGCCGCCGAACGCGCCCACCGCCGAACCGCCCGTGCCGACAGCGCCCAGCGCCGCCGCCGTACCGCCGACGACCGCCGTGCGCAGAAAACTCCGACGTTCCATGCATCGCTCCAGAAACTCTGGTGACAACCCGCGCCGCCGGGCGGCGGCGCGGAGTCGCGCGACGAGGGAATCCTCGGGCGTGGAGTTGACGACAGGTCACACCACCTTGACGTCCGAGGCTCGGACGCCGGAGAAATCCGGGCTTTCTCAGGCATTCCGGGACTTCGACGCCTGCTCAGTATCGGTGAGCCGGAAGCGCAGACGGCAGATCACCGCCTCCGTGTCCCGGCGCACCGCGTGCGCCAGCACCGCCCCGCGCTGGTTCTGGAGCAGCCGCTGCCACAGCCGTTCGGGCTCCACCTCCCCGATCAGCACGGTGACCCGGGTGTGCGGGTGGTAGTGGTGGATCCGCCGGACGTACTCCGAGACCGGCCGCCCTATCGTGCGGTGGTCCGACTGGAGCTCCACCAGATCGATCCCCGGATTCCACCGCTCCCAGTCCCGGCGCAGCGCCCCCGACTCCGCGCGGTCCTCGGCGTCCTGGTGGGTGACGGTCACCGCCCGCACCTCGTCCCCCAGCGAGACCGCCGCGTTGAGCGCCTCACAGGTCAGCCGGGACAGATGCGAGACCGGCACGATCACCAGCGAGCGCTCCCGGCGCGGCGGCCGGGGCACCAGACCCAGGCCGATGCGCTCGTCGATACGGCCGTAGGCGCGGTGGACCCGCTCGAAGAGCACCACCAGCGCCGGGAGAGCGATCACTATCAGCCATGCTCCCTCGGTGAACTTGGTGGCGGTCACGACGATCGCGCTCACCCCGGTGAGCACCGCGCCCAGACCGTTGAGCACGGCCTTGAGCACCCAGCGGCCGGTCCGGCGGGCCCGCCAGTGGATCACCATCCCGGTCTGGCAGACGGTGAAGCCCACGAACACACCGATCGCGAAGAGCGGCACCAGCGTGTTGGTGTCACCGCCGGAGAAGACCAGCAGCAGCGCCGCGACGGCGGCGAGCGCCACCACTCCGTGGCGGTGCACCTCGCGGTCGGCCTTCAGCCGGAAGACATGCGGCAGGAAGTTGTCCCGCGCGAGCAGCGACATCAGCACCGGCAGCCCGCCGAAGGAGGTGTTCGCCGCCAGTGCCAGCAGCACCACGGTCGCGAACTGCACCACGTAGAAGCCCCAGCCGTGCCCGAGCGAGGCGTCCGCGAGCTGCGCGAGCACCGTCACCCCCTCGACCGGCTGGAGATGGAAGCGCCCGATGAGGATCGAGAGCCCGATCAGCATCACCCCGAGCAGCACACCGAGTACGACCTCGGTGCGCTGCGCGCGCTTGGCGGCCGGGGCGCGGAACGACGGCACGGCGTTGGCGACCGCCTCCACGCCGGTGAGCGCGGAGCAGCCGGAGGCGAAGGCCTTGAGCAGCAGCAGCGCCCCGACCGTGGTGGCGCTCTCGCCGAGCGCCGAGGCCTGGCCGGCGGCGGCCTCCGTGGAGAGCGGCGCGGAGCGGAAGAGCCCGACCGTGATCAGGGTGAGGATCGAGCCGACGAAGACGGCGGTCGGCACGATGAACGCCTTCGCCGAATCGACGATCCCGCGCAGATTCACGGCCGTGACCAGCACCAGCACACCCAGGCACAGCGACAGCCGGTGCTCGTACAGACCCGGGAAGGCCGAGGTGAGCGCGGCGACTCCGGCGGTCACCGAGACCGCCACGTTCAGGACGTAGTCCAGGATCAGCGAGGCCGCGGCGACCAGCCCGGTGCGCCGGCCCAGATGGGCGCGGGCGACGGCGTAGGAGCCGCCGCCGTCGGGGAAGGCGGCGATGACCTGGCGGTAGGAGGCGACGAGCACGGCCAGCAGCACGGCGATGGCGAGTGTGACGGGCAGCGTGTAGCCGAGCCCGACACCGCCCGCGGCGGCCAGGACGAGGACGATCGCCTCGGGCCCGTACGCCACCGACGCCATCGCGTCGAGCGAGAGCGCGGCCAGCCCCTGGAGCGAGGTGAGCCGGTGCCGCTCGCCGGAGTCCGGCGCGCTGACGGGCGCGCTGACGGGCGCGCTGACGGGCGCGAGATCGGGCGGCGGTACGAGGCGTTCGGCGGAGGCGGCCGGTGACGTACCGGACGCGCCGGAGGGCGTGAACAGAGTGGTCATCGGGACGGCGAACCTCCGGTGCTGAAGCCTGGAGCCCCAGCGTGAGGGCGTGAATTTCCCTCCACGGGCCTTCTTGTCGGGTCCTTTGCGCCCCGGCTCCCCGTCTTCACACGACGTTGACGCGCCGCGTAGAAAACCCGTCAGCGCTCGTGGCCGGGTGCGGACAGAGCGGTACGCGGAGGCTTACCGTCCCGCTCATGGAGAGCGAGAGCGAGAGCGCGGGCATGAGCGGGCGCGGGAGCCGAAGCGGCGGGGCGGCGGCAGCGGACGAGGAGCACGCGGTGCTCGCCGAGGACCGGAGCTGGGTCGGCGACCTCTGGGCCGCCTGCTTCTGCTCCCTCAGCCTGATCGTCCTGCTGCATCTGGTGGACCTCGCCGCCGGCACCGTCGAACTCGGCCGCACCCTGCTCTGGGCCGTCCTCGCCGTCCTGCTCTTCGCGGTCCTCTACCCGCCCCGGGTGACGGCCGGTCACCACTGGTTCTGTGTGCGCGGTCTGCTCGGCGAGCGCCGGGTCAGCACCGATCTGCTCACCCAGGTCGCCCGCAGGGGCGGGGTCGCCCAGCGGATCGTCCTGAAGGACGTGCGGGGCCGCCGGGTCGAGGTGGACCCGGTGACCCTCGCCGCCAATCCGCTGCTCTGGCTCGAACTGGAACGGGGCGCGCGCAAGGCACGGGAGCGGGGGCTGCTCCGCGACGGCTCGGGGGTGCTCCGGTCGCTCTCCGACCGGATCGAGTCGGACGCGGCCCGAGGGGTGTTCGAGGCCTCGGGCCTCACGTAGTCCCGCCGGTCCAGCCGGTCCAGCCAGTGCCGCCCCGCGCCGCCTCAGGGGGCCAGCCCCTCGTACACCACCCCCGTGAGCTGCTCCGACGCCACCCACAGCCGCTCGCCCGCCACATCGTCGCGGGTCCAGCCGGCCCGCCAGGACGGCCTCGGCGCGCCGCGCCAGCCGAACGGGCCCGGCCCGGTGAAGGAGTCGGGCCGCACCCCGGGCGCGGTCGCCGCGTACAGGGTCGGCAGCGCGCCCGCCGTCGCGGACTGCGCCAGCAGCCGGTTGCCGAGGGCCATGGCCCGCTCGACGGCCCTGCGCCCCTCCAGCCGGGGCCCCGCCGTCTGGAGATTGGTGGACGCGTACCCCGGGTGGGCCGCCGCTGCCACCACGCCGGAGCCGGCCGCCCTCAGCCGCCGTGCCAGCTCGTGGACAAAGAGCAGATTCGCGGTCTTGGAGCGGGCGTAGGCGATCCACCGCCGGTACTGGTGCTCACTGTTGAGATCGCCCATGTCCAGATCGGCCGCCGCGTGCACGATGCTGGACACGCTGACCACCCGCGCGCCCGGAGTGCCCAGCAGCTTCGGCAGCAGCAGCCCGGTGAGCGCGAAGTGGCCGAGGTGGTTCACGCCGAACTGGGTCTCGAACCCGTCGGCGGTCCGGCCCTGCGGCAGGGCCATCACCCCGGCGTTGTTGATCAGCAGATCGAGCCGCTCGTCCCGGTACCCGGCCGCGAACTCCCGTACGGAGGCGAGATCGCCGAGATCCAGCCGCCGGAACTCCACGTCGGAGCCCGGCAGCGCGCCCCTGATCAGGGCCCCGGCCCGTTCGCCGCGCTCCTCGTCGCGGCAGGCGAGCACCACCCGCGCGCCCTTGCGGGCCAGCTCACGTGCGGTGATCAGCCCGATGCCGCTGTTGGCCCCGGTGACCACGGCCGTACGCCCGCGCTGATCCGCGATGTCCCTGGTGTGCCAGCCCGCCATCGCACTCGCCCTTCGAAAGCCCGTCGTCTGGCCGCTCAGCGTAAGAGCCGTCAGGCCGAGGAGCCACTGTCCACGACAAGATCGGTGCCGACGACCGCTCCGGCGTCGTCCGAGGCGAGGTAGAGGACGGCCGCCGCGACCTCCTCGGCGGAGGCGGCCCGGCCGAGCGGGTTCTCGTGCTTGAGCCGCTCGGTGCGGTCGGCGTCGGTCTCGCCCGGGCGCAGCGACATGGGGCCCTCGGCCGCGCCGGGGCTGACCGCGTTGATCCGGATGCCCTCCGCGATGTGGTCGAGCGCGGCGGCGCGGGTGAGGGCGGAGACCGCCGCCTTGGACGTGATGTAGGCGGCGGCGTTCGGTATGCGCAGATGCGCGCCCAGGTTGGAGGAGATGTTGACGATCGCGCCGCCGCCGTTCCGCCGCATCTGGGCCACCTGGTACTTCATCGCCAGCCAGACGCCGGTGACATTGGTCCGCAGCACCGACTCCCAGTCGCCCTCGCCGATGTCGGCGGCCGGCTCGAAGCCCCGGAAGATCCCCGCGTTGTTGACCGCTATGTCCAGCGAGCCGAAGCGTTCGACGGTCGACCGCATCAGGGCGCGCACCTCGTCGGGGCGGGTGACATCGGTGGTTACGGCGAGTGCCGCGCCGCCTTCCCGTTCGATCAGCTCGACCGTCTCCGCCAGTGTCGTCAGGGTGCGGCCGGCGGCCACCACATCGGCCCCCTCGGCGGCGAAGGCGAGGGCGACGGCACGGCCGAGGCCGGTGCCGGCGCCGGTGACAAGGACGGTCTTCCCGCTGAATCGATCGGACATGGTGGCACTCTCCTTTTTAGAACGAGCGGTCAAATATCGGGGTAGGGCTCCGCCTGTGACGGAGTGCGGCCGGAGTGCGGCCGGGGGTCGTTTCCCGCGGTGGCGGGCGCGGGGTCAGTCGAGCAGGGCCAGGGCCTGTTCGAGCGCGTCGCGGACCCGCGCGGGGTCGTCGCTCGCCTTGCCGACGATCCGCGCGCCCTGCATCAGCACCAGCAGCAGCCGGGCCAGCGCCAGCGGGTCCCGGTCCTCGGGCAGCTCGCCCTGGGCCCTGGCCCGGGTCAGCGACGCGTGCAGCAGGGTCTCGATCTGCTCCCAGCTCAGCTGGACCTTGTGGGCCGCCGCCGTGTCGTGCGGGGCCAGCTCGGCGGCCGTATTGGTGACCAGGCAGCCCTTCAGCCGCCGCTCGTCGCCGCACTCGGCGGCGAGCCGCCGCACGGTCTCCCGGATGCCGGGCAGCGCGGGGCCGGGTGTCGAGAGGGCCGCGACCAGCAGGTTGGTGGTGGTCTCCGCGTACCGGTCCATCGATTTCAGATACAGCTCGTGCTTGCCGCCGAAGGTGGCGTAGATACTGGCGCGGCCGATCCCGAGATGCTCCACCAGATCCGCCATGGAGGTCGCCTCGTACCCGCGCCGCCAGAACAGTTCGAGGGCCGCCTGAAGGGCGACGTCCGGATCGAATTCCTTGGTCCTTGCCACGATGTGACGGTAACTCAATCTAGAACGAGCGGTCAAGAAAGGGGTCCGGGGGCTCAGCCTTCGGTGCCCGCGCGCACACCGATGAGATGGGCGAAGGCGACCACGTTCCCCCGGTATCCGGACTTCTCGCTGAAGCCGCCGCCGCAGGTGATCACGCGGAGTTCGGCGCGGCCACGTGAGCCGTACACCTCGTCGTCCGGGAAGGCGTCCGCCTCGTACACCTCGATCGCGTCGACCGTGAAGACGGCGGTCCTGCCGTCCTGGCGCGAGACCTCGATCCGGTTGCCCTTCTTGAGCGCGCCCAGGCCGTAGAAGACGGCCGGCCCCTTGGCGTTGTCGACATGGCCGGCGACGACGGCGGTGCCCTTCGCGCCCGGGGGAGTGCCGTCCCGGTACCACCCCGCGAGATTGGGATCGGCGGGCGGCGGCACCTCCAGCCCGCCGTCCTTGGCGAGACCGAGCCCGACGAGCGGGGTGTCGACGTCGATGTAGGGGATCCTGAGCCGCAGCGGCCCGGCCGGGGGCAGCGGGGCGGCGACCGCGTCCGTATGGGCGTGCGGGCCGGCCGCGAAGGCCTCGGCCGCGGTCGGCATGGGCGGGGTGACATCCCGGGAGCCGTTCTGCACCAGCCAGAGGCCGGCGCATGCGGCGATGGCGAGACACCAGCCCTTCGTACTGCTCAACGGCCCTCCGAGTGGATCGGGACGGGGACGGAACGCCCCCGTTCCCGGCGGGCCGGAGCCCACCGGGAACGGGGAACGGCGGGTCGTCGGACGGTCCCGGGCGGGCGGCGCCGCTTTCGCGGCGCGCCCCCTCGGGCCGTCCGTCAGCCGCCCTGGGTGCCGCTCGCCCGGCGACGCAGGAGCAGGGTCCCGCCGACGGCGGTCGCGGCCAGGACGGCCGCTCCCGCCGCGACCTGAGCGGTGTCGGGGCCGATGCTGCCCCCGACGCCGGTCTGCACATGGCCGCTGGGCTGCTGGTGATGGCCGCCCTGGCCGCCCGAGTCGTACCCGCCCGAGTCATGGCCGCCCGAACTGTGGCCGCCGGAGTCCTGGCCGCCCGATTCATGGCCCTGATCCTGACTCCGGCCCTGGTCGCCGCCGCCCTCGCGCGAGTCGGATTCGCCCTCGTTCTTGCCGTTGAGCGAACCCGGCTCTTCCTCGTGGCGGCGCAGGGTGACCTCGCCGGTGACGCGTTTGCCGTTGTCGCAGCGCACGCTGACCCCGTAGACGCCGGGCTGTACTCCGTAAGGCACCCTGAGCTGTCCCACCGCGGACTCCTTGTGGGCTCCGGGGGACAGCCGGAACTCGCCCGCGCCCAGTGCGCGGGCGTCTCCGACGCCCTCGCCGCCGGGGCCGCAGGCTGTCGTGTTCAGGGTGAGTGACGCCCCCGGGGCGGCGGTGGACGGGAACACCTCCAGGGACTCATGGTCCTCGGCGAACGCTCCGGGGGCCCCGAGGCCTATGGTGGAGACCGCCAATACGGCCGTGGTCAGCAGTCGGGCGGTGGTGCGCATGGTGTTCCTCCGAAAACGGTGGTGCTGAGTACGTCACCTCCGAGATAAGGCGCACCCCGCGCCCCACGCCTGCTGATGGCCTGTCAGATTTAAGCCCATCGCTCGGCGTGTCGAGCTGGACGCTTGGTGTTTTCGCAGGTCAGGGTGGGTGATGGTCAATCAGATCACTCGCGCGCTGAATGAGTGACAGATTCACCCGTTCACCTCTGACCGCCTCTGACCAGCCCTGACGCGGTGTCGGCGGAGTCAGATCTCGTCCCAGGGCACGCTGTCGTACGCCGATGTCACCGACGCCATGAGGGCCTCGTCGACGTCGTACTCGACCGCGTCGACGCTCGCGACCGGCGAGATGCCCCGGGAATTGGTGACGAAGGCGGCGCGGTAGCCGCCCAGGCCGGCGAGGGTCACCCTGCGCCGGACCGACGGCAGCAGCGGCTCCAGCAGCGCCTGCGCTATCCCCAGCAGGGACGGCGCGTCGGGCCAGACCACCCGCTCGCCGTCCCAGAAGGCCACATTGGTGACCGCGCCCTCGGTCACCGTCCCGTCCGCCGCGACGAGGAGGGCCTCGTCGTACCCCGCCCGGGCGGCGAGCGTCAGCGCGCGGCTCTGCCCGAAGGACCCGAGGTGCTTGATGTGCGGGAAGTCGCGGACGTACGGCACGGACATCAGCCGCACGGGCTTCGGGGCCCGCGTGAACGGCTCGCGCACGGTGACCGTGAGCGTCGCGCGCTCATCGCCCTCGGGCCAGTGCGTATAGACCCGCAGGGAGGCGTCCGACAGCCCGGCGGAGGCGAGCGCGCCGCGCATCCGCTCCCGTACCAGCGCCTTGTCCAGGCCCTGGCCGTACAGCTCTCGCGTCGCCCCGTCGAGCCTCGCCAGATGCAGCCCGATGCCGCGCACCCGGCCCCCTCTGACCTGCATCGCCGTGAAGTGCCCATAGTCGTTGAGCATCGGCATGGACATCGCCCCGGTGGCGACGACGCCGTCGATCTCGGTATGAGTCATGCCTCCACGGTAGGGGGGCGGGGGCGGCCCTTGACCTCAAGAGAGGTTGAGGTATCAAGCTCCTGTCCATGAACTCCAGCACGCGGGAGAACCCGCGACAGACCCAGGACCGCCCCGCCCCGGACTCCACCGCTCCGCTGAAGCTCGTCGTCATCGTGTCCAGCAACCGCAAGGGGCGCTTCGGGCCGGTCATCGCCGACTGGTTCGTCGAACACGCCCGGCTGCACCGGGAATTCCAGGTCGATGTGGTCGACCTGGGCGAGGAGGATCTGCCCACCGCGCTGACCGACGACCTCCCGCCCCAGGCTGCCGAGTCCCTCGGCCGGATCTCGCCCCGGCTCGCCGCCGCCGAGGCGTTCGTCGTCATCACCCCCGAGTACAACCACTCCTTCCCCGCCTCCATCAAGAGCCTCATCGACTGGCACTTCACCGAGTGGCGCGCCAAACCCGTCGCCTTCGTCTCCTACGGCGGGCTCTCCGGCGGCCTGCGCGCCGTCGAACAGCTGCGTCAGGTCTTCGCGGAGCTGCACGCGGTGGCCATCCGCGACACCGTCTCCTTCCACCAGGCCCAGGGCCGGTTCGACGGCGACGGCCGCCCCAAGGACCCGGCGGGCTGCGACCCCGCCGCCGTCTCCCTGCTCGACCAGCTCGCCTGGTGGGGGCGCACGCTCCGGGACGCCAAGGCCGTACGCCCGTACACCGGGTGACGGGCGGCGAGCGCCGGGCGGCGGGTGCCGAGCGCCGGGCGGCGGGTGGCCCGGGGTCACGAGGGGCGGCCCGCCGGCCCGGCGCGACCGCCCCGTACCGTGGCCCCGGCCACCGTGAGAACCCCAGAGGAGGAACCCGATGAACGGTCCTGAGCTGCCCTTCTTCGTCTACGGCACGCTCCGCCCCGGCGAGCAGAACCACACCCTCCTCCTCCTGGGCCGTACCGCCGCCGAGGAACCCGCGCGCTGGACGGGGGCGGTGCTCTACGAAGGCCCCGGCTATCCGTACGCCGTCGAGCCGGGCGGTACGGGCGGTACGGGCGGTACGGGCGGTACGGGCGGTACGGGCGGTACGGGCGGTACGGGCGGTACGGGCGGTACGGGCGGCGCGGACGGCACGGGGCCGGGCGCGGATCGCGGGGCCGTCGTCGTCGGCGAACTGCTGACGGCGGCACCGGGGGAGTACGGCCCTCTCCTCGCCGAACTCGACGAGCTGGAGGAGTACATCGCCCCCGGCCACCCCCGCAATCTCTACGAGCGGGTCACCCGGGACGTGCTCCGCGCCGACGGCACGGCGATACGGGCGTGGGTCTATCTCGCCGCCCCCGCCCAGGCCCTGGAGCTGCGCCGGAACGGCACCCCCGTGCCGGGCGGCGACTGGTGCGCCCGCCCGGTCGGCTGACCGGCCGGGGACGGTGCGGGACGGCCGGGGACGGCGGGCTCAGGCGCGTCGGCCGAGCAGCGCGAGCAGCCTGGTCTGGTGGCTGTCGCCCGGCGGGGGCTCGATGGGCGGGGCGAACAGGCCCGAGTCCGACAGCCCCGCCGCGTACGGAGTGACCTCGTCCAGCGCGAAGGCGACCAGGGCGTCGGGCAGCCGCTCGGACGCGCCGATGGCCCGGGCCAGATCCCAGCTGTGCACCACCGCGTCCGTGATCATCTGGGAGCAGTAGGCGACGGCCGGGGTCTCGCCGTACGACAGCCACACCGTCCGCCCCAGCGCCCCCGGCTCCGCGAAGGCCTTCCGGGCGGCGCGGGCGGCGGCGTCCCAGACGGCGCGCGGGCGCGTTCCGAGGACGTCGCCCTCGTGGGCGTCACCCACCTCCTCGATCGTCGCGCCCGCCGTGACCAGGTCGGGAACCCACAGCTGCTCCGAGGTCAGATGGTTCACGAGATCGCGTACGGACCACTCGGTGCAGGGCGTCGGCTCGTCCCACTGATCGGCCCGCACCTGGTGCACCCGGTCGCCGAAGAGCGCGAGGGCCTCGGCGTGCCGGCTGAGCAGGGTGGTGACATCTCTGTCCATGTATCCCATGGTTCTCACTGTCGCGCGCGGGGCATGGAGACGCGAGCCGCCGCCCGCGTGTCCGCCGCCGTGTCGTGCCGGGGGAGCTTCGGGGCTCACTCCCCGGCGGCGGCCAGCGCCTCCGTCAGACCCTTCTCCCGGTCCCCCAGGAACGTCGGATCCGGCTGGAACACCACGTCCAGCGCCGCCTTGCCCGCCGCGAACATCTCCCGGACACTGCCGTGGACCCAGTGCGAGTCGAGGGGCTCGTCGACCCCGACGCCGTACGAGTCGATCCCCGCCGAGTCGCAGAGCGCCACGGCCCGCCGGATGTGGAAGCCCTGGGTCACCAGCACCGCCCGGTCGACGCCGAAGATCTTCTTGGCGCGGACACAGGAGTCCCAGGTGTCGAACCCGGCGTAGTCGCTCACGATCCGTTCGTCGGGCACTCCGCGCTCGGTCAGATAGGTCCGCATGGCGTCGGGCTCGTCGTACTCCTCCCGGCTGTTGTCCCCGGTGACCAGGACGGCCTTGACCTTCCCGGTGCTGTACAGCTCGGCGGCGGCGTCCAGCCGGTGCGCGAGATAGGGCGTGGGCCTGCCCTGCGAGAGGCCGGCCCCGAAGACCACGGCCACCTCCTGGGCCGGCACCTCGGCGAGCGGGCGGACCCGGCTGTCGGCGACGGCGTGCATCCAGGTCGCGGGCGACAGCGCCAGCACACAGCCGAGCATCGCCGCCCACACCAGCCGCCGCTGACCGCGTCGGGTGCGGGGCATACGCGGTCGGCGCGGCCGGGGGAACTTCATTCGCAGATCCTTCACACCTGATCAGACGGTATTCGAACGGATTCGGTTCGCCCCCCGTTCTTGTCCGGGCGCTTGTCCGGGGGCGTCGGCGGACGGGAGCCGTGCCGACCAGGCGGCGGGCAGCAGCGAGCGGGCCGCCGCCGAGGCGTAGACCGAGGCGGTGAGCCAGGCCTCGGCGAAGGCGTCGGGGTCCGCCGGGAGCAGCCGGCCGAGCGCGTCGTGGCGGCGGTCGGCGGCGCTCTCCACGAGGGCGCGGGCGCACTCCGCGCCCGTGCTCAGGCCCACCGCGCGGAGCCTGCGCGGGAGTTCGCCGTCCGCCGAGGCGGCGGTGACGGCCCGGCCGCCCGCGACCGCCCGGTCCACCGCCCGCCGCAGCAGCTCCAGCTCCACCGGCAGTCCGGGCGGGGCCGACTCCTCCCGCGGGGCGGCGGTCCGCGCGTCGGCGGGCGGCAGATGCGAGCGGTTCAGCCTGCGCAGGCCGAGGTCCGCCCGGACCGGCTCCCCGTCGTGTCCCGTCCAGAGCCCGGCCAGCGCCTGAACCCCGCCCGGCCGGTCGGCCACCGCCCGCGCGATCAGCCGCAGCCCCATGCCCGGCCGGCCGGCGAGCAGCCGCAGATTCTCGCTGTACGCCAGCTCCGCCCGCTCGTCCGGAGCCAGCAGCCGCAGCACGGGCCCGCCGTCGTCGACCCGGAAGCCGCCTTCGGTGACCGTTCCGGTGAGGAAGAGCAGATCGCCGCCCACCCGGCGGGTCTCGGCGGACTCGGCCAGCCATCCGAGCGCGCGGGAGAGCTGTTCGGCGGGCGGCAGCCGCCAGAGCCCGTCGAGCGGCGGCTCGTCCCACCGAGCGCCCTCCGCCCGCACCGAACGCGACCGCGCCCCACCGCCGATCCGGCCGTCCGGCGACACCGTCGGACCGGTCAGGATCACCGCGCCCCCGGCCCCCCACTCGCGCAGCGGCAGCGCGCAGCCGCCCGGCACCGGAGCGCCCGCCGCCTGGAGCGCGCGCTCGGGGCGGCCGGGGGCGATGTCGGAGACCGTGTGCAGGACGCCGTCGGGGGTGACGCCGTACGCGGTCGCGCCCGCGTAGCCGGAGGCGGTCACCACCGGCTCGGTGAACAGGCCGTACAGCCGCAGCGGTCGCGTCGGCCGATAGGCGCGGCGCACCGGGGTGACCGCTTCGGCGGGCCGTCGCAGCAGGTCGAGCAGTCCGGCCAGCTCGGCGGAGAGTTCGGACAGCCGGAAGGCGGGATCCTCCGACCGGGCCTCGCCGAGGCGTCGCGCGATCCGCACCGCGGCGGCGGCCGGCAGCGGGAGCCCGGCGAGTCTGCCGGAGTGCGCCGCGTGCAGCAGCTCGGCCCGGTGGACCGCTCCGGCCCCCGACACCCCGGTGACCAGCACGGCGGTCGCGGCGGCCCGGAGTGCGCCGAGCGCGGCGGACTGGGCCGGGGTGAGCGGAGCGACCTCCTCCGCCCGCTCGGGCGCGTCCGCGCCCGCCGCCGCTTCCTCCTCCTCTGCCTCGGCGGGCTCACCGAGGTCGGAGGGTTCGGACGGTTCGGAGGGTTCGGAGGGTTCGGAAGGGGCGACGGTGCCTTCGGCGAGCGGCGCGGCGGACAGCACCGCCGCGCGGTGCAGACAGGCCGGGGCCAGCAGACAGCCGCAGACCGCGTCGGCCGCGTCCGCCACGATCCCGCCGCTGGTCCTCAGCGTCACCGAGGTCTCCTCGTCGACCCTGATCCGCACCCCGTCGGGCAGCGGTTCCACGGGCCATCCGGGCACCTTGGCGAGCGCCGAGTCCACGCGCTTGCGCAGCCGGGCCGGGAGCAGATCCAGCGCCCCGGCCGCCACCTCGGCGGTGACCGGGGGCAGTTCCTGGGCAGGGTTGACGGTCACCGGTGCGTACCTCCTACGCGCTCGCCGACCCAGCGGGCCAGCTCCAGGGGGCTGAGTGCGGCGACCGGCATGCCCGCGGCGACCAGCCGGCCCGCCACGGCGGTGGAGTACCTCGGTCTGCCCGCGTCGTCCAGCGAGGCGCAGCCGAGGACGTGACAGCCCGCGTCGACCAGCGTCCGCACCTCGGCCAGCAGCGGTCCGATCGGGCCGCCCTCCTCGAAGTCGCTGATCAGTACGGTCAGGGTGCGCGAGGGCACGGTCATCAGCTCCCGCGCGTGCCGCAGCCCCTGAGCGATGTCGGTGCCGCCGCCGACCCGGACCTCCAGCAACAGGCCCAGGGGGTCGTCCACCTGGTCGGTGAGGTCGATGACCTCGGTGGAGAAGGCCACGAAGTGCGTGCTGAGGGCGGGCACCCCGGCGAGGATCGAGGCGGTCAGCGCGGACCAGATCGTCGACGCCTCCATCGACCCGGACACATCCACGACGAGCACCAGCCGCCAGTCGGCCGATCTGCGCGCCCGGGTGCGGAACACCGGCCGCTCCGGGAGGACGGTCACCGCGCCCGTCCCCGGATCGCGCCGGGCGGTCGTCAGATTCGCCCGCAGGGTGCGCGGGAGATCCAGCGGGCCGCCGGGGCGGCGGGTGGGACGGGGGTGGGTCAGCCCGGTGAGCGCGGGGCGCAGCCGGTTGGCGAGCGCCTCGGTCAGCTCCTTCACCAGCCGGGCCACCAGGGGCCGCAGCCGGGCGAGCTGCTGTTCGGGCAGCCCTCCCGCGTAGGAGAGCACGGTCCGCAGCAGTTCGACCGAGGGGATCGCGGCGGCCGGGTTCATTTCGAGCGCGGCGTCGAGCCGCCCGGACTCGGCGGCCGACGCGAGGACTTCCTCGCGCACCCCCGGGCCGAAGAGGGCGGCCAGCTCCTCCGACCAGGCCCGGACGCCCGGGTAGGGGGCCTCGCCGCCGCCCCGGCCGGATCCGTCCTCCCCGCGCGAGCCCTCGCCGCGCCCGCTGCCGTACAGCTCGTCCAGCGCGGTGGCGTAGCGCAGCGCGCTCCCGCTCAGCCCCCGGCCGCGCCCCAGCAGCAGCCGCCACCGCTCACCACCGGTGAGCGCGTGCCCCGCCGTGCCGGCGGCCGGGCGGCCACCCGGCTCCGGTCCGGTCGTCCCGGTCGCCTCCGGTCCGGCCGTCCCGGTACCGGCCGCCTCCGGACCGGCCGCCGGGGCCAGCCCCCGGGCGGTCAGGGCTTCGCGGCCCGCCAGATCCGCCAGCGCCAGGAGCGCCAGCGCGGCCGAGTCCGTGACCGGGCCGGTCAGAGTGGACACCGCCGTGCCGGTGCGGTCCTCCACGACGGACAGCAGCCGGGCACGGGCCGCCGGGGCCAGGACGTCGAACCCGGCCCTGAGCGCGGGCAGCCGGTCCAGGAAAGCCCGGTCGGGGAAGCTCTCCACCCGCTCCAGCAGCGGATCGAGCGCCCGGCCCGTCTCCAGCAGCGGGCCCGCCGCGAGCAGCGCGCCGCGCAGCGACTCGGCCAGCTCGGAACGGAGGCCGGGGGTGGTGGCGGTGTCCACCCGGGAGGCCAGCCGGGTCCCGAAGTCGCCCGGGTCCCGCAGGCCCAGCAGCACTTGGGCAGCCCCCGCCGCACCCCGTATCAGCGGTGTCCCGCCGTCCTCCAGGCGGGCCAGCGCGTCGGCGAGCCGGAGCCCGCCGCTCACCCCGGCGGCCTGCCCGGCGAGCGAGACCAGCGCGCGGGCGTCGGCCGTCTCGGTGGAGCCCGCGAGCCCGTCGAGCGCCCGCACTCCCGCCGCCGCCAGCTCCTCGTACGCCGCGTCGATCTCCCGCCGCCGCCAGCCCGCCGCCGTCCCGGGCACCTGACCGGCGCGGACCCGGTCCAGCAGGGCCATCCCGGCGAGCAGTTCGGACAGGGTGCCCGTCGCCGGGAGCAGCTCAGCCGTCTCGGCCAGCCGCTCGGCCGCCAGCTCGGGCAGCCCGCACGCGGCGGCCCGGGCCAGCCCGTCGAGAACCTCCGCCGCCGTCGGGCCGCCCCGCCGCCGCTCCTCCGCACGCCTTCGGCGCAGCATTCCCTGGGCCGCCTGCTCCAGCGTCACCCCGTGCGGACCGGCCACATCGAGCATCGCGGCCGTCGACGGCGTCCAGGCCACGACCCACCTCGTGGTCAGCGCGGTCGCCTCGCCGACCCCGGCGACCTCCGACTCCTCCCCGTACGGCACTCCGCACACCGCGAGCCGCCGCAAGGCGATCTCCCGCCGCCGGTCGAGATCGGTACGGAGCGTGTCCAGCCGCAGTTCACGCTGGTCGGGCCGGTCGGGGCCCGGCAGCCTCAGCTCCGCGAGCAGCGCCTCGACCGAGGGGCCGAGCCCCGAGCGCGGCGTCCCCGGAGCCAGCCGCCCCTGGCGCGCGCCGACCAGCACCTGTTCCATCGCCGAGGCGACGATCCGGCCCCGGCCGAGCAGCCTGCCCTGGGTGAGCACCGTCCCGGCTGCCTCGACCAGCTCGCCGCGCCCGGCGGCCGGCAGCCCGCGCAGGGTCGCCAGATCACGGGCGACCCGCACCACCTCCCGGGCGTCGGCGGGCCCGCTGGGGTGGCCCGCCTCCCGCACGGCGGCGCAGATCCGGACCGAGACAGCGGTCAGCAGCTCGTCCAGCAGACGCGGATCGCCCGCCGCCCGGAAGACGCCGTGCTGCCACTCGGGGTCCCGGATCCCCGCCGGATACCCCGAACGCTCGTCCAGCAGCGGGTACGAGTACGGCACCAGCGAGGTCACGACCTCCACCGCCGGGCCGTCCCCCGCCCGCTCCGGGACGGGGCCCTCCGCCCGCCGGTCCGTGAGCGCGGGCGCGTGGAACGAGCCGATGACCGCCGCCGCCCGCCGGCCGTCGTGCTCGGCCAGCCTGCGCCGCATGTTCGCCTCGCGGCGCAGGTCGTACGGGTCCACCTCACCGGCGTCCTCGCGCAGGGCCCAGCCGACCAGCAGCGCCGCCCGGCGCAGCGCCTCCGGAGTGCCCCCGGGGGCACTCGCCTCGACCAGCCGGTCCCACAGATCGTCACCGGGACGCCCCCCGGCCCGCGCCCGCAGCGCGGCGGTGAGCACACCGGAGCCGGGGGCCGGCTCGGCCCGCTCCGAGCGGCCGTCCTCGGGCTTCCGCGCCCCGAGCGGCAGATCGAACGGGATCACCTCCACCCCGGCCTCCCGCGCCCAGCGGATCGCCGCCAGCTCCGGCGAGAACTCGGCGAACGGCAGGAACACCAGCCCGTCCCCGCTGCCCGCCAGCGCCACCGGAGGCACCGTCGCCGGATCGCCCAGATGCTCCAGCCAGGGCGCGAACTCCTCCGGCAGCTCGATGAACAGCACCTCGGGAGCCGCCTCGGCCAGCAGCGCCGGGACGGCCGCCGCCAGCGCGGGCGAGTGGTGCCGCACCCCGATCAGATACGGCTCCCGGCAGTCGGCCAGCCGCGCCAGCGCCCCTTCGGGCCCCTCGCCCGCACCGCCCGCGCCACCCGCACCGCTCGTCTCAGGCGAGTTCATCGCGCAGCTCCCACAGCGTCCGCCACAGCGGCGCGCCGCTCTCCGCCCGCCGCCGCACCGGTCCGTCCCAGTAGCCCAGCAGCCGGGCGTGGTCCGAGGGGTCGTCCTTGCGGACCGTGCCCAGCAGATGGCCCGGCAGGGTGCGGACGACATCGCGGCCGTCACCGAGATAGGCCGCGCCGAGCCCCATGGCGGTGGCCACATGAACCGCCTCCGCCGTGGACATCACCGTCGACGGCCGCTCGATCTCCCAGCCCTCGGCGCTGCGCCCGGAGCGCAGATCCCGGAACGCCGTCACCAGCGCCTCCAGCACCGCGTCGTCCACGGCGAACCCGGCCCCGGACCGTTCGAGCGCCGCCGTCGCCTGCCCCCGCACCAGCGCGGTCTCGGCGTCCAGATCGGTGATCGGGCCGACCTCCTCGAAGTTGAAACGACGCTTGAGCGCGGCGGACATCTCCGAGACGCCCTTGTCGCGCAGGTTCGCCGTGGCGATGAGGGTGAAGCCGGGCACCGCGTGCACGGTGCCGTCCGCGCCGTCGCCGCCCGCGAGTTCGGGCACCGCCATCCGCCGCTCGGAGAGCAGCGACACCAGGGCGTCCTGCACCTCCGGCAGACAGCGGGTGACTTCCTCGATCCGGGCGACCGCGCCCCGGGTCATCGCGGTCAGCACCGGCGAGGGCACCAGCGCCTCCCTGCTGGGCCCCTTGGCCAGCAGCATCGCGTAGTTCCAGCCGTAGCGCAGCTGGTCCTCGGTGGTGCCGGCGGTGCCCTGGACGGTCAGCCCGCTGGTGCCGCACACCGCCGCCGCCAGCAGCTCCGACAGCATCGACTTGGCCGTGCCCGGCTCACCGACCAGCAGCAGCCCCCGCTCGCCCGCCAGGGTCACCACACACCGCTCGACCAGGGCGCGGTCGCCGACGAACTTCCGCGACACCACCTGCTGCCGCCCGTCGGCGGCCCGCAGCGGCTCCCCGTCCGAACCGCAGACGAACACCACCACGGCGCGCGGCGTCATCCGCCAGCCCGGCGGCCGGGGCCCTCCGTCCCAGCCGGCCAGGAACTCCAGCTCCTGCCGGTGCCGGTCCTCGGGCAGCTCGATCTGCCGCGCCCCGCCCGCCGTCTCCATCAGGTCCCCCTCGCTCATCGCGAACCACCCTTGCCCCTCCTGGCGTTACGCCCCTTGAACACTTCGAACCCCGGCGCGTCGCCGTCCAGCACCCGCTGCCAGGCCACCGCGAACAGCTCCGCCACCGGCCGGTCGGGCACGGCGAAAGCGTGCTCCGCACCGGGGAACAGCTCCGACTTCCAGCTCTCCAGGGGCAGCCTCGGGGTCCTCGCCTCCAGCCAGCCGCCGGGCAGGAAGAGCGAACGCCCGGCGCGGGCCCGCTTCGCCTCCACCACCAGCTCGGTCCCCGCCAGCTCCGCCCGGGCCTTCTTCAGCCTGGCGGGCTTCCACCCCGTCCACTCCGCCTGATTCCGGTCGGTGGGATCGGGCAGCGCCAGCAGCATCAGATAGAGGGCCGCCGCGTCCTCGGAGAGCCCGAACCGGCCGGCCGCCGCCGTCACCAGCTCCGGCGCGCTGTGCGCCGGATGCTGGGCGGCCCCCGCCGGACCGTCGGCGGCGAGCAGCTCCGCGAACCCGGTGCCGAGCACCGCGCGCAGCGCCGCCAGCTCGTCCGAGTCGCCCGAGATCGCCAGCAGCAGCTTCAGCGTGGGATGGTCGGGTCCCGCGTGCTCCCCGGTCGCCACCGAGGCGGCCCGCACCCACACCGACTCGAGCTCCGTGTAGTAGCGCGTCGGGGCGAGCATTAGCGTGTCGCCGACCTCGACCAGGCCCTGCTTGCGGCCCCCGGTGTTCGGGCCGAGGCCGTGCGCCTCGCGTATCCGCTTCGAGGTCGACTTGCCGTCGGCGTCCCAGTCGCAGCTCAGGTCGAGCAGCAGCCGCGGATCGGTGAGCCGCTCCCGCAGCATCCGCAGGGTCGTCGGCAGCACCGCCCGCAGCGGGTCCCCGAAGGGCAGCCGGTAGGCCAGCCAGCGCAGCGCGGTCACCGAGGAGGCCAGCGTCCGCCCGGTGAGCAGCGCGTCCTTGTCGGCCGGCGTCAGGTCGCCGTCCTCGTCGGGCCGCTGCTCGGTGCCGCGGGTCAGCTCCCGCCGTGTCTCGGGGTTGAGCGCGGCGTCCAGCCCCGGGTCCGAGGAGAACTCCGCCATCAGCCGGGCGGTCAGCCAGGGCGGTGTGGCCCGCCGCAGGCCGCGCTCGGCGAGCCAGGCCCCGACGAGCGGCTCCAGGTCGAAGCCCCGCGTCCACAGCTCGTCCACCCGGTCCGGCTCCGCCGGCAGCAGCAGACCGGTGTACCACCGGCGTTCGGCGGTGGTGAAGTCGCCCAGGGTCTCACGGGCCGACTTGGCGTCCGCGCTCTTGAGCCCCAGCGGCGCGAGGTACTCCGCCGTCAGCAGTCCGTCGCGGCCGTACTCATTGATGCCCGGCAGCCCGAGCTGCACCAGCGCGGCCGTCGCCGCGCCCACGCCGACCCGCTCGGCGAACTCCCGCGCCTGCTCAGGGCGGTACGGCAGCGGACCGTGCTCCCGCACCCCGTCGATCAGCCGGCGCAGCGACTCCGCGTACGAGGGGTCCCCGGCGGAGCCCAGCACCCGGGAGTCGATCTCGGTGAGACCGTCCCAGCCGCCGAAGGCCCCGGCGGGGTCGTACTCCACACAGTTCCAGGTGGCGCGCGGGTGATCGGTCCGCTCCACGCACATGAACATCAGCGCCCTGGCCCCCGAGCGGCGGACCGTGCCGACCGGATCGGCGGGGTTCTGGTCGAAACTGCCCTTCAGCTGTACGGTCCGCAGCCGCCCGCGCGAGTCCAGCAGGACCGCTTCGCCGTCGACCCTTGTCTCCAGCGCCGCGTCCAGGAACTCCAGCAGGGCCTCGCGCTCCTTCTCCGAGGTGGTGGGGGAGGCGGCCCGCACCGCAGCCCCCGCCAGACCGTGGCCGAGCAGCGACATCCAGTGCACACCGCTGCCCCTGCTCTCCTCCTCGGCCTCGCCGGTGTCCGGTGCGAGCATCCGCCGCAGCGTCCGGAGCTGGTTCATGGCCGTGGCGTCGCTCTCCTCCCAGCCGTACGAGCCGTAGTGGCGGCGGGAGGACAGCAGGCCGTTCAGCGCCTGCCGCAGCAGACCGTCGTGGGCGAAGACGACCTCCGGACGGCCCTTCGCCGGACCGCCGGCGGTCTGCTCGGCCGCCCGCTCCGCGAGCGCGGCGACGCGCTCGACGTGCCGTGCGGCCTCGGCCACGAAACCGGCGACACCGGCGATCAGCGCGGGGTGGGTGATCCCGGGGAGCAGCTCGCCCACCGCCCCGGCCGGCTCGGCCCCCTCGGACACCGCCGTCAGCAGCGCCGCGGCGTCCGCCTCGGTCACCTCGCGCAGTACGGCCGAGCCCCGCTCGTCGCGCGGCCGCAGCGCGTGCCAGTGCCCGACCGGCGCGACCAGTGGGGTGCCGGAGGCGTAGACCTCGTCCGTGCCGCCCTCGGCGACGGAGGCCAGCCGCACCCCCTCGGCGTCGTACAGCTCCACCCGGCCGTGGTAGCTCCGGGTCTCACGCGGGTGCAGTACTCCGCCGCCGGGCAGCCTCAGCGGCGGCAGCGGAATCTCGGTGGCCGCCCGCTCGGGGTCGCCGTCGGCGGGCAGCCGGACGGCGGGACCGCGCGCGCCGTCCACGGAACACGCGGTGAGCGTGCGGGTGTCCGGGTCGAACCGCACCCACCAGCCGAGGAGCCCGTCCGCGCTGCCGAACGGCGAGGCTTCGAGCCCGGCCCGCGCGGGCAGCAGCCGGCAGGCGCGCCGCACCAGGGCGGTGCCCGAGCGCTCCGCGAGCGCCGCGTCGAAGAAGGCCGGCAGGGTGACCCGGCCCCGGCGGGCCGTCAGCGGGTCGTAGTCCCACCACGCGTTCTCGTGCAGCACCCAGACGGAGACGCCGTCCGAGGCGACCTGCCGGGCCTCGCTCGCGAACGAGGTGTCGCCCGCGTGGACCGGCCGTCCGCCGAAGGTGCGGCTGCCGTCGGGCAGCTCCAGCGACGGGGTCTGGAAGGAGTTGTGGGAGTCCTGGAGCATTCCGTTCGGCTTGAAGACATCGGCGGCGCTGCCCGACCAGCGGCCCCGGCGGCCGTCGCCGTACCCGTTGACGGTGAGCCACTGACCGCCGATGTAGCGGACGGTCGGGTCGTTCCAGGAGTAGTCCTTGCTCGCCGGGAGCGACAGCGTCTGACGGTCCAGCACCCCCTGCGGCCCGACCGCGACGGCCCGCATTCCCAGCCGGACCACCAGCGCGGGCCAGGCGTCGGAGAGGGCGTACGACTCCTTGTCGCGCTGTCCGCGGCCCTGGGGGGCCCGGGGGCCCAGCTCCGCCACCGCCTCCTCCAGCGCGGGCCAGCCCAGCTCGTCCAGGATGCCGGTGCGCAGGGTGCGCGCGAGGGCCTCGGCGGGGGAGAAGGCGGTGATCCGGGCCAGCGCCTCCGGCGCGGTGTTCAGCACCGCAGCCGAGGAGAAGCAGGCGAGCCGGCCGAGCTGGTGGTCCACCTCCGGGAGGCCGAGCGGACGGTCGAGATCGTCCGCCCGGTCGGCGAGCCAGCCCGCGAGGACCGTGCGCAGCGCCGGGTGTTCGGCGATCCGCTTCAGCCGGCCCGGGGAGTCGCCGCCCGCCAGCTGCTCCACCCCGTCGCGCAGCAGCTGGGCGAAGCGCTCGTCCGCGACCAGCGCCGCGAGATCCCGGCGGCCCTCCCGCTCGTCCGAGAGCCACCCGGACAGCTGGAGGTTCTTCATGCCGGCCGTCGGGGGAGACACCGGGACGCCCAGGGCGAGACAGAGATCCAGGACATCGAGGTCGGCGGTGACCCGCCAGCCGTCCTGGAGCAGCTTCACCGGTGTGCCGTCCGCGATCAGCCGCTCGGCCAGCTTCTCCACCAGGGTCAGTTCGGGGGCGAGCCGTGCGAGATCGCCCCAGCCGCGCTGCCGGTGACCGCTCCAGGAGGACAGCCACTCGGCCGCCGGGACCGTCCCGTCCATCAGCAGCTCGAACGCCCCGCACCGCTCCAGCAGCGCGAGCCAGTCCGCGTCGAACTTCTCGGTGCTGTCGCCGCCCGTCTGGGGCAGCAGGGTCAGCAGCCGCTCCCGCACGGCCGGATCCCCGGCGGCCACCGCGGTGAGCGCGGGCAGTGCCGACTTCCAGAAGCTCCCCGACGCGTGGCTCATCGCCCCCGTGTGGATGATCTCCCTGACCAGCGACTCCTCCTCGGCCGCCGCGTCCAGCCCCGCGCCCTTCGCCAGCCGCCGCAGATCCTCCAGCATGCCCGCGTACGGGGTGAGCCCGGCGGTGCACCGCTGCGCGGAGACCAGCCGGAACTCCGCGTACGCCCGCTCCGGCGACAGCCGGACGGCCAGCCCCTTCGCGTACTCCCGCAGGGCCTTGCCGCTCAGCGCGCCCTCGCCGGCGAATTCGAGGAACACCTCCCGAAGGCGCTCCTCGTCCACCGGCAGCGCGTGCCGCTGCTCGGCCGCGCGCGCCTTCCCGAAGAACACCGATGCCTGCTGCCGGGCCTCGGCGGCCAGGAACAGCCGCCCCACCTGCTCGTAGTACGTGGGCAGAAACTGCGGAACGGAACGGTCCAGCCGCTCGCCGATCTCGTCGAAGCCCTCTTTGGCCAGGCCCGGCTTGGTGGCCACCTGGCGCGTGAGCCGCTCCATCTCCTTCACCACGGCCAGCGCGTGATGGCCGTTGGCCGGGTCGTTGACCAGGGCCCAGGCGGGGAAGCCGAGGGAGCGGGGCTTCACCCGGCCGACGGCGGCCGAGCCGGCGGACTCGAAGCCGAGGTACTCCAGCGCCAGATCCTCCGCCGGGGCGATGGCCCCGGGCACCAGCCGGACCACCGTGCGCCCGTCGAGCGCCGGATGACGGTAGGCCCGCGCCGTCAGCTCGTCCGTACCGCCGTTGCCGTTGCCGTCGCCGCCGCGTCCGCCGGAGTCCCTGCCCCCGCTTCCGCCCGGAACACCCGGACCTCCGCCGTCCGTTCCGTCCGTGCCGCTCGTGCCGCCGCCGAGCGGCAGCACCCCGCCGGCCTCCAGCAGTCCGTCCATCGATCCCCCCACCGTGCCCTGTCCGTCCGTGCCGTCCATGCCTTCTGCCCTGCCCTCCGCCGTGGCGTCGGGCCGCCGCGCCGCCCCGCTCATCGCAGCGCCTCCTCGTCGTCCACGACCACCCGGCCCGCGTACACCAGCGCGGCCATCCGCTCGCCCTCGGACCAGGCGACCGGCCCCACCTCGGACAGCGCCAGCCGCCTGCCGTCCTTGCCCCGCCACTCCAGGGCCCCCGTGTGGGCCGCCGAGTCCGGATAGTCCGCCCCCAGCCAGTACGCCGCCTCCAGCGCCCGGCCGTCCTCCACCAGCGGACAGAGCACCTGACCGCCGCGCACCCGGTACCCCAGCGAAAGCGCACGCGCCGTGGCGTGCCGCAGCTGGTCGAACTTCCCCTTGGCATAGGCAGACCACTCATGGCCGCTCACCTCGCCGGGCCGCCGCCACACCTCCCGGAACAGCTGCTCCACCCGCTGCTCGACACCCAGCTCCACCGCGAACTCCCGCAGCTCGTCCAGGTCTTCGAGCAGCACGGGGTGCGGTATCAGCACGCTCTCGCACTCCAGCCGCACCGAATCGCCGTCCAGATCGACGACTCCCAGGCCCTTCGCCGCGTCCGCGTCGCGCAGAAAACCCGCCCGCCCCAGATCCGCCGTGCCGTCCGGCCCCAGCGGCGCGATCACCAGATCGCGCAGCGCCGACCGCCAGGCCGCGTCCGGCCACACCCGTGCCAGCAGCGCCGCGGGCACCGGCAGCGAACGCACCAGCCAGGCGTCCACCTGCTCCCGGCACTCCCGCTCATGCCGCTCCAGCCACTCGGCCAGCTGCCCCAGCCGCACCACCGCCGCGTCCTCCCGCAGCTTCGGCGGGACCTGCTTCAGCTGCCTCCCCGCCGCATTCCGGCACAGCACACTCGTGCCGTCCAGTGCCACGGTGTACCCGCCGCTGTCTGTCTCGATCCAGCCCATGGCAAGACCGCCTCCCCGACGTACCGGTTTCGATGTCGATGACAGTAGGTGAGGGGTCTGACAGTCCGCTTCCCACCCTGCCCGCCTGTGGAAAACTCCCGTCACCAGCCGCCCGCGAGGAGCTGTCGCCCACCCCGGGCCCGTGTGCCCGCGGTCGCTGACGGCCACAGTCCTCGCGCAGAGTCACCGCCGCGGCCCCGCTCACCTGTGTCGCAGCAGGCCGGAGGCCCCGACGGCGACGAGAACCGGCCCCGCGCGGCCCACCGGCTGAGCGGCCTGTCACACCCTCCGGTTACCTTCGGGACATGGCAGGCACCACTGGCACCACCCCAGACCTGTACGACGACGCGGCCACCGAGCGCTGGGCCCCCGAGCCCGACAAACGCCCCGGCCGGACCGCCTTCCAGCGCGACCGGGCCCGCGTGCTGCACTCCTCCGCCCTGCGCAGGCTCGCCGGAAAGACGCAGGTCGTCACCCCCGGCACCCGCCACCAGGCGGGAGACGCCAGCCCGCGCACCCGTCTCACCCACTCCCTGGAGTGCGCCCAGGTCGGCCGCGAGCTCGGCGCGGCCCTCGGCTGCGACCCCGACCTCGTCGAGGCCGCCTGCCTCTCCCACGACATGGGCCACCCGCCCTTCGGGCACAACGGCGAGGTCGCGCTCAACGACTTCGCCAAGGACTGCGGGGGCTTCGAGGGCAACGCCCAGTCGCTGCGGCTGCTCACCCGGATCGAGCCCAAGCGGTTCGTCACCACCGACAGCGGCGACACGATCAGCGTCGGCCTCAACCTCACCCGGGCCGCCCTCGACGCCGCCACCAAATACCCCTGGCCCCGAGCCGGCCACCCCACCGACCCGCACTCGGTGAAATTCGGCGTCTACGAGGACGACCTGCCCGTCTTCGAGTGGATCCGCCAGGGCGCCCCCGAGCACCGCACCTGCTTCGAGGCACAGGTCATGGACTGGTCCGACGACGTGGCCTACTCCGTGCACGACTTCGAGGACGGCCTCCACGCAGGGCACCTCGACCCCCGCGCACTGCTCGACGAGGACGAGCGCGCCGGCATCTGGAAAGTCGTGATCGGCCGGTACGCCTCCGCCGACACCGAGCCCGCGGAGCTGGCCGAGGCCCTCGACCGGCTCATCGGCCAGGAGTGGTGGCCCCAGGACCACGACGGCTCCGCCCTCGCGCAGGCCCGCCTCAAGGACGCCGCCAGCCAGCTCATCGGCCGCTTCTGCCTCGCCGCCGAGACCGCCACCCGCCAGGCGTACGGCACCGGTCCCCTCACCCGCTACGGGGCCGAGCTGATCGTCCCCCGTGAGGCACGGCTGGAGTGCGCCGTCCTCAAGGCCGTCGCCGACCGCTATGTGATGCAGCGCGCCGAGCAGGAGGCCCTCCGCCTCGATCAGCGCATCGTGCTGACCGAGCTGGCGGAGGCCATCGCCGCCGGCGCGCCCGGGACACTCGACCCCCAGTTCAGCGCCCTGTTCGACGCCGCGCGGGACGACCGGGCGCGCGGTCGGGTGATTGTCGATCAGCTCGCCTCGCTCACCGACGCCTCCGCCCGCACCCTGCACTCCCAGCTCACGGCCGGGCGGCGGGCCGGATGACCCGCCCGGAAGGGGCCCCTCGGCGGGACACGCCAAGACCACTCCCTCTTCCGCCGCCGTGCTCGGTGCGGGACGCTCCCTGAAGGTCCAGCGCGGAAACCGGAAGCGGAAGCCGGAAAGAGGAGGCATCAAGTGGTCGATGGACATCGGACATTCGTCATCGTCGGCGGTGGTCTCGCCGGGGCCAAGGCCGCCGAGACCCTCCGTGCCGAGGGATTCACCGGGCGGGTGATCCTCGTCGGCGACGAACGGGACCACCCCTATGAACGTCCACCGCTGTCCAAGGGCTACCTCCAGGGCAAGGAGGACCGCGAGAGCGTCTTCGTCCACGAGCCCTCCTGGTACGCACAGGCCGATGTCGAGCTCCACCTCGGCCAGACCGTCGTCGCCGTCGACCGCGACACGAAGTCGGTACGGCTCGGCGACGGCACCGTCATCCACTACGACAAACTGCTGCTCGCCACCGGAGCGGAACCCCGCAGGCTGGACATCCCGGGCACCGGGCTGGCCGGGGTCCACCATCTGCGCCGCCTCGCCCACGCCGACCGGCTGCGCCAGGTCCTCGCCGCGCTCGGCCGGGACAACGGCAGGCTGGTCATCGCGGGCGCGGGCTGGATCGGCCTGGAGGTCGCGGCGGCGGCCCGCGGCTACGGCGCCGAAGTGACGATCATCGAGCCGGAACCCACCCCCCTCCACCAGATCATCGGCCCCGAGCTGGGCCAGATCTTCACCGAGCTCCACCAGGACCACGGCGTCCGCTTCCACTTCGGGGCCCGGCTCACCGAGATCACCGGCCAGGACGGCATGGTCCTCGCCGTCCGCACCGACGACGGCGAGGAGCACCCCGCCCACCACGTCCTCGCCGCGATCGGCGCGGCCCCGCGCACCGCGCTCGCCGAGGCCGCCGGCCTCGCCCTCGCCGACCGGTCCCACGGCGGCGGCATCGCCGTGGACGCCACCCTGCGCACCTCCGACCCCGACATCCACGCCGCCGGCGACGTGGCCGCCGCCCACCACCCCCTGCTCGGCTCCCGGCTCCGCGTCGAGCACTGGGCGAACGCCCTCAACGGCGGCCCGGCCGCCGCGCGCTCCATGCTCGGCCAGGACGTCTCCTACGACCGGGTGCCCTATTTCTTCTCCGACCAGTACGACCTCGGCCTCGAATACTCCGGCTGGGCCCCGGCCGGCTCCTACGATCAGGTGGTGCTCCGCGGCGACGCCGGAAAACGCGAGTTCATCGCGTTCTGGCTCAAGGACCGCCGGGTCCTCGCCGGGATGAACGTCAATGTGTGGGACGTCACCGACCCGGTCCAGGCCCTGATCCGGGCGGGCTCCCCGGTGGATCCCGACGCCCTCTGCGACCCCTCCGTGCCCCTGGAGTCACTGACCGGGTGACCGGAGTTGTCCACAGCAGACGGGAGTGCCCGCCGTCCACCGTAGAATTCACGTGTGGCAGGCAGGATCAACGATGACGACGTCAAGGCGGTTCGGGACGCGGTCCCGATCGACGCCGTCGTTTCCGACTATCTCCAGCTGCGCAACGCGGGCGGCGGCAATCTGAAGGGGCTCTGCCCCTTCCACGACGAGAAGTCCCCCTCCTTCCAGGTCAGCCCGAGCAAGGGTCTCTTCCACTGCTTCGGCTGCCAGGAAGGCGGCGACACGATCGCCTTCGTGATGAAGATCGACCATCTCACCTTCTCCGAGACGGTCGAGCGGCTCGCCGCCACCGCGGGCATCACCCTGAGGTACGAGGAGGGCGGGTACAACCCCAGCCACCAGCGGGGCGAGCGGATCCGGCTGGTGGAGGCCCACAAGATCGCGGCCCAGTTCTACACCGAGCAGCTGGAGAACTCCGCCGAGGCCCAGACCGGCCGCGCCTTCCTCGCCGACCGGGGCTTCGAGTACGCCGCCGCCCAGCACTTCGGTGTCGGCTACAGCCCCCAGGGCTGGGACCATCTGACCCGCTTTCTGCGCGGCAAGGGCTTCAGCGACAAGGAACTGATCCTCTCCGGCCTCTCCCAGGACGGCCGGCGCGGCCCCATCGACCGCTTCCGGGGCCGGCTGATGTGGCCCATCCGGGACATCTCCGGAGATGTCGTCGGCTTCGGCGCCCGCAAGCTCTACGAGAGCGACAACGGCCCCAAGTACCTCAACACCCCCGAGACCGGCATCTACAAGAAGTCCCAGGTGCTCTACGGCATCGATCTCGCCAAGAAGGAGATCGCCAAGACCCGCCGCGCCGTCGTGGTCGAGGGCTACACCGACGTGATGGCCTGCCATCTCGCGGGCGAGACCACCGCCATCGCCACCTGCGGCACCGCCTTCGGCGGCGACCACATCAAGATCCTCCGACGGCTGCTGATGGACAATGCCACCGCCGAAGTGATCTTCACCTTCGACGGCGACGCCGCCGGACAGAAGGCCGCGCTCCGCGCCTTCGAGGACGACCAGAAGTTCGCCGCCGAGACCTCGATCGCGATCACCCCCGGCGGTATGGACCCCTGTGACCTGCGGCTCGCCGAGGGCGACGAAGCCGTGCGCCAACTGGTGGAGACCCGCACCCCGCTCTTCGAATTCGCCATCCGCCAGGTCGTCACCCGCCACAACCTGGAGACCCCCGCCGGCCGGGCCGCCGCCCTTGACGAGGCCGCCCCCATCGTCGCCGGCATCAAGAACATCGCGATCCAGCACGAATCCGCCGTACAGCTCGCCGGAATCGTCGGCATCCTCGACACCCAGTTCGTCGTCAAGCGCGTCGCCCAGCTCGCCCGCTGGGCCCGCGACCGGGGCGGCCGGGGCCCCGCCCCCGCCGCCTCCCGGCCCGGCGGCGACCGGCAGGCCCAGTCCCACGCCCAGGCCGCGCCCACGACGGGCTCCGGCCCCGCGATCAACCTCCGCAGCCCCGCCCACCGCACCGAGCGCGAGCTGCTCAAGCTCGCCCTCCAGCACCCCGGGCTGGTCTCCCCGGCCTTCGACGCCTACGGCGTGGACGAATTCACCGCCCCTCCCTACGCGGCGGTCCGCCAGACCATCGCGGAGGCCGGCGGCGCGGAGCAGGGCACGGCGGACAGCTCCGGCTATCTCGCCCGCGTCCGCGACGCCGCGGCCAACGACTCGGTGCGCGCCATGGTCACCGAGATGGCCGTCGAGGCCATCCACTCCAAGACCGTGGACGAGACCTACGCGGGGACACAGCTCGTCCAGGTCCGGCTGCGCGCGGTCGACCGCCGGATCGGCGAGGTCCAGGGCACCCTGGCCCGGCTGGGACAGCAGGCCGACCCCGAGCGCCACACCGCCGTCCAGAACGAGCTGTGGGTTCTCCAGCAGTACGGCCAGTCCCTGCGCAACCACGGCGCGGCGGCCCTCTGAGCCTCCCCGGCTCCCCCGGCCCGGCGGCCGGACGGCTCTCCCCTTGCACCGGCCCATACACCGGCCGCTCTCCCGTACAACAGAACACCACGGGATCCTCACACGGTAACCACTCGGTCACGCATTGGACTCAGAAAGTGGCCGCACGCCCCTCGTGGCGACTGTGTGTCGTACCCCACACTGGGTGCGGTGCCTGAGTCCTCGGAGCGCGGCCGCCCACCGGAAGTGGGCCACGCACCCCGGCGGATCCGTTCATCGTGTACGGGACGGACAGCGGCCCGGCCGCTCCGTCCCGCTGCCGCACGCCCGTGAACCGGCAGCGATCACCCTGGAGGTCGCCCCCCGTGCAGACCCAGACCCAGACCCTGGCCGGGACTCCGGCCGAGACCTCGGCCGAGACCTCGGCCGACAACCCGAGCGAGACACCCCCGGCGCAGCGCCCGGCCGGGGCGGAGACCCTCGCGGCCGTCCCTCCGCAGCGGCTGCCCGCGAACCACCCCGAGTCCCGGCCGGTGAGGGCGGCGACCGCCGTCGCCTCCGCCGAGGAAGCGGTGGAAGAGTCCGACCCGCCGGAGCCCCCACGCGCCGCGCGCGAGGCGAGTGGCGGCCCGTCGTCCGATCTCTTCCGGCAGTATCTGCGGGAGATCGGCAGAATCTCCCTGCTCACGGCGGCCGAGGAGGTCGAGCTGGCCCGCCGGGTCGAAGCCGGGCTCTTCGCCGAGGAGAAGCTGAGCAGCACCCCCGACATCAACAACTCCCAGCTCGCCGTCGACCTCGACCGGCTGGTGGTCATGGGCCGGGTGGCCAAGCGCCGGCTGATCGAGGCCAACCTCCGGCTGGTCGTCTCCGTCGCCAAACGCTATGTCGGCCGGGGACTGACCATGCTCGACCTCGTCCAGGAGGGGAACCTCGGACTGATCCGGGCGGTCGAGAAATTCGACTACGCCCGGGGCTACAAGTTCTCCACCTACGCCACCTGGTGGATCCGCCAGGCCATGTCCCGGGCCCTCGCCGACCAGGCGCGCACCATCCGCGTCCCCGTCCATGTGGTCGAGCTGATCAACCGGGTGGTGCGGGTGCAGCGCCGGATGCTCCAGGAGCGCGGCTACGAGCCGACGCCCCAGGAGGTCGCCGCCCAGCTCGATCTGCTGCCCGAGCGGGTCAGCGAGGTGCTGCGGCTCGCCCAGGAGCCGGTCTCCCTGCACGCCCCGGTGGGGGAGGAGGACGATGTCGCGCTCGGCGACCTCATCGAGGACGGCGACGCGGCCTCCCCCGTCGAGTCGGCGGCCTTCCTGCTGCTCCGCGAGCATCTGGAGGCGGTCCTCTCCACCCTCGGCGAGCGCGAGCGGAAGGTGGTCCAGCTGCGGTACGGGCTGATCGACGGCAGGCCGCGCACCCTGGAGGAGATCGGCCGGATCTTCGGCGTCACCCGGGAGCGCATCCGCCAGATCGAGTCCAAGACCCTCAACAAACTGCGCGACCACGCCTTCGCCGACCAGCTCCGGGGCTATCTGGACTGACACCCTCCGCAGCCCCGGGCCCCGGACCGGACCGGGCCGGGCCGGGCCCGAACACGGGTCTCCGGCCCGGCGGCCCGGCTCAGTCCACCTCCGCGACCGCCTCCGCGAACTGCGCCGAGTACAGCCGCGCGTACGCCCCGCCCGCCGCCAGCAGTTCGTCATGACCGCCCTGCTCGACGATCGCGCCGTTCTCCATCACCAGAATCACATCGGCGTCCCGGATGGTGGAGAGCCGGTGGGCGATCACAAAGCTGGTGCGCCCGTGGGAGAGCCGCGCCATCGCCTTCTGGATCAGCACCTCCGTACGGGTGTCGACCGAGCTGGTCGCCTCGTCCAGGACCAGGATCACCGGGTCGGAGAGGAACGCCCGCGCGATGGTGATCAGCTGCTTCTCGCCCGCGCTGACCCCGGAGCCCTCGTCGTCGATGACCGTGTCGTAGCCGTCGGGGAGAGTACGGACGAAACGGTCCGCGTGCGCGGCCCGCGCCGCCTCCTCGATCTCCGCGCGGCCGACCTCGCGCGCGGACCCGTACGCGATGTTCTCCGCGATGGTGCCGCCGAAGAGCCAGGTGTCCTGGAGCACCATGCCGATCGCCGACCGCAGATCGTCCCGCGACATCTTGGCGACATCCACCCCGTCGAGACTGATCCGGCCGCCCGTGACCTCGTAGAACCGCATCAGCAGATTGACCAGGGTGGTCTTGCCGGCCCCCGTCGGGCCGACGATGGCGACGGTCTGCCCCGGCTCCACGCTCAGCGACAGATCCTCGATCAGCGGCCGGTCCGGGGTGTACCGGAAGGAGACCTTCTCCAGCGAGACCTGCCCGGCGGGCCGCTCCGGCAGCTCCGCCGAAGCGGCGTCCGGCTCCTGCTCCTCGGCGTCCAGCAGCTCGAAGACCCGCTCGGCGGAGGCGACTCCCGACTGCACCAGATTCGCCATCGACGCCACCTGCGTCAGCGGCATGGAGAACTGCCGGGAGTACTGGATGAACGCCTGCACCTCGCCGATCGACAGCGTCCCCGACGCGACCCGGAGCCCGCCGACGACCGCCACCAGCACATAGTTGATGTTGGAGACGAAGAACATCAGCGGCTGCATCGCGCCGCTGTTGAACTGCGCCTTGAAACCGGCCTCGTACAGCGCCTCGTTCTGCTCGGCGAACTCCTCGGCCGACTCCTTCTGCCGCCCGAAGACCTTCACCAGCGCATGGCCGGTGTACATCTCCTCGACATGGGCGTTGAGCTTCCCGGTGGAGCGCCACTGCTGGACGAAGTGCGGCTGGGAGCGCTTGCCCACCCGCGCCGCGATGAAGATCGACAGCGGCACCGTGACCAGCGCGACCAGCGCCAGCAGCGGCGACACCCAGAACATCATCGCCAGCACGCCGACAATGGTCAGCAGCGAGTTGATCAGCTGACCCATCGTCTGCTGCAAGGTCTGCGCGATGTTGTCGATGTCATTGGTGACCCGGCTCAGCACCTCGCCGCGCTTGGCCCGGTCGAAGTAGGACAGCGGCAGCCGCGAGAGCTTGGCCTGGACCTCCTCGCGCATCCGGTACACCGACCGGTTGATCACCTTGATCGACAGCCGGCTCGCCACCAGGGCCAGCGCCCCGGAGACCAGGAAGAGCGCGAGCGCCACCAGCAGAATCTGTCCGACGGCGGTGAAGTCGATGCCGTGGCCGGGGGTGAAGCCCACTCCGGACAGCATGTCGGCGAGCCCGTCGTCGCCCTCCTTCCGCAGGCCCTCGATCGTCGCTTCCTTGGTGGAGCCCTCGGGCAGCTCCCGGCCGACGACCCCGGCGAAGACCCGGTCGGTCGCCCAGCCCAGCACCATCGGCCCGGCCACCGAGAAGCCGACGCTCAGCACCGCCGCGCCGAGCATCGTCCACAGCAGCGCCCCGTCCGGCGCGAGCTGCCTCAGCAGCCGCTTGCCCGACCCCTTGAAGTCCATGGACCGCTCGGCCGAGCCGCCCATCATCATCCGTGGCCCGCTCATGCCGCCTCAGCCTCCGTCAGCTGCGAGAGCACGATCTCGCGGTAGGTCTCATTGCCGGCCATCAGTTCACGGTGGCTGCCGGTGCCCACGACCCGGCCCTCGTCCAGGACCACGATCCGGTCCGCGTCCCGGATCGTGGAGACCCGCTGGGCGACGATGACCACGGTGGACTCGGCGGTCTCCCGCGCCAGCGCCGCCCGCAGCGCCGCGTCCGTGGCGTAGTCGAGCGCCGAGAACGAGTCGTCGAAGAGATAGATCTCGGGCCGCTGCACCAGCGTCCGGGCGATCGCGAGCCGCTGCCGTTGCCCGCCGGAGACATTGGTGCCGCCCTGCGCGACGGGCGCGTCGAGCCCGCCGTCCAGCTCCCGGACGAAGTCGGCCGCCTGCGCCACCTCCAGCGCCTGCCACAGCTCCTCGTCGCTCGCGCCGGGCTGTCCGTACCGCAGATTGGTGGCCACCGTGCCGGAGAACAGATACGGCTTCTGCGGTACGAGACCGACGGTCCGCGCCATCAGCTCCGGTTCCAGTTCGCGTACGTCGACGCCGTCCACCAGCACCTCGCCGCCGGTGGCGTCGAAGAGCCGGGGCACCAGACCGAGCAGGGTGGACTTCCCGCTGCCGGTCGAGCCGATGATGGCGGTGGTCTCCCCGGGGCGCGCCGTCAGCGCGATCCGGTGCAGCACCGGCTGCTCGGCCCCGGGATAGCTGAACTCCACGTCCCGCAGCTCCAGGGAGCCGTGCCCGCGCAGCTTCCGCACGGGGGCGGCCGGCGGGACCACGCTCGAATCGGTGCCCAGCACCTCCTCGATCCGCTCGGCGCAGACCTCGGCGCGCGGCACCATCATGAACATGAAGGTGGCCATCATCACGGCCATCACGATCTGCATCAGATAGGCGAGGAACGCGGTGAGCGCGCCGATCTGGATCGCGCCGCTGTCGACCCGCTGGGCCCCGAACCAGACGACCGCGACGGAGGAGACGTTGACGACCGTCAGCACGGTCGGGAACATCAGCGCCATCAGCCGTCCGGTGCCCAGCGCCACATCGGTCAGCTCGGTGTTGGCCTGGCGGAAACGGTCCTGCTCATAGCCGTCGCGGACGAAGGCGCGGATGACGCGATTGCCGGTGATCTGCTCCCGCAGCACCCGGTTCACCGTGTCGAGACGTACCTGCATGGTGCGGAAGAGCGGCCGCATCCTCAGCACCAGCACGGTCACCGAGACACCGAGCACCGGCACGACGGCCAGCAGCACGGCGGAGAGCGTCACATCCTGGCCGAGCGCCATGACGATGCCGCCGACGCACATGATCGGCGCGGAGACCATCAGGGTGAAGGCGAGCAGGACCAGCATCTGGATCTGCTGGACGTCGTTGGTGGTACGGGTGATCAGCGACGGCGCCCCGAAGTGCCCCATCTCGCGCGCGGAGAAGCTCTGCACCCGGTCGAAGACGGCCGCGCGCATGTCGCGGCCGAGGGTGGAGGCGGTGCGGGCGCCGTAGTAGACGGCTCCTATGTTGCAGACCACCTGCACCACACTGATGGCGATCATCACCGAGCCGAGTTCGAGGATGCGGCCGGTGTCGCCCTTCACCACCCCGTCGTCGATGATGTCGGCGTTGAGATTGGGCAGATAGAGGGTGGCGCTGGTCTGCAGCAGTTGCAGCAGGACAAGCAGGGCGATCGGTTTCTTGTACGGACGCAAGTGCGTCCGCAGCAGCTGTATCAGCACGCGCTGTCTCTCGGGCTCGGCGAGGTGGGGCGAAGCGGGCGGGGCGGAGCGGGGGAGCGGGATCGGGGGCATTCCATCTTGCTTCACCGAGGCCCATGAACCCCAACGGTTTGTTTCAAGGCCGGGTCAAGACGTGCCGACCGTCACCCGCAGCCCGCAGCCCGCAGCCCGCAGCCCGCAGCCCGCAGCCCGCAGCCCGCCCGGGGCCACGGGGCTGCCGTACCCCGTACCCCGTACCCCGCATGCCCGCCGTGCCCCGCGACCGTCCTCGCTCACTGCCCCGGCGCGAAGGCTCCCGGGTGCAGCTGATCACGGGTGACGCTGTACTGCTGGCGCACCGCCTGCCCCGTGGCCAGCTCCTCGCCGGGCTCCAGCACCTGCACCGAAGCGCCCTGCCAGACGGGCGGGGCGGCGGGCGACAGCGTCCCCTGCGAGACCCCGAGCGCCCAGGCGGCCTGCCGGGCCGCACCCAGCGCCGCGTAGTCGGCGGGCTGCGGCACCACGACCTGCGCCCCGAAGATCCCGGGGGCGGCGGCCTGCACGGCGGGCAGCTCGGCGCTCGCGCCCAGCAGAAAGACCCGGCGCACCTCCACACCCCTGCCGCGCAGCACGTCCATCGCGTCGGCGAGCGAGCAGAGCATCCCCTCGAAGGCGGCCCGCGCCAGATGCTCGGGCTTCATCGACTCGCGGCGCAGCCCGCTCAGGGTGCCGGCGGTGTGCGGCAGCCGGGGGGTCCGCTCGCCCTCCAGGTACGGCAGCAGCACCAGCCCCGAGGAGCCGGGCGTCGACTTCATCGCCAGCTCGGAGAGGGCTTCGAGATCGTCGAGACCGAGCATCTCGGCGGTGCCGCGCAGCACCCGCACGGCGTTGAGCGTGTGCACCACGGGGAGGTGCATCCCGGTGGCGTCGGCGTACGAGGTGATCATCCCGCTGGGGTCGGCGAGCGCCTCGTGGTGCACGGCGGTCACGGAACCGGAGGCTCCGAGTGAGACCACCGCATCGCCGGCCGCGACGCCCAGACCGAAGGCGGCGGCCATCGTCTCGCCGGTGCCCGCGGAGATCAGCAGCCCCTCGGGGGTGGTCCCCGCCGCGTCGGCGGGACCGAGCACCTCCGGCAGACCGCACTGGTGGCCGAGGGCCAGCTCGACCAGATCCGAGCGGTACGAGCCGGTGCCCGCCGACCAGTAACCGGTGGCGGACGCGCCGCCCCGGTCCGTGGTCCGCCGGGCGGGCCGGCCCAGCAGCTGCCAGACCAGCCAGTCGTGCGGCTGGAGCACTCCCGCCACCCGCTGGGCCGACTGCGGTTCCTCACGGGCCAGCCAGCGCAGCTTGGCCACCGGGTGCGAGGCCTGCGGCACCGATCCGACCGCCTCGGCCCAGGCCTGCCGCCCGCCGAGCCCGTCGATCAGATCGGCCGCGGCGATCTGCGCCCGCTTGTCGTTCCCGACCAGCGCCGGGCGCACCAGCGCTCCCTGCTGGTCCAGCAGGACCAGCCCGTGCTGCTGCGCCGAGACCCCGATGGCCTGCACGCCTTCCAGCAGCCCGCCGGCCGCGGCCTCGCCGAGCGAGAGCAGCCAGGCCTGCGGGTCGATCTCGGTGGCCTTCGGGTCCACGGGGTGCGGGGCATAGCCCTGCCGCAGCACGGCACCCGTGTCCGCGTCACAGACGACGATCTGGGTGAACGCAGATGAACTGTCCAAGCCGGCGACTATCCCCATGGAGGGAGATTCTGCCCCACCCGGAGAGCGCCGGTGTCATGTGTTGCTGGTTCCCCACTCGTCCTCGCGGCCGGGGCCGCGCTCCCGCAGCGACCGCACCCGCTCGGCGACGGACTCCGGCACCCGGTCCCCGACCTTCACCCCGACGGTGTGCAGCGCCTTCCCCGCGACCTCGCGCCCGCTCTGCACGGCGGTCTCCGCCGCGTTGCGCACCGCGGGGTTCTGGCAGAACTGCCGCGCGCTCTTCCGCAGCTGCTCGTAGCGCTCGCGCCCGGCCCGCGTGCCGAGGACGTAGCCGACGGCGAGTCCGACGACGAATGTGAGCTTGTACCGCATGGCGCTGTCACCCTTCGCTTGCCTACGTCGGTGCCCGTCCGCCTACCCGGCCCGGCCCGTGATCACCCAGGACCCTACCGATTGGCGGAGCACCCCCCTGCTTGCGCTAATGTATGTGTCGCAGCGAACGCACGCCTTCCGGGGAGTCCCGGGCGGGTACGTTCGGTGCACGCGATGCAATCCCCTGTAGCTCAATTGGCAGAGCAGCCGGCTGTTAACCGGCAGGTTACTGGTTCGAGTCCAGTCGGGGGAGCGCGATCCCCTGTAGCTCAATTGGCAGAGCATTCGGCTGTTAACCGGAGGGTTGCTGGTTCGAGTCCAGCCGGGGGAGCCGATACGGAAGAGGACCCCATGTGGGTCCTTTTTCGTATGTTCTGGCATACCTGTGGAACCGGGCAGGGCGCAGCGCGCTCTTCACTGCTGGACGTTGCCGACCATCCGAAGCAGGAGATCGTATGAGCGGCTATGCTGCGGCAGACGGCGCGCACATTTGTGCGCGACGCGCCGTTAGGGGCGGTAGCTCAGCCGGTTAGAGCAGCGGACTCATAATCCGTCGGCCGTGGGTTCGAGTCCCACCCGCCCCACCCAAGAAGAATCGATGTGACCTGCGGAAGCGCGCTCGCCGCGTGGGCGCCCCACCGGGCGCTCGCCGCACGGACACCGTGCCCCGGGGCCCCTTCGGATCCTTGAGCGGGTCCGCCGAGGGGCCGCCGGAGGCCGCCGGGAGTCGTCGGCCGTGACATCCCGGCCGCCGCGAGACCCGAGCGCCGGGACCCCGTGCCGCGGCAGCGCGTTGCGCCCCCCGTGTCTGCGGCCGGCGGTGCCGCCGCCGTCAGCCCCGGCGGGGTCGGTACGCCGAGCGGCATCAGTGTGAAGGCCGGGCAACTCGTGCGCCTCTTTCAGGGGAATGACCACACGCGACGCCACACGATCCGACCCTGCTGGATCCGCCCTCCCGTCACAGCATGCGAAAGCGCCGGTGCGGCACTGGGTAAAAGTGCTGCACCGGCGGCAGTCGTGCGTTTGAACCGATGAAACTTTGAGGCCGCGACCGGATTCGAACCGATGTAAATCGCTTTGCAGGCGATCCCCTGAGCCACTCGGGCACACGGCCATTGCGGGATCTTATTCTGGCATCCCCGTTAATGTTGCCGCAATACTAGGTCGAGGGCCCCTGTAACCGTCAAGCAGAATCTCACATTCTGATATGGTTGCATGCTAAACATCTTCATCTGGCCGGAACGTTCTCCTTCAGATGGCCTCTGAGCTGCGACGATGTGGAAATTACTGTCGTGATAAGGCGGTATTGGGCCATCCGGAAAGAGCCCCTTCGCTAACGCTTGCGATTATAGAAAGGCGGCTGGTAGAACTTGTGGCTGCACCACTGGACAGTCAATCCATCTCTCGCAGCCGGCGAAGTTCACAGTCCGAGGTAAATGTACAGAGCGGCGTATTGCTGCTGCTCTTTCTCGCGGATGAGTGCTCGCTGTGCGACGCAAATATGGAAGGTCGTCACCGTGACTGCACTAACTAATTCGTGGCTCGTGGATGTGGATCTCAGCCACATAGCGAGTCATGCCGGGACGCCGGTATTCATCTACAGCGAAGCGCGGATGCGCAAGAATATCGGCCGGGTGAAGGACGCCGCGGCGGCGGCCGGCCTGGCGGGAAGGGTGGAGCTTTACATTCCATTCTTTCCGAATTCCAACCCGCACTTCATGGCCCCTCTCAAGGACATGGAGGACGTGGGGGTCCTGGTGCAGCTGCCCAGCGAGTACCGACTCCTGCGCGAGCACGGGTTCAGCAAGTTCATCGTTTCGCCCGGACATGTGTCGGACGAGGAGATCGGCTTCTGGGACTCCACGGGCCACCCGACCTTCCTGGCCAGCCTCGACGAGGTCGCGTACTCGCTGCGCACCAAGGCGCCGACGATCAGCGTGCGGATCGACAGCCTCGACTCCGGGAAGCCGGGCATCAAGTACGGAGAGCTGGGCCAGCTCGCCGCGCTGCTCAAGGAGTACGAGCGCGATCTCACGGGCCTGGAGGTGTACTGCGGCAGCGGCAACACCCTCGACGAGATGGTCGGCATCGTCGAGCAGGTCATGAGCATCTACCGGGAGTACTTCCCCACCGCCCGGTCGATCAACTTCGCCGGCGGCCACGGCTTCGACTACGACGCCTGGGAAGAGACCGAGAAGCACTTCGACTGGCACAGCTACTTCCAGGCCCTGGCCGAAGCGGCCCGCCGGCAGAGCATCCCCGAGGATGTGACCTTCCTCTTCGAGCCGGCGCGCGACGTCCTGGCCGACGCGGGCGCGCTGCTGCTGAGCGTCGAGCGGAGCGTCATCTCCACCCCCGTGTCGAACATCCTGGTGACCAACGGCTGCCGCATGCTCATGCCCTCGGCCCAGCTGCGCGACCGGAACCACAATGTGGCCTTCCTCGACGCGGAGATGAACGAGGTCACCACGGGCAGCACGACCACGGCCGCCGTCCGGGGCCGCACCATCCTGCGCAACGACTACATCCTGCCCGGCGAGGTCGAGGTCCCCGACAGCATCGACGCGAGCAGCTTCATGGTGATCCTGGACGTGGGCGCCTACTGCGCCACCCAGCACATGGAGTTCCTCAATGTGCCCCCGGCCGCCGAGGTCCTCGTGACACCGGACAGCTCCGCGCACCTGATCACCAAAGCCGGTGACGACCTGGACAAGTGGCGCAACGTCCTGGCGGACAAGCGCGCCCTGGTCGCCTAGGCCGCCGAGGCCGCCCCAGATGGCGACCCCGCCCCCACCATCACCCGTGCCCGAGCGACTCATCTCATCCGGGAGTTTTCGCCATGCTCGATCTGAAGGCAGAGGGAATCGACAGCGCGAAGGGACCGGCCGCGGAGGAGACGCCGTTCGAATGGTTCGAGCAGTGGATCGCCGAGGCCGGCCGGCAGGAGATCAACGACCCGAACGCCATGGCGCTGGCGACCGCCGGTGAGGACGGCCTGCCCGACGTCCGCATGGTGCTGCTGAAGGAGTACGACACCGAGGGGTTCGTCTTCTTCACCAACACACAGTCCAACAAGGGCGCGGAGCTGGCGGCCAATATGCAGGCGTCGGCCGTTCTGCACTGGAAGTCCATGCGCCGCCAGGTGCGGTTCCGGGGCCCGGTGGAGACCGTCACCGACGCCGAGGCCGACGCCTACTTCGTCTCCCGGGCCCCCGACAGCCGGATCGGCGCATGGGCCAGCCGGCAGTCCCGCCCGCTCGGCAGCCGCCGGGAACTGGACGAGGCCGTGGCCCGCGAGGGAGCCCGATTCGGCGACGCCGAGGTGCCGCGACCGCCCTACTGGTCGGGCTACCGAATCCGCCCCACCTACATCGAGTTCTGGTCGGATCGGCCGTTTCGACTGCATGACCGATTCGTTTTTAGTAGGCAGAAGCCGGAGGGGCCCTGGCACCTGGGCCGTCTCTACCCCTGAACAGCAGTCGACGACATGTAGGGATCAGCCCATGTACTTCACCCACGCCGATGCCATCTGGAACCTCCACCCGAGCCTGCGGGCTCTCGCGCTCGTCGCCGAGGACGTCCGCGACGCCAAGGAGGATCCCACCGCTCTCGAACGGCTGGCCACCGCCGTCAAGGAGCGGCAGAGCGGCGCGGCGGAGGCGGAGATGCCCGAGATCGCCGCATGGCGGGAGGCGTTCTCACGCATGGGCATGAAGCCCACCCAGTACCGGTGCGCCTCGGAAGCCCTGCTGCGCCGCTACCGGAAGACCCAGGAGATGCCCAAGTTCCACCCGGTGGTCGACTACCTCAACCATGTGTCCATGGCGTTCGGCATCCCCATCGCCGCGTTCGACTGCGGGCGGGTGGCCGAGGGCATCACCGTCCGTCCCGCGCTGGGAACGGAGATCTATCTGACGTTCCAGGGGGAGACCGAGCACCCCGGCGAGGGAGAGGTCGTCTTCGCCGACCCCGAGGGGCACGCCCACTCACGGCGCTGGACCTACCGGCAGAGCGCCAGGTCGGTGGTCTCCGCCGAGACCGGCCGGGTCCTGGTCGTGGCGGAGGCGCACCACGACACGGCCCCCGACGATCTGCGGGCCATGGAGGCCGAACTGCGGGCCGGCCTCCCGGCCCTCGGCGCGGGCGTCGGGCCCTCGGCGCTGATGAGTTCGCCCCAGCGATTCGAATTCGTCTGAGACAAAGGAGATGCCAGGTGAGCGATGACGAGCTGGACCGTGCCGACCCGCTGAGCGGGCTGGACGCGACACGGGCGGCGATCGCCGAAGCATGCGCCCGGGCGGGCCGGTCCACGGACTCGGTGACCCTGGTCGCGGCCTCCAAGACGGTGCCGCCGGAGGTGCTCGGCCACACCGTCGCCCGGGGACTTCACGTCTACGGCGAGAACAGGGTGCAGGAGGCGCAGGCGAAATGGCCGGCGCTCCGGGCGGAACACCCCGGGGTGGAACTGCATCTGATCGGACCGCTCCAGACGAACAAGGCCCGTGACGCCGTCGCTCTCTTTGACGTCATCCACTCGGTCGACCGCTTCTCGCTCAGCGAGGCTCTGTTCCGCCAGGGCGAGAAGCAGGGCCGGCGGCCCAAGGTGTTCGTTCAGGTGAACACCGGACTCGAACGCCAGAAGGCCGGTGTCGCCCCGAGCGACACCGACATGTTTCTGGAGATATGCCGGGGCAAGCACGAACTCGATGTGATCGGGCTGATGTGCATCCCACCCGTGGACGAGCCCTCCGAGGAGCACTTCGTCCAGCTGCGGGAGATCGCCGAGCGCAATGGGCTGACCTCGCTCTCGATGGGAATGAGCGGTGACTTCGCCTCGGCGGTCGAGCACGGTGCCACCCATGTCCGGGTGGGCAGCGCCATCTTCGGCAACCGCGCCTACCCAGCTGCCTGAGAGGCCCCGAAGGCTCTGAGAGGCCCCGAGCCGCCCCGCAGCCCCAGCCGCCCCGATCCAAAGGAAGTCATGTCCCGTCCCGCGCGCTACGACGCCCTTTTCGAGCCGGTCCGCATAGGCCCGGTCACGGCCAAGAACCGGTTCTATCAAGTCCCGCACTGCAATGGGATGGGACGGGCTTTCCCCAGCGCCATGGCGGCGATGCGCAAGGTGAAGGCCGAGGGCGGCTGGGGCGTCGTCTGCACCGAGCAGTGCGACATCCATTACTCGGGAAACCATCAGCGCGAACTCAGGCTGTGGGACGGGAAGGACATTCCCTACCTCGCTAAGGCCACCGATCTCATTCATGAGCACGGCGCTCTCGCCGGCGTCGAACTGGCCCACAACGGGGCCCATGTCAGCAATCTGGAGAGCCGGGCCGTTCCCATCGCCCCGAGCGCCACAGCCACCAGGGATCTTTTCCCCGGCACCGCCCGCGCCATGGACAAGTCCGATATCCGGGCGTTCCGGCGCTGGCACCGCAACGCGGCGCTGAACGCGCGGCGCGCGGGATTCGACATCGTCTATGTGTACGCGGGCCACGACATGACGCTGCCGATCAATTTCCTCTCGCGCCGGCGCAATCAGCGCACGGACGAGTACGGGGGCAGTCTGGAGAACCGCGCCCGGCTGCTGCGCGAGCTGATCGAGGACGCGAAGGAGGCGGTCGGGGACACCTGCGCGGTCGCCGTCCGCTTCAGCGTCGACGAACTGATCGGAGAGAAGGGCATCACGGCCAAGGGGGAGGGCCACGACGTCGTCGAGATGCTCGCCGAACTCCCCGATCTCTGGGACGTGAACATCAGCAATTTCGACAATGACGGTGCCACCGCGCGCTTCTCGGACGAGGGATATCAAGAGGAGTATGTGAAGTTCGTCAAGAGCGTGACCACGAAACCCGTGGTCGGCGTCGGACGGTTCACCTCCCCCGACACCATGGCGACCATGGTGCGCAACGGCACCCTCGACCTCATCGGCGCGGCCCGCCCCTCCATCGCCGACCCCTTCCTTCCGCGCAAGATCGAGGAAGGCCGCATCGACGACATCCGCGAATGCGTCGGCTGCAATGTCTGCGTCGCCTGGGACCGGGCGGGCGCGCCGTTCCGGTGCACCCAGAACCCCACCACGGGCGAGGAGTGGCGGCGCGGCTGGCACCCCGAGCGCATCGCCGTCCGCGACACCACCGACAAGGTGCTCATCGCCGGCGGCGGCCCGGCCGGCCTGGAGGCGGCCCGCGCCCTCGGCCAGCGGGGGTACGAGGTGATCCTCGCCGAGCGGGGGCGCGAACTCGGCGGGCGCGTCACCCGCGAGAGCCGGCTGCCGGGCCTGGCGACCTACGGCAGGGTCCGGGACTGGCGGCTGCAACAGCTCAAGTCCATGCCCAGTGTGCAGATCCTGCCGGGCAACGAGGTCGACAGCGAACTCGTCCTGGAGGCGGAGTGCTCCGTCGTCGCCGTCGCCACCGGTGCCGTCTGGCGTCGTGACGGGGTGGGAAGGCACCACCTCGCCCCCGTGCCGGATCTCACGGCGATGCCGGTGTACACACCGGACGACATCATGGACGGCAGGCTTCCGCAGGGCCGGGTCCTCATCTTCGACGACGACCACTACTACATGGCCACGGTCATCGCCGAGCTTCTCGCCAAGAACGGCTGCGAGGTCTCCCTCGCCACCCCCGAGAGCCTGCTGGCGGCCTTCACCCAGTTCACCGCCGAGCAGAAGCGCGTCGGCCGAAGGCTGATGGAGCTGTGCGCGAGCACCCACCCGCTGTCCGCGCTGTCCCGCCTCGAACCGGGAGCGGTACGGCTGGCCTGCACCTACACCGGACGCGAGACGGTGGTGGAGGCCGACGCGATCGTCCTGGTGACAAGCATGCTGCCGCGCGACGAGCTCTTCCACGAGCTTCAGGGAGTGGGCCAGGAGACCCTGGCCGCGTCCGGCGTCCGGCGCGTGGTGCGGGTCGGCGACTGCCTGGGCCCGGGGATCATCGCCGCCGCCGTGCACAGCGGCCACCTCTTCGCCCGGGAGCTGGACACCGGCCTGAGCGACCACACGCCCTATCGGCGCGAGAACGTCGAACTCGACTGGGACCAAGCCATGCCGAACCCCGCGAGCATGGCGCGAGGGGAGATGTGATGCAGCGGTACAAGGCCCTTCTGGGCAAGGTCGCGTCCGGCGGCACCCTCAGCCGTGAGGAGTCCTCCCATGTGATCGGCAGGATGGTGACCGGAGAGGCGACGGCGGCCCAGATGGGCGCGCTGCTCATGGCGCTCCGGGTGCGCGGGGAGACCGTGGAGGAACTGACCGGCGCGGCGCTCACCCTCCGCTCCCACATGCTGCGCGTCGACGCCCCGGCCGGCGCGGTGGACGTCGTCGGCACCGGCGGCGACGAGGTCGGCTCCTACAACATCTCCACCTGCGCGGCCTTCATCGTCGCCGGCAGCGGGGTGCCGGTCGCCAAGCACGGCAACCGCGCCCTCTCCTCCCGCTCGGGGGCCGCCGACGTCCTCTCCGCGCTCGGCGTGCGCAACGGCCTCACCTCCGCCGGGGTCGAGCACTGTCTGCGCACCGCGGGCATCGGGTTCATGTTCGCCCCCGCCCACCACCCCGCCCTGAAGCATGTGGCCCCCACCCGGGTGGAACTCGCCACCCGTACGCTCTTCAACCTGCTGGGTCCGCTGCTGAACCCGGCGGGGGTACGCCATCACCTCGTCGGCGTCTTCTCCCGCCAGTGGCTCGAACCGATGGCCCAGGTCCTCCGCGAACTGGGCTCCGAACGCGCCCTCGTCGTCCACGGCGGGGACGGTCTGGACGAGATCACCACGGGCGGGACCACGCTCGTGTGCGAGCTGGACAAGGGCACGGTCTCGACCTACGAGATCTCCCCGGAGGACGTCGGTCTGCCCCGGAGCCTCCCCGGTGATCTGCGGGGCGGCGACCCGGCGGAGAACGCCAAGGCCCTGACCGCGGTGCTGGAGGGCGAGCGGAGCCCCTACCGGGACGTCTCCGTGTTCAACGCCGCCGGCGCGCTGCTGGCGGCCGGCGCGGCGGAGAGTCTGGCCGACGGAGTCCGGCTGGCCGAGGGCTCCATCGACTCCGGGCAGGCGCGCCGCCGGCTCGAATTGCTCGCCGCTTCCTCCCACGAGACAGGAGCATGACATGAGCGATCTTCTGAGGCGGGTCGAGTCCTACAAGCGCGAGGAGATCGCGGCGGCCCGGCGGGCCGTCCCCCTCGAGGAGCTGCGCCGGCGGGCGGACGCGGCCCCCGAGCCGCGGGGGTTCCTCGACGCGCTGTCCCGGCGGACCGCCCGGGGGGAGTACGCCCTGATCGCGGAGATCAAGAAGAAGAGCCCGTCGAAGGGGCTCATCCGCGAGGACTTCGATCCCCCCGCGCTGGCCCGCGCCTTCGAGGACGGCGGGGCCGCCTGTCTGTCGGTGCTGACCGACACCCCCTCCTTCGAGGGGAGCCGCGAGCATCTGACGGCGGCCCGTGCCGAGGTCTCCCTCCCGGTGCTGCGCAAGGACTTCATGTACGACCCCTACCAGGTGGTCGAGGCCCGTGCCTGGGGAGCGGACTGCGTACTGCTGATGCTGTCCGCCCTGGACGACGAGAGCGCCGGCCGTCTGGAGGACACCGCCCTGGAGCTGGGCATGGATGTGCTGGTCGAGGTGCACGACGAGGCGGAGCTGGAACGCGCGCTGCGTCTGCGGTCCCCGCTCCTCGGGATCAACAACCGGGATCTCCGTACGCTGCGGACGAGTCTGGGCACCGCCGAGGCTCTCGCGCCCCAAGTCCCCAACGGCCGTCTTGTGGTCTCGGAAAGCGGACTGAGCACTCCCGAAGACCTCGGCCGGATGGCCAAAGCGGGAATCAACGCGTTCCTGATCGGTGAATCACTGATGAGAAGTGACGACGTCAAGGCGGCAACGCGCCGACTTCTGTCGCCTTTTCATGGCTGACGCGGGCATCGGCGGAGTCGATCAGGTACTAGCGTTCCGATCGACGGCCAACACCCACGCGCCGCCGGCCCGGATCAGGTGTCGACGCTTTCGACCCGGGTTCGGGCCGCCGGCGCCAGAGAACACTAGCGAGCACCCGTGAGCCTTCAGTTTCTCATCACCTCTCTGATCATTGTCGCCTCACCTGGCACCGGAGCGCTCTACACCATCGCGACGGGCCTGTCCCGGGGCTTCCGTATGAGTGTCATCGCCGCCTTCGGCTGCACCCTGGGAATCGTTCCGCATCTGGCCGCCGCCATCGCCGGTCTCGCCGCGATTCTGCACACCAATGCGCTGGTTTTCGAGATCTTCAAATGGGCCGGTGTGGCCTATCTCCTCTACATGGCCTGGAACACCCTTCAGGAGTCCGGAACGCTCAAGATCGAGGACCCGAACAAGCAGGAGACCTCGTCCCTGCGCATCACCGGCACGGCCATTCTGATCAACTTCCTCAACCCCAAGCTGTCCATCTTCTTCCTCGCCTTCCTGCCGCAGTTCGTCCCGGCGGACACCGGGAACACCCTCCCCCAGATGCTTCAGCTGAGCCTGGTGTTCATGGTCATGACCTTCGTCGTGTTCGCGATCTACGGGGGGTTCGCCGCGGCCGTCCGCGACCAGGTGATCAGCCGTCCCAAGGTCATGGCGTGGATGCGCCGTACGTTCGCCGCGGCCTTCGTCGGCATCGGCATCCAACTGGCCGTCGCCGGCCGCTGACAAGGAGCACGCGATGTTCATCAAGGTGTGCGGTCTGCGTACGGAAGCCGATGTCGACGCCGCCGTGGAGGCCGAAGTCGACGCGATCGGCTTCATGTTCGCCCGGAGCCCACGCCATGTCGACGCCAGTACCGTCATCCGTCTGATGCGTCGCATTCCCTCCACGGTTCTGACGGTCGGGGTCTTCCGGGACCAGCCCCTGGCCGATGTCCGTTCCCTGGTGAACATCACCGGCGTCCACGGCGTGCAACTGCACGGCAAGGAGGGCCGGCCCTATTACGAACAGCTCTCCGAGACCGGATGCACCCTCATCCGAGGTCTCTCGTACCGCGAACCGCTGCCGCGCCACGGCGACCTCGGCGAGGACATCCTCCTGCTCGACGCCCCGGTCCCCGGGGCGGGCGTTCCCTGGGACTGGAGCCGCCGCCCGCTGCGTACCACCGCCGGGAAATGGCTGCTGGCCGGAGGCCTCACCCCCGAGAACGTCGGCGACGCCGTCCGCGCCACGAACCCCTGGGGCGTCGACGTGTCGAGCGGAATCGAGATCAGCCGGGGCGAGAAGGACCCCGCGCTGATCGCGTCCTTCGCCAAAGCCGCCAGAGCCGCCCGGGCAGCCGCCTGATCCGACAGACGAACTACACGGGAGAGAGCCGCCATGCCCGTTCGCTTGTACGACAACGGTGTCCGTAAAGTCCGCGACTTCATCCCGCTTCTCGCGGGCCGGGTCTCGATCTATCTCTGTGGTGCCACGGTCCAGGCCGCCCCCCATATCGGCCATATCCGTTCCGGGCTGAACTTCGACATCATGCGCCGCTGGTTCGAGTACCGCGGCTACGAGGTCACGTTCATCCGCAATGTCACCGACATCGACGACAAGATCATCAATAAGGCGGCCGAGGGAAATCGCCCCTGGTGGTCGATCGGCTATGAGAATGAGCGGGCCTTCAACAACGGCTATGACGCGCTCGGGTGCCTGCCGCCGACGTGCGAGCCGCGTGCGACCGGGCACATCACCGAGATGGTGGAGATGA